>CALXUB010000037.1 GCA_944391565.1 uncultured Alphaproteobacteria bacterium | reverse complement strand
ATTTCAGGGGGCGGGCTTGTTTTAAGATAAATAGTCAAATTCATAGCGAAAAAGGGCCTTTTTCTAGGGATAAAGAGATATGAACTGCAATGTGGAAATTATAAACAGTATCCCGCCCTTTGCGCGTCCTTTGAAAACCAGGGGGCGGGCTTGGAACAAACGGATTTTTTTACGCCCCCCCTATCCAACTTAAGCATTTTGAAAGGCCGCCCGCGGAAATCTTTGCGGCGCGCGGGCGGCCTGTGTTGCAGTTTTATTTGATAAATTAACAATTCCATCCTTTAAAAATGGCCTTTTTGGATTGAGTTCGGGGGCGGCAAAAAGGCCCTTTTTGATCAAAAGAAAGCTTTTTATTTTTCGAAAAAGACACCCAGCGGGTTAAGATGACATCCCAAGTTAAAAAAGCCCAAGTGAGGGATGAATTATTTTAACTTTTCTTATCAATTTTCTTGTGTTAAAGCGCGCTTCCAGGTTTTTCATGGGCGCGGGCAGGAAGCGCGCTTTTGATTGATAAGCTGTCCGCGCCGCAAAGATTTTCACAGGCGGCCTTTCTTAATATTTAATCTCCCTTTATTTAATAAATTAACAACTCCATCATTTTAAATGGCCCTTTTTCTCACGAAGAATTCCATCGTTTTTCAGAAAAAGCTATTTAAACTTATTGCTGCGCGGGAAGCCGACAGGAGGCAGTTTTCCGACCAAAGCACGTTTGCCCAACCACGGACTTAAATCCCGTTCCACGCGGATGCCGTTGCCAAAAGCAAAAGGCATGCCTTCGGCAAAATTAAAGAATTCAATGTCTGAAACGCCGCCGCCTTGGTATTTTTGCAAAATCACGCCTTGTCCCCGAGTCATAAACGGGATTTCATCGGCTTTAAAGATCAACAGCTTGCGGTTTTGACCGATGATTGCCACACTGTCTCCGGTGACGGGCAGGCAAAACTTTGCCTTGTCGCCTTTTCCCAAATTAAGGATGATTTTTCCGGACCGAGTTTGCGCAATCGCGTCTTTTTGTTTGATGTAGAATCCTTTCCCTTTTGCAGAAACCACCAGTAAATCCGCTTCGGGTTGACAAACAATCATATCGACGATTTCCTCATTTTCGGGCAAATCAATTTGAAGCCGCACCGGTTCACCGAACCCGCGTCCCCCCGGAACTTTGTCTCCCATCATCGTGTAAAACCGGCCGTTTGAGCCAAATAACAAAATCTTATCCGTCGTTTGCGCCTGAACAGACAACTGCAAAGCATCGCCTTCTTTGAATTTCACGTCTTGAACGCCTACATGGCCTTTTAATGCGCGTATCCAGCCTTTTTCGGATAAAACGATCGTGATAGGTTCTTTTTCTATCATCGCTTCGATCGGGACATCCACAGCCTGCGGAGCATCTGCGATAATTGTTTTACGCGCGCCGATTTTGGTTTTCTGTCCGAAGCGTTTTTTGATCTCCGCAATTTGTTCACTGATGCGCGTCCAGCGCAAAGCCTCATCCGACAGCAACGCCTCCAACCCTTTGCGTTCGGTATCCAGTGCGTTGTATTCATCGCGTATCTGCATTTCCTCCAGCTTGCGCAAAGAACGCAGCTTCATATTTAAAATAGCTTCGACTTGCACGTCGGAAAGATGAAATTCCTGCATCAACACCGGTTTAGGCTCATCTTCGCCGCGGATGATTTCAATCACGCGGTCCAAGTTCAGATAAGCCGTCAAAAAGCCTTGAAGCACTTCCATGCGATGCATGATTTTGTCCAACCGATAGCGTGACATGCGTGTCAACACCTGCATCCGGTGCGCTAAAAAGGCTGATAAAACCTGTTTCAAGCTCATGACTTTCGGCGTCGAGTCCGCGTCCAGCACATTCATGTTCAAATGAAATGACGCTTGCAAATCCGTGTTTTGGAACAGATGTTCCATTAAAAATTCCGCTTCAACCAGCCGGTTTTTGGGTTCCAACACAATGCGCACATCTTCGGTTGATTCATCGCGCACATCCGCCAACAGCGGCAATTTTTTATCCAGCAACAGCTTGGCAATCCGTGCGATTAAATCCGCTTTTGGCACACCGTAAGGAATTTCGGTGACAACAATCTGATATTGTCCGTGACTGAGCAGTTCTTTTTCCCATTTGGCCCGAATTCGGAAAGAACCGCGGCCTTTTTCATAAGCTTTGATAATCGTATCGCGGTTTTCCACCAATATGCCACCGGTCGGGAAATCAGGTCCTTGCACAAAATCCAGCAATTTCGCGGTTTCGGCATCCGGGTGTTTGATCAAATAAGACAAAGCATCGCAAACCTCGCCGATGTTGTGCGGCGGAATGTTGGTAGCCATCCCGACGGCAATCCCCGACGATCCGTTAGCCAATAAATTCGGAAAAGCAGCCGGCATTACCAACGGTTCATCTTCCGATCCGTCATAGGTGGGGCCGAAATCCACGGCGTTGTCATCCAATCCTTCCATCAGGGCCATTGCCATTTCGGTTAAACGAGCCTCGGTATAACGCATGGCGGCGGCTCTGTCTCCGTCAATATTACCGAAATTGCCTTGTCCTTCCACCAACGGATAACGGACGGCAAAATCCTGAGCCAAGCGCACCATGGCGTCATAAACGGCCACATCTCCGTGCGGATGATACTTACCGATCACATCGCCGACCACACGAGCGCACTTTTTAAATCCTGATTTCGGATCCAATTTTAAATGCCGCATTGCAAACAACAACCGCCGATGCACCGGCTTTAACCCGTCCCGCACATCCGGCAGCGACCGTGACACAATCGTCGACATTGCATAAGCCAAATACCGTTCGGACAAAGCATCCGCCAGTTTTGAATTTTGAATTTGTTCTTCTTTGGATTCCGTCGTCATTTTTTCCCTTCTTTTCGGACTTTACTATAGAGGATTTCAAAAAAAAACGCAACACTTTATGCAAAAAACAAAAATGTGTTGATTCTTCTTTTGCTTGAGTTATAGTAGAAGTGTCCGGGGCTTTTACCAGCCTTTGACTTTAGTTTATTTATTTTTTAAGGAGATTAAAATGGCTGTCGGTAAAGTAAAATGGTTTAACTTCAAAAAAGGATACGGGTTCATTACCCCCGAGGGCGAAGATAAAGATATTTTCGTTCATATCTCTGCGGTGCATGCTTCCGGTCTGCGCGGCTTGCAGGAAAACCAAGAAGTCGAGTTCGAAGTTAAAACAGATGAAAATGGCAGAAGTTCAGCTTCCAATATTGTCGTCAAAGGCTAATTTTTGAACATTCCGTAAAAAGCCCCGTTTTTGGGGCTTTTTTTGTCGTTTCCGCTGATAAAAAAGGGGCGGAAGTTCGTCTTTAAAACATATTTGTGACAGCAAATGTCTCAGCTATGCTTCTTCATAGTCACATACTCTTGTATTGCTGGAATTACCGGGATTTCCTTTTTCGGCTGTGCAGCACCAAAGCCATGGGTTCGTTTCATGGTTGTATTCACAATACTTATTGGAACCAACATAATAGGCGCTCGTAGGAAATGAGTCTTCTTTTGTTTCTTGACCTAAACGATAGATTGTATTATGCGTGCCTTGTGAGGAAATCGCACAATAATATTCACCATTTTGGTTGATTGAAAAAGAACGA
This sequence comes from uncultured Alphaproteobacteria bacterium, assembly GCA_944391565.1. GTDB lineage: Bacteria > Pseudomonadota > Alphaproteobacteria > CAAHEQ01 > UBA3637 > CALXXX01. Next base: position 506 of record CALXUB010000037.1, on the reverse strand, counting down.
GAAAAATTATCATAAGAGGCATTTTCTATATAAGTAATAACTTGAACATCTGATGAATAGGATGAATATCCCCCGCAACAAGAGCCATTGATGGCACCGACAACCGTCCAACCATTCTCACCGTAGCTGTAAAGGTAACCGTCCATTTCTATTGTTTTTGAATAACCCTCTTTAACCTCACAGCAGGCATATCCTGCATCTTCGACGCCGTTGATGTAGTTGGTGACGATTTGATGCGTTGCGGTCGCACAGCACTGGGCGGAAGACCCGTTCCAATAAGCCTTTTGCCCTTCTGAGCAACAATAATTGAGGTTTTCTTTACCTTGGACAATAGAGACTTCTTTTCCAGTTGGGCAACAGGCATAAGAAGTGTCTTCAATGTCTGGTTGATAGACAGTTCCGTCGCAGCAGACACCTTTAGATCCGTCCCAATAAGCAGACTCATGTTCTTGGCAGACCATGTGCATTTTTCTTTGAATGATTTTAGCTTGAGCGGGGAGAGAGAA
>CALXUB010000036.1 GCA_944391565.1 uncultured Alphaproteobacteria bacterium | reverse complement strand
GTGTGTTTTTTTTTTTGGGTTGTTAGGGGGGGAGGGGGGAAAGAAAAAGAGGGAGAGGTGTTAAAAAGAAGGGGGGGAGGGGGGGGGGGGGGGGGTCAATTTGGTTAAAGTGAACATGATTAAACTCCTTTCATGTGTTCTGAAAGTATGATAGCGGATTTGTAGTTTATTTGTCTATCATTATTTTTTTGATAAGAAAATTTGTGTTGAAGTGGTGTTTGTTAAAGCCCGCCCCTTGCGCCCCCCTGAAAATCAGGGGGCGGGCTTGTTTTAAGATAGATAGTCAAATTCATAGCGAAAAAGGGCCTTTTTGAATTGGGGTTGGGGGCGGCAAAAAGGCCCTTTTTCTAGGGATGAAGAGATATGAACTGTAATGTGGAAATTATAAACAGTATCCCGCCCTTTGCGCGTCCTTTGAAAACCAGGGGGCGGGCTTGGAACAAACGGATTTTTTTACGCCCCCCTATCCAACTTAAACATTTTGATGGGCCGCCCGCGAAATTTTCGCGGCGCGCGGGCGGCCTTCTTTCATATTTAAGCGTCTCTTTATTTAAACAAGCGCGTTTTTCTTAAAATAAATTAGCAATTTAAAACATGCCCCTTTTTATGATAAAAAAGTTTCATTCGCATTGGTTTCTAAGGGATCTGTTTTGATAAGCGATAAGCTGCTTGTGTGATGGGCGCGTTTGAATGGTCTTTTTTATTTCGAGAACAAATCGCCTTGTTCGATGCTGAGAGGAGACGTTTTGGGACGTTTGGGAGCAACGGTGAGGCGGCCGTCTTTGAACGTCAGCGTCAACGCGGCTTTTGTTTGTGCGGTGGCGGCCGAGGTGATCAATCCGCCGGCGGTATCTGCCACCAAAGCGAAACCTTTATCCAGTGTGCGTTCATAGCTGTTTGCTTCCAACAATCGCGCGGCCAAGGCAAATCGATCGGTCTGTCGCCGGATAAAGGCGTTCCAGGTCTGTGTCAGTTGTTCGGTTTTATCATCCAGCCGCTGGGTATACAGGTGTGTCAAGTCTGCCAAATTCGGCAAGCCGCGGACTAATCCTTCCATTCGCACTCTTTTTTCCAGCACCAGTCGTAGTAAAGCATCTTTTAAGCGTCCTTTCGTTCCGTCCAAGGCGGCTTTTATTTCGGCACGAACGGGTACGGCTTTTTCGGCGGCTCCTGTGGGCGTAGGTGCTCTTAAATCGGCAACATAATCGATTAAAGTTGTGTCTGTTTCATGTCCAACGGCGGAAATGAGGGGGATTTGGCTGGCTGCAGCGGCGCGCACGACGATTTCTTCATTAAAAGGCCATAAGTCTTCCAAGCTGCCGCCGCCGCGAGCGACAATCAAAACGTCCGGTCTGGGAATAAAGCCGTTCGGCGTGGTAAGCCCTTCGATCGGAATGTTGTTAAAACCTTGAATAGCGGTTGCGATTTGTTGGGCTGCGCCTTCTCCTTGGACCAAAACGGGCCACAGATAAACCTGGCGCCCGAAACGATCGCGGATTCGATGCATGATATCCCGAATCACGGCACCGGTTGGCGAAGTGACGACGCCGATGGTTTCAGGCAAAAACGGGATTTTCTTTTTGCGAGAAGCGTCAAACAACCCCTCGGCCGCCAGTTTACGGCGGCGTTCTTCCAACAGTTTTAACAAAGCCCCTTCACCGGCGGCTTCAGCCGTTTCCACAATCATTTGATAATTGGAGCGGCCGGGATAGGTTGATAAATGTCCCGTGCAAATAACCTCCAATCCGTCCGTTAACGCATTGCCGGTTTCACGAGAGCATCCACGCCAGCAGATGGCGTTCAAGACAGATTGTTCGTCTTTGAGTGAAAAGTAAATATGTCCCGACGCCGCTTTTTTCACGCCCGATACTTCGCCTTTGACGCGCACGTGTGCAAAAGCGGTTTCCACAACGTCTTTCAAGGTAGTGGAAATCTGGGAAACGGTGAAAAGCGGTGTTTCTTCCGGCGTCATTTTTGTCGCAGTTCCTTATAAAAATCTTTCAAGAGCTTTTGGCATTCTTTTTCGTGCAGACCGCCGACAACTTCGGGTTTATGATGGCAGGTGGAACAGTCATACAGCCGAGGTCCGTGCTCGACGGCGCCGGATTTAGGGTCATAAGCACCAAAGTAGACTTTGTCCAGCTGTGCCCAAGAAATCGCACAGGCGCACATGGCGCAGGGTTCCAGGGTTGAAAAAATGGAAAAACCGCTGAGGTTGTATTTTTCCAACAGTTTACCGGCTTTACGCACGGCGATGACTTCCGCATGTGCGGTGGGATCGTTGCCTGAGACGACCTCATTGCGGGCACAGGTCAGGATTTCGTCTGTTTCAGTATTAAAAATAACGGCGCCGACCGGTGTTTCGCCCGCATCGAAAGCTTCTTTGGCCAGCGTTAATGCAAGATTAACAATGTCTTCATTCATTTTTTGCTTCCTTTCCGTTGTTCCTGGCAGTATAGTAGCATAATCATGGAAAAAGAAAAAGAACGAATTGCAAAAAGGATGGCAGCGGCCGGATTATGTTCTCGCCGAGAGGCCGAAAAATGGATTGCGGACGGACGTGTCGTCGTCAACGGGCAAAAGCTTTTGACGCCGGCATGCGTGGTATCGGACGATGATGTGATTGAAGTGGACGGTCAACCGTTGGCAAAACCGCAAGAGGTTCGGTTATGGTGCTATCATAAACCGGCGGGGTTGGTGACAACACACCACGATCCCGAAGGTCGACCGACAGTGTTTGAACGATTGCCGGCTTATTTTCCGCGGGTCGTGTCGGTAGGGCGGTTGGATTTAAACTCTGAAGGGTTGCTGCTTTTGACGACGTCGGGTGAATTGGCACGGCGGTTGGAACATCCGTCGCACGGATGGAAACGTAAATATCGTGTGCGGGTGCATGGCACGGTTTCTCCCGAGATCGCGGCACGGATCGCCAAAGGCCTTATCATCGACGGTGTTCGTTATGCCCCCGCTCAAGTCGAGATTGAACCAAAGCAAAGCGGTGGTAAAAATCAATGGATCGCCATAACCCTGACGGAAGGGAAAAACCGTGAGATCCGAAAAATCATGGGCTTTTTCGGGTTAAAAGTCAGCCGATTGATTCGAGTGGCCTACGGACCGTTTCAGCTGGGTTCCCTGCCGGAAGGTCAAACGCGTGAAGTGCCGCGCAAAGTGATTAAAGAGCAATTACCATGCGCATAGTGGGAGGTCGACTGCGCGGAAAAAAACTAATGGGTCCGCTGGATCCCAAAACGCGGCCGACGTCCGATCGAGCGCGGGAAGCTTTGTTTAATATTTTAAGTGCATTGTTGTTGAAAGAAGGCCGCACCTGGGCGCAAGTTTCTTTTTTGGACGTGTTCGCCGGGACGGGTGCTGTGGGAATAGAGGCTCTTTCCCGCGGTGCACGCAAAGTCCGGTTGATAGAAAATCATCCCGAAGCATTAAAAGTCATTCGGCAGAATACAGCCGGATTAAACGGTCTTCAGGTGTCCGCCGTCAGCGCGTTGCAGCCGCCGTTGACGACCGAACCAGCCGACGTGATTTTTCTGGACGCTCCGTATCGCGAGGAGTTGTGGGAAAAAGCCTTGTTCGCCCTGCGACAAAACGGTTGGGTGACATCTTCGACTCTGATTGTCGTGGAAATCGAGGCATCTGAAGAAGGCCTTTTACCCGGCGGTTTTATCAAAACGGATGACCGGCGTTATGGAAGGGGTCGGTTTTTGTTTTGTCGGTTGTCGGAAACAGCGGCAAGATAACGCTTGCATTTTTTGGAAATTGCGTCTACGCTTTTCTTATGGAGGATGAATGGACGGGTTAAAGGAACGTTTTGTGTCTCTTTCCCGGGCGGCCGCATCGGCGTGGACCGGCCGTTCACCCGAACCTGTCGAAACGCCGTCACTGCCTGCGCCTTTCCGTTTTGCCAAGGAAATGACCTCGGCCGAACAACGGACGTTTTTAAAACTGCTGAATGAAGGATTGCAAGACGCCGAGGCGCGTTCCGCTTTTCAATTTGTGGCTCGACATGCGCGACAGATTGTTTTAGGTTTTTCCCACGACAGCAAGCGTTCTTTTTATGGAGCCAGGGCCGTGACGCCCGCGACCCAAGACGACGGGTATTACGGTTTTTTCATTCATACGGGCGGTGAACGGGCTTATTTGGTGCAAAGCATCGCGCGTGAGCTGGTGAATTTTAAAATGGATGTCTCCTTTTTACAAAAGCGGGCCGAAAACCGCGTCGGTCATCGGGATGAGCTGAAAGTTGCCGGTTTGACAATTCAATTACCGATGTTGCGGCAGGCGTTGGCGACAGAACCAAAGCTGGCGGGCGTGCGGTTGTTGACGGATGAAGGTACAGGCTTTGAAATTCGGGACCAAAAAGCGGTCTATCAAATCACACTGCATCGGTTGAATCAATCCGAGACGTATGAACGGCTGCCGTGCTTACGGTGGCAGGCGCGCCGATCCGATGAGGCTTTTCGGCCGATGACGCCGGCTGATTTTGACAAAGCCGCCGATCGGTTGGCTCAGGTTGTGCGAACGTTGGATGAAACGGGTGCCGTCATATGGAACCCCTCTGTTCGTGAAAAATATGCGGGTGCTTTTGCCTCTGAGGCGGGGATGAAAAAAGCGCTTCAAACCCTGTTTAGGGAAACGGCTCGGTTCGCCCCGCTGTTCAGTTCGGTTTCGGTTATCCGCGGTACACCGTCTTCCATTAAAATCAGACCTCGGCTGATTCCCGCGGACGAGCGATTGGAAAGACCTGAATGCCTGTCCGGTTATACTTTGGACGTCGGCGGCGTTTTGATGCGCGGGGATGATCGGCACGGCTTCGAAGTTCGACGCGCCGGCGATGTTTGGGCTGAGATGAACAAAGATGAGCTGGCTTTTTTCCATCAAACATTGTCGCGTTTGGTGTCTGCCGAAGAAAAACGGCGCGCACCCGACTTTTGGGCTGTTTTGGAAAACCGCTTGATGGGAAAGGCTGCTCCGCATGTGTGTTCGCGGGCAGGTCGCGCTATTTAATCACGTTGTTTTGAACGGCACCGTTTAAAAACGCTTGAATATTGTCCAAAGTCGTTTGCAAAATCCGATGGACCGCATCAATGGAATTAAAAGCGACATGCGGTGTGATAATGGTTGTGTCCAGTTGCATCATTTTAAAGTTAATAACCGAGTCAATCAAAAAATCATGATCGCACGTGTCCATGTCGGTCGCAATTTCCCGATGCGTGATAACGTCTTCGTTTTCCAAAACATCCAATGCCGCGCCGCCGACTTGACCGGACTTCAACGCATTGTAAAGCGCTTCGGTTTCAATCAGGCTGCCACGGGCCGTATTGACAATCAACACGCCTTTTTTCATCTGAGCAAAGGCCTGTTGATCCAATAAATGGAAGTTTTCCGGCGTGGCGGGACAATGCAGCGTGATGATGTCGGCTTGCTTGTAAAGCGTCGGCAGATCCACATAAGAAATACCGTCTTTTTTTAACGCGGCGTTGGGAAAGGGATCATACGCCAAAATCCGCATGCCGAATGCCGTTGCCAGCCGAATAACGTGTCGGCCGATGGCACCCGTGCCGATAACGCCCAAGGTGCGTCCGCTTAAATCAATTCCGATGTAATCATTCATATGCACATTGTTGGCCTTCATTTCGGATTTGGCTTTGTAGATTTTACGCGCCAGTCCGATCATGGTTCCCATGGTGAACTCTGCCACGGTAATTTCACCGTAATTCGGGACATTTTCCACGGCAATCTGTCGCTGCGCCGCGTAATTCAAGTCAATATGGTTAAAACCCGTCGACCGTGTCGCAATCAACTTGAGATTCCCAAACAAATCCAAAACGCTGTTTTTCACCATATCCGAGTGCGGAAAAACGGAAATAATGCTGGTTTCCAACTCTTTTCCCAGCGTTTTGACGGACGGATGGTTGATGTCAAAATCGTGCAAAACATATTGAACACCCGCTATCGGATGATCTTTTAAATAAGCCCGTGTGATGTCGTCCACGTCAAAAAAAAGAATATTTGTCATGTTGCCCCCTTTTTTCTTTTAAATTAGGCTGCTTTAAGGGGTTTTGCAAGCCAAAAGGCGCTTATTTTTGCAAATTCAACAAAAACGCTTCGGCAGCCAGTTTGTCAATTACGGTTTTCAAAAAGCGGTCCATGACAGCACCTTCCCGATAATCGGCCGGAGCCGTCACATTGACGCGATGATCTCTGATCAAAGCTTGAGCCGTTTGTCGGCTGACGGGATCGTCGGGTCGGTAAACCGCGGCGGAATAACCGCCCGATGCTTGCACCAGCCGCATGCAGGGAATATCCGTGGCACCGTCGCCCACATAAATCATGCGCCTGAACGGCAAAGGCCGTGCTTCGGCCGGTTGAAAAGCGTTAATGCCCGCATTATCGTTGATGTCCAAACAGCCTTTGTTGATACGGAATAAAAATTGCGTTTTTGTCGTGTAATTCAGCGCCATGGCCGGCCATTCGGCGGCTCCGTTCGCATCATACATGAACGAAGAAGCGTAAATTCGCCGAAAAGCCGATGCAATGGATGTGCCTTCGATCATTTCCAGCAAACCTGACGAAATGATATAGTGTTCGACGTCAAACCCCTTTTGTCGGCCATAGGCATTGATTCTGTCAAACCACGTTTCCACGCCGTCAAACAGGCGCACGTTTCGGCCGTAATTTTGAAAGTCCGTCCGGGTAAAGGGAATATCCCGCATTTTGGATTCTTTTATCATTAAATACATGTAGGCCAAAACGTCATCCATGTCTTTTTGTCGGGCCAAATCCCGTGCTCGTTGCCAAAAATCCTTGGGCGCCAGCCCTAACTTTTTCATAAAGTCATACTCTTGCATGTTGCCGGGCGCCAGTGTCCCGTCAAAATCGTAGCAAACCGCGATTTTTAATAAAGAATCAGACATGTTTTTAAGAATCCAGCTCCTCGTAATCCGCGTCAATGATGTTTTCATCGGCGATTTTTTTGCGATGTCCGGTTGAACCCGCCGGATGCGGCGCATTGAACAGGGCTTCCCAACTTTTGCGAATCTCCCGCGCCCGCAACCAGGAGACAACCAAGAAAACCGCCAACAGCGGCAACGCGACATACCAGGCAATAATCAGCAGCGCCAACAGGCCGAAAAAGACCAAAACGGGCGCCGCCAGGGCGATGATTCTTTGAAGCATGATGTCTCCTTTCTTTTTCATCAAGATAGGAAAAAAACAGGCAAAAATCAAGGCCTAAAGTCTAGGAAACAGAAAAAAACCGGGAAAACCGTCGGCTTTCCCGGAAAAATATTATTTCAACAAAGGTCCCACCAAGGCATCCAGATTTTTTTCCTCCTCGGTCGACCAGCCCAAAATATATCGGTCGCCCACGACAATCAACGGCGTTCCCAATCGCCGTGTGTCGAGTTTTAACGCATCAACCGTTTCCAAAAAACGCTCCCATCCCGCCGGCGTTTCAATGTCCACAAACGTCACCGCCAAATCAGGATACTGTGTCGATAAATATGCGGCTGCATGATTGCAGTAAGGACACATCGACTTAGTAAAGAAAAGAACTTCCGAGCTTTCTGCCGGCGTCGATATCATCGATGCATCAAAAGCGGTCGGCGCCGGTGTTTCTTTTTTCTCCTCACATGCCGTCATCAGCCCGCAAACCAATAAAACCATTATCCATTTTTTCATGTTTTCCTCCTATTCAATACAACAGTCCACCGCTTTGCGCACAAAGCTTTTTAATTTACCGAATGCGCCCGTTTCTTCGGCAGCGGTTTCCCCTTTCGCGGTCGGTGTCGGCCTTTCCGAGGCGGGCAATGTTTTGTCCTCAATCCACTTGACGTCTTGCGTGTCAATCAAGTTCATGTTCAGCCCCCAAAACAGGCAGTAAAGCTCGTATGATTGATTAAACAGTGTGTAGGCTTCTTCCTTGTGTCCCAGACTTTGCTGTTTGGTGCCGACTTCCATCAGCCGTTCGGCCGACGCCAGTAAGTGTTTTGAAATGCACCATACTTCACCTTCATAAGCCGGAATAACTTTTTGCATCAGGTTTTTGCGCAACTCGCGAATGTCCTGCACCAGATCGTAAAAATGCGTTTTTCCCGTTTTGGCGCCCGAAAAAACCAAATGCTCCTCAATGGAAATCAAATTCATCAGCGCGACCGTTAAATCCTGATCCGACGATAAGTCCTTCGGATTCAGCTTTTTGGCTTGGTCGATTTTCTCGACATAGTCCTTGACATTTTCGATTTTTTTCATGGTTTCCTCCTTTTAAAGTTGTCATATATCATCTTTCATATATTATTATAACTCTATATATCGAAAGTGTCAACAATAATTTTTTATACAGACGGTTGAGGGCGAAAAGGGACTTTAAAGTATCTGAAAAGGCTTTGAAATGCGCCGTCTCGTTCGGCAAAATCCGGATCGCCGGTTTCATAGGAGATTTTCAGTTCGGCCAGCGTTAAAGTTTTCAAGGCATCGATTTCTTCAGCCTGATAAACAAGTTTTTGCGGTGAAAATTCGGTTTCATATAAATAAAGATACACAATTTCGCGATTTTTGCCGCCTTGGGATATGCGTTGTGCGACTCCGAGGAAATGCAGGCTTTCAGGCTTGATCGGCAAACCTAATTCTTCCGCGGCCTCACGTTGGACGGTTTGTTCGGGTGTTTCCATCCCTTCGCAATGTCCGCCGCAGGAAACATCCCATTTGCCCGGCGTTCCTTGTTTGTGTTTGGCCCGGCGTTGCACCAAAACATTGCGGCGCGAATCGACAACCCAACATTGCACGGTTTTGTGCAAATCCCCGTTTGCATGAACAAATGCACGGTCTTTCAGCCCTAAAGGCTGCCCGCTGTTGTCATAAGTCATTAATTGTTCCGCCATCGTGGTCTCCCGTTTGATGTGTTGGTTTCATCAAACATAGCGCAAAAGCGGCTTCTTTTCAATCTAAAAAAAGTTCGACAAAAATGTTTACAAAAGGTTAAAAATGAGGTAAAATGACTCATTAAGAAAAAAAAACGGAGGAGAAAATGGATTTTAAAAAAGAACATTTGAAAGCATTGGTTTTGGCCGGTATTACGGGTGCTATTGCGACGGCTTGTTCGGGATGCGCGTCGGGACCGTTTATTTATGATGGCGGTTATGGCGTGCCGTCCTCGGTCGGTTTCCATGAAACGTGGGCGCCGCGGTCTGTCAGTTTCGAAGAAACATGGGCGCCGCGTGCCGTTCCCCTTAACGCAACATGGGCGCCGTGGGCTTCCGGCTATGGTCGATAAGAAAAGGATTAAAAATGGAACTTAATAATAAAAAAATGAAAGCACTGATGCTGACGGGAATTATGGGATCCTTATTGGCTGTCACAGGCGGCTGTGCTACGTCAAAGGATATTTACATTCCGGGACAAGATCCGGTTGTATATGAGCCGATTCCCTATTCGGGCTATTGGTATGGTTCATCCTTCGGGCCTTCTGTCGGTTATTTTTGGGGACCGGGTTTCCGTCCGATGCCGCCGATGCGGCCAGGCCCCGGATTTCATCCAGGTTTCCGTCCGATGCCGCCGATGCGGCCAGGCCCCGGATTTCATCCAGGCTTCCGTCCGATGCCGGCTCCGGGGTTCAGACCAGGTCCCGGTCCGCGGCCGATCGGGCCTCATCCCGGCGGTCGTCCCATGCATCCGGGTTTCGGTCCCAGAGTGCGCTGAAAACGCCATCTTGTGAAAAACAATAAAAAGTAAATTTTTTCTTTAATTTTTTGTTTACTTTTTTCGAAAATGTGTTATACTATAATTATTAAAAGTTAAAAAATGGAGGAGAATGAAAATGGATTTGAAGAACAACAAATTAAAAGCTTTGGTTTTGGCCGGTATCACAGGCGCTATTGCCGCTTGCGGAACGGGCTGTGCCGCGATAAACGATTGGGCTATTCAAAACCAAGGAAACCTGGCATTGTTGAATACGGGGGCTAACTGGTTGAACGCGACCGGCTCGATGATGAGCGGTATTACCGGCATTACCGGTAGTGTGGCGGATTGGAAGCAAGTGGATGCGACACGCAATCAAAATAAGATTCTCAATCAACGCAATAACTATCGTCAACCTGCTTATGGCCCGCGTCGTGGACATGGTCGTTAAGCCAAAATGTTTTAAAAAAGAGCCGTTGTCGGCTCTTTTTTTTTTATCCGTCTTCCTGTGGTCAGTGACTTTTAACATTTTAGAACTGCAGGTTCCTTGCTGTCACTGCAGGCACATCCTAGATGCGCATCTTTTTATGGGTCGCAAGATGATCCGTTTCTAGGATCACCACTGTCGCTACACGTGCAATTGACAATCGTTTCTCCGCCGTTTTGGGGGAAATATTTACAAAATTGACTGTCACTGACATAAACATCTTCTTGCTGAAGTTCCCCATACATGGACGATGTTTGTTCAAGCGCGCAATAGTAGATCTCACCGTTTTGGCGAATGGTATAAGTAGAGGTCCTTTGGACTTCAATTGTGCCATAAATGGAATTCTGATAGCTTGTGTAGCCGCCACAGCAAGAACCGTTTGCAGCTCCGATTACTGTCCTACCGGTGCTGGCGCTTTCATCCGGACCGTCGGAGGTTATTTTGTCTTCTTTTATTTCGCAACAAGCGTATCCAGCCTCACCGACGCCGTCTTTGTAGTTTTTGACGAGTTTGTGAGTTGTTGTGTCGCAGCATTGAGCGGAAGATCCGTTCCAATAGGCTTCTTCCTGCGCTTCGCAGACTTTATAGGCTTGCCTGTGAATGGTCTTAGCGTGGACAGGAAGGGTAAGGATGGAAAGGAGGATTAAGTATTTGAAAAGGTTATTTAAAGCAGGGGGGGGGGGGGTCAATTTGGTTAAAGTGAACATGATTAAGCTCCTTTCATGTGTTCTGAAGGTATGATAGCGGATTTGTCGTTTGTTTGTCTATGATTATTTTTTTGAAAAGAGAATTTGTATTCAAATGGGTGTGTTGTTTTTGAAAGAAAGGCCGCCCGCGAAATTTTTGCGGTGCGCGGGCGGCCTTCCTTCATATTTAAGCGTCTCTTTATTTAAACAAGCGCGTTTTTTTTAAAATAAATTAGCAATTTGAGAAAGGGCCTTTTTGAATTGGGTTTGGGGGCGGCAAAAAGGCCCTTTTTCTAGAGATGAAAAGATATAAACTTATAAACATTCCACCACATGTGCCCCCCTGAAAATCAGAGGGCGGGCTTGAAATTAAAGAATTTTTGGTGATCAATGAATTTTGTTGGTCGTTTTTTGTTAAAGCGCGCTTCCTGCCCGTGCCCCTGAAAAACCAGGAAGCGCGCTTTTATTGAGGCCGTCCGCACCGCGCGAAGATTTCCGCTGGCAGCTTTTCTTAAATATTTAAGCGTTCTTTTATTTTAAAAGGGCTTTTTTGTCGCCCCCGAACCCAAACCAAAAAGGCCCTTTTTTTCTAGAGATAAAGCAATATGAACCGTAATGTGGAGATGATAAACAACTCGTCCGCCCCTCTGGGCCGCCTTCGCCGTGCGAAGGTTTTACGGGTCGTCTTAATTAAAACACGCATAGAGTTTTTTATAAAGATTTTATGTTTTTGAAAATAAAAAAGTAATAAAATGAAATATTTGTTGAAAATTCTTTCTTTTTTATAAAAGATTGTTTAATCCGCGTTTTTTTGTTTAAAATCAACAAGATAATGAATAAAATGAAAATTTTTTCCTTTAATTTTCAATAAGTTATTTTTCTTGACACATCATTTTTCATGTGTTTACGATAGTATGTCCCCTAAAAAGGATATGAACAACTTAAAAAAGGAGATTACAATGAAATTTTCAACACTTCTGTTATCATCAGGGCTGGTTTTGTTTGCGGGTCATGCGCTTGCAACGGAGGTCACGCATCCGTTTTATGTACCGGACCAAGGTCATGTGCTGACGGACACGAACTATTCGTATTCGGAGGTAAGTTATGACAAATCGGGTCATGCTTCAGCCAACACATTATCCGAGCAAATTTCTTTAGGTGTCTATGACGGTTTGGCCGTGCGAGTTGCCGGTGCGAATGCTTGGACACGTGACAATCCGAAAGATGCTTCTGCGCAAGATGAAGACAGAAATCTGTCTTGGTCTGTCGGTGCCGTTTATAACTTGGTTGACAGCCATAACTTCTTTGCACAAATCGGTGCAGATTATGGTCAACGTGAAAATAAAGCTGATGTCGGTGAATACAAATATGTCAACGTTGATTTAAAGGGTGGTTATGACATTGGTTATTTCCTGCCTTATTTACAGGTGACGGGCGAATTTCCGATGGCACAATCCAAAATGAGCGATAATGATCCTGTTTATAATTTCTATTTGGGTGCTTATCGGGGCTTTGGGCCGTTGGCGTTGGATGCCGGTGTAAACTATGGCTGGGATAAAGACGATGACGGTAAAGACTGGTCTATCAAAGCACGTGCGGATTGGTTGTTTACGGATAAGCTGTCGGCCGGTATTTATGCTGCCTGGATGTTTGACGGCAATGAAGATACCTATGACGGTCACGATGAAGACTACGACGGATACACAGTCGGGTTGAATCTGAAAGCTGCTTTCTAAAAGAAAGAAGTTCAAAAGCCGCCTCGGAAGAGGCGGCTTTTTTCTAAGCAGGCAACTGATCCAACAAAGTTTGCAACTGTTCAGGCAAATGATCTTTGTTAAAGCATTTCATCGCTTTTTTATAGCCGGCCGTTGCTTGTTTTTCCCGTGCTGTTTTATTTTCTATCATGGTTTCTATGGCATTAGCTAGGGAGAGTTCATCTTCTCGTGGGACTAAAATACCACTGCCATCAGCCAAAAATTCAGAAGGACCTTGGCATTGTGTTGCAATAACCGGACGCCGTGCCATCATGGCCTCAATCAATGTCAGGCCGAACGGTTCAATTCGAGAAGCGGAAACATATAGATCTAATGATTGATAGAATGAAGCTTTATCTGTTATCCAACCCAAAAATTCAACTTCATTTTCCAAATCGAACCGATCAACTAAATCAGCAAAATCCGTTTTTGCACAACCGGCAATGCGACATTTGAAAACGTGTCCGCGCGCTTTTAGTTCTGCTAAGGCTTTCAGCAGAATGTCAAACCCTTTGGAAGGGGAAGGGCGGCCGGAACTGCCAATGGTAAAGAGACCTGTTTTTTTTTTTTTTGTGGGGGGGGGTAATCCACCGGAGGGGTTTTATTATAACATGTTTGACCCCTTCGATTCCCTTGTTTTTCAGGGGCCTCTTGCCATGTTTGGTTGCGGGC
>CALXUB010000035.1 GCA_944391565.1 uncultured Alphaproteobacteria bacterium | reverse complement strand
AAATATGGGGGGGGGGGGTAATATTTGATTTTAGCATAGGGTTTCCTTTATCATTAAGAGAAAATATAAGTTCATAGAACCTAACATTGACTATAGATAATTCCCATTCTGTTGGCAAGGGATTTTTTATGAAAAAAGATTTTTTATAAAAAGACTTTATTCGGACTTATCTTCTTCATTCATTTTGGGGATTTTTGTAGCGGGGATATGAATGCGTGCTACATGATCCGGCGGAATGATGGAAGAAGCATAATCCACATTGTGAAGTTCTATGGCAGATTGGTCAACACCGGTTTTTTGAGCTGCTTTTTCATAAAAGAAAGGGGCGGTTTGTTCTTTTCCGGTTGTATTTAAAATATCCATATAGCATCCTTCACGAACAGAATCGATGCCCTGACAAGCTTTTGTTCCTTCCGGTACTTCTGGATTAATGATCAAAAGTTCTTTTGGTGTCGGTTTAGAGGAGGGAATTTTGTGCGTTGGTTGTTTTGGTTCAGTTTCTTCGGGAACTGCTGTCGCAGTCAAAGACGCACTTTCTGCAGTTTTATTCGTTTCCTTGACCGTTTGTGTTGGTTCAGACACGGCAGGTGAAATAACGGCTTGCATTTCTTTGATTTTTTTCTCTGCTTCCGTAATTTGATTAAGGGTCATTTCTCCCTTGATTAAATCCAATAATTTTTGAATTTTTTCTTGTTTTTCAGGTTGTTCGAAAGCTTTTGTTTGAGCTGCCAAAGCATACCAAACGTAGGAACAAGGCAAATCAGAGTCCTGATAACATTGATTGGCAAGGCTGACCATTGCCAAAGAATCTCCTTGCATAGCCGCTTCATAAAACAGCCGATTGATGGTAAAACTCAGTTCTAATTCTTGAATTTGAGCTAATTTTTTAAGCGCATCGATTTTTAATTGAGGATTCTCTCCGTTCGCGGCCTGCCAATAAAGTTCTTTCGCTTTTGAAACGTTTTGATCAATCCCCGTTCCCTTCAGCAGCATATCGGCCAAATAAACTTGCCCCATTTGATTCCCTTTATCCGCGGATTTTTGGAAATACTCAACGGCTTTGGTTTCATCTTTCGGGGTCACTTTCCCTTCTTCATACAAAGTTCCCATCAGGACATAAGCAACCGAGTTGCCTTGTTGTAAAAAGGGTTCCAGGGCATTGAGGGAAGATGCATCACCTTTTTCCAAAGCTTCCATAACCGGTGCCAGCTGTTTATATTCTGCATCCAATTCGGCAGCTGCAGCAGGAAACACCGCCAGTCCGCATAAAAGCAAGCTAAGTAATTTCATAATTTCCCTCCTTTTTTGTTTACTTAATCACATGGGAAGAGGGCTGTCAATGAAAAAGCTTTTTTCACCCAAAGAAACTTATTTTGTCGGTGTTTTTTCTTCTATTTCAGATAGGCGTTTTGCCATTTCAATTGTATTGAGCAATTTCAGCTTTTCTATAGCAGACATATTTTCCTTACTGAAAGCAGATTGAGTGTAAAAAAAAGCCCCCGTATGACGAGGGCTTTTCTTTTAAAAGCAACAGAATTATTCAGCTTTTTCTTCAGCAGTTTCAGCGGATTTTTCATCCTCTTTTGCTTCTGCAGCAGCTTTTTTCTTTGTTGTTTTCTTTTTGGCCGGTTTTTCTTCGGCAGAGTCTTCCTTTTGGGCTTTTGCTTTTTTAGCATTTTTTAATGCTGCACCCAGGATATCGCCCAAAGAGGCGCCTGAATCCGTCGAACCGAATTCGGCCATGGCTTGTTTTTCTTCATCGATTTCACGTGCTTTGATAGATAAAGCAATTTTACGATTTTTAGCATCTAAAGATGTCACTTTCGCATCGACTTTTTCACCGACGGCAAAACGATCCGGTTTTTGCTCAGAACGTTCTTTTGCCAAGTCGGTTTTTTTGATGAAGCCTTTCATGCCGTTAACTTCTACGGAAATACCACCGTCTTCAATGCCGGAGACAATTGCCGTGACAATGTCACCTTTCTTGATGTCGGAGGTTGCCCCTTCAAACGGATCTTGGCTGAGCTGTTTTACACCCAGGCTGACGCGTTCTTTTTCAACGTCGATATCCAAGATTTTAGCTTGAATGGTTTGACCTTTTTTGTATTCTTTAATGGCTTCTTCACCCGGTTTGTCCCAAGACAAATCAGACATATGAATCATGCCGTCGATTTCAGAGTTTAATCCCAGGAATAAACCGAATTCCGTAATGTTGCGAATTTCACCTTCGATGACATCTCCCACTTTATGTGTTTCGGCAAAAGTCTTCCAAGGATTTTCCTGACATTGCTTGATACCCAAAGAAATCCGACGTTTGCTTTGATCCACGTCTAAAACAACCACATCCACTTCCTCACTGGTGGAAACCAATTTGGACGGATGGATGTTTTTCTTTGTCCAGCTCATTTCAGAAACATGAACAAGACCTTCAATTCCTTGATCGAGTTCAACAAAGGCACCGTAATCTGTGATATTGGTGATGCGGCCTTTCAGGTGTGTACCGACAGGATATTTTGCATCAACACCTTCCCACGGATCAGCTTCCAGCTGTTTCATGCCCAAAGAAATGCGTTGTGTATCCGGATTGAATTTAATGATCTGGACTTTGACGTTTTGTCCGACAGACAAAGCTTCGGAGGGATGGTTAATCCGTTTCCAAGAAATATCCGTCACGTGTAAAAGACCATCAACACCGCCCAAATCGATAAAGGCACCGTAATCCGTGATATTCTTGACGACACCGTCCACGACCTGACCTTCGGACAAGTTTTTAATGATTTCGGAGCGTTGTTCAGAACGAGATTCTTCCAACACAGCTCGGCGGGAAACAACAATGTTGCCACGCAATTTATCCATTTTCAAAATTTGGAACGGTTGAGCCATGCCAATTAACGGCGTGACATCACGAATGGGACGGACGTCAATTTGGCTGCCGGGGAGGAAAGCCACGGCACCGTTTAAGTCAACGGTAAATCCGCCTTTTACGCGGCCGAAAATAGTTCCGATGACTTGTTCACCTTTTTCAAGGGATTTTTCCAATTCAACCCAAGCTTCTTCACGACGTGCTTTTTCACGGGAGAGAACAACTTGGCCGTCTTTATCTTCATATTTGTCGACAAAGACATCTACTTTATCGCCGACTTTTAAATCAGCATTTGCGCCGAACTCGCGCAGAGCGATTCTGCCTTCGGACTTCAGTCCGACATCAATTGTGACCGAATCATCATCGATGGCAACAATGGTTCCGCTGACAACAGAACCTTGCAGTCCTTTGTCACCGCCCATGAATTCATCAAGAAGAGAAGCAAAATCTTCTTTTGAGACGGTTGTCTCAACATTAACAGAGTTATTCATACAAAATATCCTTTACTTTTTTTATTTTTTCCTGCCAGCCGGTTGGCTCCGGCGGTCTTTAAATCAAACCTTTGCGTTTCATTTCCCTAAGGACAATGGCAAAGACATCATCCGCAGTCATCTTGGACGTGTCAAGGATTAAAGCATCAACAGCGGGTTTTAACGGCGCCGTTTGGCGATTCGTATCCCGTGCATCGCGTTCCTTGACCTTTTTCAAGATTTCGTCGTATATAGCACAGATTCCTTTTTCTTGCAACTCTTTTAATCGTCTTTGTGCACGAACTTCCGCGGAAGCAGACAAAAAGACCTTCATTTGAGCATCCGGACAAACAACTGTTCCGATGTCTCGACCGTCTAAAACAGCCCCGGCGGCAGGTGTCCCGTCTTCTTTGACAGGGTTGAGAGCGAATCGGCGCTGAAACGTCAGCAGAATTTGTCGGACTTCGGGAATGGCGGCCACTTTTGAAGCTGCCGAGCCGCATTCTTCCGTTCGGATGGACGGATCTTTTTGCAAACTCAGTATATTTTCAGGCGATAAGCTTTTCGCAGCCTGAACAGCTTTTTCTTTATCTTCCGGATTTTCACCGGCTTTCAGCAGAATCTGCCCAACGGCACGAAACAAAGCACCTGTATCCAAATAGGCAAAATCAAATCTTTTTACCAAGTTTGCGGCCAAAGTTCCTTTTCCGGCGGCCGAAGTTCCGTCAATCGCTACTATCATCGTTCTTCCTCTTAAAAAAATGACGGTATTCATCATATTTTTAAATTTTTGTGTTGACAAGAAGAAAATATCGTATCATACGCTTTCTTGAGATATGTTTCACTCTTAAACAAGTTAAATGGAGACAGACACATGGCAAAACCAGAATGGGGAACAAAAAGAAAATGCGTCGGCTGCGGAACTTTTTTTTATGATATGCGTAAAAAAGAGTTTAATTGTCCGAAATGCGGTGCTGAATACAATGCTGAAGAATTTCATGAAGCTCATGCAAAAGCCATTTTAAAGAATGCTAAGAAAGATGTTCCTGAAAAAGATGTCGATGAAGAAGAATTGATTGCAACCGTTGTCGCGGATGAGGCCTTCGCCGAAGCGGAAGAAGCTGTCGATGTCTTGGAGGATGCTTCCGAATTGGGTGATGACAATCATGACATGGCTGAAGTGATGGATAACATCGGGCTCAGCAATGACGAAGAATAAAAGCTTTTCTTTTGTATCAGGACCTTTGGTTGATAAATGTTTGGTAGCAATGCCAGGCATGCGGGATCAGCGTTTCGAAAAAGCTGTCATTTATATTTGCTCTGATGATGAGAATGAAGGGACGATGGGGCTTGTGATTAACAAAGCGGCTCATCATGTCGCTTTTTCGGAGATTTTGCTGCAGTTAAAATTACCGCTTGGAGAACAAAAAAATTATCCTCCCGTTTTAATGGGTGGACCGGTGGACGGCATCCGAGGTTTTATTTTACATTCAGCGGATTACGGCAACGAACAAACTGTTCCTATTGCCAGAGATGTATCATTGACGGCAACAACGGATATATTAAAGGATATTGCAGACGGCAAGGGTCCGAAAAAACATCTAATTGCATTGGGACATTCCAGTTGGGCTGCCGGGCAATTAGAGGCTGAAATAGCAGGTAATTCATGGTTGGTTATGCCGGCGGATGATGCGCTGCTTTTCGATTGTCCGTTAAGAGATCGTTGGAAAACGGCGTTGCTTAGCATGGGAATTGATCCGGTTATGCTGTCGCTTGAACAGGGAAGTGTATGATGAATTTAGCAGATGCCTATAAAGATGGTAAAATTGATCGTTTTGAAATGATGCGTTTTGCCGAAGTTTTAAGTGATCTTAATAATCGCAGACGGTATCCCTCTTTGAAAGAAATTGAAATTAAAGACGGTGATTTTGTTTTTCATAAAATAAGTTATATTAAGAAAAAAGAGGTTCTATTTTATTTTTCTTTATTTTTGACAGCTCTTTATGCAATAACGGATCAAAGGATGACTTCAATCTTCTTTAATCATTATTTGGCCTGTCAAAATAATACGGACTTTTTTAAATTTTTGCCGAAAACGCGCAAAAAGCCATTTTTGGTTTTTTGCGGCGGTTTGTCCGGTAGCGGTAAGTCTCGTGTTGCACGGGAGATTGCCTGGCAGTTTCCTTGTCCTTTTAGTGCGATCGTCATCCGGGATGACATTGTCCGTAAACAGTTAGCAGGCGTAGCTTTCGATGTCGAATTGGACGAAACGTATTATACGAATGAAATGGAAAAGAAAGTATATAAGGAAATGCGTCGCCAGGCAAAGCAAGCATTGAATGCCGGCTATCCCGTTATTATGGATGCCTTGTTTTATGATCCAAAAGAGCGCCATCTGGCCGAAGATTTAGCAAAGAGAATGGGCTTGAGAAGTGTCGGCTTTTGGATGGAAGCACCCTTAAAAATTCGAGCAAAACGCGTTCAGGAAAGATTGAACAATCCTTCTGATATTAAAACAAAAGAAGCTTTACAGAAACAAGAAAAACAAGACTTAGGTGACATCTCGTGGCACTATATACGAACAGACGGAGAAAAGGACGAAACAATTCGCAAAGTCATGAAAGTCGTTAAAAGATATTTTTAGCGAAACGTGTTCTTTTTCATGAAAAGCCCTTGCAATTTGATATTAAAGCCAATAAAATGAATTATTGTTTATCAATCATAGGGGGCTTTGCTGATGGAAAGATTTGTGACCGGTGATTTGGTGCCCGTTTCTCGGGTTCGAGCCATTGCTATGGCAGAAGGTTTAACCTTGTTTCCTTCAGACAAAAAGCCGTTGTTGCCAAGTTCTACTTTCACTGATGGGCCGGAACATTTGGCATTGGTTGCTGATGATTTTAATGATTTACGACTAAAAGAACTTTTTTCTCTTCCTGTCGAGGCTATTATCGACGCTCAGGCAATGGACGATTCGATACATGATTTTATGAGTGGGATACAAAAGCCTCAGTTTGAAAAAAGTTTGTCTTTTTTGTTGACTTGTCCCGTTATTTATAACTGCGACGTAGCACAGATATTTGTAAATGCATTGAATAAACGACTTAATTTAACCGAAGTGCGTTCTGCCGGTATCCATATGGCTTTACATGAAGCGATTGTTAACGGCTTAATTCATGGCAATTTGCAAATCAGCAGTGCGTATCGTCAATCGGCACGTTTGTTCATGGAATATGGACGAATCTTATCCGAAAGATTAAACGATCCGGCCTTTGCTCGAAAGAGTATCTATATTTCTGCACATTGGAATGAAAGCAAATTAGAAATTAAGGTGCGTGATGAAGGTGCCGGCTATGTCATTAAAGATGCTCTGTATAATCGATCTTTGGACAATATGCACAGTAAAACGGGGCGAGGACTTTTATTTATTGCCGGTATCGCCGATTCGTGCACAATTGATGATTATGGTCGTGAGATGAACCTGACTTTTGGTTTAAAAGAAGATTATACTTCGGCAGAGAATACTTACATTCGTCCCGATGAAGAAGAAAATGATACCAAAAGGCATGCTTATGTTCGTCCGAATGTCAGTGAATGTCGAGTTTTAATTATTGAAGATAATTTATCTAATCAAACCATGCTTTATCGATTGTTAAATGTCATCGGGATTAACATGGTCGAGTGTGCAACGGATGGTATAGAAGGATTAAAAAAGGTGGAAACTTTTAAACCGGATCTCATTATTTTAGATATTACTATGCCCCGTATGAACGGATATGATGTGCTGCATCATTTAAAATCTTCTCCGGCAACACAAAATATTCCCGTTTTGATTGAGACTGCGAGTGATACGCGTGAGGCACGGGATAAGACTTTCCGCACGGGTGCGACGGATTTTATTACCAAACCGATCAATCCTTTGGAGTTTTTTTCCAGGATTAAAGTTCACCTTGAAAATAGATTACTTATCAAACACTTAGAAAAACAACTTGAACAAATAGAAGAAGAATTGATTTCGGCCCAGAAAATGCAACGCACACTTTTACCGTCTGAGGTGATGCTTCAAAATATACGGGAACGTTATCATTTGGATTTTGCGCAGCATTTTGAACCATCTTCGCGTTTAGGGGGTGATTTTTGGGAGCTTATTCCGCTTTCTGAGACAAAGGTTGCCGTTTATATTTGTGATTTTTCCGGTCATGGTATGTCTGCGGCGTTAAATACGTTTCGACTGCATGCATTGATAACGCAGATGGATCACTTAAATATTGAAATTCCGGCATCGGCAATGGCTATGATGAATTCTCAGCTTTTGACACTTTTACCGCGGGGGCAGTTTGCCACGTTCTTTTTGGCGGTGGTAGATTTGGCTAAAAATGTGATGACATATTCAGCCGCCGGCGTACCAAAACCTGTATTGGTCGTGGATGGCAAAGAACGGCTTTTGAATGCGGACGGAATGCCGCTTGGCATCAGCAAACATGCGTTGTATCATAATTATCAAACTCCCTTTCCGAAGGGGTCAGAACTTTTATTGTATAGCGATGCGTTGACAGAATCACCAAATACGCAGGGGGAACGGCTGGGAGAAGAAGCTTTTGCACAAATGGCATTAAAACACATGTCAAATCCGGATGCTAAGTCTGTTGTCAGTGCGCTGATGCAGGATTTCTTCACCTATGCACCTCCGCCTCCGCCGGATGATGTGACGGTTGTTTTTCTGCGGCGGGAGGCATAATGGCTATTCGTTTGTATGTTGAGGAGGATTTGGCCGAAGGTATTTGTTTCCAACCATCAGAAAATCATTTTCATTACTTGTTTCATGTTATGCGCCAACAAAAGGGGGATCAATTTTTTGTATTCAATGGGCGGCAGGGTGAATGGATAACTGTTATAGAGGAGGTTTCCAAAAAAACAGCTCTTGTTCGTGTTTTGAAGCAAACTCGCGCTCAGGATGAAGAAAAGTTGCCGGATGTTTGGCTGTGTTTTGCACCGATAAAAAAAGACAAGCAGGATTGGTTGATTGAAAAGGCGACAGAGTTGGGGGTATCAAAACTTGTGCCTGTTATTACGCGGCGAACGATCGTTTCTCATTTTCATTCAGAAAAATTGTTTTTGAGGGCTATTGAAGCGGCAGAGCAGTGTGAGCGACTTTCAGTTCCTTTTATTGAAGCTCCTGTTTCCTTGGATGTTTTTTTAAGTTCTTTTCCAAAGGAACGAACACTTTTTTATTTAAATGAACGAGGCGAAGGAGCTGATTTAACTGGACCAGAGAGACCGGTTGCCTTTTTGGTCGGACCCGAAGGCGGTTTTGAAACAACGGAAATACAAAAATTAGGCTCTTTTTCTCAAGCCATCAGCTTACATTTGGGACGTCTGATTTTGCGAGCCGAAACAGCGGGAATTGCGATTTTGGCAGCTTGGAATCAATGTTTGGGATGGCATGATAAATAAATATTGCAAAATATTCCAGAATGATTTAAAAAGAATAAAGGTTATCAATATAAAGGTGGAACAAACATGGTAAATTCAAAACTATTTTTTTCTGTCATGGCAGGAGCTCTCGTTTTAACTTCGTGGACGGTATCGGCACAAATCGTCTCTCCGGATGCGGTTGTTGTTTGTCGCTCCAAACAGTGTAAGTCGGCTCGTTCCATGATGACACGTGAATTTCTGTATAATAAGTTAGGTTCATTGTTGGCCAATAACATCAATCGCCGTGTTTTGTTCTGTGATGCGGATCCGGCGGTTAAGGTTTGTTTAAATGACGGGATTGAATTTAATGTTCAAGCCGGCGTGACAGGAACGCTTGCAACTATTCCGTCTGCGCGAGTGGTTGATACAAAGCCTGCGACCGATCAGTCAACTTTAACATTTGTTTTGGATTATAAAATTAACCTGAATGATACTTATCCCGAATGTCAAGCATCTTTAAGCGAGATGGTCGTTGCTTCACCGGACAGAATTACAATAGAAGAACCGGGTTTTGAGTGTCGTTTCACTGCCAACGGTGTGACGGCTGTTAACGCTACTTACAGTGTTGATTATATTGATTTTGACTATGGTATCTTAGGCGCTTATTATACTTTTGGCGTGGGACAGACATCTCGCGGAGGTGGAACGGGTTATGCATTGCTGCGTTTTTCGGAACCGGCTAATCCGAATAATGAGTTGTTGGAGGGATGTGACTGTGAATGTGACGATGAATTGATTCCTCCTTGTCAATGTGAAGAACCCAAAACAATCATTCACGAAAAAACAGTGACGGAATATGAAGTAGCTCCAATTGAGGTGATTGTGAAAACAAAGGCGCCCGTGGATGGGACAAAAACTCAAGATATAAAAATTAACGGTGTGACGGTTCCCAATGTGCCTGTCGTTGTTGATACACAGACTGCGCCACGGCAAGTAGTCGAAGAGACAGTGACGGAAGTTGCACCGGGAGAAGTTTCAGTCACTTCGAACAGAGAGATAATGGAATAAAAACCACTAAAAACGGAGCCCTTCCAAACCAGAAGGCGCGGAAGGGCTTTTTTCATGGAGAAAAAAATGGTAAAAGTTGCGCAGTTGTCAAACAAGATTCGCGTTATAACGGATGAGATGCCCGATGTCGAGACTGTTTCTTTAGGAATATGGGTTTCTGTCGGTGCACGGTATGAAGAAGAAAATATCAATGGGATTTCTCATTTGTTGGAACATATGGCGTTTAAGGGAACGACTTCACGTTCTGCTTTGAAAATTGCCGAAGAAATCGAAAATGTCGGTGGTGTTATCAATGCTTATACGTCTCGAGACGTGACGGCGTATTATGTAAAAGTGTTGAAAGAAAATACTCAGCTGGCTTTGGATATTTTAACTGACATCTTCCAAAACTCTGTAATGGATGAAGAAGAATTAACTCGTGAAAAAGGAGTTGTCATTCAGGAAATCGGCCAAACTTATGATGCTCCGGATGATGCCGTTTTTGAATATTTTCAAAGCACAGCCTATCCGGATCAACCATTCGGACGTTCTATTTTGGGAACGGCTCAAAAGGTATCCGATATTTCAAGAGAAACGCTTTTGGCTTACATGCATGATGAATATACGGCACCGCGTGTTATTGTTTCAGCGGCCGGTCATATTGAGCATGAACGGTTGGTTTCCGAAATAGCCCGTTTGATGACAAAACTGAAGTCTGCCGGCGGCCGACAGATGCAACCGGCTCGGTATGAAGGTGGCGAATATCGGGAAGAAAAGAAAATCGAGCAGGTTAATTTAGTTTTAGGATTCCCGTGCCTTACTTATCAACATCCGCTATATTACGCACAAACAATTCTTTCAACTTTATTGGGGGGAGGAATGTCTTCGCGTTTGTTCCAAGAAATTCGAGAAAAACGTGGTTTGGTTTATGCCATTTATGCTTTTGCTTCGGCATACGAGGATGGAGGAACGTTTGGGATTTTCGCCGGAACCGGAGAAAAACAAGCTGCGGAACTTTTGCCCGTTGTTTGTGAAGAGCTGAAAAAAATAGGCGATACATTAAAAGAGGAAGAAATCGAACGGGCGAAAGCTCAACTTCGTGCTCATGTGTTGATGAAACGGGAAAGCACTTCTTCTCGTGCGGAAAGTAATGCGCGTAGCATGGCTATTTATGGTCGTGTTATTTCAAAAGAGGAAACGATACAGCGCATTAACGAAGTCAATGCGAATATGTTAAAACAAACAGCTGATTTATTGTTTGCGGAAAAACCGACTTTGGCTGTTTTAGGCCCTGTCAGTCATGTCATGAGTTATGACAAATTATTGGATGCATTGAAAAAATAATCAAAAAGCAAAGAGATATTTTTTTGACTGGTGTTAAATTTTTCTCTTCAATTTGTCAAGTTGATGATTTTCAGGTGTGTAGCAATCCCATCCGTTGAACTACACGGATATCCATTTTAGCTGTCGTTGGTGTGGGCGTAAGGATTGATTATTTATGATCGAAAGGTGAGTTCTTGAGCACAATAGCTTATCATTGCGTCGTCAAAGTCGGTTTCTTGCTCCTTTCATGGTCATATTCGCTGCAACAAGAGCCATTGATGGCTACTTTAAATAAAACGACAGACACGAGCAAGCGTTAATCCTTCTACACGCTTGGCACCGGCAGCATATAAAGCTTCTGCGCAGGCGTTAAGTGTAGCGCCTGTAGTATACACATCATCTATCAACAGGACTTTTTTACCGCGAATGTCTTTTTTCTTTTTTACAGCAAAGGCATCCTTGACATTTTGTTTTCTTTGATAACGGTTATCGTGTCCCTGAGATTTAGTGTTAATTATTCTTAATAGTGTATTCGGTAAAAATTTTTTTTGACAAGTTGTCGCAATGGCATGCCCTAACAACCCGGCTTGATTGTATTTTCTTTTTAACAGACGTCTCGGGTGTAAAGGAACCGGAATAATCACGTCACAAGAATCGATCAGTTCTTGACCCGCTCTGATCATCAGTTTGGAAAGAAAAGGGGCCATATCCGTTCGATCAGCATGCTTAAAAGGCAAGACAAGTTCGCGTGAATAGGTATCATAAGTAAAGGCGGCCCTCAACCGTTTTACTTTAGGTTTTTCTTTTAGACAACTTTGACAAACGGGTTCTTTTTCGGAAGGAAAAACATAAGGTCGTCCACATACGGGGCAGCATTGATTGGATAAAAACGTCATCTTGCTGTAGCATTCGGCACACAAAGCACTTTTGCCTTCGACAATTTTACCGCACATATAACATCTGCCGGGCATTAAGAGATTTATAAACAACGAAATTGTCTTTTTTAACAGTTTCATTTCAGATTCCTGTTTTCTTTTCCTTTTTGATGTATTATCCTATTTTAATAAAAAGAGCAAGTAAGGAATGTAAATGACAACTGGTATCTATCATCGTGCTGACGGCACGTTTTTGAATTATGAAAAAGAAGAAAGAAACTCTCCGGGCCTGGTTTACCTGCATGGCTTGATGTCTTCCAAAGACAGCAAAAAAGGGGTATTCTTAAAGGAAACAGCTAAGCGTTTGGGATTGTCTTATTTGTCTTTTGATTTTTCGGGACACGGACAATCTTGGGGACAACCGCAAGATATTCAAATCGGTCGTTGTTTGCGCGATGCCATGGAAATGATTGAGCAGTTGACAACAGGCCCTCAAATTTTGTTGGGCAGCAGCATGGGAGGCTGGATAGCTCTTTTAACGGCAATCCGCTTGTCGCATCGAATTGCCGGTGTTGTCGGGCTGGCGGCCGGACCTGATTTTACAAAATGGATTTGGAATGACTTATTGTCAGAAGAGTATCGTGATCGTTTGCGAAACGGTGAAATTTTAGGCCCCTCAGAAGAAACGCATGGATATTGTTTTACATATGATTTGTTTAAGGATTCTGAGGCATATTTTTTGTTGGACAAGCCTACTTCTTACACCGGTCCGGTTGTTTTGCTGAACGGAGATAAAGATTTATTTGTTCCGCCGAAAATTGCTTTTCAGATTAAGGATCAACTCGTCAGTTCGGACGTGGATGTTCGAATTATTAAAGGAGCAGAACACGCTTTATCCACTCCTTCAGAATTACAGAAGATTGAGAATGCCATTATGTATTTACTCAAAAAAAAGGAAAAATAAAATGCATCAATTTCAACCATTATCTGCAAAAAGTTCTTTAAGGCTTTTATTATTGATTATTTTAACATATGGAGCCGGTTTTCTGACCAGCTTTTGGACAAGTAATCCTGCATCCATCAATTGGTATCATGCTTTGTATCAAGCGCCGGGAACACCGCCGGATTGGATGTTCGCATTTGCTTGGTTTGTTTTGTATGGGTTAATTTCTATTTCCGCGTGGTTGGTTTGGTCATTGGCCTCTCACCGTTATTTTTATTTTCAACTGGTGACACAGATTTTGTGGGTTTATACTTTCTTTGAAGCTCATATGCTTTTTTATGCATTTTTAATTATGATCGCATTGACTTTCTTTGTCGTTGAAATGATGAAGGAATTTTATCGTTATTCAAAATTGTCGGCAAGACTTTTAATTCCCTATTTAGTGTGGGTTGTTTTCGCCGCCTATTTAAACGCGTATGCTTTTATGTATAATTAAAAATCCAGTTTGTAATTCAACCAATTATCATGAGTTGCGCTTGGAATGGCTTTAATTTGGGCAGAGACAGGCTGAGGTAGCTTCTTTACAAAATCTTTTGTAAAAGCCATCGGCATAACTTGATCTTTGCCACCGACATAATGAACTTGAGGAATCCTGGCGGATAAATAACTTTCACTTGCCGGATTTAAAGAACCGTCCGGGAGTTCTTCATCATGGAAAAGAGCATAGTGCTCTGTATTGACAATGCCGGCAATGGTGATGACTTTAACAGGCACCTGACGAATACGAGTAGCCAGCAACAAAGCAATGGCTCCACCGCCATCATAGCCGACAAGTTCAATTTCAGAAATACGATATTTTTTTTGCAGTCGTTCGATGGATAATTTCATCTCGTCAATAATCTCGGGCATATATTTCCCCTTTTCCCAAGTTATCGGTTTGCACACACGTTGTTCAATGTAATAACAAGTGCGCCCCAAATAAATGATGTAGGGATATGGATCTTTTAAAGCCAGTTCTTTTGCGACAGGGTTTTCAACCTTGGGCCGCTTTTTACCGAATGTACCTGTTGTTTTGGCATTGCCGTCAATATAAATTCGGACTTTTTGAGCAGGCTTCATTCCGTCTTTTACCCAAACAGCCATCATGGTATGGTTTGCCGGAATTTGATAAGATTTAAAGCCTTTCATAGATGGAACAGTTTGTTGTGATGATGACGTACAGGCAGCAACAAAACAAGCAAAAAACAATAATGCGATTTTTTTCATTCTAACTCCATGAGTTTCATAGTTGTTGTCCACAATAAAAAGCCTCTTACTTTTTTATCCTGAAAAAGATTTTTAAGCAAGCTTTTATATGCATTCATTTGTTCTTTGTAAAGAGGAGGCACATCTTGCGGTGAAGCAGGCGGCTTTGTGTTGGTTTTAAAATCTATGACGAGCACTTCATCCGGCAGTATGACAAGTCGATCTACTTGACCTGAAACAACTTTTCCGTCTATGGTTCCAAGGATGGGAACTTCAGCTAATGAATTGGATGAAAAAATATGTTTAAAATATTGATTTTCAAATATATTTATAAAATCTTCTGAAATTGTAAAATCTTCTTCAGATAGATTTTTTAAAAAAGCAGTTCTGTCTTTTGGTTCAATTTCGGGTAATACTTGCAACAATCGATGGAGGTATGTTCCTCGGCGCATGGCTTGTTCTTGCTGCGGTGTTAAAGGAGAAGGCAGCGGCGGTTCCTCGTTTTGAAACTTTGAGGGAGAAAGCGGCTTGGGTATCACAGGTTCTTGCGGAGCGTCTTTGTCAAACCATTCCGGGAGAGTATTTTCTTCTTGGAGAGGCTCTTTCAATTTCTCGATTGAAGGTTCTTTTGTCTGAACTGAAGTAAGGATAGCCCCTTTTTCGGGATTAAATCCCGGAACAGCAGTGGAGACCAGTTCATACCAATTACCGCTTAATGAGGGTTTCCCGGTTTCATAACCGGCAATGTAAAGTCGATCTTTCGCGCGCGTGACAGCCACATATAAAAGGCGATTGTATTCTTCTTCATCCTGTGTTTTAACGGCGTTAATCCATGGATCACATAAACTGCTTTGGATCTCCTTGCGCGGTAGCCACAAGGGTAGATCATTCATCCAAACAAAAGCAGGTTTTTGATCGGGTTTCCGACAAGTATCTGGTAGAAAAACAATATTTGCTTGAAGCCCTTTTGAACCATGAACGGTCATAATGCGGACGGCGTCTATCGAGTTTTGCTCTAAATCACGCTTAATTTCAATTTCATCGCTTTTCAGCCATTCTAAAAAGCCTTGTAAAGAAGGGGTGTTGTTTTTTTCAAACAGCAGTGCCAGATTAAGAAATTCATCCAAAGCTTCTCCGGCTTCATTGCCCATCCGTTTTAAAAAGGATTCTCGTCCTTTCAAAACACCCAAAACGTAAGTATAAAGCTCGAAAGGAGGCATTGTATCCGTCAAAGCCAAAAGGTTCTTTAACTGCATATATATTTCGGGTTGCTTGCGGTGCAGCTGAGACCAAAGTGTTTGCACTCCTCGCGGATGAGCCAGCTCAAACAAAGCCTCTTCGGATAAATTGAAAAGAGGGCTTTTAAGAACCTCGGCCAGTGTCAAATCATCTTCGGGCAAAAGCAAAAACTCGCCCAGCGATATTAAGTCCATAACAGCCATATGTTGTGTTAAAACCAATCGATCAACACCGGCAACAGGAACATTATTTTCTTTAAAAGCGCGAACCAAATCCTGAATAAAATAATTACGTCGTTGAACAAGAATCATGATATCGCTTGCGCGGATGGGTCGATTTTGAGAAACCAATATTTCTTTTTCTGTCAGCATCTTTTTAATGCGTGTTGCGATTTTGCGGGCAAGTCTGACAGAAGGAGACGTTTCTGTATTTTGTATACGCGGCAAAGGCCAAATCTCTTTTTCTTTATCAGCTTTGGCGTATTTTTCCACGGGCCAAATTTCCACGATGCCGCTTTCTCCTTCGCGAGACGCTAAATGTGTCGTATCTTCATTTTCTAGCACAACGCCGGCTTTTGCCTGTTTATGCTTAAGCAAATAATTAACCAGATCTAAAACAGGCTGTGTTGATCTGAAAGAAATATTTAAAGGGACATCCTGCCATTCATGTTGAGCATTTAAAACGCGCTTTTTGAAATGGCTATGCATTTTTTCAAACGCTTCCGGATCCGCCCCCTGAAAACGGTAGATGGATTGTTTTCTGTCTCCAACAACAAATAAAGTTCTGTTTTTTTCACTTCGGCCTTGACCACTGAAAAACTCTTCGCACAAGCACTGAATGACAGCCCAGGCATCAGGAGAGGTATCTTGAGCCTCATCCACCAAGATATGATCAATTCCGCCATCCAGTTTATATAAAACCCAAGCGGCCATATTGGTTTCTTCCAAAAGGTGACGTGTCCAAAAGATCAGATCATCAAAATCCAATAGTCCTTTTTGGGATTTTAACTCTTCATATTTTTGTAAAACAGCGAAACCTAACTTTAAAAAAGCAACCGTTGCCTGAGCTGTTTTTAAGGCTTTGATTTTTTCAAGTATTTGCAAAATTTCTTGAGCTTTTTGAATCTGAACAGGATCTTCTGATTTTTTGATTTTTGCTAGAATTTCTTTTTTTTGCGTTAAAAACTGATTTTGATAACCTTCCCAATCTTCTCCTCGGTAAATGGTTTGTATTAACTTTTCTTCGGTATCTGAAGGCGAAATGGAAAGCAGCTGATATATTTTTTCTTCAACACTTTTTAGTCCCATATTTTTGTCAATCAGTCTTTTTAATTTACTGCGTTCATTGCCCAAAGACTGCATCAAATCCATAAAAGTTTGTTCTGTTTTATAATCAGAAACAAGTCGTAGCGAATCGGCAAATTCTGCATCTGTCACAATGGCACGGATAGCTGTTCCCAGTAAAATTTTGGCATCTTTGCTATCATCCAGCACTTCAAAGGAAGGGGAAATGCCTGTTTCTAAGGGAAAGCGTTTTAACACACTTTGACAAAAGCTGTGAATGGTCATGATTTTCATGCCGCCTTTGACTTCAAGCAAATGGGCAAAAAGCCCCCTTGCTTTATCAATCAAAGGAAAAACCTCTTTTTCTCCGGTTAATTGTCTAATAGCTTTTGTTAATTTATCTAAAGGCATCATGGCCCAATCTCGTAAAATTTCATTCAGACGGTTGGCCATTTCAGCAGCAGCTGTTTTAGTAAAAGTAATGCATAAAATTTTTTCAGCATCAGCGCCGGACAGCAGCAGATTTAAAACACGATCCGTCAGGACTTTTGTTTTTCCGGAGCCGGCAGAAGCAGAAACCCAGGCAGATAAATCAGGACTACTGGCGGTTTGTTGAGCACGCGTCGCGGCTTCGATAAGAGAAAGGTGACTCATTCTTGGTTCTCCTCGTTAACAAGCCATTCCTGAAGTCGAGCCAAATGTTCATAATCATTGTATCGTGGTCTGTTTTTGGGATCGGGGCAGGAAGGATAGGGGGTGCCTTCATCATTAAAATAAGCGATTAACTCTTTTAACCCGTTTAAGGCTTGCTCAATCAATTGAATGGGTGTGATATTTTTGTCACGTTTTGGCAAAACCGAATGAATTTCTCCACCGGTTTTGGTCCCTGAAAGTTTCCAATAGCTCATATCCGTGATTTCTAAGTTATCCGGTATTATTTCGAAACCGTTATTCATCAGCAAAATGCCTTCTAAAACTAATTGAGGCGCATATCCGGTTTTGACATCAAACGGACGTGGGGGAGTACCTGTTTTGTAATCAATAATTTCGGCAGTATTATTCGGAAAAATATCAATTCGATCTGCTTTTCCGTAAAGCTCAAAAGTTTTTCCCTCTACCTCCAGCGGTAGATGCGCGGTCTTTTCCAAAATAAAACGCGTGTTTGGGGTGGTACGTTTTTCCTGTTCGGCAAAAAACCAACTTGCCGTTCGTTCAAATTTGGGTTTCCAAAACGCCAGGCTAGCTTCATTGAAACCTGCTTTTTCAAACGCTTTCTGGCCAAGAAGCAACAGGGCAGGCAGAGTTTGTTCCGGTAACGGTAATTTTAAAAAGCCCTCCAGAGCCTGGTGAACGGCAATACCATAGTTTTTAATAGATAAAGGTTCATCCAAGGGTGGTAATTTGCGCAACTTTAAAATATGTTTAGCATAGATGGAATAAGGATCGCGCATCCACGTTTCAACTTGCGTAATGGAAAGACGGTTAGGACGGCTGTCAACCGGCGGAGTCGGCTGAGGTCTTTGAGCCGGCCAAAAGGTTTTTGTTTCAAACAGGTTGGTCAGAACACGATCCGTTTGGACAGTCAGTGTTAAATCTGATGCTTCCAATACGGCTTCCAGTCTTGACAACCAGCGTGAAGGGATTGTCGGAGTTCCTTGGTTTTTCAATGAGCGTGTCAAAATGACTTTCGGCGCCAAAAAGGCATGAGAAAAATCATGCGCTGAAATGCCGATTTTTTCTTCCGGCGCACGCATTCCTAATGCATGACGCATCGGGCGGCTCAGCCATGGATCACAGTCAGGCAATTCGGGAAATGTCCCTTCATTTAATCCGGCAATGATGAAAACATCCGGGTGCTGCAATCTGGCTTCGATCGGACCTAAAATGTCCAACCTGGGATGCATGCCATATTTGGGTCTGATAACGACGGTGTTTAAAATAGATTTTAGCAATGAAGGATAAAAAGCAGGCTCAATTTCATCCATTTGATCGGCATAAGCCGTCAGTGTTGTTAACAACTCAGCAGCTGCTTCACCGTCTTCATGATGCCAAAGACGTTCGGGGCCGGATTTGTCACTGCTGGCAGCCAAGCATTCGGCAGTTTGCAAATGAGCTTGTAATAAAGTAGAAAATGGAACTCGTACGGGGTTGATAAAAAATTTGAAAAAAGACTGTAAATCGGTTTGAAGCTGCGGTTGAAAAGTCTTTTCGGAAAGGCGAGCTTCTTTTTCCCAAAAGTGGACTTTTCGACGAAACTCCGTAAAAGAAGCGCCGTCCGTTGTTAACGGATGTTTTAAAAGAGCCAGTAAATCTTGTGCTTTTCGCGTATGAGCAGCTTCTGCCAGCAATAAAAGAAAAGTGCCAACATTCGTTCGGGATAAAGGTGTTCCCGCACTGTCATCCAGTTGAATGTGCCACCGGCGCATTTCCGCCGTCACACGTCGGGCCAAATCACGGTCCGTTGTCACTAATGCAGCCGTTTTCCCAGGTGTTTCCAAAACTTTTCTGAGATTCAAAGCAATCATCATAGCCTCGGTTTCCGGCCCTTTGCATAAAATGCATGTTAAGTTTTGCAGGGCTTGTCGGCTCAGCGGTGTTGCACTTAACCAGGTATGTGTGCGGGAAGCCGGTTTTAACGCTCGTTCAATTAGTTCTTTTCTGGGATTGTCGGTCGGCATGAGTTCTTTTACGTCTGCTCGTGTTAAACCCATGGCTTTTAACAACTTTTTTAAATGGTATTGAGGATGCGTTTCGTCCAACGCATTCCAATCTTCTTCATCTGTTTCCAAATCAAGGTTAGGAAGGAAAACATCTCCTTTCGGTAAAAGATTAACTTCTTTTAAAAATCTTTCCAAATAAGGAAAACCGCCTGTAAATCCAACGGCAATTATGGGATCGATCGGTGTTTTTTGGTGCCAGGATTGAGTTAATTTTTCCAAAATTTTTATCTGACGAACAGTCGGATCGATTTGATTCAGTTCTTTTAAAATGCGTGGCCAATGGATACGGATGATTTCTAAAAAACGAAGCGTCTGTTGCCAGTGTTCGGAGAACATGTCTGGAACAATATCGTCCAAACGCTCAAAAGGAATATCAAATTGAGCCATTTCATCCAAAAGTTCGGCTAAAGAAGCAGCCAGACCAAACGCTTGCTCGGGATGAATGGCCGCAGCTTTTTGAATAAGGCGCATCAACAACAATTGACGTTTAAGAGGGGAGATGGCTTCCGGCAGATCCGCCGCAATCATTTCTATGTCCGAAATGGGGGTAATTTTAGGTAGTAAAAGTGTTTTCCCAGAGCTTTGTCTTAAAAAAGCCTCTTTAATAGTTTTAGCAGCACGCCGAGTGGGAACAATCA
Organism: uncultured Alphaproteobacteria bacterium; assembly: GCA_944391565.1. Lineage (GTDB taxonomy): Bacteria > Pseudomonadota > Alphaproteobacteria > CAAHEQ01 > UBA3637 > CALXXX01. The sequence goes on along the minus strand of CALXUB010000035.1, from coordinate 9,155 downwards.
AGGTTGTTTTAGATAACCCCCATTCATCGGTTTGATTTTGCAACAAATGGGAGGCCAGTAAATCACTGAAGGAATGAACGGAAGAAATTGTGTAGATCATAATGCTTCCTCCGCGATTTTAACGGCCTCCGGCGTTCCGACATGAAAAAGCCGCTTTTGATGTATGACATAACCTAATGTCTGTCGTTTTTCCGCGCGATCATAAATCTCCCGAAGTGAAAAAGAACCTTTAGGAGCCTCATTAAAAGCTCGGGGATGTAAAATTTGTGTCCCGGCAAATAAAAATGGAATATTTTGTTCTCCGGGTTTTTGTCGGCGTGGAAGACCGTTTTCTAAAAAATAATTACCGTCCTGACCGGCAGGATACAGCATTTCGGTCGGTTGAAATAATAAAAGGACCTCCATTTGCTCCGGTATCCAATGTTGTTTAAGCCGTTCCAATGAAGAAGGCGTAGTTTCTTCCAAAATGATATCGCTGTTTAGAACAAAGAAGCCTTGAGGCGCTTTTTGCGTCAATTCCGGCAAAATTTGAAAAATACCACCGCCTGTTTCCAAACCGGGCATGTAGTCTTCAATGAAATGAAAGTCCACATCGGGATAGGTTTTCTGTAAATGCGTCCGAATCATTTCGCCCTTGTAAAAGAGATTCACATAAATAGTTTGAATGCCGGCCTTTAACAGCCGATCGACATTGTAATCAATCAAAGCTTTCCCTTTGACTTGGATTAAAGGCTTTGGACAAATGTTTGTCAGCTCTCGCATGCGCGTACCGCGTCCGGCAGCCAAAATAAAGCCTATGTCGATGTTTGAAGACATGAGGGTACCTTTCTGTATTCAGAAGGAATATAAATATCCAACCAATCTTTCAATGATTTCAGATATGGTTCATTCAAATGACTTTCCAATAATTTCCACACACGTGGGATATGACACAAGTATTGATTTTTGTGATCGCGTGCTTTTAATCGAGTGAAAACACCAATGACGCGCGTGTGGCGTTTGGCCGCTAAAATGTGATAAGCCTTTTCAAAAATGTCTTGATCTCCAACGACACCTTTTTGCAAATAATAAGTCCGCATTTTTTGACGAATAGAGGAAGGAACATCCCGTCTGGCGTCTTCCAACAGAGAAACCAAGTCATACGCAAACGGGCCAATTTTGGCATCCTGAAAGTCCAAAAGGCCGCAAGCTTTACAGCCCGGTCTGCCGGGCAACCTGATCATATTGTCGATATGATAATCAATCAGAATCAAACCCTGTGGAGACTTCATGGCTTCTTTATACAGTTCAATCCACATTTGATAAAAGTCTTGTGTAGCTTTAATCGGCAACGGTTCAGGAAGAGCCATGGGAATAAACCAATCCAAAAAAGCAGATAATCCGTATTTGAGCCATTTTTCGTCATAATGTGGAACCCCATCAAAATCTTTGATTTTTTGGATCTCGAATAAGGAATCAAGAGCTAATTTGTAGAGGCTTTCTTCGTTTTCTCCTTGCGCCAGCAAACGGGTGTAGGTATCATTGCCAAAGTCTTCCAATAACAAAAAACCGTTTTTAAAGTCCTGCTGATAAATAAGGGGAGCACTCAGTCCGTTTTTCAAAAGAAGTTTATCAATCAGTGCAAATTGTTCGGGTATCTCCGGCGCCGGAGCATCCATCAGAATATAAGATCGCTTGGTATCATTTAACCGCGCATAATGGCGAAAAGAAGCATCCGTCGGCAACCAGGATAAAGAGGCTTGCTCCAAACCGCATTGTTTTAAAAAATGGTGAAGTTGTTTTAATCTGTCCACGATGCAAGCCTTTCAATCCAAGTTCGATTTTGGGATGAAAAATTAAAAACACGTACATCTTTTCGAAGCTCGATTTCAATTTTTAAAACTTTATGAGACGGTAAAATTCCCCCCATTTTATCCGGCCATTCAATAACAGAAACTCCTTCAACAAAGGCATCTTCTATTCCCAGTTCATAAACATCCTGTGGTTTTTCCAATCGGTACAAGTCAAAGTGATAAATCGGGAAGCAGGGTGTATCATAAGTTTGAAGAAGCGTAAATGTCGGGCTGGGAACTTCTTCATCATCAGTTGTCAAAGATTGAATTAAAAAACGTGTAAAAGCGGTTTTTCCTACACCCAGTGTTCCTTCCAACGCAACAATATCTCCGGTCCGCAGCAGTTTTGCAAAACGACATGCCAGATTTTTTGTTTCCGCTAATGAATTTATTTGAAACTGTTTCATCTAAAATAATCCGAAAAATCTTTTTTTCTGAGACTTGTTCTGCGCAGATGAAGGCACAAATCCATTCATGCGCCGCCAATCCCATGGAGCAATGAACTTTCCTTCCCACAGTCCTTGTTTTTTGATATGAGCTTCTTGTTCATAAGGAATATAGACTTTGGATGCACTGCGGTCTGCAACAGCCCATCCACTATAAACAATAGCGCCGCCAATGTCTAAATGATCGATTCGACAGGTTGCAATAAAATTTCCGTTGTTATCTCCGCCGACAGGGGAACAAAAAACAATTTTATTTAAGACAAGGCGTTCCATCGCCTCTCTGCTCATAACGCCACAGGGATAATCTTGCCCCATTCGATCTTTGCACGTTTGAGCCGGATCCGGCCCGTCAATGCCGTAGAGTTTTACATAAGACGGTCCAACCTTAATCAGATAAGCGCTTCGAACTTCCGTCACAGTGCCGGAAATTTCATCTGTCGCGTTGGAATATTGAGAAATTTCCTGCGCTCTTTGAGCCTCTTGCGGGGAAAGTGTTTCTTCCGTTTGGGTTGGCTCCGGAAGCAAAGGGGCCTTTTTTTGTTCCGGTAAAAGACCAAAGGTTAAACCGAAAACTTTCCAAAGCAGGAAACCAAGCCCGCCAATAATGAGCGCAAACAAAATAAATTTAAACAGAAAACGGATTAAATGGGGAAAGGCCCAAATTAAAAAACTGACTACAATAATCAAAATAGCAGCAGAAGTCTTCGGATTTTCGTTAATGAACGGAAAATCAAAGTAAGCCTTTAAAATACCTCCGAAGATGGTTGCCATTAAAAAAAACTTAATGATGTATCCAACCATGTTTTTCCTTCCTTTTTTGTTTAACTTGACATAGCTTAGTATAAATTCATTCTTTGGTCAAGAAAAGGAAAGGGCTTTTGATACTGATTCCTGTAAGTTGACGGATAAATTCGGAACTTGAAGAATACGATTGAGCTCATTTTTCATAAGTGCTGCGCGTTTTTCATCGAAATATTGCCAACGAGTCAAGGGTCTGACGAGGCTTTCAGCTATTTGCGGATTTAATGCATTTAACTCGATTACATAATCGGCGATCAGTGCATAACCTTTGCCATCTGGTCTGTGGAAGCCCTTTAAATTGCGGGCAAAACTGCCAAGCAAGGATCTGACTTTGTTGGGATTTGTTAATGAAAATACTGGACTTTGCGTCAGACGACGGACATTTTCAACAACTTCATCGTTTTCCTCAATTGCTTGTAAAGCCAACCATTTATTGATGACAATATGATCGTCTTTAAATTTGTTATAAAAATCTTCCAAGGCTTCCTTTTTCCCAGGCAGTTGGTTGTTTACCAAAGCAGAAAGTGCTGCCATACGGTCAGTTAAATTGTCCGCCTTTTGATACTGAGTGAAAGCATCGCCCTTGTTGATAAGCGATAGATAACCCAAAGCCATATTTTTCAAAGCGCGTTTTCCGGCTTGTTCAAACAAGGGGGAATATGGGGCATTTGTTTTCGATGTGTGATAAAGCTCTTCCAATTCGAATTGATATTTACGAGCGAACGCCGTTCTTAGTGTTTTTCTGGCCGCCAAAACACCTTCGACATCAAAAACCGGGAGTCTTTCCCCCACATAAGTCTCAGACGGGAAAATTAAAGCACGCGCAACAAATGCAGGATCTTTTTGAGCTAATTTCAAATAAGTGCCAAAAGCTTTTATCAGCTCATCAGGAGCAGTCATCTGTTGAGTTTGAACCATTTTTACCATGCATTGCGTTGCATATTCTTGACCTACTTCATAGCGATTAAATAAATCTGTGTCATGTTGCATTAAGCACAAACGTTCTTGAGGTGTATAATCGACTTTCAAAGTAATCGGTGCCGTGAAATTTCTGTTAATAGACAGAACAGGTTTTTCGGAAAAGTTTGAAAAGTTAAACGTCTGTTCATTTTGGGTTAAAATCAACAGTTCGGCATGTTTTTCATCTCCGGAAGAATCAAGCAATCCGATTTCTAAAGGGATCATAAAAGGCTTGTCGACATTCTTTGTTTTTTGCTTTAAGTTTAAAGTATAAGTTTTTGAAAGTTTATCAAATTTTTCTGAGATCGTCACTGTGGGACGACCGGCTGTGCCATACCATTGCATAAATTGAGAAAGGTCAATTTGATTGGCATCTTCCATGCATTTGACAAAATCATCAATAGTGACGGCTTGCCCGTCATGACGTGAAAAGTATAAATCACATCCTTTTCGGAAACCTTCTTTACCGATAATTTTTTGTTGCATTCGGATCAGTTCGGCCCCTTTTTCGTAAACAGTTGTTGTATAAAAGTTTTCAATGGTTGCAAAGGATTCAGGGCGGACAGGATGCGCCAAAGGACCGTCATCTTCCGCGAATTGATATTGTTTTAAGACGGCAATATCGTCCATTCTTTTGACGACGGCCGAACGCATGTCCGAAGTAAAACTTTGATCACGGAAGACTGTAAATCCTTCTTTTAATGAAAGATTGAACCAATCTCGAGCTGTGACGCGATCACCGCTCCAATTATGAAAGTATTCATGTGCGACAACTCCTTCGACATATTCAAAAGTGACATCTGTTGCTGTTTGTGGATCTGCCAGTAAGCAGCTATCGTTAAAAATGTTCAAACTTTTGTTTTCCATTGCTCCGGCATTAAAATCACTGATGGCGACAATATTGAATAGATCCAGGTCGTATTCCCGCCCGAAAGCTTCTTCATCCCATTTCATGGCACGTTTTAAGCTTTCCATTGCCCAGCGCAAACGTTCTTCTTTCCCTTTTTCACACCAGACTTTAAGTGTGACACGGCGTCCCGATACAGTTGTGAAAGAATCCTCGATATGAGCCAGGTCACCTGCCACGAGAGCAAATAAATAAGAGGGTTTTTTAAACGGATCTTCCCAGATAACCGTTTCTCCTTCTTCAAAAGTTTTGTTGCCGTTAGATAACAAGACAGGATACTTTGTTCGGTCCGCGTGAATAGTCACTTTGAAAGGAGCCATCACATCAGGATGATCCGGATAATAAGTAATGGTTCTGAAACCTTCCGGTTCACATTGTGTGGCGAGCCCGATATTTGTCGCATAAAGTCCGGATAAGCGCGTATTAGCCTTTGGGTTGATGAGTGTTTCAATATCCAAAGTAAATTGTTCCGGTAGGTTGGTTAAAGTGATGCCTTCCTGATCAAGTTGATACTCTTTTTCGGATAAATCTTTGCCATTCAAGGCAATTCGACGCAGATCTAAATATTTGCCGTCTAAACGAAGCGGCGTTTGGGAATCGGCATGAGGGAGTCTTTTAAAGACCATATGGTTTTTGACGATTGTTTGGGTCTCATCCAAAGTAAAATCCAACTCGACAGCTTCTACCGAATAGGAAGGAGCCTGATAATCTTTACGATATGTTATTTTCATTTGATCTTTTGTATCCCTTCGTTTGTTTTTTGCAGTTGGTCACGCCAGTAAGAGGCTCGTTTCAGATTTTTGGGAATTTCATCACTACCGTCTGAGTAAATGGCAATCAGGCTGACCATAGCATTTTTATGTCCTCGGGCAGCCGCTTGTTCATACATGGATAAGGCGATTAAAGGTTCAGTTTTCCCGGAATAACCGCGTTCCAACCACACGGCAACGGCATAAAGCGCTTCCGCATCACCTTGTGCAGCTGCGAGCAGTCCCCAATTTAATGCTTTTTCTTTGTTCTCGGGCGTGTCTTGCCTTCTGTCATACAAAAGAGCTGTCATGTATTGTCCGTCTTTCAGACCGAGTGTAGCGGCTTGTTCAAAGTATTTCAATGCCTTAGCAGGATTTTTTTGACCATCCGGCGTTTTACCATCCAAATAAAGTGACCCCAAAATAAAGGCTGCTCGTGCTTCATTTGTCTGAGCCGCGCGGATCAGATGGCGTTCAGCTTTGGCGTAGTCCTTTGCTTGAACGGCCAATAAGCCCGCTTTTAAATGATCCGTCGATTCCATCGAAGAAAAGTGCGCAATCGGCACAATAATCAATAATGCCAAAAAAATTAAAAAAGCTGCCACCAACCATGTTAAACGAGAAGGATGAAACAGTTTTGCAGATCCTTCTTTTTCTTTTTTATCTTGTTTTTTTAGGCTCTTACGGATGACCGGCATATTTTTCTCCTTTAAAAAGCTTGAATATTTTTTTATAATATAGGATATTTATTTCACTTCATCAATAAAAAAGAAAGGTTTTTTGTGACCGCTTCGTTTTGTTTTGAAAAATATGATTTTAACGCTGATACGGGAAGATTGTCGCTTTTGTATCGGTGCGGCGATTATGTTTTTGAAGAAATATTGTTTTTTCCTGGCGCTCCTTTTCATGACTTAAATCCGGCTTTGGTGCAGCGTTGTTGCGGATTGCTTCACATAGCGGCGGGAATCAGTTATTTTAAGGCTTTGCTGCCTTCTGAAATCGAAACAAAAGCTTACTCTTTGACACAGCGTGAAGCGGCTTTTTTTGAAACCTTTTATGTGGCCGGGCTGGGTCAATTTGCCGTTGAAAACGGATTAAATCTGCAGGACAAAATACATTTTCCCTTTGATTCGAAACTTTCGGAAAGTCCTGTTTATTTGGATTTGCCGCAGGAAGCACTTGTTCCGGTCGGTGGAGGAAAAGACAGTTGTTTAACGATTGAATTATTAAGGAGAACCTCCGTTAAAACCACTTTGTTTTCCGTTAATACTGCTCGTCCTATTGAAGCGTGTAAAAAAGTCGCCGATTTGCCGGAGATAACAGTTCGTCGGATTTTATCGCCTGTTTTGTTGGAAAATAATTCTCACTTTTGGAACGGGCATGTTCCCATTACCGGCATTATTGCTTTTATTCTGTTGTTTTCGGCCGTGTTGTATCGTAAACGCTATGTCGTTATGAGCTGTGAACGTTCCGCCAATGAAGGTAATATGACACAAGGCAGATTGGTTGTGAACCATCAATGGAGCAAATCGGTTGAGTTTGAAAAAAGCTTTTTGGAACTGACTCAAACCATTCTACCTGAATTTCGTTATTTTTCATTGCTTCGTCCTTTTTCGGAAATGAAAATTGCGCAGTTGTTCAGTCAAAAATGTGAAGCATATTTGGATGTTTTTACAAGTTGCAATCATGCTTTTCACTTGGATGAGAGCAAACGGTTGGAGCGTTGGTGTGGACAATGTGATAAATGTCGTTTTGTTTTTTTAATGCTGGCGCCTTTTATGCCAAAGGATGTATTGGTGCGTTCCTTGGGATTTAATCCCTTGAATGATTTGAAACAAGAAGAAGGTTATGCGGAACTTTTAGGATTTTCAGGTCATAAGCCGTTTGAATGTGTCGGAACAGCCGCCGAATGTCGACTGGCTTTTTTGAAATTGGGACAAATGCCTGTTTGGCAAAGAGACATTCTGGTTCAACATTTTTATCCGCTTGTGCAGGAAGATCAAGCTTCTTTGGAAAAAGAAGTTTTTGCCTGTCCATTATCTGATTTTATTCCAAAGGAGTTTGTCGATGCATTTGAAACAACTGGCTGATTTAAAAGTTGCTGTTTGGGGAAAAGGCCGAGAAGGGCAGGCTTTGATGGATTTTTTTAACAAGCATCTTCTCAAAGCCGCTTGGATAGAAGGTAATGATGTGGACTTAACAGGTTTCGACGTTGTTTTTAAAAGTCCCGGCATTAGTCTTTACTTGCCTATGATAAAAGAAGCTGAAGAAAAAGGTGTTCGTTTTTTGTCCGGGACGAATTTTTATCTGATGAACAATCAGCCGCGATTGAAAAGAATTGCGGTGACGGGGACAAAAGGCAAAAGTACAACTTCTTCTTTGATCGCGCATGTGTTAACTCAAATGGGTTTTCAAACGGGGTTGGGTGGCAATATCGGTCTTCCTTTGATCTCTTTGTGGGGAAAGCCGTTCGATTTTTTGGTGACGGAGTTGTCCAGTTATCAGTGTGCGGATTTAACTGAATCGTTTGATTTAAATGTTGTTGTGAATCTCTATCCGGAACATGTGGATTGGCACGGTTCACATGAACAATATTATCAAGATAAAATGAATTTACTTCGTGTTCGTCATAGCGGACAAAAGGCTTTTTTTAACGCACAAAATATATTATCTGAAAAATATGCCGCTTGTTTGAAGGATGTCATTTTATTTAACGATGAAACCGGTATGCATGTAGTGGATGGCTGGTTTTACGATGGTGCACAAAAATTGTTTGAAACAACTTGTATTACCAACTTGAAAGGCGAACATAATTTAGAAAATATTTGTGCTGTTTTAGCTGTTATTAAAGACTTGGAATTACCGTTGACCGGTATTGAGAAGATTTTGAGCACTTTTCAACCATTGCCGCATCGTTTGCAGATTGTCGCCCGGCATAATGGCGTTTGTTATGTGGATGATAGTATTTCCACAACACCGGAAACAGCTGTCGCAGCATTGAAGGCTTTTGAAGGGCATCGTATTTTTCTTCTTGTCGGCGGATTTGATCGTCAGCAAGATTATCAGGTTTTATTATCTTATGTTCAAAAACATCCCAATGTTATTTTGTTGACCTTGCCGGATACAGGAAAACGTATTTACGAAAAAGCACGGCAAATCGGGATAGCAGCACAAACATGTGTTTCTGTTAAAGACGCTGTTCAACAAGCTCAAAGACAAGCTGTTTCAGGGGATGTCGTTCTTCTATCTCCGGGAGCTCCCAGCTATCATCTTTATCGTTCTTTTGAAGAACGTGGTGAAGATTTTAAGCGTTCTATTATTTAAAAAACTTCAATTTCCTAATTTTTTCCAAAAACCTCTTGACAGGGGGGGGGGGGGGCATGGTAATGTGGAAACGTCGTTTCGCAATGGAAAGGGAAGAGGATGGAACGAGGACGCACATTATGGGGGACGAAAGGGG
>CALXUB010000034.1 GCA_944391565.1 uncultured Alphaproteobacteria bacterium | reverse complement strand
GATCCAGATCCTTGTTGTGGCCTGGAAGGAAGTGCATGAAGTTGCTGTCAAGGTGGGTTAATCTGTGGCGACTGTGAAGTGGCAAACTATGACACCTGTGCGTGTGACGCCGATCCAGATCCTTGTTGTGGCCTGGAAGGAAGTGTATTAAGTTGTTGTCAAGGTGGGTTAACTTGTGGCGACTGTGAAGTGGCAAACTATAACACATGTGCGTGTGAGTATGACACGGCCTGTTGCCCCGAGTTTAATGGCTGTGACGGTTGCACAAGCGAAACAACAGATCAAAACGGCTGTCCAGTTTGCTCTGAAGATCAGTCAATAACGGTTTTTGGCGGTTCCTGTTGTTTAGATGAAGTGACTTGTTGCCCGTTGACAGATAGTGGTTGTACGCCATCCTGTGAACCGTCTTCATCGTGTGATGAATGCACGGAAGGTGATTTGGTGCAGGTTGCCATTGGCGACGGGAATAACATTATTGGCAGTGGCGGCGGCACGGTTGTGACGGATGGAGCGGTTTATTGTTGTTTAACCTCCTCTATGGCCGGTTGTGGGGCTTGTAGTCCAGTGTATCATGTTCCCGGAGAGACGACGGCATCGTGTGAGGGCTGTCCAACGGGTTTGTATGAGCGCGACAATGGATTGTGGATAGATTGTGTGGAGTGCACGCAAGATAGCCATTGTGACACGAACAATTGCGAAGCATGCGTATCCAACCAATGTCAATCCAAATGCGAAACCGGACAAACTTGCGTCAACGGAAGTTGCTGCAAAAATGATCAAGTCTGTGGTTCAGTTTGTTGTTCAGAAGGTCAGTTTTGTTGCAATAATGCCTGCCGAATGATATCAGACGCTTTAGATTGTGAAAAAGGCTATGACTATGACAAATGCCGCTGTCCTTCTTGTGGCGCAGGTCAGACAGAATGCGGAGATGATTGCTGTGATTCTGAAGAACAAATATGCGGCTCAGATGGACAGTGTTGTGAAAAACTAACACAGTCAGATTGTGACATAACCTGCCAGGACTTGTCTACTAATGAGAACGGATGCCCTGTTTGTATCAATGGTTGTGGAGAAAAAATGAAGTGCGTCGATCAAACCTGCACTTCTTGCACCATGGAAGATTTCTTCAATGGTGTTTGTGAATACACTGGAACAGGAAGCTGTTCGGATTGCCATACATAAACGATAAAGAGATGAAATGAAAAAAATATTTAATCTATTTTTTATATGTTTTTTTACACTTTCCATAACAAATAACATCTGTGCCGATGAAAAATTTTCATGTTTGGAAAAAGAAATCCTATGCACAAATGAGAACAATGTTTCTTGGTGTTGTTCTGAGGAAAACGTATGCGATTCTAAGGAGGAACAATGCTGTCTAAACGGAACATGTTGTCCTAAAGGATCCATAGCCTACTGCACGGAAACTTACAAAGAAAAATGTCTTGCCGTCGGTTGTTGTCCTTCAGATACACATTTTATCCATATCAATGAAAATATAAAAGATTATGGTTATGTATATTGGAAATGTACTGCTAAAGCCCTATGCTCTTCCGAAGAAACCAGCTGTGGCAGCTCGTGTTGTTCCGAGAAACAACAATGTATTGATCACAAATGTTGCCCTGCAACGCAAATCTGCTCAAACAAATGTTGCCCGAAAGGTCAAACATGCATCAACGATAATGAATGCTCTTGTGGTATAGGTAAAACAACCTGTAAAAACTGGTGTTGTGATCAGTCAAATACTTGCGGCCCGTTAGAAGGACAATGCTGCCAAGATGAAATGTGTTGCCCAGACGAACAACGCGCATTTTGCTTTCGGTACGAAGACGGAGCCTGCCGATCAGCTGGATGTTGTCCAAAAGACGGTGTTATTAAGGTTGTTTATCAAGACTCTAATTCATTCATGCAACATTGTATCGAATCCGATAATTTTGCTGGTGTTGGATTAGGAAGAGAAGTCAAACAACCTGTTTGTGAAAATGACAACTGTTGCTCTGCACTTGAAGAAAGCTGTGGTTCTTCTTGCTGTCAAATAGGACAAACATGTCGAAATGGTATCTGCTGCAATAAAGGTGAAGAATGCGGAGAAACGTGCTGTTCATCAGATCAAAAATGCTTTAACGGCGAATGTATATGCCCAAAGGAAATGGTTTCTTGCGGCTCTTGGTGCTGTCAACAAGGCAATAGATGCGGAAGTGCACGTGGGCAATGCTGTTTGGATGAGACTTGTTGTCCGCCAAACGAGGTTGCATTTTGTTTTAAATCCAAAAACGGTGTGTGTGAACGATGGGGATGTTGTCCCTCTCAATACGAAATCAGGACAGTTTTCGACTCAACATTGATTGGGTTGAAGATTGCTCACTGTTATTATTGGAAGTAAAAGAAATTTCATAAAAAGACTTGACTATTTTTGTTTTTTCTGTATGATAGGGGCTCGATAACTCCTTGTCAACCTTTTCAGGTTGACTATGCCGCAAGCTTTTGACAAGCGGTTTTGTCAAAAGTTTAAACCGCGGCCGAGATATCCAAAAGGAGAAGACGATGTCTTTTTATGAACATGTATTTATTGCACGTCAAGACTTGGCTCCGAATCAAGTAGATGAGTTGACCGATAAGTATGCGGCCATTATCGAAAAAGACGGTGGTAAAGTCACAAAACGTGAAAATTGGGGATTACGTAATCTCGCATACCGTATCCAAAAGAATCGCAAAGGTTATTATGTTTTGATGAACATTGATGCCCCTGCCGATGCCGTCAAGGAAATGGAACGCTTAATCCGTGTGGATGAAGATATTATCCGTCACTTGACAATCAAAGTTGACCAACTGGAAGAAGGACCTTCTGCTATGTTGGCACCGAAGAACAAAAAATCAAATGAGGATGTCTTATTTGATGCTAACGGGGAGGAATTCTAATGAGTGAAGTTCGTCATGCATCTTTTTTCCGTCGTTCTAAATCATGCCCTTTTTCCGGCAAGAATGCCTTGGTCATTGATTATAAAGACGTAAAATTGCTCAGTCGTTTTATTTCCGAACGCGGAAAAATCGTTCCGTCTCGGATTTCTGCTGTTTCTGCCAAAAAACAACGTGAATTGGCCAAAGCAATTAAACGGGCTCGTTTTTTAGCTTTGCTTCCGTTTGTTTCCGGTACTGAAAACTAAGGAGAATCAATATGGAAGTTATTTTATTAGAACGGATTGAACGGCTGGGACAAATGGGCGATGTCGTTAATGTAAAAACAGGATACGCTCGTAATTATTTGCTGCCGCAGAAAAAAGCCCTTCGTTCCACAAAGGAAAATATGGCTTATTTCGAAAGCCAAAAGGCTGAACTTGAAGCAAGAAATCTGAAAATGCGTCAAGAAGCCGAAAAAGTAGCAGAATCCATCAAAAACTTTTCTGTATCTTTGGTTCGTCAGGCTGCCGAAAGCGGTCAGCTGTATGGTTCCGTGACAGCCCGCGATATTCATGATGCTTTAAAAGAAGCTGGTTTGAAGTTGGAACGTCATCAAATTGACTTAACACAACCGTTGAAAAATGTTGGCGTATATGATGTCCGTATTGTTCTGCATCCGGATGTTGCTGAGATGATTAAAGTGACTGTCGCCAGATCTCAGGAAGAATCTGATCGTTTGGCAAATTCTTACAATGCCGATCTTGTTAAACCGGTAGAAGAAGAAACAACTCAAACAACAGCTTCCGAAGAAAAGGCTGCTGAGTAATTAACCTTTAAAGAACGCCGTAAAGGAGGGATGTATCATAGTTCAAGTTATTGTCCGCGATAACAATGTAGAGCAAGCGCTTAAGGCATTGAAAAAGAAAATGCAGCGCGAAGGTCTGTTTCGCGAAATGAAACTGCGTCGGGAATTTGAAAAACCATCAGAAAAACGGAAACGTGAAAAAGCTGAAGGTATTCGGAGAAACCGCAAAATTCAACGGAAAAGAAGATGGGCTGAAGGCTACTAATTCTTTTCGAATATGATACCCAAAAAGCCGCTCGAAATTCGGGCGGTTTTTTTAACATTTTTGGAGAATATCCTTTGGTATAAAATTTTTTATATTTTTTGCTTGACTGCCCCCCCCCCCCCTATGGTAAAGTGGGAATAAAGAGGACGAGTCGCCCTTAAATACGCACTCCTGTGGGTCCTCTCCTTTGAAAAATTTGAATATAATATATTAAAATTTATTATGAAGGCTTCTCATGATCCCATTCTCATTCCAACCTAAACGTTCTCAATTCGGTAGATCCATGTTAGAGATGCTGGGTGTTTTGGCGATTGTTGAGCGTAGCGGCATTGGCGGGGTTTACTTATGCCATGAACAAACACAAGGCCAACGAGACCATCCACGATGTCATGCTCAGGGCCTCC
>CALXUB010000033.1 GCA_944391565.1 uncultured Alphaproteobacteria bacterium | reverse complement strand
GGAGGCCCTGAGCATGACATCGTGGATGGTCTCGTTGGCCTTGTGTTTGTTCATGGCATAAGTAAACCCCGCCAATGCCGCTACGCTCAACAATCGCCAAAACACCCAGCATCTCTAACATGGATCTGCCGAAGTTTGATATCTTTTCCATTTTTACCCTCTCCTTTATCACAGAGGTAGCATATTCGTTATGACTTGTCCAGGAGTTTTAATAAAAAAAAGCCCCGAGTTATTCAACTTGAGGCTTTTAAAAAAGGAACAGGGGGGGGGGGGGAGAAAAAAAGTTCCTTTTTTAAAAATGCATGGACTTTATTAAAATAAGGGAGATAAATCCATGTGCATGATATTTCCATATCACGAAAAAAATAAATAACATATCTTTTTATTTCTGTCAATATTTTTTGTAAAAAAGTTTTTATTTTTTTGGGCGAGCTTTTTTAACGGTAATGGCTTCCGAACCCGAGACGACGTCAATCAATTCTTCGGTAATGGCTTCTTGTCTTTTTTGTTGATATTCCTGATTCATCTGCTCGAGGCTTTCATCAATATTTTTTTCTGCGTTTTGCATATTCACCATACGTGCATGATGCTCAGCAGCCAATGAATAAGTCAACGCACTGGATAATAAAATCATCAGGTATTCGCGAATCAGAGTTGACAGCATTTCTTCAGCCGGAATTGTGACCATTGGAATATTATTCGTCGGCCAAGGTTTACGACTGAGGTTGGCATAAGCTTTTTCCGGAAAAGGAATCAGTTTGATTTGTTCGATTTGTGTCGGTTGTCCCGTTTCTCGTTTATGATAAAAAACCAAGACGCGGTTGACTCTGTGAAGCCGCATAGCTTCTTCGATTCGGATAATAACTGTTCCGGCAATGCTGTTTACAACTTTGATGGAGTTGGAAATTGCGTATTTGGCAAAAAGAGGAGCGCCTTTTTGTTCTGCCATCACCGCCACGCGTTTACCGATTGTGATGAATAAGCTATCTTTTAACGTTTCACCATCAGCTTCAATCACTTCTGCAGCTTTATTGACGATTTCTTTGTTGAATTTGCCGACGAGTCCGTTATCGGATCCGATAACAACAGCTAGGGTTTTAATGGTTTTAGGTTTTGGTTTTTGTGGCGGTGGTGAAAAAGTATCAGCCTTAATTAAAGCGTGAAAAGCATCCAAGATATTTTTTAAGTATTGTTCAAGAGCAATGCCGGCCTGATCATATTGTAAAATACTGACCGAAGAAAGCGATTTCATCGTGCTGACAATATCACGCAGGTCTTGCGTGGTTTTGATGCGTCGCTGCAGGCTTTCCATTGACATGATTTAAGAAATCCTTTCGCGTTTCAAAGCTTTCTTAAATGTATTTAACATTTTTTCCTGCGTTTCCGGTGAAAGCTTCTTACCTTGCAGAACATCTTCGGCTTCTTTTTTAAAGTCTGTCTGCATCGTGGTTTGAATGGCTTTTTGCGCTGCTTGATTTTGTTCTTCGTTTAATCCGTCCAAAAGTCCCGCATTTGTTGCCATGAAAATAGCAATTTGATCCGTCACTTTCATCGGTTGGAATTGACGTTGTTCCAAAACCAATCGTATGGCTCGGCCTCGGTCAATCCGTTTTTGTGTTTCTTCATCCAGCTGAGTTCCAAAACGTGTAAAAGATTCCAGCTCCTCAAACTGTGAATAAAAAAGTTTTAACGGTCCAACCAACGCTTTATAGGCCGGCAGTTGTGCATCGCCGCCGACGCGTGACACAGATCGACCTGTGTCAATCGCGGGCATCATTCCTTTTTGAAACAGAGGCGCCGATAAATAAATCTGACCGTCCGTAATGGAAATGATATTGGTCGGAATGTAAGCCGAAATATTACCGGCTTCTGTGGAAACAATCGGCAGTGCCGTTAACGAACCGCCGCCCAGCTTGGAAATTAAATGTGTTGAACGCTCCAACAAACGAGAATGGATATAGAAAATGTCCCCGGGGAAAGCTTCTCGTCCCGGCGGTCGACGCAAAAGCAAAGACATTTCGCGATATGCTCGTGCATGGTTTGTCAAATCATCATAGATAATCAGAACATCCTTGCCTTGTTCCATGAAATATTCTCCGATAGTCGTGGCCGCATAGGGGGCAATATACTGCATCCCGGCCTCATCTTCACCAGAAGCAACGACAACGATGACATTTTGCATGACTTCATATTTTTTCAGATCAGCAATAACTCGTGCAACGGAGGAAGCCTGTTGTCCGATGGCACAATAAATGGAAATAACCCCCGTATCTTTTTGATTGATCATGGTATCAATGGCTATGGCCGTTTTACCGGTTTGTCGGTCTCCTAAAATCAATTCGCGCTGACCGCGGCCGATCGGTGTGAAAGAATCAATGGCTTTTAATCCCGTTTGCAGCGGGGTATCAACCGGTGCCCGATCCATAATGGGATAAGCCTCGCGTTCAATGGGACGTCTTTCTTTGGTTGAAATAGGGCCTTTACCATCCAAAACAGTTCCGACAGGATTGATAACTCGCCCCAACAGATCTTGGGAAACGGGAATATCCAAAATGCGATTGGTGCGTGTCACTTTATCACCGGCTTTTAAATGGTCGGGATTATCCAAAAAAACAACACCCACAGCATCGGATGATAAAGATTGAACCATGCCGCTCGTATGACCGGGGAACAAAAGCATTTCATCCATTTGAACATTCTTTAAACCGGTGACGACGGCTGTACCGGCTGAAATAGACTGAATGACACTGACTTCCTGAGTTTTCAGTGTGTTTTTTGTTTCTTTGACGCTTTTTTCAATAACGGTCATTGCTTCGGTCGTTGCTTTTTTCAGCATGGTTATTCCTCTTATTCAATTTGAGCAGTGCCACTTAACGTAGCATCCAAATGAGATGAAAAATCTTCCAGATAGCCGGCCAGATTCCAAGTAATGGTGCTTTCGCCGGCATGGAGTTCCAATCCGCAAATCAGTGTCGGTTCTTTGTGTGTTATAAAACGAATGTCAGACGGTAGTTTTAACAGCGTTTGAACGGCTTTTTTCAAATCTGCTGACGGTTTATCGAATGCTGCGGTCAGATGAACTTGCCCCGTTTGTTCTGCCTCAGCCAAAAAGCGTTTTTTTTCTACTACCGAAAGTGTTTTTAACTTCTTTTGGAACTGTTTTTCAATTTGGGTTTGCAGCGTGACATCAGCCATATCACTTAAAGCTTTGGTTGCAAAAAGTTTGAACTGATTAACAATGGCATTGCGCATTTGCAGGTCAAATGATTTTTTTTCCAAAATGAGTTCTTCTTTCCAACGTTCACGGCTGGCAGAAACGGTTTGACGGGCTTCCTCCGACAGAGTTGATTTTAATTTTTGCGCTTCCTCTGTTGCTTCTTTTAATAAAACCTGCCGCTCTTTTTCGAAAGCTTCGACTTTTTGAGCATACACGGCTTCTTCAGCTTTGGCAGCTTCAGCTGCTTTTTGAGCATCTTGAACGTCTTTCAGAATCTTAGCCTGTCGGGCGTCAATCATATCCAGCAACGGTTTATACAAAAATTTCTTCAATAGCCAAATCAAAATTGCCAAATTGACAATCTGGGCCAGAAGGGTTATAAAATCAACTCCCATGACGGGCTCCTTTTACTTGGCAGCCATTTCTACGGCGTAATTCCAAAATGGGTTGGCATACAGTGTTAAAAAAGCAATCAACAACGAATATAAAGCTGATGTTTCAACCATTGCCATGGAAACAAACAGTGTGCTGCGAATCCGGCTGGCTTCATCCGGTTGTTGAGCCATTGCATGCAAGGCGGAAGCCGCTGCGTTGCCTTCTCCGAAGGCTGATCCCATGCCGCCGATACCCATGCACAGCCCGGCTGATAAAATAGAACATGCTCCGATTAAACTAATTGCGTCCATTATTTTTCTCCTTTTTTGGTTAATAAATAGTCTTCTTCGACATAAGGCACTTCCGGACCGACATTAGATGTGTAAACAACCGCCAAAAGTGCAAAAATATAAGCTTGAATCGTTCCGGTTAAAAGTCCCAGCGACTGCATCGTTAAGGGCATAATGAAAGGAATAAAGGCCGTTAATATTGTGCCGAACATAACTCCGCTCAGCATATTGCCGAACAAACGGAAGGCCATGGATAAAGCCGAAGCAAAGTCGCTGAAAATATTCATCGGCAACATGACGGGAGAGGGATCAATAAACTTTTTGATGTATCCCATAAAGCCCGCATTTCGAATAGCGTAAAACGGAATCGCAAAAAAAACAACCAACCCGAAGGCACCCACCGTGCTGAGTGATGCTGTCGGTGGCCGAAACCAAGGAATAATTGTCAACAGGTTGCTTGTTGCAATAAACATAAAAAAGCCCATGACAAGTCCCATATATTTGCGCGGATTGTCATTGCTGATGTCTTTGATTTCACTGCGTAGAAAACTCACAATCATTTCCATAAAAGTTTGAAAACGTGAAACATGAAGTGTATCCTTTAAGCCACGTGTCGCCAGCCAGGATAAAAACACCAACAGGCCCATAACAATCCATGTTGAAAAAATCGTCATGTTAATGGGGATTCCCGCCAAATGAAAGACAATTATTTCATCCGTATTTTCCAAGCCGATGACGGCTTCTTTCTGAGGCAGAAATTTCATGGCAAAATCGTGCAGATTATCCCACATGACGAACCTCATTTTCTTTGAGTTCCCGCTTTTTAAATCTTAAAAAGAAAACTCTGACCAAAATAAAGCCAACAAAGAAAATCAGCATTTTTAAAGCATTTCTGTCGGCAATTAAAACTAAAATACCAAAGAAAACCGCTAACCTGAAAAGAGTCGATGAAAACAAAAAAAGGCCTCTTTTGCGTATTTTGGGGAGCTGATTGATCGTCCAGGAAAGATTCCAAAAATAAAATAGACCTGTTAAAGCACCGGCCAGCAATGCCAACAGCCCATTAAAAGGAGTGATTTGATTGATCATAACTTCCAAAATGCTGGTGGTGTTATTCATGATGGTCATCCTTTATTTTGGATAATTCTTCTCGATATTGTTCGTCCGCTTTTTCAATGCCCTCGCGTTTAACCCATAAATAAGCATAATACAGACCCAAAGCGAACCCGACGAACAACAAATTTAATCGCCAGGATATCGGATCCATCGGATAGTTGTTGTCTATCCAGGCCCCGATAAAAATGCCGATTAAAATCGGAATGATAATGATGCCGCCCAAAATACCGATGATGCCGACGTTGACGTATAAGGAACGATTGCTGCGATTCGCCAATAATTTTGCTTTTCGCACCAAGAGCCTTTCAATTTTCTTATCGTCCGTTTCATCAAAGCGAACCATCGGCGCCGTCTCCTTTCAATTTCATAAAGCCGCGAGATAGACCGGCCTCCAATCGAGCCATGACGGTATTTACTTCTTTACGTTCTTCATCGTCCTGTTTGAACTCTACCTCGATGGTTCGGGACAGGGTTTGCAACGAGTCGCTTAACACAGCTTTGTGAACGGACAAAGAGACTTCATCGCCTTTTTTTACAACAATGCCGCGGTTGCAGGCCATGTATTTTGTTTGTCCGTTCGAGGTTGTGAAATGAAGAATATTTGGCGGCATCGCAGAGGCAAAATCCACATGTTTGGGCAGCAACGTAAAAAAACCGTCCAATGCTTCAAAATCAATTTTTGAGATCTCGGTTTCTAAAAAAGTTTCAACAGGCGTAAAAACTCTTAATTTCATGCAGCATCCTTTTTCTTTTTACCCTTATGTTTTTCAAGGGCTTCATCCACGGTGCCAATCATGAAAAAGTCATTTTCGGACAAATTGTCAAATTCCCCGGCAATGATACGCTCACAGCCTGAAATCGTGTCTTCCAGGTTGACTGAGCGTCCTTCCATACCGGTAAATTGCTGAGTCGTAAAGAAGGGCTGGGTTAAAAAACGTTCCAATTTGCGAGCCGTTTGAACGGTTCTTTGATCATGTTCGGGCAACTCGTCAAAACCCAACATAGCAATAATATCTTTTAAATCCTCATATTCGGCCAATGTACGACGAACAGCGGTTGCGACTTTATAATGCCGTTCTCCGACAATCAGCGGTGTCAACATGTTGGAGGAAGAGGCCAGGGGATCTACCGCCGGATACAATCCTTGAGATGCACGCGTGCGCGACAGCACAATGCTGGACGATAAATGTTGAAAAGTATGCACGGCGGAGGGATCCGTAAAATCGTCGGCCGGAACGTAAACCGCTTGAATAGAGGTAATGGCAGCTTTATCTGTGCTAGAGATCCGCTCTTCCAATTGTGCGATGTCCGTGCCTAAAGAAGGTTGATATCCGACACGGGACGGAATTTGTCCCAACAGGACGGAAACTTCCGAACCAGCTTGAATAAAACGGAAAATGTTATCAACCAACAACAAAACATCTTGTTTTTTCTGGTCTCGGAAATATTCGGCCATGGTCAACGCAGATAAGGCAACACGGAAGCGAACGCCGGGAGCTTCGTTCATTTGTCCGAAAACCATGACGGTTTTGGGTAAAACACCGGCTTCCTGCATTTCACGATAAAGCTGTTCTCCTTCGCGGGAACGTTCTCCGACGCCGCAAAAAATACTGACACCTTCATATCGGCCGACCATGTTGTTAATCATTTCGGTAATTAAAACGGTTTTTCCAACACCGGCTCCTCCGAAAAGACCCGATTTTCCGCCGCGTTCCATCGGTGCCAATAAATCAATGGCTTTAATGCCTGAAATAAAAATCTCCGATGTCACTTGCCGTTTATCCAAAGCAATCGGATTCGCGTGAATTGGATTCTCTTGTTTTGTGCGAAGAGGCCCCTTTTTATCAATCGGCTCGCCGAAAACATTAAACATGCGTCCCAACGTTTCAGGACCAACCGGTACTTTAATTTGATGTCCCGTATCAATAACAGTCATTCCGCGCGCCAGCCCTCGTGTCGGACCCATCGCCAAAGCGCGCACCGTTTTTTCATCAATGTAGCCTTGAACTTCGGCAACCAAGTCTTCATTGGCACCGGTTAAAAGCTCATTGTAAATAGCAGGAAGCATTTTATCAAAACGAACTTCAATAACACTGCCTTGGACGGCTTCGATGACACCGATATTTTTCTTTTCTTTGGATACGGCCATTTTTCCCCTCTTTATCTTGATAAAAGATAGTTTAGATGAAAAAATGAGAGGCCGTCAAGCAAAACCAAAACTTTTTTAAAAGTATTGAGAACCGACAGCCTCGTTGACGGATTTAAAGCCTTTTTGTTTTAAAAGCAGTGCCAGTTTTTGGTTAATATCATTCGCAATATCAGGGCCTTTAAACAACAAAGCCGTATGAATTTGAACAAGTGTTGCACCGGCACAGATTTTGCGGTATGCATCTTCACCGGTAAACACGCCGCCTGAGGCAATTAAAGGCAATTTCCCTTTTGTTGCTTGATAAAACTTGCTGAGCAGCAGCGTTGAGGGTTCCATCAACGGGCGTCCCGTCACAAAACCTTTCATATGCGAGTTCCCCAGTCGTTGTTTTTGGCTTTTTGAACCCGAAAAACCGGCAATAATCACAGCATCCACACCTTCCTGCATAAAAACATCCGCCAGTAAAGGAATACTGGCATCCGTTAACTCCAACGGCAGCTTTACCACAAGTTTGGGTGTCAAAATCGGCGCATGACGCTGAATATGATCTTTCATCGTACGCAACAGGCTGGCTAACTGAAACGGCACATGAATTAAGTTAGTGATTGGCATGGTGGGATGAGACAAATTCAGCGTGATAAAGTCGCAATAAGGCGCTACTAGCTGAACACTGCGCAAAACGTCCTGTTCCAGCATAGTGTAAAATTCCTTATTGTCTTTATCTTCAACTTCTAAAGAAGAAGAAATACTGACGCCGGCGATATGAGGCAGCCGTCGACGGTCAATAAGCTGTTTTTGAATGTATTGGATACCGGGATTCGGCCATGAGGGCAAATCGACTAAAATCGCCTCTTGTCGCGGCAAAAAATAAGTCTGAGCCGTGTCTCTGTCTTTATGGTAAGTGAAGGTGCCGAATTCAGAAAAGCCAAAACCGATGCGGACAAGTTCGTCATTGTACTTGAAGGAATTATCAAAACCGGCCGAAATACCGATCGGGTTTTGGAAAGTTTTTCCCAAAGCCTGCGTTTGTAAAATCGGATCACGAGGAACTTCCGTTAAAAAAGCCTGATCCGTAATTCCCCAGTAAAGAAGACGTCTTGCCGTATTCGGATTTGTTTTTTTAACAAAAAACCAAATAAAAAGAAAGACTTTTTTTGAAAGCTTTTCGATCAAAGATGGTTTTCTGGGCGTGGCCATGTTTTATTCCTCTGCTTCTTTATATTTGAGTGCCAGCTCTTGAACACGTTCTGGCGGGATTTTGTTGAATAATAATTCCGGAGCTTCAAAAGCATGCCCGGGCTTCAGAAATGTTAATTCTTCGACAGCGCTTCCTTTAGGCCAATCCTTTTGCTCGGTCACATGAATCAAGTTTAAAATCTTTTGCGTTGTTTGTGGCATAATCGGAGACGCCAATAAGGCATACAGGCGAATCAGATTTATTGCCGTCCGCAAAATAACGGCACCTCGTTCTTTATCGGTTTTGACGACTTTCCACGGTTCATTGCGGGCAATGTAGTTGTTGCCTTCCACCCATAATTCACGTAGTGCAATCATAGCTTTGCGAAACTCCATGGCTTGCATGTAGGTCGTATAGTCTCCTTTGAGCTCGTCAATTTTGGCATAAAGCGCTTTTTCTTCCGCTGTTTCACTGCCGCCGTCGGGAATGGTTTGCCCGAAGTTGGCAACCGTCATTTTCAAAACACGGTTAATGAAATTGCCTAAGACGTCATTCAAGTCTTTATTGATCGTTGCAGCAAAGCTGGCAAAATTGAAAGACGAATCGGACGACTCGGGCGCATTTGCCATTAACCAATAGCGCCAATAATCTGCGGGGAACTCTTTAATGGCATCATCGGCAAAGACACCTCTGTGCTCGGACTTTGAGAACTTGCCGCCATTAAAGGTCAAATAACTCATTCCCTTCAGATAGTCGACCTTTGTCCAATTTTCGCCGGCGCCCATTAAAGTCGCGGGAAAGGTAATGGTATGATAGGGCACATTATCTTTTCCCATAAACTCGACATAGTAAACATCTTCGGGATGCAGCCACCAATCCTCCCAGCTGCGCTCATTCGGCTTTTCATCGCTCCATTGTTTGGTGATGCCGATATAACCAATGGGGGCATCAAACCAGACATAGAAAACTTTGTTTTCATATCCCTCGCGCGGAACAGGGAAACCCCACTTTAAATCACGCGTGATACAGCGTGGTTCCAATCCTTCTTTTAACCATTTTTGAGCAATGGAATAAACAAGATCAGGCCATAAAAATTCCTTGGGAGCCAACCACTTGGCCAGTTCATCTTGTAAAGCCGTTAGTTGAATAAAGAGATGTTTTGTTTCCCGTACTTCCAAGTTTGTCGAACCTGTAATCGTGCTGCGTGCATTTATCAATTCTGTGGGTTCCAGCACTTTTGTGCAGTTTTCGCATTGATCCCCTCTGGCCTTGTCATATCCGCAGTGCGGACAAGTGCCGGTGATATAACGGTCGGCCAAAAACTGATGATCATCTACCGAGTAGATCTGTTTAATTGTCTTTTCCTCGATAAAGCCGTTTTTGTCCAGCTCTCTGTAAATACGGTAAGTTATTTCTTTATTTTGCTCAGAACTCGTGCGACCGAAATAATCAAAAGACAAATGAAAAGCGTTATAAATTTCTTTGTGAATTTCATGAAACTTGTCGCAATAGGCCTCCACATCCATGTTGGCTTTCAGGGCACCGACTTCCGAAGTTGTCCCATGTTCGTCCGTTCCGCAAATGTAAAGAACATCAGCCCCCTGCATTCGCATGAACCGTGCATAAACATCGGAAGGCAGAAGACAGCCCACCATATGGCCCAGGTGAGGTTGGCCGTTAATGTAGGGTAATGCGCTGGTAATCAGGTATTTTTTTTTATCCATAGTGATATCCTTTACAAAAGTCTTTTTAAAATACAACGAGTCATCATAAAACGTTTAAAAAATAAAAGCAAGAGGCTTGATTTTTTTTTGAAAAGGAGGTATAAAAGAAACCTTAATAAAACATGTTTTGATGAAAAAGGATTAAAAATGGCTCGAGTTACCGTAGAAGATTGTGTCGAAAAAGTTCCCAATCGTTTTGAATTGGTGCTGTTGGCAGGACAGCGTGCAAAAAATATCGCGGCCGGTGAACCCATTACCGTTCCGCGGGATAATGATAAAAATTCTGTTGTGGCTTTACGTGAAATTGCCGATGAAACCATCAGTCCGTCCGATTTAAATAATATGTTGATCGCCGGCTTTCAAAAATTTATTCCGGCTCAGGAATATATGTCTGAAGAACAGGATTTAAAAGAAGTTGATGCCGAACTGGCCGGTGAAGATGCTTATGCAGATTTGGCCAAAGAAGCAACTTCCGAAATGGTGGCAGAAGAAGGCGAATTTGAAGGCGCCGAAGCTTTCCAAGTGACTGAAGACCCTGACGCTGAATAACGGCAGCGAGGGGGGAAATGTTACGGCAGTTTGAACTTGTAGAGCGTGTTAAATCCTATGATCCCAATGCGGATGAAGAAGGATTAAATCGTGCCTATGTGTTCGCCGTAAAAATGCATGGTTCGCAAAAACGCGAATCGGGTGATCCTTATTTTTCTCACCCGGTTGAAGTTGCTGGTATTCTGACTGAATATAAGTTGGATTACGCCACGATTGTGACGGCCCTTTTACATGACACGGTTGAAGATACGGCTGCTTCTTATGCTGATATAGAAGGATTGTTTGGTAAAGAAGTCGCTGATTTGGTCGAAGGTGTGACAAAACTGTCCCGCATTCAGACACAGTCCGAACATACAAAACAGGCTGAGAACTTTAGGAAGCTCGTTCTTGCAATGAGCGAGGATATTCGTGTTTTGCTGATTAAACTGGCAGATCGACTGCATAACATGCGAACGCTTCACTTTTGTAAGAAAGAAGAAAAGCGTATGCGCATTGCTCAGGAAACATTGGATATTTATGCGCCTTTGGCCGAACGGCTCGGCATGAATAAAATGAAGGACGAGTTGGAAGACCTGGCATTTAAACAACTTCATCCTGATGCTTATCAATCTATTACCACTCGATTGAATTTTTTACGCGAAAAAGGCGGCAATCTGACAAATGAAATTGTGGCTCAGCTGAAAAAGGATATCGCCGAATCAGGCTTGGAAGCCGAAGTTTACGGTCGTGAAAAGCGGCCTTATTCCATTTGGCGAAAAATGAACCGTCAAAATATTCCTTTTGAACAAATTTGCGACATTATGGCTTTTCGCATAGTTGTGCCGAGTATTGCGGATTGTTATCATGCTTTGGGGGTTGTACATACCAAATATCCGATGATTCCGGGCCGTTATAAAGATTATATTTCAACGCCGAAAAGCAATGGGTATCAATCGTTGCATACCGGAGTGATTGGTCCGTTTAAGCAGCGAATAGAAGTCCAAATTCGAACAACCGAGATGCATGAAGTGGCGGAGCTTGGTGTGGCAGCACACTGGCAGTATAAACAAAATATGGCACCTGCTGTGGATGGTAAGCAGTTCCGCTGGATGCGAGAATTGTTGGATTTGTTGAACAGTTCGACAAACTCGGATGAGTTTTTGGAAAATACCAAAATCTCTATGTATAATGACCAGATTTTCTGTTTTACGCCCAAAGGGGATTTAATCGGTCTTCCCAAAGATGCAACTCCGGTTGATTTTGCTTACGCCATACATTCCAATGTCGGTGATCATTGTATGGGGGCTAAAATCAATGGCGAAATTAAGCCGCTGCGAACAATTTTGCAAAACGGTGATCAGATTGAAATTATGCAATCTAAAACACAAACGCCTTCGCCCGAGTGGGAACGTTTTGTCGTGACGCCGAAGGCCAAGGCTGCCGTTCGCCGCTTTATCCGCGGACAAAAACGATTGCAGTTCATGGAGCTTGGTCGTTCTTTAATCCAAAATTTGTATAAAGAAGCAAAACAGCCTTGGAATGATAAAGAAATCGAGGCTGTACTTCCTGCTTTTAAACAACCGAGTCTGGACGACCTTTATGTGATGATGGGAGAGGGAATTGTTTTGGCCTCGGATGTGTTTTATAAAATTCATCCCGAAAAGCGTTCCACCTTCCAAAAAGTTGTCAATATCTTTAAACGCAAACAAAGCCCGAATAAACAGGAAGAAAACGACAAAAACAGTCTGATTAAAGGATTGATTTCGGGTATCTCTTTGCATTATTCCCGTTGTTGCCATCCGGTGCCAGGGGATAAAATCGTCGGAATTGTGACAACGGGTAAAGGCGTTGCGATTCATCGTCATGACTGTCCGATGTTGAAAAAATATGCACATGAACCAGAACGCTGGATGGATATCGATTGGAACGATAATGCGGCGCCTGATAAGGTTTTTCCGGTTCGTTTATTGATTACGGTGGCGGATAAACCTAATACGTTGGCGACGGTATCCACGACGGTATCAAAAGGGCAAAGCAATATTTCCCACTTGTTCACGGTTTCCAAAAGCGCCGGTTTTATGGAACTGGCTATGGATGTGGATGTGCGCAACACACAGCATTTGGAAGATGTTGTTTCGGCGCTTAAAAATCTGGATGTTGTTTTGAGTGTGAAAAAGGAAAAATAAATGATTATCGGCATTGGATCGGATATTGTTTCCATAAAACGGATGCGCAACAGTCTTCATCAGTTTGATGAAAAAATCATCGCTCGGCTTTTTACCCCTGTTGAGCAGGCCTACGCTCTGAAAGCAAAGTGCGAGTTGGGGCGTTTGGGGCGTTATGCCAAACGGTTTGCTGCCAAAGAAGCTTTTTCAAAAGCAATTGGGACTGGCATCGGTCAGATTTCGTGGCAGGAGATGGTCGTTGATCACCTGCCGGACGGTGCTCCTTTTTTAACGGTTTTCGGAGCGGCTCAAACGCTTTTGGAACAAAAAATGCCGCCAGGCTATGTTCCTAAAATTCATTTGTCTTTGGCAGACGAAGCACTTTATGCAATCGCTTTTGTCATTATTGAAGCGGTGCCTGCTGAGCTTTGATTTCTAAAAAGAACGTTCTTAGCGTCGGATGGAAATAAGTCGGACTTTTTACTGATTTCAGCAATGAAACTGGTAAAGCCGTCGAAGGACGGTTTAATGCTTTTAATGCAGCAGATTCAATAATCGCCTTTTGGACGGACAGTTCAGCTGTTAACGGCGGTTGTTTCATCAAAAGCAAAGCATTGAGCGCCTCTTGCGGTTTGCGGTTTAAAAGGGCAATTAACGCTGCTTCCAAGGTTAGAACTTGTTGCTCCTTGTCCTGAAGTCGATGTTCAACCAAAGCTGTGCTGATTTGGTAAGCATCATCTAATAAATCCAGTGAAATCAAGTCGTGAACGACTAAGTGCATAATATCATTACCTGTTTGATCGTTAGGAAGCAATTCTTTAAACTCATTAAAAAAGGCGACACGTTCTAACGGGGAAACATCTTTATTTTGAAATAAAGCTTCACTGAAAAGTTTTGTCATTTCCTCCGGAGCGTTAAGATCCTGTGTGATACTAAGTAATGTTTTATATGTTCTGAGAGCTTGACCATAATCATTTTGTGTGCGATAGAGCTGAGCCAGCTGTCGTAGCAATTCCGGTTCAATTTCTGTATTTCGTAGTCCGACAGACAGGTTTTCCAAGGTGTGAATGGCCTGCACCGTCTTTATTGAATCAGTTTGAAGTTCCAGGACTGTTTTTTTGAAAAAAGCCATCAGTTGTGTTTGTGAAAAAGGTCCTTCGGAGGCAGCACTATAGTTGCTTAAAGCTTCTAAAATGCGGTTTTCTTTTTCAGCTTTTAGTCCGCTGAAAAAATAATATTGCTGGGTTTGATAAGGCGTTTTAATGCTGCTGCCAAAGATTTTCATCAGCGTCGTTTCTGCAGAAAGATCATTTTGACGAAAGGCTTTGCGGAGTGCTTTGGTTATTAAAGCTGCCTTCAGTTGATCGGGCAGGTTGTTTTTTAATACATGCAACGCAAATAAACGTTTTTTGGGATTCACCAAATTTTTCCAAAAATAAAGAGTAATATCGGTTGTTTTTATTTGATTAAATATTTCAAGAGCTTCGTCGTCGCGGTTTAATAAGCTGAGCGCTGCCGCTTTTAAACAAAGTGTTTCGTCTTTTTCTGCCGTATTGGCCAAAACTTCTAAGGCTTCGACAGGCATGTTTTGAGACAAATAAAGACGGGCAAGCTCTGTTCTGAATGTTTCTTTTTGTGCTGTGGGCGCATTGTTGATTAAAGCTTTTAGTCTGTTTTTTTCGGTGAAAAAATCTTGTTCATTGAACGTACCGTAAATTGAAAAGTCCAAAAGGTCATATTCTGCTTCCCATTCAAAAGGGATTTTCTCATTTTCAAATAGTCCCGTCGGTGCTGTCAATAGAAAACCGTTTTCATCTTCCTCCATATGCAGTTCTGCTGTCCGAGGAGCCAGAGCTATTCCTTGAACGGTAGGCAATATCTCTAATCCGGGAACGCTGTAAGTTGATGACACATGTTCTTCGGGCAAAGACAACGGAAAAGCAATTAAGCGTTCTTGAGTGACAGGGTCTCGCCATTCGACAGGATTTGTTCTTTGTGTTTTAAAATAAATGCCTTTTTCTTTTTTGACCGGAATTAAAGGCAATGTTTGGGTGTTTTCTTTTTTCTCGGTCAATGAAAAAATCCATAAATGACCTTTTTTTTGAACTTGAGGGAAAAGAGAAGGGGGTAAAACCAACTGTAAAATAGTGTTGTTCCGATTCGGGAGGACGCGGGCGTTCTCGAACAGGGGGCTGGCAGGCAGTTTTTCTCCTTCTTTCAACAACGGCCGATCGAATATAATCCAAGTCAAACCATTTCGTGTAAAGACAACAGATTGAATATCTTCCTCCAAAGGAAATAAATAATCTGTCACCTTAGCATTATCATCCGTCAGACGCGTTTGAGTTTGCGGCGCCGGAAAAGCGAAACAAAGATGGGCTGTGAAAAAAGATACAATCAGATAAAAGGCTCGTTTTGTCATAGGAACCTCTCTCGATTATACGGATAAATAATGATTTCGATTTGAGGCGTTTCCAAAAGTTCGTTTTCATGCGCCAAAACGGGAATATCGTCTTTGTATCCGCCTTTTCTTAATTCATTTGAAACGCTGGCCGCAAAAGATATGCCTTTTTCCAATTCAGAAGGTGTGAGACCGACAACGGCGATCTTATTGGATAGATTATTCAATAAATATCCGAGTTCTCGAATGTTTTGTCGGAAGACATCATGGATAACCATTTTATCCTGATCCATAAAAATACTGATCGGTAAGCGGAGAATCAATTCATCATTCAACAGTGTGAATTGGTATTCCGGCAAATGGATACGTTCGTCCGATAAAACTTTATGAAGATATGCCAAATTAACCCCGCGTTTCATAAAAGTCGGCTTCACGGAAAGTGTTAATTTGTTATTTTCTTCGGAAAAGCCGATAAAAGGATTTTGTTCTTTGTTGACTCCTCCGTAAAGTTTAGGTGTTCCCATTGCATAAAGCATAACAAAAAAAGTCAATAAAAGAGTCATTAAGTCCGTGAAGGTCAGGAGCCAAGCTTTTTTCAACGGAAAAACGGTTTTACTTCTCATATGCCGCTCCCTTTCGGTGTGGCTTTCAGAGTAAAGGTGACCAAGCCGGGATTTCCGCGTTTAAAACCGACAGCGCTTTGTTCGTTTGAAATACCGAGTTGTTTTAATGCCGTTGCAACAGCCTGTGCTCGCCGAGTCGCTAGGCTGGAAAAGATGGGATAACTTTCATCTGTCGGTAAATCAACATGTGTCATAAAATCAATTTCATAGGTGTAATAAGCATCTTTGGCCTTTAAGTATTGAGCAAGTTTCTGCCAAAAAAGGCTTCGATCGGGCTGTAATTTTTCTTGGAAGGGAATAAATAAATCGTCTGCTGGTATCGTTGCCGATAAAACATGTCCGGTCGGATTTTGCTCAATCTGAACATGAGAAAATTGTCCGGAAAACAGCTCTTTATTCAAAGAAATAAAACCATTCGGAATAAAAGAGGGCTTGAAAAAAGAATTATACGCAGACGAACGTGGTTTAAAGGCAGTCCATAAACTTTCCCGAACGGCATTGACTTTCAACTCTTCAAACGTCGATAAAGAAAGCAGATAGCTGAAAAGGCAAAAAATAACTAAAATTAACGACAAAAAAATAAACGAGAAAGAACTTTTTGATCGGAAGCCGGGATATGAAGAAGTTGTCATTTTCCCTCCTATGGCTGCATGGGAGTATTCAGTTCCCGTGTTAGTGAAAGAGCCGTTTCAGTATCCATTTTTTCCAAAATGGCTGCCGATTTAGGCGCCGGTAGCCGTCGTATGATTTTTTTTCTGAGTTCCGCGTCTTGTGTTTGCAACAGGCGAGCGGCTTCCTGTGGTCGCATGTTGGCATAAATTTTAATTAAATATGTCATATCATCATCCGGCAAATGAAGGTTTTGTTCTTCCAACTTTTTTTGAAGTGATTGCAACTCTTTTTTTTGAGTCGTGATTTGTTGCTCTAATTGTTCCAGTTCTTTTTGTTTAACCGTTAAAATGTGTTCGCGTTCGTCCAAAGCGGCACGTCTTTTCGCCAATTGTTGCAGGACTAAGATTTCACTCTCTGTCAGTGTTTGCGGTGTGGTTGCCTCGGGTGCCATGCTGATGGCATTTTGAGCCAAAGCATCTGAAGTGCCAATCATTTTTTCCCCTTCTTTAAAATGATACCAGGCATCCCCGATTCTTAAACTCAGTGATAAAATAGCAACAAACAAAAAAACTGGTATAAGTCGCAAAAGAAAAAGTGTTTTTTTCATGCGCCCTCCCGTAATCGTTTCAAAGCATTTACCAGCTCTTTTTCGGCCTCTGATTGATACAGGTCGATGGAAGAAGAAGGCAATGTGTTTTTGGGCTTGGGAGGAATAAAAGTTTCTGAAGGTGTGTAAAAAGTTGTAGTTCCTTTTTTTTCTTCAAAAATCTTATTATGGGCTGTTTTGTCTAGGACTAAAGCTAGATCATCCCGTACCAAAGTAGCTTTGTTCATTTCTTCGCGCAGTTGATCAGTCAGCATTCCGGTTGACTTTTGAAGCTGTGTCAGAACGCGTTCGGCGTTTTGGGAAATTTGTCGAAAAGAAGCTGATGCTTTTAGAATTTCTTTTTTTGTTTCCTTAAAATTGGATAGGCGATAGTTAAGAATCATCCCATAAATAATGGCTACGACCAACAGAGTGATAATGATGAGATTGAGCATGTTTTCCATTACTCTTCCTCCATTAAACTTTTTTCAACCGCGATGGCCACTTGTTTGCCGGAGACCATGATTTTGCCTTTAAAGAGGGTGATGTCGCCACAGAGAACTTGTATCGGTTTATCTTCAAAATAAGAAAGTGGCAATGTATCACCTTTTTTCCAGTTAAAAACAGATTTTAACGGAATTGTTTTTTTATCCAAGACAGCTTTGAGTTCCATCGGCACTTTTAAGAAGGCATGCGCCATTTGAGACGTAAACGGGGTAATGGTTTCGGCTTGTTCTTCAGCTTCATACAGCTCGTCTACCTTCATTTTGTGCAAAAGATAGGCCGGCAGAACAAGATCCATGCGTCCGCCGCGTTTATCCAGTTTGACGTCCAATCGCGCAATCATCATTTCGCAAGCCGGCGGAGCAATTAAAGCCGTCTGCGGGTTGGTGTCCAGGCCGTCAAACAGAAAATCAACCTGAAAAGCACGGGCCAAATCTCCCATCATGTCCATAAATAGGCGTTTGATAATATCTTGTTCAATGCGGGTATAACTGCGTCCTTCCAGTTGCATGGCCGAAGTTCCGCGTCGACCGCCTAAAGTCATGTCAATGACGGAATAGGCTAAATTGGCGTCTATTGAAACCAAACCCTCTTCATTCCATTCCGGTAAATGAAAAAAGCCCAACAATGACGGATGTTCCAACGAATCGAGATAGGCTCCCATTTGTCCTTTGATAAAGGCTTGGACCTTAATGGCAATATTCTCTCCGTCCGTCATATTTCGGAAAGTCGTTGTCACATGACGAGAAAACGAATCGACATATTTTTCAAGCTCCGGCATAGGCTTCATGCCCTGATTGGTCTTGACCAGCTGTGTCGGAGATTTATTCTGCGGTTCCTCTGAAGATAAAAGAGCATCAATTTCTTCCTGTGTCAGAATGTTGTTCAGATCGTGAGCATTTTCAATCATTTTTATTTCCTTTGCTGAACAAACATCTCTTTAAACAACACATCGTTAATATGAGCCGGAGCAATTAAAAAATTGATTCGCTCCAACAATGCTTCTTTTAATCGATATAAACCGCCCGTTTCTTGCAGTTCTTCAGGTCTGACCTCTCGTAAGTAGGTTAAAATACTGTCCTGAATTCGCGGCATAACAGCTAAAATGTCCTTTTTATCCGTCGGACGATTGAGCTCTAATGCCAGCGTTGTTTGTAAAATCGAAAAATTTTGACGCTGATCATTTAAATTAACCTGAAAAGAGGGAAGCTCCAGAA
Source organism: uncultured Alphaproteobacteria bacterium (assembly GCA_944391565.1). GTDB lineage: Bacteria > Pseudomonadota > Alphaproteobacteria > CAAHEQ01 > UBA3637 > CALXXX01. Next base: position 13,584 of record CALXUB010000033.1, on the reverse strand, counting down.
AATACAATCCGTCTTTACCGATTAAAGCAATTTCTTCTTGAGAACGGGCAGGAGGTTGAGGATGAAATGCATTCGGCAGGCTGACAGACAAATAACCGCCGGTCAGTCCGAACAAAAAAAGAAACAGCAAGCCTAATAACCATTTATAAGGCGCTTGCCGATTTTCTTTTGACGGTTCTAAAAGCTCCTCATTTTCGTCCAAATTCATCTGTTGTCACCCTTTTATACATGACTTATGTTCAGTGTAAGTCAAAGTTAGTTAACAACTGGTTATGAAAAAGGCGTTTTTTACGAAACAGCGTCCAGAGAAGCTTTTGTTTTGCGTCCGCGACGCGGTGTTTTGGTCTCTGTTTTAGGTTCGACTTGTTCTTGAGGGAGCTCCGGAACCGGCATGGGAATCTCAACGCCCATGAAGGGTAAGTCAGAGATTTGTTCGGTTTCTGTCGGTTCTTGTTCAGACAGTGTTTCCGACGTCGGTATTTGCTCCGTTTCGGGTATCGGAATTTCAGTCGTAGGTTGAGCCGGTCGTTCGTTTTGAAGGGCTAGTTGCAGTTGTCTGGCATAGTGATCGGCATGCTGCGTACAGACTTCACTTAAAACGCGATCATTTTGTCCTTTGGCGTCTTTGGCCGCTGATAAATATTTGTCTATCAGCTGTTGAGCCGTTCCGCGGATTCGCCCGCAAGGCCCCGTGCTGTCGTAAACGGTATTTCGATTAACGGCATTCGAACGACGTGTATTGTTAAAATGCCCATAGCGCCCGTTAGAGCGGTTTTTATTATTGGAAGATTGCTTCATGCGTATTTAACCAAGTTTGTTATTTTTTTTCTAAGCGTTTTTGCGCTTGTCGGCCTTAAAAGCCGCGAGCCTTTAACTCGTTGAGAGCGAGAATACATAAATTTTAAAAGCATTGCAACATTTTTTTTAAAAAACTCTGAAAAAGGGTCAACATATATTTGTAATAATCTGTAATAATCATTGATTTGCACTTTTTAAGATAAGTCGGTATCTTAGGCTCAAAGGAAAAGATTATTTAAAGGAATACGACAATGATTGCAGATATTTCGCGTTTGTCTCTTGATTATAAACTGTGTGAAAAGACTTTTCGCGGTTCGATTTATGCCGTGGGCGTGGGATTGCATTCCGGTGCGAAAACGAAAATCAGTTTTCATCCGGCACCTGTCGGAACGGGCATTGTCTTTCGTCGCGTTGATGTGACGGACAAAAATAACGAGATCAAAGCTTCTTATGAAAATGTGGTTGATACGCGGTTGTGCACATGCTACGGTAATGCTGAAGGTGTGCGTGTTTCAACGGCCGAGCATGTTATGGCGGCTTTGTATGCTTATGGCGTGACGAATGCTTATATAGACGTGCAGGGACCGGAAGTTCCTATTATGGACGGAAGCGCACAGGATTTTGCTTTTTTATTCGATTGTGTCGGGTTGATTGAACAGAATGCTCCTTTAAAAGCTGTTCGCATTAAAAAAGAAGTTGTTTTCGAAGATGGTAAAGGGGCTGTTGTTTCTTTGAAACCGGCTGAAAAAGGGTTGACAATTGACTTTGATATCGAGTTTGCCGCCGGTGCAATCGGTCATCAATCTTTGGTGTTTGATTTGACGCAAAAAAGTTTTAAAAAAGAAATTGCTTACGCTCGGACTTTCGCTCAACTGCAGGAAATCGAGATGCTGCGTTCCATGGGCCTGTGTCATGGCGGATCGCTGGAAAATGCAATTGTCGTCAACGGTGAAAGCATTATGAATCCGGAAGGATTGCGTCATCAGACTGAATTTGTCCGGCATAAAATCTTGGATGCGATCGGTGATTTGGGGCAGGCCGGCTTGCCGATCATCGGTTCTTTCCAAGGTGTTCGTTCCGGACATTTCCATACCAATGCTTTACTTCGGACGTTATTTGCCGATTCATCTGCTTATGAAATCATCGATTTGAATGAAACGATTGAAGAAAACGAATCGGCGATTGCTGTTGCCTAAGCTTTCGGATTTATGAAGGCAATATCTTTTTCAATTCTGAAATAAAATCCAACTTTTCCCAGGAAAAAGAACCATTATCGAGCGGTTTTCTGCCAAAGTGGCCATAAGCTGCCGTAGGTGTATAAATCGGACGATTTAAGTTCAGGTGCGAACGGATGCCTCGCGGTGTCAGGTTAACTTCTTTGTATAAAACTTCAGCTAAATGCGAATCGGGAAGAATGCCTGTGCCAAAAGTATTGACATAGAAAGATAAAGGGTGAGCCATCCCAATGGCATATGAGACTTGAAGGAGGCATTTATCAGCCCATCCGCCGGCAACAATATTTTTTGCCAGATAGCGCAGCATATAAGCTGCCGAACGATCCACTTTGGTCGGGTCCTTTCCCGAAAAAGCACCGCCGCCGTGAGGAGCCGCTCCGCCATAAGTGTCGACAATGATTTTGCGTCCGGTCAAACCCGTGTCTCCGTTAGGTCCTCCGATAACAAAACGACCTGTCGGATTAACGTAAAAATGTTCATCCGGGCACATAAAGCCAGCCGGTAAAACTTCGAATGCCGTTTGGCGGATGATTTCTTTGATTTTTTCCTGTGACAAATCGGGATGGTGCTGTGTTGAGACGATTAAAGTATCAACACAAACAGGCTTTCCGTTTTCGTAACGGAATGTCAGCTGGCTTTTGGCGTCCGGTTCCAAACCTTGGGCAAGGCCGTTTTTTCGCTTTTCACTTAATTTTTTAAGAAGCGCGTGTGCAAAATAAAGAGGGGCCGGCATATAATCACAAAACGGGCATTCGTTTGTCGCATAACCGAACATCATGCCTTGATCACCGGCGCCGTCTCGGTCCACACCTAAAGCAATATCATCTGATTGCGCATGGATATAGTTTTCGATTCGCACGTTTTCCCAGTCAAACCCTTTTTGTCGATAGCCGATTTCTCGAATAGTGGAACGAACGGTTTGTTCGAGTTCATCAGCAGCTAAAGGAGAAAGACCGGAGACTTCACCGGCTAAAACAACGCGATTCGTCGTGGCCAATGTTTCAATTGCAACGCGTGCTTCGGGATTGTGGCTTAAAGCCAAGTCCAACAAAGCATCAGAGAGGCGATCACATACCTTGTCCGGATGTCCTTCGGCAACGGATTCGCTGGTGAATAAATAAGATTGCATTTTTCCTCCTTTGAGTTCAGGTTAACAGAAAACTTGCAAAATGCCAATTTTTTCTTTAACCTGGCCGGAAGAGGAAAAATAATGGGAATTATTCGTAAATGGCAACGCTTTTTAAATGCTTATGTCGGACAGGAATATGACGGCATTCGTCATTATAATTGGATCGGCGGAGATCATTCGTGGTTTGCTCAATTTGTCCACAGCCGTTTTGACGGTCGGGATTTATCCAAGCTTTCTTTTGTTTCCGTTTTCGGATCGCCACGGACTTTTTGGTTCCATCGAGATGAAAAGAAAGTGTTTTGGACTGGTGAAAATCTAAATCGATACCGTAAATATCACAAAAAGCTGCCGGTGGCTTTATCACTCGGGTTTGATGAAAAAGAAGAAACGGATTATTTGCGTTTTCCCATTTGGTTGCTTTATTTGTTTGAACCGACCGATACACCCGAGGAAATTCGACGAAAAATCTGTGCAATAGCCGAGCGGCGTCCTCAAAAGACAGAATTTGCAGCTTTGGTTGCACGGCACGATCCCGGATATCTGCGCCAAGAAATGGTTAAACAGTTGTCTAAAATTGCGCCGGTTGCTTCTGCCGGAGCTTTTATGCATAATGATGACCGTTTATGGAAAACGGATCAGAACAATAAAATTCAATACCTCAGTCGTTTTCGCTTTTCAATTTGCCCTGAGAACAGCGATGCTCCGGGCTATGTGACCGAAAAGCTTTTTGAGGCTTTTTTGGCCGGAGCGGTTCCCATTTATTGGGGTGCCGGTGGTGCGCCGGAAGCAGGACGACTGAACCCGCGGGCCTATCTGTTGTGGAATAAAAATGGCGATAATACAGGTTTGTTGGAGCAAATTGCTGTATTAAATGCCGATTCGAAAGCCTATGAACAGTTTTTGAACGAGTCCCCCTTTTTGCCGGTTTTTTCAGATTATGTGATTGAACGATTTGAGAAATTAGAACAAAAATTGGCAAAGCTTCTGTAAAATAAACTTGCTAAACTTGAAAAGAATGGTTATCATTTCAGTCAGGCTTTTCTTTGAAAAGCGTAGAGCCTAGGCGGCTCGGAGTCTGAACAGCTCTAGAATATGCGGTGCTGGATATAGCGCCGAAAGTCGCGCTTGCACTTGTGCCGACGCGAAATATATCCCCGATTACATGATGTGGTCGGGGGGCCCGCGTGATGTACAGAAGGCAACTTTAAAAGCGCGGGGGTCATGTCATATTCTATGATTGTTCAACGCCCCGACCGCCTGAAAATGGCGGTTTTTCTTGAACAGAAAGGATATAGAATATGACCACTCAAAAAAATATTATCATTGTATGTATTCCCTCTTGTCATTTTGGGCGTAATATATTACAGGTTGATTTAAGCGATAAAATCACATCTGAAAGTATATAACGGAGGAAGCAGATGACAACAATCCTACATATTGGTCAGTTTAATAAACTGCGATTGAAAAGATGCTTTTTAAATCAAATTGCTCCGAAAATCTCGAACGGGTTAATCCGTAACGGCTATCAGGTTTTAAACTACGATGATCGAGATATGGCTCGTTTGATGGGGCTGGGTGTTTCCAAAAGGTGGGGCGTATGGCGTATGAATCGTCATTTAATCAGCTATTGTCAAAAAGTGTTGCCTGATGCGATTATTCTGGGACATGCAGACACGGTCTATCCTGAAACACTCGCGGAATTGCGAGATCGGTTTCCTCATCTTCGAGTTTTGCAATATAATGTGGATTGGATTCATCCTGACTGTGAAATCGGCAATGTTCAAAGAATTCAATCAAAATTGGATGTTGTTGATATTACTTTAGTGACAACGGGGGACCAAAAACTTCTTCATCAATTCAAACGTCCCGGAAATATGGTAGGATTTCTGCCTAATCCGACCGACAATTCTATAGAAACGGCGAATATGTATGAGATTAAAGAACCGACGGCAGATTTAATGTATTGTGCCGGTAATGGTACACGTCAGTTCGGAGAAGAAGAAATACCTGCTTTAGAGGTGGTTCAGCGTATTCAACAAAAGGTGCCGCAAGTGAAATTGTTCGCAGCGGGAATGACACCGGATTCAACATTTTCAGGAGCTGTCTATCAACGTGCGTTTGAGCAGGCCGGAATGGGATTGAACTTGTCGCGGCGAAATGATATTTTTCTGTATAGTTCGGATCGTATGGCTCATATTATGGGAAATGGTCAGTTATGTCTGATGGATCGACGTACTGGGTATGACCGGTTGTTCGAAGAAGATGAAATCGTTTTTTATTCGACCCCCGAAGAGCTTTATGCTTTGATTTGGGAGTTTAAAAAATATCCGGCTCGTCGTCAGAAGGTAGCGCGAAAAGGAACCGAAAAGTATCGTTCACTTTTTAATGAACGCGTTGTTGCACGTTATATGACGGATCTTTTGTTCTCTGATTTCAAGGCGGAAAATTATGCTTTTCCGACGGTGGCCGCATGATACACCTGTCAGCTTATATCGTCACTTTAAACGAACAGGAACGTTTGGGACGAACTTTAGAGGCATTATGTCAGGTCGCTGACGAAATCATCATTGTTGACAGCGGCAGCACGGATAAAACAGAGGAAATTGCCCAAAAATATGGTGCTAGATTTATGTTTCATCCGTGGAAAAATATTTCAGCTCAAAAGCATTTTGCGCAGGAACAATGTCAAAATGAATGGGTTTTGTCTTTGGATGCGGATGAAGTATTGTCTCCGGCGTTAATGGAAGAAATCAAAAAAATAAAAGAAAATCCTGAAGCAGATGCTTATCGCATGCGGATCGGAGATATGTTTCCGGGTTTTAAAAAGCCTCGGAAATGGACACGTAAATATAATTTAGTGCGTTTGTATAACCGACATAAAGCAACAATGCCCGATGATTTGACACACGATCGAGTCGTACGTTTTGATGGATGCCGAGTAGAACAGCTAAAGAATGAAATCTATCACTACTCTTATTTAAGTCTGTCTCAAACCTGGTATAAATATAACATGTATACGGATGAGCTTGTTAAAACAGCTTTGGCAACGGGGAAAAATTATTCAAAAGTTCGTTTGATAACGGAATTTCCCTATCAATTTTTCAGGTATTACTTTGTTCGTCGATATATTTTTAACGGGACATGGGGGCTGGTGATGGCAATGACATTGGCTTATTTTCGATTTTTAAAAATTTCAAAGTTTTTCGAATATAAAATGCTCAGTGCTGAGAAATCGCTTCCACCATCAAATGATGAAGCTCTTTGACAAAGATATCAAAAGCATAGTGTTCTTCAACAGTTTGACGAGCCTTTTGAGCCATTTTGCGAGCCGTTTTTTCATCGGAAATCATTTTCTTCAAAGCTTCGGCCAGTTTTTGGGCTTGGTTAATTGGAACGACCAAGCCTGAAACACCGTCTTCAATCATTTCAAGCGGACCCGCGCAATCAGTTGTCACAACGGGAGCATTACGAACCATAGCCTCTAAAACAACGGTGCCGAAAGGTTCGGTGCGGGAAGAAAGACAAAAAACATCAAAGGTTTCATAAAAGGCTTCTTTATCTTTAATCCATCCGGCAAAAGTGACAACATCATCAAGTTTTAACTGATGACATAATTTTTTTAAATTCTCGCGTTCAGGGCCGTCTCCGCCAATAACGAGTTTGGCTTGAATGCCACTTTGAATCAGAAGGCTCATTGCTTTTAGTAAAATATCATAGCCTTTGTTGATATGCAGTCGACCGACAGTCCCAATAACCGGTGGTTGATGAAAAACAGGCGAACGTTCGGGGATGAGTGAAACCGTGTTCGGCAGGTAAAAAACAGGCTTATGTGTTAATTCGGATAATCCTTTCTGCCAATAACGCGTAGTTGCAATGGCAAAATCCATAATAGGCAGGTATTTACAGTCAAAATTGTGGGCCTTTCCGATTAAGGGAGCTTTACATTTGATCATATGGGAAACGATCGGGTAGCGAGCCAAGCGCATGACTCGATTACCATGCAGAAGAATTACATCTGGATTAACCTGATTGATTATTTTCGCAATTTTGAGCGCATTGAGCGGATTATAAAGTGAACGTCCTGTCATTAAGTGCAGATGCACACCTAAGGCCTTCAATTCCGGCAAATAAGGCGAATCGGCCATATAAAGGGCATGTACTTCATTCCCGTCGGCAACCATGGCTTTGATGTAAGTGACGGACATTTGTTCCATGCCACCCATGCCGGAAGCTAACATTCCATTTAAAATTTTCATATTTAATCCTTCATTCGTTTGTATGTTTTATCTTAGACTTTTGAAAGCTAAAGTCAAGAAAGAACTTGAATTTTAGCCCGTCAGCCGGTATAGTCGTATGCATAAAGAGAGGTTGTTTATGGTTTGGTTTACATTTTTTTCATCTGAAATATATCCTTTGGATCCAAAGGATTTATTGGTGTTGGAAGATACCCCCGATGCTCCGCCCATTGACAGCGAAGACGTCGTTTTGTTATTAGGGAATGCAAAAACGGGACAAAAAGATCGGTTGTATCAAGGACGAAAGTTGTTGGAAAATGCGGTAGCGGAAGGGATACCCTATGTGCCTGTTCGGATCGCTTTTTATTCCAGGCGTCCGAAGTGGGACCTTTTATCTCCGTTTATTAAAAAGGTGCGCCGTCGTTTTTATACCAAAGGAATCGGTGTTTATCACATGGATGCCCATGATATTCGTCGATTAGGATTGGAACGAAAAATCAGAACGCACGAAAATGCTTATGATTTTTCAAAATGGGATTTACCGCCTGAACAGCGTGAAAAACAATTTAATGAATTGCGTGATTCTTTGAAAAAAAAAGGTTTTGATGATAAATCTCCGTTGGAAATCATGTTATGCCGTTCAATGGGGATCAAAGATAGTTTGCAACAAGGACATCACCGTATGATGTTTTGTCTTGAAATGGGTATTGATCGGGTAGCGGTTGAATTTATGGCCGTTTCGCATGCACCGCGTTGGTGTGCTCCGTTTTTCCGTTGGTTTTACCGTTTATGTCATCGAGGGAGAAAAAATGGCTAAGATTCTTCATGTTTCTCATTTTCATCAAATCAAACCCAAAACGTGTTGTTTCAGTCAAATTTCATTTAAACTGACAAACGGTTTGATTCGTAATGGTCATTTTGTCGTGCAATATCCGGATCGCGATTTGTGCCGTGCTTTCGGTTTCGGGCATATGAATTTTTGGGGAAAACGTAAATTACAGGCACATTTTTTAAATTATTGTCGTTTTTTTAAACCGGATGCTTTGATCTTGGGTCATGTTGATACCATTGAGACAGAAACTTTGTTGCAGATTCGTCATGAGATGCCTGATTTGCGAATTTTGCAGCGTAATGTGGATTGGATCAATGTGGAAAGCGAAAATCCGACAGTGGTAGAACTGGGTAAGCATAATGTTGCGAATATTAACCGCCGGCTGCCGGCGTGTGATGTCACATTGATTACGACAGCGGATAAAACGCTGTTAAGTCAATTTAAAAAGGACGGGCACAAAGTTGGCTTTTTGCCCAATCCTGTGGATGTGTCTGTTGAAAATGCACGTTGCTTTGAAAAAGAAGATTTGCCTTATGATGTGATGTTCTGTGCCGGTAAAAATTCACTGCGCCAATTTTGCGGAAAAGATGTGAAAAGTGAAGAAATCGCTCGTGCCATTACTCAACATGTTCCCGGATTGCACCCGTTGTTCGCCGGACTTTTGGGTAATCCGCTGCTACACGCCAATGATTATCAAGACGCTTTGTCAACGGCGGCAATGGGGCTGAATCTCAGTCGAATCAATGACACTTATCTGTATACATCTGATCGACTGGCTCATATCATGGGCAACGGACAGCTCGCTTTTGTTGACAGTCGTGTTGGGTATCAGGATATTTTTTCAACGGATGAAATGATTTTTTATACTGAGCCGGAAGAATTTTATGAGAAAATAGCCTTTTATAAAACGCATCCGGCAGAACGGATGAAAATAGCCGAAAACGGGTGGGAAAAATATCATCGTTTATTTAATGAACGTGTGATTGCTCGGTATGTGACGGATTTATTGTTTGATACTTTCCATGCCGAAGATTATCCGTGGCCGACATTAATTTAATGAAAAAAGGCTGCCGATTCGGCAGCCTTTCCGGTTTAAAAAGTCAAACGCAGACCAATTGTTGCTTCGTGAGCTTGAACATCTGTTTCAAACTTTGTTTTCTCTCCCCATTCGGGATAGGTATATGTTTTTTCTGCTGATCCGTAGTCAATAAATTTATAACCGACATCAACAGACAAATAGTCTGTCAAAGCAAAAGCAACTCCGGCACCGACATTCCAAGCGAAATTACCCTCCGAAGCTTTATAACCAACATAGTCATCATAAATTTCATTGCTGTATTGGTATTTCGATTTGATGTGGGCGTATCCAATACCGGCACCGATATACGGTGTCACGAAAGTACCTGTATGAATGTCATAGTAGGCATTTAAAAAAGCACTGTATGTAGACACTTTCATCTTTTCTTTATCTCCGAAATCCGGATCGCTTGATTTTTTGTCAGCATCAGCGTTCCATCCCAGTTCTATTTCAGGCCTGAACGCGCCGCCCCAAACAGGGACTTCTAAACCGTAAGCTAATCGGACGCCGCCGATGTTATCACTCCAATCATATTTGTCTTTTTCAGAATAACTGTTATCCAAAGAACCATAACTGACGTTTTCATCCATTGACGGATGAACAAACGCTCCTTTCAAGGCAATATATTGTTTTATTTCAGCTTGAGCGGAAAAACTTGTCAGTAAAGCAGCCGCCGTTCCCAATAAAAATAATTTTTTCATCGTATTTCTCTCCTAAATTATTTAACAAAAACCACCTTTGAAAAAGGTGGTCGGAGAGTTCAGAAATCATACACAAAGAAATGACTCCTATGGTCTTTGAAGGCAAGCCTTCTGAACATACACCACAGGCTCCCCGACCTAAAAGCCGGGGGATATTTATCGTCTTCCTAGGAAAGACGACTAACGATGCATACCATGCACCGCTTTGTGTTCAGAGCTTCTGACAGCTCCGCACCTTTTCCAAGGCACTCGATATGGTTTCCCATATCCACTGAAAGTATAGGGGAGTTTCAGAATACTGTCAATTATTTAATTAAGGGAGCTCTCTTTTGGTCGATAGACTTTTGTTTTTTAAAAAAGGCCCTGTGAGGGGCCCTTTTCGTTATCTTTGATTTTGCAGAGATGCCAAATGGCGTTGTGCCGTCACAACGATTGGACATACGGCCGCGGCATAGAGATTTTCATTTCCTTGTTTTAGAAAGGTAATGACTTCCTGTGTAAAAGGAGAGTGGATTTTTTCAATTTCTGTTAGTCGCTTGTTTCTTTCCAATCGTTCAGCCAATAAGATTTTTCTCGTTTCCGGTTGCGTTTTTTCCAGCCATTTTTTGTAGGCACAATGATATTCGGCGATTGGATCAGCATCATGTCCGAAGGTTTCAATTCTGGGTGCTTTTAACAGCTCTAAAGGAAGCGTAAGGAGAGCCTCTTTTTCAACTGGCAAACGCTGTGCGTGTAAAACATATAAAAAGCCTGTTTCAGCCAATTTGTCATTTTCATTGCTTTTAAGCAAAGTATAAACATCCCATGCCAACTTTAGGGCAGAGTGGCAAGCGCGTAATCCGGCAGCTGTTTCAATAATGCTGTCACGTCGGCAAGCTTGAATTACCTTTTGGGAAAGGTAATGGCGGTGCTCAGCCAACCCCATTGCGGCATTTAAGGATGAATGCATAAATGTTTGTTGTGTCATGACGTTATTCCCTCAAAATGAAAAAAACAAGTTCAAAAAATAGCACTCTTACGGGAAAAAGTCAAAAACTTTATCAAAAAAAGAAACAAAATATTTGTTTCTTTTTTCAATTTTATTTTTATTTCAATCGGTAATGGGTTTGAACATAATCACCGAAAGTGCGTACACCTTCCAAGACTAACTTTTCTGTGGGATTATCATCCTTAAACAAACGTGTTCCTTGGCCCAATAAAAAAGGTGCCTGTGTTAAGATAATTTCATCAATTTGTTTTTCTTTTAACAAAATATTGGTGATTTCGGCACCGCCTAACAGCCAAATATGTCCTTTTCCCTGTTTTTTTAAGTTTTGAACAAGCCCCATGATGTTTTCATGCACAAAAGTGATATTTTCCTCTTTTTGACGAAGATAGTGTGTAATGACATAGACATCTTTGTCTTTGAACAAGTTGCCGCTGTTCATTTTAATACGATCATAGCTTTTACGTCCCATGACAACAGATGAAACACTGTCATAAAATGTTTTAAATTCAGGATCAGCTTTAACGGCAGCAAAGGAGAATTCACTGATTCCATTCTCATCAGCGATAAAACCGTCAACGGATGTGACAATATGTAAAATGCATTTATGGGTCATGTTTTTACCTCTTTTTTGGTTGTTTTGGATATTATGCCGTCTTTTCACAAAAAGTGCAAGCGTTGTTTTGGCAATTTTTCTATTCAGAGGAGTTTATTTTGCTTTGTCGGAAAACAAGAAAAATTGTTTTTATATTTCCATTCTGCTTAAAATAAAACCCTGTCAGACGGACAAGGTTTTTATTTGAGTGGTGCCCAGAGGCGGAATCGAACCACCGACACGGAGATTTTCAGTCTCCTGCTCTACCGACTGAGCTATCTGGGCATCAGATGAAGTTCTTTATAAACGATTCTTTTTCCTTTGTCTAGTCCTTTTTTTATTTTAATTTAGCCATTATCCCGACAGATACCGTTTTCATCGGCTTCTTGCCCTTCCGGACAGGTGACCAGCGTGCATCCGCCGTTCAGATAAGTGTGACCACTGGGACAGCAATAACTCTTACTGCCGATGGTTGTAACACTGCCGTCGCAGGTGCAGCCGTCAGTCATATCATATCCAGTTTGCGGACAGTGACCAAGTAAAGTACATTGTGGTAAAAAAACGTATCCGCAATCTGTGCCATCGTAATGACATCCTCGACCGCATTCGAACCCGTTATAATAACAAGTGGCTGGCTGATGAAGACTGTCATGGAAACATCCCATGTTTTGTTTAATACAGCCATAATACTGACGCTCTACATACCCATATTCAAATCCTTCTGGACAACTGAAAGGATTGCAGTTTCCATATCGACTGTATCCGCGATAATCAATAAGTTCACATCTCTCTCCGTTTTTCTGATAACAATATTGATAATATTCAGTTGTTGTTGTGCAATAAACACCGGTCTGTAAATCCTCACAATAACCTGTTTCCGGATTATAAACCATATCGTTTAGGCAATTCTGTGTCGGGCAATCGCCACAATTTAGTGGATCGACACATCCAGTGCCACAGAGGTATCCATTCTTAAGGCATCTCCATAAAGTGTAATTATTTAATGGAAAACAGACTAAATTATCGCCAAAATCGCAACTACCATGTGCTCCGTTTTTATTGTTCCCTACCCATCCCCAATAAGTAAATTCAGCAGAGGATAAGATATCGGTACATATTGACAGATCACATGTTCCTTCTATTTGTATTAAATTGGTATTGATTATCATGCAAACTTCTCCATCTTTTGCACAGAAATAGGTTGTTGCGTCTTGACCATATCTATAGCAGGGTACATCATTTACGTCTCGATAGCATGCATAATAATATTGTCGACCGTCAAGAGGGATAAAGACAAATGGTTCATCGGATGAACATTCATCTGCATAACAAATACCTGATAAACAATTTCTTCCAACAGAATTACACCCTAATCCGCATGCTTTGTCATTGATAAAACAATCATAACTTGTAGGTCCCCCTCTACATTCGAATCTTTGGCAAGCTCCGTCGAGATAGATGTATCCGGCGGGACAAGCACATGTCTCGGCATTCGTCCCTTCAAGACATAAACAGCTCCCGTTCTCATCTCGTAAACCCGTCATGCCAGAACCTTCGCAGGCCTCTAAACATGACCCCTCATAAAGCTCATATCCCTCGGCGCAAACACATATATCCCCTTCGCAAACCTCATTCTCGCCACACACAACCTTCTTTGTCATCAAACACTGTGTGGCCGGGTCATACTCATCCGCATCAATCGAACAACTTTCCGTAGAGGCCGGACAGGATACACACGCTCCATTATTACAATAACCATTCGTCCCACAAGGACCACTTAAATTCGTCTGCGTATAATCAGGACATACACCGGCAGAGGCATTCACCATCGTATAAATTCGACATTCATTGTTCTCAGGCAACGTCAACGAACGACAACACATCCCGGCCGTCTCATCCCAAACCATCCCATAACCGCATCCCTGATTGTCAGTCACATGACTGTCCAACTGATAATAAAACACCGCACGACCGTTCGCACATATGTCCGCCTGAG
>CALXUB010000032.1 GCA_944391565.1 uncultured Alphaproteobacteria bacterium | reverse complement strand
CTTCTTTGCCAATCCTTCCCCTCCAATCTATCACACCCCCCCCCCCCTGTCAAGAGGTTTTTGCAAAAAGTACAAAAAAAGCAAATCTTATGAAAATTAAACCTCGCAGACTGCTAATCTTCGTTTGAACAAATAAAAAAATCCTCCCTTTAAAAAGGGAGGATTTTTGGTAGAACGAAAACCTGACTTAGTCTCCATAAACACGAACATTTGTCTTGGAAACATCCATTTCTTTTGTTGAAACAGTCGTCGGCAAAATAACAGCCTTACGAACGTTGGTTGCTTCAGCAGAATCATAGAAACCGGAAACCTGTCCCTGACGTTGGACCACTTTTCCGTTTACGGTTGTAATGTTCGTCACGGCTCGATTGGAACGAACGGTTAAGTTTTCAACAGTGCCGTTTGCATTTTGTGAAAAGCTGTAATCAGACGTTGCCGGCATTGTATCCATCAAACGCTGTGAGCTTAAAAGCATCTCGGCCGGTGATTTGGCACGATAAGAGCCATCCTTTTGATAGCCATATGTGCTATAGGCATTGCCTTGAACACCCAAAGCCGAATCGGTACGTTGAGCATTCACAATAATTGTTGTTCCACCTTGATTCACAGGAACAGCTTGTTTTTCAGCCACTTGCTTTTTTAAATCGGCAATCTGATTTTGCAAATCCTTCAGCATGTCAACAGGCACAGCAACCGTTTTCGGAGCAGCTGCGGTCGATTGAACATTTTCTGTTTCTTTAGAGGCCTCTGCCGAAACAGCTTCAACTTTTTCAGCAGTCGCTGCTTGTTGCTCAACTTTTGTTTCCACAGCCGGTGTTTCTGTCGTTTTTTCGACTTTTTTCTCAACAACGGGTTCTTTTTTCTCAGCCTCAGCAGGAGTATAGGCATAATACAACGCACCTGCCAAAGCCAAAAGAGCTACAACACCGGTCACCGACCATAAGGCACAGCCGGAACGACTTTTTTTAGCTGTATCAGTCACTATATTTTCGTTAACAGCTTGTCCTGCAGCCGAAGCTGCTTTTTTATTTTCTTCCATTTTTATCCCCTTTTTTACGAATTAACGGCTATAATATGTTTTACTTATATTAACCCCGATACCACTGCCCAGATTTTCCACACTGCTAAACAAACCGTTAATAGCACGATTTGTCGATTGATCAACACTCGTAGCTTGTCGTTGAATCTGAGCTTTTTGTTGAGCAAATGTGTTTGCAACTTGTTGCATCATCACATTGTGCCATTCTTGCTGACCTTTTTTCTTTTCTGCGGCAATTTGGCTGGTCACTTGTAAAACTTTAACCATGTCATAAGTATCGCCTTTTTTACATTTTTCAATTGCAGCAATCATCGCCGGAGCCGTAGAGTTCGCGGCTTGACCATCACCAATGTTTGTTGCCATTTCCAAGGCCTTGTAATAAGCTTCTGCTTCTTTTACAGCTTCATTTGTTTTACCTTGCTTCGTCAGCATATAAGCACGGTTATTAGCCTGGCAAGCTTCACGAATCAACGTTGAAACACGATCAATTGCGCCGGTAGTCGGTTTATTCCAGAAATCAGTTGATTTTTGAATGGTTTGGACATTCACATAATAAGCAGCCGTGACATCAGCCGCTTGTTTTTCCAAACCTTTTTTAAATTTATAACCGTAGACAGCTGTGTCAATTGTGGAATACAAACTCCCCCCGACACGCACCAATTGCCCCAAATTTCCGTTTGCAAAAAGATTTGCCCAAGTCTGACTGTCCGCTCTGGCTTCCGTCGGAGCTATCGCAGCACCGATAACAGCCGCACCACCGGCCAAAGCAGCTCCTCCGGAGAGTAAGTTGCCGGCTGCAACCAAACCTGCCGCACCGATAGAGGCCGCTTTCTTTTTAAAAACGGTAAAGAAACCTTTATTGCCGAAGGCTTTGGTTTCTTTGGATTTCATCAAGAAATCGTTTGTTTGAGACGCCTCAATCGGCGTTCCAAAGTCTTGTGTGTTCTTGCGTTCTACCATTTTTTCTCTCCTTTTCATCATAACGAATCTAGTTCTTATATTTTTATTTTAGAGACTTTTTTGTGTTTTGTCAACATTTTTGTTTCATTTTTTTCTTTATTTTAGAAAGCTACTAAGCGCTTGTCAACATTTTTTCAAAAAAGCCCCCATTCAAGGGGGCTTTTCTTTTTATATCAAGCCGTTAAATATCCAAATTGACCACATTCAAGGCATTTTCCTGAATAAAATCACGACGCGGTTCTACCACATCTCCCATCAAAGTCGAAAAGACTTGGTCAGTTTCTCCCTGATGCGGGATTTTAACCTGCAGCAAATGACGAGAGTTCGGGTCCAACGTCGTTTCCCACAGTTGTTCGGGATTCATCTCCCCCAACCCTTTATAGCGGTTAATAGCGATTCCCTTCTTACCGATTTTATAAATCGTATCAATCAAAGCAATCGGTCCCGTAATTGGATATTCTGTTTCTTTCGTTTTTAAAATGGCCGGTTTTGCATAAAATTCTTTCAAATCTGCACGCATCTCATCCAAACAACGCGCTTCCGCGCAGCTTAAAGTAGCCGCATCCACCGTGCAAGTTTCCGTAACACCGCGCAAGGTTCTGGAAAAAACAAATTGACCATTCTGACGCTCGGCTTTCCATCCTCTTTCATATTCCGGCTCTATTGCATCCAAACGTTCGACAAAACTCGGGTTAAATTCAACATCCGGATTAAAAAGGCCTTCTATTGCCATTTGCTCTAAGATACGAGATGGGACATGTTTGGCCATATTAACGATTAACTGACGAGCCGCCCGAGCTTGTTCTGCACGATGAACGAGATCGGCTCCAGCAATTTGCGTACCATCTCCCATCACCAAAACTGCATCGTTTGTGCCGATATTAATCAAATATTCTTCCATTTCCTTATCATCTTTCAGATAAATCTCGGAATTACCTCGTTTCGCACGATACAAAGGCGGTTGCGCAATATAAATATAGCCGCGTTCAATCAATTCGGGCATCTGACGGAAAAAGAATGTTAATAAAAGAGTCCGAATATGAGCTCCATCAACATCCGCATCGGTCATAATAATAATCTTATGATAACGACATTTGTCTGCATCAAAATCATCCCGACCGATCCCCGTTCCAAAAGCCGTCACCATCGTACCGACTTCCGCCGAACTGAGCATCCGATCAAAACGCGCCCGTTCAACATTTAAAATCTTACCTCGAAGCGGCAAAATAGCCTGTGTTGCGCGATTCCGACCCTGTTTAGCCGAACCGCCGGCGGAGTCGCCCTCCACAATAAAAATCTCGGAAAGAGCAGGATCTTTTTCTTGACAATCCGCTAACTTACCGGGCAAAGAAGCCATATCCAATGCTCCTTTACGACGTGTCAGCTCACGAGCTTTACGTGCGGCTTCCCGAGCCGCAGCCGCCTCGACCACTTTCCCGATAATTTGTTTAGCATCTGACGGATGCTCCTCCAGCCACTGTTCCAGCTTATCCGAAACAATGTTTTCCACAACCGGACGAACTTCTGAAGAAACAAGTTTATCCTTTGTCTGAGACGAAAATTTCGGATCAGGTACCTTGACAGACAAAACACAAGTCAATCCTTCGCGCATATCTTCACCGTTCAGCTCAACCTTTTCCTTTTTAGTCAATCCCGACATAGCCGCATAAGTATTGATCGTACGAGTTAAAGCAGCGCGTAAACCGGCTAAATGCGTTCCGCCGTCTCGCTGCGGAATGTTATTTGTAAAGCACAGACATGTTTCATGGTACCCATCTGTCCATTCCATGGAAATGTCAACCGTTATGCCGTCTTTTTCACCCGTAGCGGAAAACTCTTCAGCTTGTAAGCTGTTTTTAGATTGATTCAAATATTTAACAAACTCTTTAATGCCACCTTCATAGCATAAATCGACTCTTTTTTCTTCTGACGAACGCCGATCAATCAAAATCAATCGGACACCGGAGTTCAAAAAAGCCAACTCGCGCATCCGATGCTCTAATGTTGTAAAGTCAAGCTCTATGGCTTTAAACGTTTCTTTAGATGGCAAAAAAGTGACAGAAGTACCACGTTTACCGTTGGCTTCGCCTACAACGGCCAAAGGAGCCACAGGCACACCGTTTTTAAACTGCATATAATGTTCTTTGCCATCCCGCCAAATCCGCAGGTCCAATCGTTCCGATAACGCATTAACAACCGAAACGCCGACGCCGTGCAAACCGCCCGAAACTTTATAAGAATTTTGATCAAATTTCCCGCCGGCATGCAGTTCCGTCATAATAACCTCGGCTGCTGAAACACCCTCTGTCTTATGAATATCTGTCGGAATACCGCGGCCATTATCAATGACTGTCACGGAACCGTCCGGGTTTAAAATAACCTCTGTTTTATCGCAATAACCGGCTAAAGCTTCATCAATGGCATTGTCCAACACCTCATACACCATCTGATGTAATCCGGTCCCGTCATCCGTGTCACCAATGTACATACCCGGCCTTTTTCGGACCGCATCCAAGCCCTTTAATACTTTAATCGATTCGGCATCATAAGCTTTATCCTCCGGATTGCCGGCTTTTCCTGGTTCCAAGTCATTGATATTTTTCATTTTCTTACCTTTCTTTAAGCAACTTCCGCCAATGTGGCAACCGTTGCATTTTTGATATTAAAAAATTGAGCGCGCTGATATAACGACGCAAAAACAGTCACATCCGTCCCCGTCAGCCAAACTTGAGCCGGCAAAAGCAGCAACTTTTCAAATAATGCATCCCGCCGAAACGCATCCAAATGAGCCGCCAATTCATCTAACAACAAAATCGGACATTGCCCTTTTTCCTGCATCTGAGCCTTCGTTTGAGCCAAAATAATTGAAATTAACAAAGCTTTTTGCTCTCCTGTTGAACACAATGCCGCATCCATTCCTTTTTCACGATGAAGCACGGAAAAATCAGAAGTATGTGCCCCTTGAACAGAGCCGCCGTCAGCATATAAGTGGCGGGACGCCTTCAATTTTTCACGGAAACGCTCTTCCACATCAATCGCCGGCATTTGTTCCAACCAGTCTTCCAAAAGACCATTTAGTGTAATAACCGCTGCCGGAAACAAATCATCTGGCTCTTTTTGCAAAAAATAAGTCAGTCTGGCAACAATATCCCGCCGCGCGGCCGCAATGGCAACACCTTTTTCAGCGATCGTTTCTTCCAAAACGGATAACCAAGTATCATTTAACCGCCCTTCTCGAAGCAAATTACCCCATTGTTTCAATGCATAATTATAATCCGAAGAAACTGTTGCATGTCCCGGATCAAACGCTTGAACCAATCTGTCCAAAAAACGTCGACGAGAGGCCGGATCTCCGTTAAATAATCGATCCATTGCCGGTGTCAGCCAAACTGCACTTAAATGCATACCCAATTCACTCTGTGTTTTAGCAGACTGCCCATCAATGCGAATTTGACGCCGTTCGGAAGCATCCGTGCGACCGGTTCCGACACTGACAACGCCCTCAAGGCTTCTTACGCGCGCTGAAACCGCCCACTCTACCGGCATAGCAACAACCTCCGGCGGCAAGTCCCGTGCAGCCGGTGTTCGCTTAGAAATATCGGAAAGCCGCGCCGAACGCAATCCCCTGCCGGGGACAAGAAAAGAAACCGCCTCCAAAATATTTGTTTTTCCGGCGCCATTATGACCGGTCAAAACAACAGGCGGAAGCTCTTCGTCCAACGTCAGAGTTAGCGAATCATAGCATCGAAAATTCGTCAAACGAAGCTGTTCGATTCCAAGTCGCTTTTGTGGTTCCGCAACACAAGAGGTCACTTTGTTTCCTTTACACACGCATCGGCATCAAAACATACAAAGCCGAAGGATCATTCGCATCCTGGATCACAACCGGAGATGTCCCGTCCAGCAAAGAGAAACGAACCGTTCCGCCTTTAACTTGAGCTAAAATGTCCAATAAATAACGATAATTAAAGCCGATTTCCAGCGAATCCGCATCATAGCCGGCTTCCAATTCATCTTCAGCCATTCCTTCATCCGAACTGGTTGCAGACACCACTAAGGCACCTTTTTTCAAGGACAGTTTAATCCCGCGAGATTTTTCGGAAATAACCGCAACACGATCAACAACGGTGGTTAAAGCAGCCGAATCGACTTCCAAGAACTTATCATTCCCTTGCGGCACAACCTTGTCATAGTCGGGATAGGTCCCGTCAATTAAACGAGAAGACAAAATAACGTCGCCGAAAGAAAAACGAATCTGATTTTCAGAAACCCAAATCGTCACATCCTGCGCCGTTTCAGCAATCAATTTTGTCAACTCTCCGATTGTCTTGCGGGGAATAATAACGCCGGGCATACCCTCAGCGCCCTTCGGCAAAGCGACTTCTGCCGTTGCCAGCCGGTGCCCATCGGTTGCAGCCGCCTTCAAAACGGGCGTTTCGCCTTTCTTTTCATGCAAATAAATACCGTTTAAATTATAGCGCGTTTCTTCGGTTGAAATTGCAAACTGTGTGCGCTCAATCAACCCCTGCAATTCAGCCGTAGTCAGCACAAACGAAAAAGGAGCACTTTCTAAGGCCATTGTCGGAAAGCCCTCAGCCGGAATTGTCGGCAAAGCAAACCGAGCACGACCAGACTTCACCATCAGTTGAGCGGTATCCTCCTGATATGCGCATTCAATTTGTGCCCCATCCGGCATTTTTTTCACAATATCATAAAGCTTATGAGCAGAAACAGTGATTGAACCTGTTTTTTCAACATTTGCCTGTGTTTTATCGGAAATCTCCAGCTCATTATCCGTCGCCCGAAGCAAAAGCGTACCGCCGTTTTCATTATTCGCCTCCAACAACACATTCGAGAGAATAGGAATAGTTTGACGCCGTTCAACAACACTTTGGACGTGGGACAAAGATTTCAAAAGCAAATCACGTTCAATCACAAATTTTACCATTTTTGTATTCCTTCCTTTTAAAACAGCCCGAAACTGGGCCTTTTGCCTTAACTTTGCTCAGTATAGCAAATTTCAGAAAAAAGCCCAGCAAAAAATGTAAAAAATCATGAAAAAAATAATGATTTTTTTATTGACAAAATCAAGTTTTTCAACCTAGCAAACAAGTTGTTGAAAATACGTCACAAACAGGCGCTGCTTTTCCTTTCCTTAATCATAACAGACATAATAATCCCCTGATTTAATCGGTGTAGAGCCGCAGCATCCGCCCTCTGTTGCGGACTTACGGTATGGCGTGCAACCACCACTATTTAAACTGTAGGCGACACGGTTGCATTTACCGTCAACATAAACCGAACAATATGGCGTAGCGCCTTCAGGAATACAGCCTTGAACACCGTCAAAACTTTCAGTTAATATGTTGCTGGGAGAACAGCATGAGTCGCTTGTCTGCGAATAATTGTATGGTGTCCACCCCGCTGAACAACAATATGCGCTTAAACACGTTCCATTCTGATCCCGAGACTCACAATATGCCTCCACCCCGTCGGCACAACAAGTAGAAACGCTCGACCCTATTGACACGACGTTTTGTGTACAGCAGCTCCACGATAATGAATTTATTTGATATGGTTCACCTCGACAGGTAGTTGTTTCTAAACAGTTGCCGGCTTCATCATACGTTCTGCAATAGCCCGCATACCCATCCGGTACACAAATAGAAGCCCGATTCGTTCCAAAATACGCCACCGTTCCATCACAGCACCCAACGGCAACACATTCTCCATTTGTCCATTGAGTACATCCTCCTGTTTGACCCGCATCACAGCAAGCTTTTAAATCCGTTCCGGGAACAGTCGCAATGGTTTTGGTACAGCAACTAGGAGAAGACCCTTTGTTTGAACGATAGGGCTCTCCGGAAAGGCAAACTCCTGCCGCTAGGCAATAGCCTTGCGAACTATATGTCCGACAATAAGGAGCCGCACCAGCTGCTGCGCATACTTGAACACCATCCTCTACGTCATAAACGACTTGGGAACAACAATTAGCGCCACTACACGTTCCATCGTTTTTATTACCTGTACAATACCCTTCCTGAGAAGAGGCACAGCACACTTGGATGGAATCTCTGACATCAATAATTACTTCAGAATCATAACAACACTTATAATAACTTCCTTCAAAATAAGGTGTGTACCCAGAAGAACAGTTCTGAGGTGTACTTAAGCAAAATTCAACCCCATCAATAACTTCAACTGTTTTAGGAGAGCAACACGGCTCTGCCGTATATTTATCTTTACGATAAACAGGACAATCGCTGGAAGTGCAGCCTTCTGAAAGGCAACTTCCATCTTCATTAAATGTCCTACAATAAACATTGTCGTAAGAAGCATAAGTACAATAATCTGCCTTAACACAAACCCCATCTTCATACAAGCTACAATAAGGCGTTCGACCTTCAGGTACACAGGCTTGATACCCATTGGGCATATCAACGACTTCATATCCGCTTTGGCAACATCCTCCTCTTGTTGCCGTTATACGATATGGCGTACAATTCGAAGCGCATGTTGTTGATTGGCACTGATCCGTATCGGGATTATATGCCGAGCAATAGGCAGTATTATAACTACTTGAGCAACATGCGGACAGACCATCTGCAACAGGAATGAGTGTATACGCATCTTGACAACAATCACCCCACGTTTCCGAGGATCTAAATGGCGTACAGTTTGCCCGACAATTATATTGGACACACTCATCCCCCTCATATCGATAGCAATAAACATTCCCATTACAACAGCCCAAATAGAGATTCGGACCCACGGAATAAGCAAAGTTATCCTCAGCGCAGCAAGTTCCGTCATTGCCCAAGCGTTCTTGGTGGCAGGATAAGTTCGTCGAGCAGCCAATTTCCGAACACCCATCTATTTGTCCGGCGCCTTCTTCTAAAAACTGCGTATATTTCGCACAGTACGTTTTATACCCATCAACACAGCTCCGGCATTTCTTCGTAATCATGCAGATACTGTTCTCCGGGCAATCGCTATCCGTTTCGCAGTTATTTCCCTCTCCCGGCTCACATCGTCCTTCCACACAGATTTCCCCTTCCGGGCAATCCTCGGTACTCTGACATTCCGGTTCTTGACAAACGCCATCTATACAAATTTCCGGTGCAACACAGTCTGTATCATCTTCACAAGTATCGGACGGCACACAGATATAATCGGTGCAGGTGTTATTTTCCGGACAGTCCTCATTTGTCGTACATTCCGGTTCCTTGCAAATACCGTTGATACAAACTTCCGGTGCAACACAGTCTGTATCATCTTCACAAGTATCGGACGGCACACAGATGCGATCGGTGCAGATGTTATTTTCCGGACAATCCTCATTTGTCGTACATTCAGGTTCCTTGCAAATACTATTGATACAAACTTCCGGTGCAACACAGTCTGTATCATCTTCACAAGTATCGGACGGCACACAGATGCGATCGGTGCAGGTGTTATTTTCCGGACAATCCTCATTTGTCGTACATTCAGGTTCCTTGCAAATACTATTGATACAAACCGATGGAGAATCACAATCCGTATCAACATTGCAAGGAATCGGATCTTCACAGTATCCGTTTCGACATTCTTGGTTATCCGGACAACTTGTATCGTTTGAGCAGGTCACACACCCTGCCGTATCTTCACAAAGACGGCAACCGTTTTCATCCTTACTTTCCAGTTGACATGTTGCACAGCGAGTCGGCTCATCCTTGCATAAACAAGCGTGAGACGACGGGTCCTCTAAACAAGGGTCATTTTCTTCTGGCGGTGTCACGCCACCTTGTCCGCATTCGGCCCGATGATAATCCGCTCGACAAAGGTGATTGTGACATACTTGACAATTATTACAATCTGCCGTCGTTAAACAGCTTTTTTCAAATAAAAACGTCATTTCATTCACGTCTTGTGAACAAATATCTGTGTTTGTTTTACTGAACAAAACGTTATTGACTCGAATCTCATCAATATCCGTGGGTTCCATTTTTAAAATTAAAGAACAAACTTTTTTCGGAACCTCAGAATCTACCCGATAAACATACCCATAAGCATCATCACGGCTTGTCAACATTAAATAACCCATTGATGAATAATCTCCCAAATCCGGAAATTCAAAGTAGTAAACTGGATTATTCGGACGATCTTTGTAAAACTCATCAATCATCGGCACATTTGTAGCTCTCAACATCACATCATGAATCGTTTCATTGGCCCGATACTTGTTCATGGCATATGTAAAACCAAACAAAGCGGCAACGCTTAAAACACCAACAATTACCAAAATACCCAGCATTTCAATCATGCTGCGACCAGATTGTTTTTGCCTCAGATGCAATTTAATCTCCTTTTTCTGTCATCCGTAGATGATATTGACACACAACGTCGAATAAGATTTTTCGACTCCGCTCCCCTTCCTTATAGCATACCCCCCCCCCCCCTGTCAAGAGGTTTTTGCAAAAAATTATAATTAAAGTGGGAAATTAACGAACTCGGACTTCTTCAGCAATATCGCGCATCCGAGCCAATTTCAATGCTTCGCGAACTTTCAAACGTTCAACATTAACAGCTTCGTTATAACGTTCTTTTTCATCTTGAATCCGATTGCGAATTTCTTCCTGACGACTGCGAATCTCGGATTTTCGCACCATCTCAACAGCATAATTCAGCATGTAATTTTGAAGCGTTCGATCAATACCTTTCGCGAGCTTTAAAAATGTCTTTTCCATAACTTTATCCTGCTGCCCGGCTGTTTTTTGGCGAAATCGCCCGAATAAAATCAATCCTTTTGAATCCTTAGGATTCAGCTCCATCGCCCGTCGAAAAGCCTTATCTGCCAGCTGCGTGTCATACATCCCCAGAATTAAACCAAGATGCAAGGCCAGTTGTGCTGCTTCTTTTCTGGCATATTGTTGTAAAAGCTTGTCTTTTAAACCGAATAAAACTTGTTGTTGCCGCACCAGTTCCTTTTTCATCAATCGAGTCGCCCGATCAGGACGCCCCTGAGACATTTCTTTCAACGCCCGCGCATAATCACGTTTTTCCCGTGATTTCGGGTCCAAAATCTTACGCGCAGCCAAATCTCTGAACGAACGGATCGCATCCACAATCGGCAAAACATCAATCAACGATACGTTTGACGGTAAAATCTTTATAATTTCGGAATCGGCAAGCCCTTGATTAACAGCTGTGATAATCTGCTGAAGTAAAACCGATCCGATAGGCGTATACTCGGGTCCAGAGGCTTTTCTTTTTTGAGCCTGAGCAGAACGCCGTTCTTCCTCAAAAATTTCTTTTAATTCTTTCAAAGAACGTTTTTCATCCTCCATTTGAAAACGTTCCCAGAAATCAGCCTCAATCCCGGGGGGCGCAGAACGAAAAAAAGTGGCATGCCGCCATCCAGACGCCCACTTGAACAGCAGACGAAGCAAAATAAACATCAATGTCAGAACAAAAAGAGCAAAAATATAACGAAGATAAACAATATAATCATCAAAAAAACGTTCAACCTGGGCAAGCGGTTTTTGCATGAATTTATAATCGCTGAGCCACAAGCGAATTTTTTGCCACGTGGTGAAGCCGTCTATCATTCGTCTTCCTTATTTTGTTGTTCGAGTTAATTATACCCCAAAAAAATCAATTTGGCTATAAAAATAATTTCTTATTCTTAACGGCTTGTTAACAGAAAACAGGGAAAGATAAGAAAAACAACTGATACGAGGGGAAAAATGACCAAACGAGAATTAACGGCAAAGGAGCTTTATCATCCTTGTTCCTTAAAATCCTTAAACTTTAAAACGACAAAAGAGTTGGAAAATAATCCAGACGTTATTGGACAAGAAAAAGCAATCAAAGCCATTGAATTTGCCATGAACATGCCTGATGACGGTTATAATGTCTTTTGTTTGGGAATTGAAGGAATCGGCAAAAAAAGTTTAGCTTTGCAACTTTTGCAAAAAGAAGCTCTGACACGCAAAAGCCCGGACGATTGGTGTTATGTGAACAACTTTGATTTTCCGCACAAACCGAATGCCGTTCGTTTACCGACAGGGAAAGGACGCACTTTCGTTAAAGATATAGAAAAATTCATCACAGCCGCAGAAGAAGCTCTCCCTGCCGTTTTTGAAGGTAATAAATACAATGATCAAGTCAAATTGATCCGAGAACGCTTTAAAAATCAGCGAGATGCTTATTTTAATTCGCTGCAATCCGTTGCTAAAGGCAAAAAAAACGTCGCAATTTTACGCATGCCGACCGGTTTGGTCGTAGCTCCCACCAAAGATGGTGAAGTTCTCACCCCTGAGGTTTTCGATAAATTACCTAAAGAAACGCGCAAACGTATCTTGGAGCAAATGAATGAAACTCAGTTGAAGTTGGAACAAGCAATTAAAGAAGTCCCGAAATGGGAAAAAGAAGAAAAAGAACAAATTGATCTTTTAAACCGACAAATGACGCAAGATGCCGTTCACGGTCTTATTCAAGATCTTTTAAAAAAATATGCAGACATGCCCGATGCCAAAAAATACATATCTGCCATGGAAGAAGACATTGCCGAAAATGTCTCTCTTTTTTTGGATACAAAAGAAGAAAGTGAAGAAGATCCCCTTTCCAACTTTATCAAACGTTCCAAAAAAAGCACACATATTCACAATCGCTACCGGGTTAATCTGCTGATCCATAACTCCGAGAAAAAAGGAGCGCCGGTTTTATATTTGGATCATCCCAATCTGCCCAATTTAGTCGGACGCATGGAGCGCATGCAGCAATTCGGAACGCTTGTCACTGACTTCAGCTTGATTAAACCGGGTGCGCTCCATCAAGCTAACGGTGGTTTTTTAATTATTGATGCCAGAGACATCTGCAATCACCCGGCGGCTTGGGAAAGTTTGAAACGCTCGCTGAAATCCAAGAAAATTCATATTGAATCGGCCGAAGAAGAAGCCGGTGTCGTCAGTACGACAACTTTGGAACCGGAGCCTATTCCCCTGAATATTAAAATCGTTTTAATCGGAGATAACGCTCTTTATTATGCTTTATCCGAAAATGATATGGATTTTCACAGATTATTTAAAGTTGAAGCTAACTTCTATCCCCGTATTGAACGCACAGATGAAAATATCGAAAAATATGCTGCATTGATTGCAACACTCGGCCGAAAATACAAATTAAAAGCCTTTTCAAAAGATGCCATTGAACGATTGATCGAATATGCTTCTCGGCTTTCCGAAGAAGCCGGGAAACTAACAACCAGGTTATCTTTGGTGTCGGATCTGATGAAGGAATCAGATTATTTCGCCAGAGCCGAAAAATCTTCACTGATTGAAAAAAAACATATCAATCAAGCATTGGAAGCAAAAATTACGCGCTCGGACAATCTTCACAAACGTGAACTGGAACACATCAAAAACGGAACAATTTTGATCAATACGGATGGAAACGAAATCGGTCAAATCAACATCCTGGCCGTTCAGGAGTATGGTCATATCCGTTTTGGCAAACCCAGCCGATTGACCTGTCAAGTTCGTGTCGGACAAGGGAATATTGTTGATATTGAGCGTGAGGTGGAACTCGGAGGACCTTTACATTCCAAAGGCGTTTTAATTTTTTCCTCCTTCCTGGCGTCTCAGTTTGCAAAAGATGAGCCGCTTTCATTAGATGCCAGCATTGCCATTGAACAATCTTACGGACCGATTGACGGAGATTCCGCCTCTTCGGCCGAGCTTTATGCTTTGCTGTCGGCCATTTCGGGCATTCCCATTCGCCAAGGAATTGCCGTCACGGGATCTGTCAACCAACTTGGACAGGTACAAGCCATCGGTGCCGTTAATGAAAAAATAGAAGGGTTCTATGACGTATGCGCGCTAAAGGGGTTGACAGGAAACCAGGGCGTGATTATTCCGGTGGCCAACACTCGCAATTTAATGTTGCGAACAGATGTGGTTGAAGCTGTCAAAAAGAAAAAATTTCATATTTACACCGTTGAAACTATTAGTGAAGGAATTGAAATTCTTACCGGAATGCCTGCAGGCAAGCTTGACAAACAAGGCAAGTACACCCCACATTCCGTATATGCGCAAGTGGCTAAAAACGTCCATGCTTTGTTTATAGCGGCTCAAAAGAAAGGAACACACAGAAAAAAGGAGTAAAAATGGAGGCGTTAGAGACTTTTCTCGACAACGTTCTGACTTACATCTTCTTCTAATTGGTAAGAAGGCGGCAAGTTCGGAGGAACCGGAACATTTTGAATTTTCTTAATTTGACGTTTTTGACGACGCATTTGTGTGTTATTTTTTATTTGCCGCCACTCTCTGACATTATCTAAATGTTCCTCATAAGTTGAAGCAAAAATATGCCCGCCAGTGCCATCGGCCACAAAAAATAAATCATCACTGATAAAAGGATGCAGCACAGCTTCTATCGCGGCCCGTCCCGGATTAGATATAGCTCCGGGCGGCAGTCCGTAAATAACATAAGTGTTATACGGATGTTGAACTTTTAAATCATTTGACCACAGTTTCCGCTTAAAAACGCCTGTTCCGTCCGTCAAAGCATAAATAACGGTTGGATCGGACTGAAGTCGCATGTTCCGAGCCAAACGATTTAAAAACACAGATGCGACATGATTGCTTTCGGCATGAATCGAGGTTTCTTTTTCAACAATGGAAGCCAAAATCACAGCTTCCTGCGGTGTTTTAAAAGGTAAATCCGATGCCCGTTCGGGCCAAAGCTCATTTAAAGCACGATTCATGGCATTCTGCATACGCTGTATCAGCTGCTCTTTTGTATCACCGAATGAATAATAATAAGTTTCAGGTAGAAGAGTCCCATTTTTGGGAATCTCGGTAATTTCCCCCTGCAGTCCATCGGCTTTATTTAATAATTCAACAATTTGATAACTGGTTAAACCTTCTTGAATTGTGATTCGGCGAATATAGGTTTGACCACCCGTTAAAATATCCATCACCATTTTAGCACTGGCTCGCCGCGGTATAGAATATTCTCCGGCCTTTAAAGAACCGGCTTTATTATTCGCCCGCACCCCCAGCATAAAGATAGCCGGACTGTTGATAACTCCTTCTTCTTTTAAAAGATAAGCTATTTTACGCAAAGGCATGCCTTTTTCAATCATAATTTCCTTGCGTTCGGTTAAAGGACCTTCTGCCATAAAGAATTCATAGGTTGAAAAAACACTGCCGCCAATCAAAGACGTCAACAAAAAAAACAAAAAAATGTATAAAATAGCAGCCCGACGCATAAAATCCCCTTCTTATGGGCGCATCATAGCGTTTTTATAGTGACTGTGCAAGCAAAAACTATTCTCGTGGACCAACGCCTGCCGTGCCGTCTTCATTGCAACCGCCATTTTCTCCGCATCCCGTTGCACAACAATTCAAATGGTTTGTATCTGGAACAGGACAGATCACAGCATTCGCCGGACAACATCTTCTGGGATAACCGCCGGCTTCCCACCATACAACGGCCGTTTCATCCGGATAACAACAGAAACTTTCACCCCAGTTATCAACTTTAGCCTCCGTTCCTTCAGGACAACAATATTGCGTCACACCACCCGGCGTACCGTAGGCTGCATAATCAACGCCTTGCGCACAGCACCCGTAATGTGTGTCTCCTTTATTACCGGTTGCGGCAGTCACATATGTTCCCGAAGAACAACACGCATAAACTTCGTCTGTTCGAGTTGGGTAAATGTCAATATCAGCCGGACTAGCCGCACCAGACGGAACCGCACCGATATTCCCATAACAACATCTGGCGCCCCACATCCAGGAGTATGAGTTCGCGAAATAAGCCCCACCCAACGGGACACCATTTTCTTGCGAAGCACAACACGTTGAAACGCCACCGATGCCGGTCACGGGAACAACCTCTTGCGCAATGGTGATTTCGGTTCCTGTATCATAGTCATAGCTGGGATAAGACGTATAACAACATTCCGGTGCATCAATCCCCATGTATGGTTCACCAGCGCAACATTGAGCGCTATATCCATACCCTTCACTGCCAGTCCAATAGGCGGTCTGACCTTCCGGGCAACACCATTTATCCGAAATGGGGCTGGAGCTTCCGAAATCAGCAAACTGAATGGTGCTAAGGACATTCTTCTCACTCTCATCATACTGACAGCATTTATAGTTTTGAGCATCATAGTCATAAATCTCGCCCTGGCAACACCTAAAAGAGCCGTCATAATAAGCCTTTTGTCCTTCCTTACAACAATAATACACTTCTTGGTCGTGCCGCTTTGTTTCAACTGTCATCGGTGTACCGGTACAACATTGACCAGCATAACTTTCATGGTAATATGCGGCTGTATAATCCGGATGGCAACACATCCCGACATCTTCCCCATTCGGATATCCTACAATGGTAAAGGCGTGATAACCATCACTGCAACAGGAATAATAACCATCTTCTTTACGCGCAATCTCACCATTGCAACATAAAGCGCCGCTGCCTTCAGCCCAAGTATACGCCTTTTGCCCCGTTGGGCAGCACATTTCACCGGAATCGGCACCGTAAATTTTGGTGACCCACTTGTCTTCTGAAGTATTGCAACATCCCCAATTTCCATTTCGATCTTCATAAGGCTGGCCGAAGCAACACACGCCCTTGCTGCCGTCCCAATAAGCTTGAGGAATCGGTTCCCCTGGACACTGTAAACAACATCCGTCCGCTTCGCCGGAAGGTTTACCTTCAATGATGACGGACCAATACCCTTCCACATCCGAACCATCCGAACATGTTTTTCCGGCGTTCAACATCTGCTCACTTCCACAATCCACCGGACATCCTTCTTGTGTTGGTTCACACGTATCTTCACAATCTCCCTCATTGAATTGACAACATTCCGTTGGTTCATTACAGCAACCGCCGCCGGCAATCGTCACCGTTATTCCACCCATTTCTTCACATGTACACGTTTCTGCAGGCGTACAAGAACAATCTGTATCCGTCAACGGACAACAAGTACCATCTTCAGACGTACAACACTCTCCTGTTAATTTGGTCGTCGTCATATCATCCGAACAAACAGGACAACCGTTTGTATCGCTCAGTTCTTCACGGCAACCGCTGCAGCCTTCGAAATCCGGGCAACAACCGTCAATTATATCACAACTGCATGTCTCATAATTCGGTGTCAAACACTTAGCATTACACTCTAAATCAGGACATTTGGGTTCACACCCTGTCGCACAGCCGCATTCATCCACGCCAGTAATCGTTTCATCCGAAGAACATGTTATTTCACATGCATTTTTTATACACTGTCTGAGGGAAACATCGCATGTATGACAAGAATCACAAGGCGGATTACATGCCTCAGGATCCGGATCGGGTTCAGGATTAACCGAAGTGCAGTCTCCCAAAGAATAATCGACTTGACAA
Organism: uncultured Alphaproteobacteria bacterium; assembly: GCA_944391565.1. Lineage (GTDB taxonomy): Bacteria > Pseudomonadota > Alphaproteobacteria > CAAHEQ01 > UBA3637 > CALXXX01. Next base: position 4,428 of record CALXUB010000032.1, on the reverse strand, counting down.
CGACCATCCACACAACTTTGGCAACCGGAACATTGTGCTGATGTTGTACAATGACGTTCAAAATAAAAGTACATTGATGTCAACTCACCCTCTGTTTCACATATAGCAGAAGCGCCACGGCTGTAAAGTTGTTTCGCATCACCGACACGAATCTCATCAATATCTGTTGGCTCCAACTGTAAAATCAAACGACAGACTCGTTTGGGAACATCAAAAGCTTCTACCCGATAAACATAACCGTACTCTTCATTTTTCAATATAAACATAGGGTAATTTTGACTGGAAACATCTCCTAAATCCGCAAAAATAAACTCATAATCTGTCGGACGCAGGGCATAATCTTCATCAACCATTGGAACATTCGTTGCCCGAAGCATCACATCATGAATCGTTTCATTTGCTCTGTACTTGTCCATGGCATAACTGAAGCCGAACAAAGCGGCAACACTTAAAAGACCGATGATTGCCAAAACACCCAGGAGCTCAATCATACTGCGTCCCTGTTCTTGATGTCCTGACAACTGACAAACGCTTTTAAATTCTTTGATCATGCGATCCCTCCTTCTGCCTGTCTTTTTAACATAACAGTTCGATATTTAAACAACATTCCAGTTTAGTACGAATCCGCTTTTCTTACATTAACATATCCCCCCCCCCCCCCTGTCAAGAGATTTTTTATAAAAAAAGCCCCTCATTTGAGGGGCTTTTTAAAAACACATTTTATTCTAAACTTTCTTAAAGATCAATGTTGCGTTTGTTCCACCGAATCCAAAAGAATTAGATAAAGCGACATCGATTTTCTTTTCACGCGCCACATTCGGCACCAAATCAATTCCTTCCGTTCCTTCATCCGGCTGATCTAAGTTAACTGTCGGTGGCAAAACATTGTTATTCATTGCCAAAATAGAATAAATTGCTTCCACAGCACCGGCAGCTCCCAGCAAATGCCCGACAACCGATTTGGTCGAAGACATAGAAAGCTTATCCAAACAGTTGGCAAACATTGACTTCACTGCGCCTAACTCCACCATATCACCGACCGGAGTTGAAGTCCCGTGCGCATTGATATAGTCAACATCTTCCGGATTCAATTCTGCATTCTTCAACGCAGCTTTCATAGCCCGATATCCGCCGTTATTACCCGGTGCCGTTATATGATAAGCATCGCCCGACATGCCATAACCGACAAGCTCAGCATAAATCTTAGCTCCGCGTTTTTTTGCATGTTCATACTCTTCCAACACCAAAACACCAGAGCCCTCCCCCATGACAAAACCATCTCGATCTTTATCCCACGGACGAGAGGCCTTTTGCGGTGTTTCGTTAAAATGTGTAGATAAAGCACGTGCTTGAGCAAAACCGGCAATTCCAATCGGACAAATTGCTGCTTCTGCACCGCCGGCGATCATCACATCAGCTTCACCGCAACGAATAAGCCGCGCCGCATCACCAATAGCATGCGTACCGGTCGCACAAGCCGTCACAACAGAATGATTGGGGCCTTGAAAACCATATTTAATGGATACATGACCGGAAATCAAGTTAATCAAGCATGCAGGGATAAAGAACGGAGACACACGCCGAGGCCCGTTCTCATTCAAAGAAATAACCGTTTCCGCGATTGTTTTTAAACCGCCGATACCCGACCCCAACAAGACACCGGTTCGTTCCTTGTCCTCATCAGTTTCAGCTTTCCAGCCGGAGTCCTCAACAGCTGCCGATGCCGCAGCAACACCGTAAACAATAAACTGATCCATGTGCCGTTGTTCTTTAGGCGGAATAACCTCATCAGCATTAAACTGACCGGGTTCAGTCCCTTTCGGCACATATCCGGCAACTTTGGCTACGTAGTCCGTCGTATCAAAGGTATCAATATTCCGAATAACCGATTTTCCGGCCGTAATTCCCTTCAAGTTGATATCTAGTCCATACCCCAACGGAGAGACAATCCCCATCCCTGTCACAACAACACGTCTCATCAATATATTCCTTTATTCTAAAAAAGCACAAGCGCTGTTCCATCCGAAAAAAACGAATGGTTAAGCGCTTGAGTCACTCACAATGAATTAAACAGCTTTTTCGATGAAATCAATCGCATCCTTCACCGTACGGATTTTTTCCGCAGCGTTGTCCGGAATAGCGCAGCCGAATTCTTCTTCAAAAGCCATGACAAGCTCGACTGTGTCGAGGCTGTCAGCGCCAAGATCATCCATGAAACTTGCATCGTCAACGACTTTAGATTCATCAACACCCAAGTGTTCGACAACAATCTTTTTTACGCGTTCAGCAATATCACTCATTTTTAATTCCTTTAAATTATTAACACAAAAAACATCAATTACTCTATGCTGTAATGATGGTTCTTTTTGAACTCAAGCGTTATAGCACAGAAAAAAAGGGGCGTCAAATCCCTTTTTAAATCATTGCCATGCCGCCATTGACATGAATAGTCTGACCCGTGATATAAGACGCTTCATCACTGGCCAAGAAAACAACTGCATTGGCAACGTCCTCCGGCAAGCCGAGGCGTGCCATCGGAATAGTACTTGTTAATTTGGCTTTCGCCTCATCCGACAACACATCGGTCATCGGTGTTTTAATAAAGCCCGGAGCAACACAGTTTGCTGTAATGCCGCGGCTTGCGACTTCCTGAGCAATACATTTTGTTGTTCCGATTAATCCCGCTTTCGAGGCGGAATAGTTGGCTTGGCCCGCATTACCCATGACACCCACAACGGAGGCCATATTGACCATACGGCCATAACGGCGCTTCATCATGCCCGGCATCACAGCCCGCATCAAGCGGAAAGCTGCAACCAAGTTAATCTCCAAAACGAGCTTGAATTGCTCGTCCGTCATACGCATGGATAAACCGTCCTTGGTAATCCCGGCGTTATTAACAAGAATATCAATTTTTCCCATATCTGACTCGGCATCTTTAACTAATTTCAAAATGCTGTCCGCATCGGTTAAATTCGCCTCGTAAGTAAAAACATTACTTCCCAGCTCTGTTGCGAAAGTGTCTAAGGCTTCTTTGTTCATATCCGTGATAGCAACTGTGCATCCCAATGCATGCAGTTTTTTTACGATTTGGCGTCCAATACCGCCGGTTGCGCCCGTCACAAGAGCTGTTTTTCCTTTAAAATCAAACATATTCTTTTCCTTTTTTTGATGTTAAGTTATATTTATAACGTTTTTGAAAATTCTTCAAGAGATAAAATATTATTTATCGAAATTGCCTGCATTTCTGCCACAATCCGCTTTGTCAAGCCGGATAAAACTTTTCCGGCGCCGACTTCAACCAGCATATCAACACCTTGTTGATGCATATATTGAACACTTTCCGTCCAACGAACAGAGCCTGTAATTTGTTCAATCAAAAGCTGTTTAATCTCCTCAGGATTCGTCACAGCCGATGCCGTCACATTATCGACTAAAGGAATCTGCGGTGTTTGAACGGGAGCACCTTCAAGAACTTCCTTCATTTCTTCTTGTGCGGCTTTCATCAAGGGGCTGTGAAAAGCTCCCGAAACAGCCAAAGGCAAAACTCGTTTGGCGCCTTTTTCAGATGCCAAAACACTAACTTTTTCAATACTTTCGGCAGAACCGCTTAAAACCACCTGCCCAATGGAATTATCATTGGCAACAAAAACACCTGCCTTTTCAGCAACATCATGAACATCTTCAATTGATAAACCGATAACAGCCGCCATTTTCCCCGGATTTGCCTCGGCCGCACGCGCCATTGCCGCTCCCCTTTTTTGAAGCAACCGCGCCGTATCCCCCAAAGACAGCGCCCCGGCGGCGCATAATGCTGCATATTGTCCCAAGGAATGACCGGCTACATAGGCAAAGAGATCTTTTACAGACACGCCGAAATCTTTTTCCAAAACACGCACAACAGCCATTGACATAGCCATTAAAGCCGGCTGGGTATTTTGTGTTAAAGTTAACTCTTCCGCCGGACCGTTAAAAATAATATCGGATAATTTCATGTCCAAAGCATCATCTACTTCCAAAAAGACGTCTTTGGCACTTGTAAAAGTGTCAAACAAATCTTTTCCCATACCGACGGATTGAGAACCTTGGCCCGGAAATACAAGTGCTTTTGTCATAAAACTCTCCTTTTTGTCAAAACTTGCATTTCATCATACACATTTTTTCAAAAAAGAAAATTAAATTTTTATGACAGTGTCATTTCTTTTTCAAATACGGAATAATTTCGTCTTCAAGATGCTGCAGTTTAAACAAAAACAATTTTTTAAATAAAACTTGCTTTTTAAATCAAATTCTTTTATATTGATTTATATTGATTTCATCAATGAAAAGGAGTTTGACCATGTTCATTTTAACCAAATTGCACACCCCCCCCCCCCCCCCCCCCTCCCACCCCCCACACAATCCCCACCTCTCTCTCCATCTTTTTCT
>CALXUB010000031.1 GCA_944391565.1 uncultured Alphaproteobacteria bacterium | reverse complement strand
AAGGAAGCGATAAGGATGTCGAAGGAGAAGTTTGAGCGGAGCAAGCCGCACTGCAACATAGGGACGATAGGTCACGTGGATCATGGTAAGACGACGTTGACAGCAGCGATAACGAAGGTATTAGCGGAGAAGGGAGGGGCGCAGTTTGTAGATTATGCGAACATAGACAAGGCTCCTGAGGAGCGAGCTCGAGGGATTACGATCAGCACGTCGCATGTAGAGTATGAGACGGATAAGCGTCACTATGCGCACGTAGACTGTCCGGGCCATGCGGATTATGTGAAGAACATGATAACCGGAGCGGCACAGATGGATGGAGCGATTTTGGTTGTTAGTGCGGCGGATGGTCCGATGCCTCAGACGCGTGAGCACATATTGTTGGCCCGTCAAGTAGGAGTTCCAGCGATAGTTGTTTACATGAACAAGTGCGATCAGGTTGATGATCCTGAGTTATTGGAATTGGTAGAGATGGAGATACGAGAACTGTTGAGTTCATATCAATTTCCTGGAGATGAGATACCGATAGTGAAGGGATCAGCGAAGGTAGCCTTGGAAGACGGTGATGCGAAGTTAGGTAAGGAAAGCATATTGGCATTGATGGAAGCGGTGGATAGTTATATTCCGCAACCGGAGCGTCCGAAGGATAAGCCGTATTTGATGCCGATAGAAGACGTATTTTCGATTTCAGGTCGAGGAACGGTTGTGACGGGTCGTATTGAGCGTGGTATCATTAAGGTTGGAGACGAAGTTGAGATTGTTGGCTTACGTCCGACGCAGAAGACGACCTGTACTGGGATAGAGATGTTCCGTAAGTTGTTGGACCAAGGTGAAGCGGGAGACAACGTTGGAGTATTGTTGCGTGGGACGAAGCGTGAGGAAGTTGAGCGCGGTCAAGTATTGGCAGCGCCAGGGACGATTACGCCGCACACGGACTTTACGGCGGAATGCTATATTTTGACGAAAGAGGAAGGTGGGCGTCATACACCGTTTTTCAGCAACTATCGTCCGCAGTTTTATTTTCGGACGACGGATGTGACGGGTACGATAGAGTTGCCTGAAGGAGTAGAGATGGTTATGCCTGGGGACAATATCAAGATGACGGTTAAGTTGATTGTTCCAGTAGCGATGGATGAAGGCTTACGCTTTGCTATTCGCGAAGGCGGCCATACGGTTGGAGCCGGAGTTGTTTCGAAGATTTTGAAATAACTTTTGCCTCACAAAAAATATAAGAAGAGCTCTCCAATGAGCTCTTCTTTTTTTTATTTTTTTGAAAAAAAGTTCTGTCGATTGGTATACGACGAGTTTCGGATCAAATTTTGTTATGGACAGTTTTCGGTGAACGGTAATTCTAAAAAAGTGCTTAAAGTTGTTAAGAAGGTGGCTTTTGTCGGTTTTTTGCGACTTGAAAAGAGGGTTAAGTTCTTTTTTGTAAAAAACTTAAAAAAATCGCTTGACAAAAAACGGCATTGTGTCATAATAACCCCACTTTCCAAGCCGGCGAAGGTGAAAACGACCTTCCTACCGTCTTGTTCTTAAGGGTTCCGGCGGATGGGCCGAGTTCCATCAGAGTCGGAGCAAGGTGCTTTTAGCTGCTCGAAATGGTCGCTAAAAGGTTTTTTTATTATTATGAAAAAGAGATATTTAGGTATCGTTTCGAGTATATATAAAGATAAGGTTTAAAAAATGGATAGTCAAAATATCAGAATTCGCTTAAAGGCTTTTGACCACCGCTTGTTGGATCAATCGACGCGGGAGATTGTCAATACAGCGAAAAGAACGGGTGCGGAAGTCAAAGGACCGATTCCTCTGCCGACACGCATTGAAAAGTTTACTGTGAACCGTTCCCCTCACGTGGATAAAAAATCTCGGGAACAGTTTGAAATCCGTACTCATAAAAGAGTGCTTGACATTGTTGATCCGACTCCGCAAACAGTTGATGCGCTGATGAAGCTGGACTTGGCTGCCGGTGTCGATGTTGAGATTAAATTATAAGGAAAAAGTCATGCGTTCAGGTATTATCGCAGAAAAAGTAGGCATGACACGGTTGTTTACCGATGAGGGCGTTCACGTTCCCGTGACAGTCCTGAAGGTGGATAATTGTGAAGTTGTCGGTGTCCGTTCCTTGGAAAAGGACGGATACGTAGCTGTACAGTTGGGAGCTGGCAAGGCTAAAGAAAAAAATGTTGCTAAAGCACAACGCGTACAATTTGCTAAAGCCAATGTAGGAAACAAAAAAACGGTGATGGAGTTCCGTGTCAGTGATGACTGTGTCATTCCTGTCGGTTCGGAATTGGGTGTCAATCACTTTGTCAAAGGTCAATATGTCGATGTGACAGGAACGTCTATCGGTAAAGGTTTCGCCGGTGTGATGAAAAGATATAATTTCGGCGGTGACTGCGCTTCTCACGGTGTTTCTTTGACACATCGTTCCGGCGGTTCAACCGGTCAATGTCAAGATCCGGGTCGCGTTTTCAAAAATAAGAAAATGCCAGGCCATATGGGTGCTGCTCAAGTGACGGTTCAAAACTTGCAGGTTGTTGACTTGGATGAGGCAAAAGGCCTGATTATGGTTAAAGGAGCTGTTCCCGGTTTTGACGGGAATGTTGTGATTATTAAAGATGCTGTGAAACGTCCCGTGCCGGCTGATGTGCCGATGCCCGCTGGGTTGAAAGCAAAAGCGGAAGCTCATGCCGAACAGGTTGTTGCTGATGTGGCTGCTGACGTTCCCGTTGTTGAAACAACAGCGTCTGAAGAAGTAAAGGAATAACGGCGATGAAGTACGACGTTATCAATCTCGCAAATGAGAAAGTCGGTTCGATTGACTTAATGGACTCCGTTTTCGGCGTTGAAGTTCGTCCCGACATTTTGTCACGAGTTGTGAATTGGCAGTTGGCGAAACGCCGTGCTGGTACGCACTCGGTTAAAAATTTAAGTACAATTTCCGGTACAACCAAAAAACCGTTCAGACAAAAAGGAACTGGTCGTGCACGTCAAGGAACTTTGCGTGCGTCTCAATTCCGTCATGGTGCGGTTGCTTTCGGACCAGTAGTTCGCGATCATGCACATGACCTGAATAAAAAGGTTCGTAAATTGGGTCTGAAGTGTGCATTGTCTGCAAAAGTAAAAGACGGTAAATTGTTTGTTTTAGATGAAGTGAAAGCCGCTTCTCCTAAGACAAAAGATCTGAAAGTCAACTTTGATAAACTGGGTTGGACATCGGCGCTGATTTTAAGCGGTGCTTCGGTGGATGATAATTTTGCAAAAGCGTCCGGAAATATTGTCGGCATTGATGTTCTTGTTCAACAAGGGGCCAATGTCTATGACATTCTCCGTCGTGACACACTCGTGTTATCGAAAGAGGCTGTTGCTTACTTGGAGGCTCTGTTAAAATGAAGAAAACGACAGTAAAAAATGCTGAAACGAAAATGACGGAACGTTTGTACGAAGTGCTGCGTCGTCCGCTCATTACGGAAAAAGCAATGAAGGTTTCCGAACAAGGGCAAGTGACTTTTGTTGTGCCCATGGACGCTACAAAGCCTGAAATTAAAAAGGCTGTTGAAGGGTTGTTCGGGGTGAAAGTAAAGGCTGTGAATACTTCTTGTGTTCGTGGAAAAGTGAAAATGTTCCGCAACACAAAAGGACAACGGAGCGATATGAAAAAAGCAATCGTGACGTTGGAAAACGGTCAAAATATTGATGTGACGACAGGAATTTAAGATTATGGCTTTAAAAACATACAGTCCGGTTACTCCTTCGACAAGACACTTGATTGCGATTGATCGCAGCGAGTTGTTTAAAGGCGCGCCGGTTAAGTCTTTGACTGAAGGGCTGAAAAGCTCAGGCGGTCGTAATAATCATGGACATATCACCAGCCGTCATCGGGGCGGTGGACATAAACGTTCTTATCGAGTGATTGATTTCAGACGCTCGAAGATGGATATGCCTGCTACCGTTGAACGCTTAGAATATGATCCGAACAGAACAGCGTTTATTGCGCTTATTCAATACGAAGACGGGGAACAAGCCTATATTGTTGCTCCACAACGGTTGAAGGCCGGTGATGTTGTTCTGTCAGCCGAAAAGGTGGACATCAAACCGGGCAACACAATGCCCCTGAAAAATATGCCCGTCGGAACGATTGTTCATAACGTTGAATTAAAGCCGGGACGCGGCGGCCAGTTGGCTCGTTCGGCCGGTTGTTATGCCCAATTAATCGGTAAAGACGGCGGTTATGCTCAGTTGCGTTTGAACTCCGGAGAACTGAGAATGGTTCGCGGGGAATGTCTTGCTTCGATCGGTGCGGTATCGAATGCCGATAAACAAAATACGACATTGGCTAAAGCCGGTCGTTCTCGTTGGCTCGGTATCAGACCTCAAACGCGCGGTATTGCCATGAACCCTGTTGACCACCCGCATGGTGGCCGCGGCAATGGCGGACGTGCTCCGGCAACGCCTTGGGGTAAGTGTACACGTGGGGCTAAGACCCGCACGAATAAGAAGACAGATCGTATGATTATGCGTTCTCGTCATTTGAGTAAAAAGAAATAGGAGAGACTAAATGACTCGTTCAATTTGGAAAGGTCCTTTTGTTGACGGTTATATGTTAGCCAAAGCTGAAAAAGCAAAGGCGGCAGGTCGTCATGAAGTGATTAAAACCTGGTCTCGTCGTTCAACAATTCTGCCTGATTTTGTGGGCTTGACTTTTGGCGTGTATAATGGTAAGAAGTTTATCCCTGTTCTGGTGACGGAGAATATGGTTGGTCATAAGCTTGGGGAGTTCGCTCCGACAAGAACATTTGCCGGCCATACCGCAGGCGATAAAAAAGCAGCAGTGAAAAAGGTTTAATGACGATGGTTGAAAAGAAAGAAGTAAAAGCGGTGACAGCAAGAGCTCGGGCTATTCGTACCAGCCCCCGCAAGCTGAATTTGGTCGCACAATCCATTCGTGGATTGGCGGTGAATAAGGCTTTGTCGGAATTGGCTTTTTCCAATCGCCGTGTTGCCGGGGATGTGAAAAAAGTTCTGATGTCCGCTATTGCGAACGCAGAAAACAATCATAACCTGGATGTGGATCGTCTCTATGTGGCGGAAGCCTATGTTGGAAAAGCAATGGTTATGAAAAGATTTCATGCGATGGCCAAAGGTCGCGCCGGAAAGATTTTGAAAGCTTTTTCAAATCTGACGATTGTCGTTCGTGAACAAGAGGAGAAAGTCTAATGGGACAGAAAGTTAACCCGAATGGTCTTCGGTTAGGCATCAATAAAACTTGGGATTCTCGGTGGTTCGCCGGTAAGAAAGATTATGCCAAGCTGTTGCATGAAGACTTGAAAATCCGTGAATATATCATGGAAAAACTGGCAATGGCCGGGGTTGCTCGTGTTGTAATCGAACGACCGGCTCAAAAAGCCAGAGTGACGATTTATTCTGCGCGTCCGGGCGTTGTCATTGGCAAAAAAGGTCAGGATATTGACGCTTTGCGTAATGACTTGCAAAAGATTACGGGCGGTGAAGTGAATTTAAATATTGTAGAAGTTCGCAAACCTGAATTGGATGCAACTTTGGTTGCAGACGGAATCGCACAGCAATTGGAACGCCGTGTTTCTTTCCGTCGCGCGATGAAGCGTGCTGTGCAGACAGCACTGCGTTTGGGCGCTCAAGGCATTCGCATCACATGCGGTGGTCGTTTGGGTGGTGCTGAAATCGCTCGGGTTGAATGGTATCGTGAAGGTCGTGTGCCTTTGCATACTTTGCGTGCTGATGTGGATTATGGAACAGCAACGGCGCATACGGCTTACGGCTGCTGCGGGATTAAGGTCTGGATTTTCAAAGGTGAAATCATGGCTCATGACCCGATGGCTCAAGACAAGCGCTTGGCTGAACAACGGTAAGAAAGGGTTTAGATTATGTTAGTTCCTAAAAGAACAAAATTTCGTAAAGCCTTTAAAGGTCGTATCCATGGCCTGACGAAAGGGGCTGCGACCCTGGACTTTGGGTCTTACGGCCTGAAGGCGTTGGAGCCGGAACGTGTGACTGCGCGTCAAATTGAGGCAGCACGTCGTGCGATTTCTCGTGCCATGAAGCGTCAGGGAAAAATGTGGATTCGTATTTTCCCGGATGTTCCTGTTTCCAAAAAGCCGCCTGAAGTTCGTCAAGGGAAAGGAAAAGGCTCGGTTGAATTCTGGGTCTGCCGTGTGAAACCCGGACGGATTATGTTCGAAGTCGACGGCGTGTCGGAAGAGGTCGCTCGTGAAGCGTTTGCATTGGCTGCTGCTAAGCTGCCGATTAAAACGAAATTCATTGCGCGTTCTGCAAGTGAAGAGGTTTAATGATGTTGAAAATTAAAGATTTAAGAGCAAAAACTGACGCAGAGCTGAAAGATTTGGTTCAAGAGCTGCGTAAAGAGTCTCTCAACTTGCGTTTTTCACAGGCAACCGGTCAGTTGGCGAATACGAATCGCCGTCGTCAGGTGCGTCGTGAAATTGCAAAAATCAAAACGCTTCAAACAGAGCGTTTAGCAAAGAAAGGGGTATAAGATGCCTAAACGTATTTTACAAGGTGTTGTCGTTTCCGACAAAATGGATAAGACTGTTGTTGTCCAGGTCGAACGTCGTGTTATGCACCCCGTTTATAAGAAATACATTAAGAGCAGTAAAAAATATCATGCTCATGATGAAAGCAATCAGCACAAAGTCGGTGACGTTGTGCGGATTCAAGAGTGCCGTCCGGTTTCCAAGACCAAAACTTGGGAAGTGGTGACCGAAGCGGCAGAACAATAGAGTTAATAGGGAAGGAATAACCTAATGATTCAAATTAGTACTAACCTGGACGTAGCAGATAACTCCGGTGCTCGGCGTGTCTACTGCATTAAGGTCTTAGGCGGTTCGAAGCGTAAGGTTGCTTCCGTGGGCGATGTTATTGTCGTTTCCATTAAAGAAGCAATACCACGCGGTCGCGTCAAAAAAGGTGATGTGCATCGTGCCGTTATTGTGCGGACGAAAAAAGAAATTCGTCGTCCTGACGGAAGTGCCATTCGTTTTGACAGCAATGCCGCTGTTTTGATTAACAAAGATGGCGAGCCGATCGGAACCCGTATTTTTGGCCCGGTGACTCGTGAATTAAGAGCTAAGAATTATATGAAAATTATTTCTTTGGCTCCGGAGGTCTTATAATGGCTATGAAAATTAAAAAAGGTGACAAAGTCATCGTTATTACCGGAAAAGATAAAGGTAAAACGGGCGAAGTGACAAAAGCCATGCCCAAAGAAAACAAAGTTATTGTTTCCGGGGTGAATATGGTAAAGCGTCATCAAAAACCGACACAGGAAAACGCTGGTGGTATCGTTAACAAAGAAGCCCCGATTCATGTTTCCAACGTGGCGATTGTTGACCCGAAAACCGGAAAGGCTTCTCGTATGGGAAGCAAGGTTTTAGAAGGCGGACGCAAAGTACGTATTGCTAAACGTTCCGGCGAAGTGATTGACGGTTAAGGAGTGAATTATGTCTCGATTAAAAGATTTATATGAAAAAGAAATCCGTCCTGCTTTGCAAAAAGAGTTCGGATATAAAAATGAGATGGAAATTCCGCGTCTTGAGAAAATCGTCTTGAACATGGGTGTCGGAGAGGCAACTGAAGACAGAAAAGCCTTGGAAGGTGCTTTGAAAGATATGACGGCGATTGCAGGTCAAAAGCCTGTTTTGACGAAAGCCAAAAAGTCTGTGGCATCTTTTAAACTGCGTGAAGACATGCCGATCGGCTGTAAAGTGACTTTGCGTAAAGAAAAGATGTATGAATTTTTGGATCGTCTGATTACGATGGCAATGCCGCGTATTCGCGACTTCCGCGGAATTTCTGGTAAGAGCTTTGATGGTCATGGTAATTTCGCGATGGGTTTGAAAGAACAAATCGTTTTCTTGGAAATCAACTATGATGAAGTCGATAAAATCAGAGGTCTTGACATCATTATTTGTACGTCTGCGAAAACAGACAAAGAAGCGAAAGCTTTGCTGTCCGGTTTCAATATGCCGTTTACAAAGTAAGGAGTAAACCATGGCAAAAACAAGTTCTATTGAACGGAATAAAAAGCGTGAAAAGCTTGCTCAAAAGTACAAAGCAAGACGCGATGCTTTGAATGCAATTATTCACAACAAAGCTTCATCACCGGAAGAGATTATTCAAGCTGTGATGAAACTTGCCAAGCTTCCTCGCAACAGTGCGTCTGTTAGAATACACCATCGGTGTGAATTGACAGGTCGTCCGAGAGGAAATTATCGTAAATTTAAGCTCAGTCGTATCAAACTGCGTGAGTTGGCCTCGGAAGGTCAAATTCCCGGTATGACGAAAGCCAGTTGGTAAGGAGAATTAGACGATGTCTATGACAGATCCTTTAGCAGATATGCTGACACGTATTCGCAATGGTCAGCAAGCGCGCAAAAGCCACATCGTGGCACCGGCTTCCAACTTACGTGCAAATGTGTTGGATGTGTTAAAGCGCGAAGGGTATATCAGAGGGTTTGAACGGGAAACTGTTCGTCCTGGCGTTGAACAATTTAAAATTGAATTGAAATATCATGAAGGACGCCCTGTGATTAACGAAATTGAACGTGTATCGGTCCCTGGCCGCCGCGTTTATTCCAAGGTGAAAGATTTACCTAAGTTCTATAACGGATTGGGAATCTTTGTTTTATCCACGCCGCAAGGTGTGATGTCTGATCACGAAGCGCGTCAAGCCAATGTCGGCGGCGAAGTTTTGTGCAAAGTGTTTTAATAGGAGGAAAGCATGTCTCGTGTTGGAAAATATCCTGTTAAACTTCCGCAAGGCGTCACGGTTAATGTGGCAAACGGTGAAGCTGTCGTCAAAGGTAAGTTAGGCGAATTAAAATGTGCTTTGCCGAGTGATGTGACAGTGACAGTCGAAAATGACCAAGTCGTTGTGACTCCACATACGCAGAGCAAAAACAATCGCATGCAGTGGGGAACGGTTCGCGCTAACCTGAATAATATGGTGAAGGGCGTTTCTGAAGGCTTTGTGCGCAAATTGGAACTGATCGGTGTCGGCTACAGAGCTCAGGCAACAGCCAAAGGCATTAAACTTTCTTTGGGGTTCAGCCACGACATTGATTTTGATGCGCCTCAAGGTGTTAAGATTGCTTGTCCGTCTCAGACCGAAATTGAAATTTCGGGATGTGACAAGCGCGATGTGGGGGCAGTTGCCTCGAAGATTCGTTCCTATCGTCCGCCAGAACCTTATAAGGGAAAAGGTGTGAAGTATGTGGAAGAAACTGTCCGCCGCAAAGAAGGCAAGAAGAAATAGGAAATAAAGATGAAACAATCTGATAAGAAATTTGAACGTCGCAAAGCTCGTACACGCTACGGCTTAAGACAGAATGCATCAGACAGACTTCGTTTGTCGGTGTATCGTTCCGAAAAAAACATCTCTGTGCAAATCATTGATGATAAAGCCGGAAAAACAATCGTTTCTGCTTCTTCTTTGAATAAAGAGATTACAGAAAAAGGGTCTACGGTTGCCGGAGCCGCGGCAGTTGGCAAGTTGATTGCCGAACGTGCGTTGAAAGCAAACGTAAGTGAAGTTGTATTTGACCGTGGCGGCTACATCTATCATGGGCGTGTGAAGGCCTTGGCAGATGCGGCTCGTGAAAACGGCTTGAAATTCTAGGAGAAGAAGATGGCTAGAGAAAATACACAAGGTCGCCGCAAGAACGAAGACGGAAAACTCGAAAAAACTCAAGAAGAGTTCGTCGATAAGCTCGTTCATGTCAATCGTGTTGCGAAGACTGTTAAAGGTGGTCGTCGGATGGCTTTTGCAGCGCTTGTCGTTGTGGGAGACCAAAAAGGCCGTGTCGGTTTCGGTACCGGAAAGGCGCGTGAAGTGCCTGAGGCTATTCGTAAAGCGACTGAATCGGCAAAACATGCCATGATTCGTGTGCCTTTAAGAGAAGGACGTACCTTGCATCATGATGTGATGGGACATTACGGCGCCGGTAAGGTTGTTTTGCGCGCGGCTGTTCCCGGTACGGGTATCATTGCCGGAGGTCCGATGCGTGCCGTATTTGAAACGATGGGTATTCAGGATATCGTTGCCAAATCGACTGGATCTGCCAACCCGCATAATATGATTAGAGCAACTTTTGCCGCTTTAACATCTGTCAACTCTCCTCGGATTGTTGCAGCGAAACGCGGTAAAAAAGTCGGAGATATTGTTTCCCGTCGAGATGGAGCTTCGGAAAAAGAAGCTGCAGCCGATAAAGAAGTAAAGGAATAAGAGGATGAAACTGAATCAAATTCGCGATAATGATGGCGCGACAAAGAACCGCACGCGTGTGGCTCGCGGGCTGGGTTCCGGCAAAGGTCGGACAGCCGGTCGCGGCGTTAAGGGACAAACCTCCCGTTCCGGTGTAGCAATCAACGGTTTTGAAGGCGGTCAAATGCCGATTTACCGTCGCTTGCCGAAGCGCGGTTTTAATAATGTTTTCCGTTTGGATTTCGTTGAAGTTAATTTGGATCGTTTGCAGGCGGCTGTCGATGCCGGTTCTCTGGATGCCGGTAAAGAAGTCAACGCTGTTTCTTTGATGGAAGCAGGTGTCATTCGTCGTGCGAAAGACGGTGTCCGGATTTTGGGCAAAGGCGAGTTAAAAGCTAAGCTGACGATCCGTGCGGTCGGTGCGACAGCTTCTGCAAAAGCAGCTATTGAAAAGGTTGGCGGAGAGCTGATTATCGATACAACCCGTCCTGGTTCTGAAAAATCCGAAGAGCCGAAAACGGAAAAGAAAACGGTTAAAAAAGCTACAAAAAAATCAACTAAAAAAGAAGCTTAGTTGCTTTTAACAAAAGAAAAAGGCAGGGATGACCTGCCTTTTTTAATGTTCTTTATGCACATTCGAACGAAATGTTGAAAATATGTTGAGAAAAGGAACTTTTTAGAAAAAAAAGCTTGCAAAAAATTAAAAAAAAGTTTATGTTCTTCGCAGATTTTTAGTCTTTTTGAAAACGAGGTAAGAAATGGCATTGACAAGAGTCCAAAAACCGCAAGCATCTGCTATGGGTGCATTTGCAAAAGCGGGGGATTTGCAAAAGCGAATTCTGTTTACGTTGGTCGCATTGGTTGTTTTTCGTTTTGGAACATTTGTTCCGTTGCCCGGGATCAATCCTGATGTGTTGACAGAGGTTTTTAATCGAAATGCTTCCGGTTTGTTGGGAATGTTTGATACTTTCGCCGGAGGTGCGTTATCTCGTATGACATTGTTAGCCTTGAATATTATGCCCTATATTTCGGCTTCTATTATTATTCAGTTAGGTGCGGCGATTTTCCCGTCTTTGATTGCTTTGAAAAAAGAGGGGGAAGCCGGTCATCGCAAGATGAATCAATACACGCGTTATTTAACGGTTTTGATTACTGTATTGCAAGGATATGGCTTGGCCGTTGCTTTGGAAAATATGACGGGTGCTAACGGTGCATCTGCCGTTTTGATGGAATCGGCTTGGCTTTTCCGAATTACAACGGTTGTTTCGCTTCTTGGCGGTACGTTGTTTGTAGTTTGGCTGGGTGAACAAATTACCAGTCGGGGTGTTGGTAATGGTACTTCTTTAATCATTACGGCTGGTATTATTGCTGAGATTCCAAGTGCTTTTGCTCGAACTTTTGAATTGGGACGGGTTGGTCAACTATCGAATGTGATGTTGTTGACGATTTTAGTGATGGTGGTTGCACTGATTTATATTGTTGTGTTTGTTGAACGCGCTCAACGTCGTATTGTTATCCAATATCCGAAAGGTCAAATGGGAGGACGAATTTTATCAGCAAAAAATTCTTATTTCCCGTTGAAAATTAATCCTACAGGCGTTATGCCTCCGATTTTTGCTTCGGCATTGTTAATGTTGCCTTTAACGGTTCTGCAGTTTATGTCTGACAGTTCCAAATCCGGATGGGCACAGGATTTGTCGGTTTGGCTTGGCCGCGGGGGTGTTTTGTATATGGCTTTATATGCGTTGCTGATTATTTTCTTTACGTTCTTTTATACGGGCGTTGTGTTTAATCCGGCAGATACGGCAGACAATTTGAAAAAGAACGGCGGTTTCATTGCTGGGATTCGTCCGGGTAAAAGCACGGCTGAGTACTTAGACTATGTTGTCACGCGATTGACCGTTTTAGGGGCTTTTTATTTGGCTGCGCTTTGTGTGCTTCCGGAAATATTGATTGCGGAGTTGTCTGTTCCGTTCTTCTTAGGCGGAACGACGTTATTGATCGTCGTGACCGTTATTATGGATACAATGAGCCAAATTCAATCGCATTTGGTTGCCTATCAGTATGAAAGTTTAATCAGGAAAGCACAGTTAAAGGGGAGACTGTAATGGCTTTAAAACACGAAGACATCGTCTTGATGGGCCCTCCGGGGGGCGGAAAAGGAACACAAGCACGGATTTTGCATGACAGACTGCATATTCCGCACTTGTCGACAGGAGAGATGCTTCGGGAAGAAGCGCGTTCCGGCAGTGAACTCGGACTGAAAATTAAAGAGTTAATTGATAAAGGCAACTTTGTGCCTGATGAAATGAGTATTTCTTTGATTGCCGGCAAACTGGATAGTGAAGAAACAAAAGATGGTTTTATTCTGGATGGCTTTCCAAGAACGGTTCCGCAGGCTCAAGCATTGGATAAACTTTTAAAAGATAGGGATTTGAAACTGGATATTGTGATTGAGATTCAGGTTCCTGATGAATATGTGATTGAGCGGATTGTGGGACGTTATATGTGTGCGGATTGTGGCACGATGTATCATGATAAGTTCAAAAAGTCGAAGGTTTATGGACGTTGTGACGTTTGTGGCGGAACGAATTTCGTGCGTCGAATGGATGATAACTATGAAACGGTTGTTTCCAGGCTGCGCAAATATCGTGCTGTGACAGCGCCGGTCTTGCCTTATTATGAAGAACGGGGGCTTTTAGTTTGTGTTGACGGGACGGGGTCTATAGAAACCGTCGCTGAAAAAATCAAAAAAGTTGTCGGTTGTTAGGTTCGGATTATTGAGTAAGGACGGGTTAAAAAGGATTTCTTAACCCGTCCTTTGCACTTTTAACAATTTGAAATGATTATGCCTGAGACAATGTTTGAAAACTGACACTGATAGAAACAGATGAAAAAGGGTGAAGGCTTATCAAAATTATCCAAGAATGATAAAAGATTGTCAGTCTTTAAGGGACACATTCTTCGGAGTGACCAACACATGGTTGCTATTGATTCCTATTTTGCAGTCGGTAGAAGTCAAGTTTGGAATAGAAAATATTTTCTGACTTGCTTATAAATAACTGAAAAAGCTTTTTATTTATTACTTAATACATAAAGGTATAAAGCCATAGGACCAATGCTCTTCGGGGGCACCACAATTAACGATTTTTTCGCTTCTTCTGTCAATTATGCAAGCATCGTCTCCCCACCAACCGACATTTTCTCGACGTGTCCAAAAAGTCTCAATTTGAGTAATCAGTACATCATAAATTACTGATGTCATACAGTCTTCTTTTGTCATTCCGCCATTACAAACTTTCGGAATGTCAACTAATATTAAATTTTGGGCTTCACACCAGTTCATACAACTCTACCAATTCATTTTGGTATTACCGGCCGTAAGAAAAATATCTTCGACAGGAATAATCTTTTTGTCGCTTTCTTTAAGTGAACTACGTTGACCGTAGTTAGCGAACTGAACAGCCGGTAGTCTACCAGTCATTTTAGGTTTCCCCACCGGGTAGAAACAAAATTCTTCACCGCTGATGCAATCGCTGTTTTTTCTTCTGTTAAGACTTCAAACATCTCGTCTAAAACAGTAAAAGCAGCTAATCAAACATCTTTGATTAAAAGGTTTGTTCGGTTTTTATTCATTGCCGTTTTAAAACCAACGACGGCCGTGATGAACAGAACTTCGACAATCGCTAGGACACTCAGCATCTCAAGTATAGATCTGCCGAATTGATGATGTTTATGATTGACAAGCCTTTTTTATAAAAAAATGAAAGATTTTTTGTATTTTCTAAAATGATCTGAAAAGATCTTTTTGAATAAAAGTAAATTTTTTATAAATTTTTCTTGACAGGAAAAGAAAATCCTATATAATCGCAACCCTAAGTCCTTTTCTGCCCGAGTGGACAGAGAAGATTGTTTTTAATTTTATGTAGGAGAGTAGCCTTGGCACGTATTGCAGGTGTAAATATTCCGACAGCAAAAAGAGTCGTCATTGGATTGACGTATATCTATGGCATTGGCCGGAAAAAAGCTGAAGAAATCTGTCAAAAGACAGGGATTTCAGAAGATAAGCGCGTTCACGCGTTGACAGATGATGAAGTTTTGAAAATTCGTGAGTTGATTGATAGTGAGTATCATGTAGAAGGAGACCTTCGTCGCGAAGTTTCTTTGAATATTAAACGTTTAATGGATTTGGGTTGCTACAGAGGTTTGCGCCATCGTAAGGGGTTGCCTGTTCGCGGTCAGCGGACACACACAAATGCGCGCACACGCAAAGGAAAAGCTGTTCCTATTGCCGGTAAGAAAAAAGTGACAAAGTAAGGAATTAAATCATGGCAAAAACAGAAGTTAAAGTCGCTCGCACAAAGAATCGCGATAGAAAGAATATCATTTCGGGCGTTGCTCATGTGAATTCTACATTCAATAATATTATGGTGACCATTACGGATGCACAGGGAAATACAATTTCTTGGTGCTCCGGCGGTGTGAAAGGTTTTAAAGGATCTCGGAAAGCGACTCCGTATGCTGCCCAAGTGACGGCAGAAGAGGCCGGTCGTAAAGCAATGGAACACGGCATGAAAACATTGGAAGTTTTGGTTGCCGGGCCTGGTGCCGGTCGCGAATCCTGTTTGCGTGCTTTCCAAGCATTGGGATTTACCATTACGTCGATTAAAGACGTGACCAGCGTTCCGCACAACGGATGCCGTCCGCCGAAACGTCGTCGGGTTTAATTTGAGTGGTCGCCCTTCGGGGCGGCTAAACGGGTGCTTGGCACCAGTTCCTGAAAAAATAGGAGCCTTACTGTGATACAAAAAAATTGGCAAGAATTGATTAAGCCGTCAACATTATCTGTAGAACATATCATTCCCGGTATGAAATCAACCATTGTGGTTGAACCGCTGGAACGGGGATTCGGTACAACGTTGGGAAATGCTCTTCGTCGTGTTCTGTTGTCTTCTTTACAGGGCGGTGCCGTCACAGCTATTAAAATTGACGGAGTTTTGCATGAGTTCTCTTCGATCTCCGGTGTGCGTGAAGACGTGACGGATATCATTTTGAACATTAAAATGTTGGCGCTTAAAGTCGAATCTGAAGGACCTCACCGCATGACATTAACTGCAACGGGTCCTGGGGTCGTGACAGCAGGTCAAATTGAGACAAATCAAAGTGTTGAAGTCTTGAATAAAGATTTGGTTATCTGCACATTAGATGCAGGTGCTTCCATTAAAATTGAAATGACTGTTGGAACGGGTAAAGGTTATGTTCCAGCTGTTCAAAATCGTCCGGAAGACTGCCCGATCGGTTTGTTGCCGATTGACAGTATTTTTAGTCCGGTTAAAACAGTTGTCTATAAAGTGACAAATGCGCGTGTCGGTCAACAAACAGACTATGATAAATTATCTTTAACGGTTGAAACCAATGGTGTCGTCAGCCCGGAAGATGCAGTTGCTTTGTCAGCACGTATCTTGCAAGATCAACTGAAAACATTTATCAATTTTGAAGATCCGGAAGAAACAACCGAAGAAGAACAAAAGGTTATTTTGCCGTTCCCGCCTGCTTTGTTGAAAAAAGTCGATGAGTTGGAATTATCCGTTCGTTCGGCAAACTGTTTGAAAAACGACAACATCGTTTACATCGGCGATTTGGTACAAAGAACAGAATCCGATATGCTTCGGACACCGAACTTTGGCCGGAAATCTTTGAATGAAATCAAAGAAGTATTGGAAAATATGGGGTTGCACCTTGGCATGCAGGTTGAAGGTTGGCCTCCTGAAAATATTGATGTTTTAGCTAAAGGGTTCGAGGAACCGTTTTAGTCGATAAGCATTGTCTGATTGTCAGACACCTTTCGGGCTCATCCGTCGGGTGGTTCGAAAGTCAACGTGATCGGTTTTGTGCGCAAGACCAAGCAAAAATGAAAGGATAAAAAATGCGTCACGGAGATTCTAAAAGAAAATTAAACAAGAGCATTGCTCATCGCAGAAGTATGTTTGCGAATATGGCTGTCTCTTTGATTAAACATGAACAAATTAAGACGACTTTGCCGAAAGCCAAAGAATTGCGTCCTATTGTTGAAAAATTGATTACAGCCGCTCGTGTGAAGGACTTACACAATCGCCGTCAGCTCCTTTCATTCTTGCGCGATGCTGCAATGGTTGAAAAGCTGATGACTGTTTTGGCTGATCGCTACATGACACGCAACGGTGGTTATACACGTGTGCTGAAGGCTGGTTTCCGCTATGGAGACATGGCGCCGATGGCGATTATCGAACTGGTTGACAGAGATGTCTCCGCAAAAGGAAAAGATTCAGGAGCTGCTCCGGTTGTGACCGAAGAAACGCCTGTTGAGGAAGAGAAGAAAGAAGAAGTTAAAAAAACATCTAAGAAAGCTGCCAAGAAGGCTGCTGACGCAGAATAGTTTTTAATAACACGTTTAAAAAACGGGATGACATGGTGTTGTCCCGTTTTTATATGAAAGGAAAGGATATATAAATGAGTATGTCGAGTAGTGATGACGGCCTTAGTCGAATGCTGTTATCAGAAGACACAAAAGAGAAAAAAGAAAATCATAGTCGACTCTTTGAATTTTTCGCTCCGTCAGAACGGACGGCATCAGAACAAAAAGTGATTGACAGCGGTTTTTTTGATTGCCTGCGTCAGGGAGCATTTAAACATGCTATTTATTATTTTACGCGTTTTTCTCCTAATTTGCTGACAAAAGATGCGCAGGGTAAAAACGTCTTTGATTACATTTTTGATGGTTATGATATTCCGACAAAAGAACAAAAGGACTTAACAAAAGACTTTTCGGGGATTTTACCTCAGGACCGGTTAATGTTGCTTAGAACAATACTGCCGCATTATTATATGGATGATTTGTTTAAAGAAACGCGAATTATGCCTAAGCAACGTAGGAACAAAGATTTTGATCCCACACTTTTTTTAACAAAAGAACAAATGGCAAAGTATTGTTCTTTGGCCGTTAAATATCCGCAAACGTTAGAAACCGGCGGGCAAAACATTGAAAAAATTGTTCAATTTATCAATGAAAGCAAGCAAGAAAATAAAGTTGTTCAAATTGAAAAAATTGTACGCAATAAACAACGGTATCATTTATCGAAATGTGAATTGTGGTTTCATCGTGTCAGTCGTCGAATTATGCGGTTGCCAATAAGATTTAGTCGAACACGCTGATTTTGAAAGGCTCCGTTAGGAGCCTTTTTAAGAAGGTTTTTTATTACGCATTTCGGCGATAAATTCAGGGAGTTCACCTTTCGAAAGAGCACGCAGCGCTTTTGCGCTGTCATTTTCGGCAGTTTTGTTTTTGCGGATATGGCCGCATTTAACGCATTTTTGTGTCAAGACATAGGTGCTGCCCTTGATTTCCATAGAAACAGCCGGCATGGTACCTTGGCATGGAGAAGATCGGTCTCCCGGGTAAATGTCGACATGTTTGCTGGTCAGACAATGCGGGCAGTGATTTGTATACCCATTGCCATGAACGACGGATCCACAGACATCACAAATGAAATCTTCCTGAACTCGCGTAAATTGTTTTGCCATTTTTCCTCTTTTTCATTGTTTTTTTAGTGTAGTTTATGCTAGATTAAAGAAAAATGGAAATAAAAAATGACAACACTATTTGAGAAAAAGACAGACAGGCCTTTGGCTGACAGGTTGCGGCCTCAAACTTTGAAAGAAATTGTCGGACAGGAGCATTTGTTGGCGCCGGATGCGCCAATCGGGCGGATGTTGGAAACCGGGAAAGTTTCTTCGTTTATTTTATGGGGACCGCCGGGGTGTGGCAAAACGACGATTGCACGATTGTTCGCCAGTATTGCCGATCTTTATTTTGAACCAATTTCAGCCGTATTTTCCGGTGTAGCAGAGCTGCGCAAGATTTTTGCAGATGCAAAAAGCCGCAAAGCAATGGGAAAACGAACATTGTTGTTCGTCGATGAAATTCATCGATTTAATCGATCTCAGCAAGACGGCTTTTTACCCTATGTTGAGGATGGAACTGTTATCTTGGTCGGCGCGACGACCGAGAATCCTTCTTTTGAATTAAACAGTGCGTTATTATCGCGTTGTAAAGTTTTTGTCTTGAAAAGTTTGGAAAAGGATTCACTTGCCACTATTTTGGACAGAGCAGAAAAAGAACTGGGACATGCTTTACCGTTAACCCCCGAGGCCAGGGAATATCTTTTGGGATTGTCAGACGGGGATGGTCGATATTTTATCAATATGATTGAAGCAATCGATCAATACGCTTCGGATGAGGATTTGTTAACGGTTGAACATATTTCCAAAATCGTTCAGCAGCGTATGCCTTTGTATGATAAAGATCGAGAAGGACATTATAACCTTATTAGCGCGCTTCATAAATCTTTGCGGGGTTCTGATCCGGATGCCGGGCTTTATTGGACGGCTCGAATGATTGAAGGCGGTGAGGATCCGAAATATATTTTGCGTCGTTTAACACGCTTTGCCGTAGAAGATGTTAGCCTTGCCGATCCGCATGCTTTAACACAGGCAATTGCGGCTTGGGAAGCTTATGATCGGTTAGGTTCTCCCGAAGGTGATTTGGCCATAGCGCAGTTAGTTGTCTATTTGGCAACTGCTCCTAAATCAATCGGCGTATATAAAGCATGGGGGCAGGCTTTGAGGGCTGCGAAAGAAACGGGTTCTTTGTCGCCTCCGATGCATATTCTGAATGCGCCGACTAAATTGATGGGTGAGTTGGGATACGGTAAAGATTATCAATATGATCCCGAAACAGAAGATGGTTTTTCGGGACAGAATTATTTTCCTGAAAAAATGGGTCGGCGATGTTTTTATCGACCTATTGAACGTGGCTTTGAGCGCGAAATAAAAAAGCGGTTGGCCTATTGGGAAGAATTAAGGAAACAAAAATGCCAGAAAAAGTGACTTTTGCTCGAGTGGAAGAAAAAGATTCCGATATTCGTTTAGACCGATGGTTTAAACGGTATTATCCCAGTCTGCGTCATGGAACACTGGAACGTTTGCTTCGGGGAAAGAATATTCGGGTAAACGGGAAAAAAGCGACATCCGATCAACACCTGCATATCGGTGATGAAATCCGAATTCCTCCGTTTCAGGAAGAAGTGTCTCTTCACAAAGCTGTTTCCGAAAAGGATGCGGCATTTATCCGCTCTCTTGTAATCTATCAGGATAAAGACGTTGTTGTTTTAAACAAACCGGCCGGATTAGCCGTTCAGGGTGGGACAAAAACGGACAGACATATCGATGGTATGTTGGATGCATTAACGTTTAACGGAGAACGTCCGCGGCTTGTTCATCGGTTAGATAAGGAAACAAGCGGTGTTCTTGTTTTGGCGCGTACGGCCAAAGTGGCGGCTTTTTTAGCAGAAGCCTTTCAAACAAAAGCGGCTCGAAAGGTGTATTGGGCTTTAGTTGTCGGAAAACCTGAAAAAAGTTTCGGGAAAATAACCGCGCCGCTGATGAAAAAATCAGGTCGCGACGGCGGAGAAATGGTTTTTGTGGATCCTGAAGGGCAAAAAGCGCAATCACTTTATCAACTTATTGATTCGGCCGGCAATAAAGTCAGCTGGCTTGCTTTGATGCCTTTGACGGGACGCACACACCAGCTGCGTGTGCATTGCCAGTCAATGGGAACACCTATTTTGGGGGATAAAAAATATGGGAAAAATGAGACTTTGGATGGATTAGAGTCTTTTTCCAAATTCATGCATTTGCATGCGCGAGCACTTCAAATACCTCTTCCAACAGGTAAAATATTGAAAATTACGGCACAAATGCCGATACACATGAAAAATAGTTTTGATTTTTTCGGATTTAGTGATAAAGATAATAAAGAACCGTTTGAGGCCTTTGAAAAGAAATAAAGGGGATTCTAATGAAAAAGTTTATTTTGATTTTTTTAATTGTTATCTTGGTAATCATTATTGGGGCAGGTCTTTATTTCTTAACGTTCGATATTAATTCTTATAAAGGTCAAATTGAAAAATACGCATCGCAGGCCATCGGACATGATGTCAAGTTGGTCGGTAAAATGAGCCTGAAAAAATCCTTAACACCGACACTGGAGCTGAGAGACGTTGAAATTTCCAGTGGTGAAGGATTTCAATCTCCCAACCTGGCAATTATTAAGAATGCCGAGGTTCGTTTGAACCTTCAAGCATTATTTCAGGATGTTTTTCAAGTTGATAGTGTAGAATTGCGGGATGTCAGAGTCTTTTTGGAAAAAAACAAATCCGGACAAAATAATTGGACAGTTCAAAAGGAGACACAGTCCAAACAAGCAGCAGCAGCTCGTCCGACATTGTCTAAAAAAGTGACAAAAGATATTCAGGTGCGTGTGGACAGCATTGTTTTAAAGAATGTGGACCTAAATTATTCAGATCCTGTGGACGGGGTTAATGAAGATGTCCATTTCAGTGAGTTGTCTTTAGCTCATTTAATTAACCTGGATGCCGCTTTTACCTATAAAAATGAGCCCTTTATCCTCAAGGGGTCTATTAAAAATCTAATGGATGTTATTAAAAATCCACGCACGTTTAATTTTACCTTTGACGTGACGGCATATGGGGTAAAATCGACAATTTCCGGGGATTTGCGTGATTTGAAAAAATGGAACAACATGACGCTGAATATTCGATCCAGCGGAAAAAATTTGCAAAAAACTGCTCAATATTTTATGGACGCGGCAGCTGTTCCGCCTGTTGATTTCGAGTTGCAGACAGCTTTACGTATTTCTCCTCAGCAATTATTGGCAGAAGGCGCGATGTCGTTTTTAAAAGGCGGTTTGAAAACATCGTTCTCCGGTGAAGTGAAAAACCGCAAAACGATGGAGACCGAAGGCAGAATTTCTATTGATGCAGCTGATGCGGCTTTTTTAAAGACATATGGTATTCGTCCTTTCACATTTGAATCTTCGTTTTCTTTTAAAAATAAGAACACATTGGCCTTCTCCAACATTAACATGATGGCAGACGAAACTGATATCGATGGACAGCTGACAATAACGATGGGAGACGTTCCTTCTTTAACTGGCAGTCTGCGTTCTCGTTATTTTAACTTAACAAATGTCTTGGCACAAGACAGTAAAACGTTGTCAGAGACAGCTTCATCAGAAACAAAAACTGCTGAAAAATTGGTGTTTTCAACAGCACCTTTGAATACAGAGGCGTTGAAAAAAGTCAATTTAAATCTACAGGTTATAATTGATAATCTGTATGTCAAAAATGTTATTCAAAAATATCCGGCGATTGCGGCAACGATTCGTCTTCAGGATGGCGCATTAAATGTCGCTTTAAATGAAGGTACGCAAGTTGCTGAGGGAGGCGTTGTCGGCCAAATGAGTTTGTCGTCCGAACAAAATGGCGCTTTGAAAACAGAGTTAAAGTTAATTGGTCAGGGGCTTGAAATCAATCAAATTAAGGCGCTTCAGGATGATATGAAAGAAGGCATGTTTCATTTTAATCTGAATTTGACGGCGGAAGGGAAAACAGCTCATGACTTGGCATCGACATTGGACGGTCATTTCTTGATGATCGCACATGAAAGCGAATTATTCAGCCGTTGGCTTGATTCATTGCCGTTGAATACTTTGGCGTTGGGTGAAAAACTTATTCCTCGCGCCGAGTATGATCGACAATTTTTATACTTGAAAAGTGCGGTTTTGAATCTAACCATTCAGGATGGGATTATTTATTTAGATAAAAAAGCGGCAATGGAAACCAATCTGTTGAATTTGGTTTTGGATGGTACGATCAATCTGAAGAACGAACAGTTGAATGTTCAATTGATTCCAATGGCCCCAAAAGGAAAAACATCCGAGCTGGCCAATTTAATGAGCCAATTTGTTTTGATTAAAGGGCCGTTTACCAAGCCGCAAATTCAAATCGATACTTTGAACACCATGAAAACTGTCGGGGCAGCCATGATGACTGGAGGTATTTCTATCCCTGCCGGTCAGGTTTTACGTAAAGTCGGTGAAGACACTTCTCCTAGTGAAACAGCCTTGCAGGGGACTCGCTTTCAAACGATTGATGATTATTACGGTCGCGTTCCGGCAACACCTGAGCCTGTGCAAGAGCCTCAGAAAACGCAAGAACCTCAATCAACACCAAGTGCGGCAGTGGATTTTGGTACACAGCTGTTAAAAAGTTTATCGAATGTTTTGACACAGCCGATTCCGCCCTCGGGAAGCACACTGCGTTAACAGGCTTTTTTATGGAAACAGTTCACTTTTTTGTTGAAGGGCATGTTCAAGGTGTCGGCTTTCGGCATTATGTAATGAAACGCGCTTTTGCGTTGAGACTTTCCGGATGGGTTAGAAATGTACGAGACGGTCGTGTGGAAGTTGCAGCTCGTGGAGAAGCTTCTCATCTCATTGATTTAATTAACGCTTGTCGAAATGGATCCTTGTTTTCTTCCGTGTCTGATATAAAAATAATGCCCCTTTCAACGGTTGAACCGTCTATACTTGAGGGGCATTTTCAACAACTTCCGACAATAGATGCTTGAAAAATTATTTCTTTCCGCTTGAAACGACAAAAGAATCCGCTTGTTTTTGAAGCTTATCCGTCAATTCGGTAAGAGTATGATTCTGAAGGAAAGAGGTGTATTCATTCCGATAACTCAGAACCATGCTGACGCCTTCAATGATAATATCAACAATTTGATAAGTTCCGTTTTTTTCCTGGACACGCCATAAAACTTGCACCGGGTTGGGATCGTTTTGGATTTGGCTGACAACATAGACTTGGTTTTTCCCTTCTGCAGGCTGTTCACTCAGGAAAGTAATCTGCTGACCGGTATACAAGTTAAACTTGTCAGCCCAGCTTTTCAGGGCCATGTCCGTAAAAGCATTGATAAAAGCGTTTCTTTCTTCAGGGGAAGCTGTCCTCCAAAACCGTCCCAGCACGAATTTACCGATTGTTTGAGTGTCTAATGCTTTTAAGAAATATTTTTCAAAACGTTCTGTTTTTTGAGCTTGTGTGTCTTTGGAAGTCAGAACATTCGTAATGATTTCATCTGCCAGCTGATGTACAAAAGCCGTTGATGGTGTTTCTGCTGCATGAGCGGAAGTGATCATCCATACTAAACCACATAAAACCAATAAAATTTTTTTCATTTTCATTCCTCTTACTCAAGTTCGTATTCTTCGACGTCTTCAAAATCGTCATCATCATCAAAGCTGAAATTATAACTTTCTTTAGCAGCTTCTTCACCACGCAGGAACTTATTGCGATTTTGTCGATAATAAGTTCTGAGCGTCACATAAGGATCAATTGAGGTTTGTTCAATATTCCACAGCAAATCGGTTGCCTTATCGGCACTGTCTACAAGCTGAATACCATAACGATACCATAGCAAGTGATCCTTGGCTTTCGGCAAAGCCCAATCAAGTGGATCGATGAAGAAACCGATACCCATTCCAATCGTGTCTCGTGCATTGGAAGGACCTATGACCGGTAAAACCAGGTATGGGCCGTCATTCGTGACCCCCCATTTATAAAGCGTTTGTCCGAAATCTTTTTTGGGTGCTTTGATTTCAAAATATGTAGCAACGTCAAACAACCCTCCGATTCCCAAAGTTGTATTTGTAAAAAAACGTCCAAATGTCTGCGCGCTGTCATCAAAATCTCCCTGCAGCAAAGCATTTACAAAGATATAGGGCTGTTTTAAGTTGTCGGCAAAATTAGATATACCGGTCCGAACAGGCTCCGGTAAAATAAAGCGGTAGATTTTATCAAAAGGTCGGAACAAATACGTATTCAGGAAAAAGTTAAAATCCGTTGCGGCTCGGTTATATGGTTCCAAAGGATCGTTGAGTTCTTCATAAGCTTTGAGTGCCTCCGGATCGGTCGGTTTCGGGGTCATGCAGCCTGTTAAAACACAAGCCATCAATAAAAACAAAAGACTTTTTCGTATATCAAAGCTTTTAAACTGCATTTCTTTTTCCTTTTTAGCCTACTTTAAAAGCTTTTTTCTTTTTGACAAGTTATTTTTTGCAGCTCATTTTCAATTGTCGTTAAAACGTCATCAACCGTTTTAACAAAAATAATGGTTTCTGCATGATGCGGTTTGATAAAACCATCGCGAATAAACTGATGAAGCAAAAATTTTAAACCATCAAAGAAGTCATTGACGTTTAGGATAACAATCGGTTTATCTAATATGCCCAATTGCTTTAAAACCATCAGTTCAAAGAGTTCATCCAGTGTTCCCAATCCGCCCGGCAAAACACAAAAAGCATCTGAGACCGCGGTCATAGCGACTTTGCGAGCGAACAGCTTTTCATATACTTTTAAATCATCCAATTTATTTTTCATCAAATCAGGGCGCTCAATGTCAAATAATTTTTGAATCGTCATCCCTGTGACACGGCCGCCGGCCATTTTGCAGCCCTCCGCAACAGCTTTCATGACACCGGTGCCCCCTGCGCCATAAACAAGTTCAATATGGTTATGTGCCATTTTTGCACCTAGCTCACGAGCCGTATCTTCATAAATGGGCGTATTTCCGGGACGAGTTCCACAAAAAACGCATAATTTTTTTAAATTTTTCATTTTTTCTCTTTTTTCTTAAAAATATTTATTGTTTGTTCATTTTTTGCTTATATGATACAAATATAAAGTATAAATAACACTAAAAAACGGAAAAGACAACCATGAAACGGATACCTTTTTTTATTCTTTCGCTTTTTTGTGCTTCTGTAGGGGCTGTCGCCGCTCAAGAGCTTGATATTCCTTTGTTTGCAGCAGAAGAAACACCGGCTGCTTCACAAACGAGGACTGCATTAAGACCTAATGTCGGTTCCGAAGCCAGACCTGTCGATTCATTAAAGTTGGCACCGGCCGTGCAGGTGCCGGTCGGAATGTCAACATCGTCGGGACAAGTGTCTGCTCCTTTTACTCAGCCGATGCAGGTTCAGGGGCTTCGTCCACTTCCTAAAAAAAATGAGCCTCTTGTGACACCATTGATGCCCATTTCAGAACGCAAGATTGATATTGTACCGATTGAAACAGATGAAAAGCCTGTTGCTGAAGAACAAGAAAATGCCGAAGAAAATAACACTTCAGCTCCTTCAGCCCCCAAAGAAACAACACCTGCAAGGACTACTGCATCTTCGATTGCGCCCTCTCCAGTGATTGCTCCGGTTCAACAGCCTTCTATGGCACAGCTGGTGCCTACGGTTTTATCGTCTGCTCCGGATGTTTCTAAGTTTAACATTGCTGGTTTAAAGCTTTATATGGAACCGCAAGAAGCGATTGATGCTGCTCAGGAAAATGGATTTGTTTTGGCAAATATTTCTTATGCTATTCCAGCTTTTATGACAGCTAACTTTGAAAACGAATGTCGGGCCGGAGGATTATATCAAACACGTTTGATTCATGAATGTGTTCGCGATCGTGCGAAACAGGATGAAGTCTATTATGTTTCCGAATTAACATTTGATAAAGTTGATTCGAAAGAAAAAATAACCGTTTTATTTGGTTCACCGTTGACAGGAAACAAAGCTTTTAAGGTAGATTATACGGGATTTGGAGACAACTCTTTGGGAACTTCCTATAAAGACATTGTCAAAAAAACGAATCGGCGCGATATTTTTTGGAAACTTGTGTTTGAAAAATATGGCAAACCCAATTATGATCAAATGATTTTGTGGGGAGATCCGCGGAAAGCCTATATGCGGGCTTTTATGGAGCGCAATGAGTTGAATGCTCGATTGGTGCTGGAAGACAAGGAAACACCATTGGACGACTTAAACAAAGCCGGCGAGTGGGAAGAAAAACGCGAAAAAACACATGACTTCAGCTTTGTTGCTGATTAAAAAGGATTCTTTTTATTTTCGGATATTTTTTTATCTTTTTGCTTGCGCTTTTTGCTCCGCTTTTTTATAATAAATCTCATAAGAAGAAGGAGGAGACAAGAGATGTCAGAAAAAGAAACGAATGAGGCTTTGTTAAAAGCAGAGAAAATTGTAGATACGCTGGTGGCTAAAGCCAAGGCGGCACAAGAAAAATTTGCACACTATACACAGGAACAAGTGGATGCTATTTTTCAAGCAGCAGCGAAAGCAGCTTCAGCAGCTCGTATTCCTTTGTCTAAAATGGCGGTAGCAGAGACGGGGATGGGTATTGTTGAAGATAAGGTGATTAAAAATCATTTTGCTGCCGAATATATTTATAACAGTTATAAAGATACAAAAACATGCGGAGTCATATGCGATGATGAAGCCTCCGGTTATCGTCAAATCGCAGAACCGATCGGTATTATTGCCGGTATCATTCCGACAACGAATCCGACTTCGACGGCTATTTTTAAATCTCTTTTGGCATTGAAAACCCGAAATGCGATTATTTTTGCACCTCATCCTCGGGCTAAAAAGTGCACAAACGAGGCTGCAAAAATTGTTTTGGAGGCTGCCGTTGCGGCTGGTGCTCCTCAAGATATCATTTCTTGGGTTGACGAACCGACGCCTGAATTGACCGGTTATTTGATGAAACATAAAAATATTGCCTTGATTTTGGCAACAGGTGGCCCCGGAATGGTGAAAGCCGCGTACAGTTCCGGTAATCCGGCCATCGGAGTCGGTGCGGGCAATACGCCTGTCGTGATTGATACAACGGCTAATATGAAAATGGCTGTTTCGTCTATTATTATGAGCAAGACATTTGATAATGGAATGATTTGTGCTTCTGAACAGGCTGTTTTGGTGGAACAACCGGTTTATGAAGCTGCTAAGGCCGAGTTTATCAAAAGAGGTTGCTATTTCGTGACGGAAGCTGAAAAACAAAAATTGAAAAAAGTTTTGTTTAAAGACGGTAAGTTGAATAACCAGATTGTCGGACAATCGGCAGCAAAAATTGCTGAGTTGGCTGGTTTTAAAGTTGATCCGTTGACAAAAGTTTTGATTGCTGAAACGGATGTTGTTGATATTTCCAATCCGTTTGCACATGAAAAATTGTCGCCTGTTTTGGCTTTTTATAAAACAAAAACTTTTGAAGAAGCTGTTGAAAAAGCGCAGAAATTGATTGAGCTGGGGGGAGCCGGTCATACATCTGTTTTATATACGAGTGAATTAAATCATCCGCATATTGAATTGTTCCAAAAGACTATGACAACAGGGCGGACGTTAATTAATATGCCGGCAGCGCAAGGCGCCATCGGAGACGTTTATAACTTTAAATTGCCGCCGTCTTTGACATTGGGCTGCGGATCTTGGGGCGGAAACTCAGTCAGTGAAAACATAGGGGTGAAACATCTGATGAATACAAAAACAGTGGCGGAAAGACGTGAAAATATGTTGTGGTTTAAAGTACCGCCTAAAATCTACTTTAAACCGGGCTGTGTCAGCCAAGCGTTGGCTGAATTAAAGGGGCGTAAAAAGGCTTTTTTGGTCACGGACAAGACAATGGAAGACATCGGGCATGTCGCGCGTCTTGAAAAGATTTTGGAAGATTTGGATATGCAGGTGGAAGTCTATAGCAATGTTCGACCCGATCCGGATTTGTCTAATGTGCATGAGGCGTTGGAAATGGTGCGCAACTATCAACCGGATGTGTTTATTTCACTGGGTGGTGGTTCTCCGATGGATGCAGCCAAGATTATTTGGTTGATGTATGAGCAGCCAGAATTGAAATTCGATGACATTACCATGCGTTTTATGGATATTCGAAAACGGATTTGTACAGTGCCGAAGCTTGGCAACAAAGCAATAATGGTTGCGATACCGACAACGTCCGGTACCGGTTCCGAAGTGACTCCTTTTACAGTGATTACAGACGATACAACCGGACAAAAATATCCGATTACGGATTATGCATTAACGCCCGATATGGCCATTGTGGATCCTGATTTTGTCATGAGCATGCCGAAGGGGTTGACGGCTTTTTCCGGATTGGATGTTTTGACGCACGGAATTGAGGCTTACACTTCTGTTTTTGCTACGAATTTAACTGATGGAAGTGCATGTGAGGCGATTCGATTGGTTTATAAATATTTGGTTCGTTCATACAAAGAAGGTGCCAACGATCCTATCGCACGGGAAAAAATGCATTATGCTGCTACTTTGGCTGGAATGGCTTTTGCAAATGCGTTCTTGGGTGTCTGTCATTCGATGGCACATAAGATCGGAGCAATGTACCATGTGGCGCACGGACTTGCCAATGCCGTGTTGCTGCCTTATGTCATCGAGTTTAATGCAACGGATAATCCGGTTAAACAAGGTTTAATGCCCCAATATAAGTACCCTTTTGTAAAGGGACGCTATGGGCGTTTGGCTGATTTTTTGCGGCTGGCTGATGATTGTCCGGATGATATGGACGAAAAAGTTCGTCGTTTAATTGCTTCCATTCAACAAATGAAAAAAGAAATGAATGTTCCCATGTCTCTGAAGGAAGTTGGTATTAACGAAAAAGAATTTTTCGATCGTTTGGATGAACTGTCAGAAGAAGCTTTTGACGATCAATGCACCAACGGTAATGCACGGTACCCGTTGATTTCTGAAATAAAAGAAATTTATCGAAAAGCATACTATGGTGAACCGATTAAAATTGCAAACAGCAAAAAGAAGTAAAAAAAGCCCCTCTTCAGAGGGGCTTTTTCATAACTTTGATATGTCACCTAAAATGCGTTTATATCAACTTTGATACATCTTTTAAAATCCTATTTTCTCCTTATTTCAATTAAGAAGAGCAACTCAAAAAAAGGAGAAAAAAATGGCATCACCATTAGAAGGAATTAAAGTCATTGATATGACGGAAGTTCAATCAGGTCCCTCTTGTACACAAATGTTGGCCTGGTTTGGGGCGGAAGTTATTAAAATCGAACGACCCGGTGGCGGAGATCCGACCCGGCATGAACTGTTGGATATGCCGGGGTTAGATGGGCTTTATTATTTGCAGTTAAACAGCAACAAACGTTCTATGGGATTGAATGTTAAAACAGCTCAAGGAAAAGAGATTTTAACAAAACTGTTAAAGGATGCTGATGTTTTCGTTGAAAATCTACATCCCGGTGCTGCTGCGGAACTTGGTTTTTCTTGGGATGAGGTGCATAAAATCAATCCCAGAATTGTATATGGTTCAATTACTGGTTTTGATGAAAACTCTCCGTATGCTAATGTGAAGTGCTATGAACCGATAGCCCAATGTGCGGGCGGAGCCGCTTCGACGACAGGTTGGTGGACAGGAGAACATGCACTGCCGACACAGTCCGGTGCCGCACTCGGAGACAGTAATACCGGCATGCATTTGTTGATCGGATTGTTGGCAGCCTTACTCCAGCGAGATAAAACAGGACAGGGGCAGTGGGTTCGTCAGTCCATGCAAGCGTCGGTTTTAAACCTTTGCCGAGTTAAGCTGCGTGATCAACAGATTTTGGAACATACTGGCCGTTTGACAAATTATCCTCAATATCCGAATGATCGTTTTGGCGATTCTGTTCCGCGGTCAGGAAACATTGAGGGCGGCGGCGTTCTCGGTTGGTGTTATAAGTGCAAAGGTTGGGAAACGGATTCTAATGCTTATGTGTATATTGTCATCCAAAATGAACCGAAATCTTTTGCTTTGTTCTGTCAGGGAATTGGAAAACCAGAATGGGTGACGGATCCTAAATTTAATACGGCTGAGGCACGTGATAAAGTCAAGGAAGAAATTTATGCTGAAATTGAAAAGTTCACAATAGACAAAGATAAAAAAGATGTTGTGGCAACTTTAAGCAAATATGGTGTTCCCTGCGGTCCGGTTTTGAGCATGAAAGAAATCGAAAATGATGCTTCTTTGCGGCAAAACGGCACGATTGTTGAAGTGCCGCAAATTGAGCGCGGTTCATATTTGACTGTCGGTATGCCTATGAAATTTTCTGATTTTACGCCGCAAATTAAAGGGGCGCCTTTATTGGGACAAGACACGGATCCGATTTTGAAAAGCTTGGGTTATTCAGATGAAGAAATTGTGCAGCTGCGCGATGCACAAGTTGTTGCTTAACTGACTT
This sequence comes from uncultured Alphaproteobacteria bacterium, assembly GCA_944391565.1. Classification (GTDB taxonomy): domain Bacteria; phylum Pseudomonadota; class Alphaproteobacteria; order CAAHEQ01; family UBA3637; genus CALXXX01. The sequence goes on along the minus strand of CALXUB010000031.1, from coordinate 7,322 downwards.
AGATAGGAGAAGGACACAAATGACACCAGAGCAAACACAATCTAATGCCAATTTAACGGATGGCATGCGTTTGATGGTTCAAGCTTTGAAGCGTAATCACATCGACACGATATACGGTGTTGTCGGTATTCCGGTGACGGATTTAGCGCGTCATGCACAAGAAGAGGGCATACGTTATATCGGATTTCGTCATGAACAGTCTGCCGGTAATGCAGCAGCCATCAGCGGATAGCCGTTTTTGCCGCCGGCATAACTTTGTCGGCCAATAAGTTCGAATTTAACACGGAAATCTTTTTTAATACATTTATGAAGTTAATTTTAATGCCGGCCGCCATGCTTATAATCGGCCTTTTATTTGGTGTTGGCGCTCAAAAACTGCAAATGTTGGTTTTGTGCGGTGCATTGCCTCCGGTATTTTCGGGAATTATTATCGGCAGCCGATTTCAGACATATGTCAGAACGGGAACATCTTCTTTGGCTGTCAGCACTTTTTTATTTATGGCAACGGCACCTTTGTGGATTTGGTTATCTCGCTTAATCGCAGGATAAAGGAAAAGCCGGTTTAAAACCGGCTTTTTTATCATTTTAAAACTTAAAGAGTTTTTGCCATTAAAAACTCATCAAAATACTTTTCTTCTAATTTCATAGATTTTTTTCGAGTTCCTTCTTCTTTAAAACCGGTCTTTTGAAATAAGGCAACAGCCGGTTTGTTTTTTGTTATTACAGTTAATTCCAATCGTTTAATACCTCTCTCTTTTGCCCATTTTTCAGCAAACTGAATAAGTTTTGTCGCAATACCTTGGCGTTTATGATCTTCTAAAACACCGACAGTAAACTTGGCCACATGGCTGAGCTTTGATAAATGGCTTCTGCCAATACCTAAATAACCGACAATCTTATCTTCTTCCAAAGCGACAAATACCTGTTTATAATCATCGTATTTTTTTATAAAAGAGGCTTCTTGTGAAGCTTTTTGGCTTGTTTCTTCCGGTGTAAACAATAAATAGTCGGTTTGTGATACCAGCTCTTGATAAAATTGAACAAAAGCTTTGCTATCTGAAGGTTTAATTTGTCTGATTTCCATTCTATTCTCCCTTATTTTTAAAAAAGACCCACTTTTTTAAATGGGCATAACAAGTTCTTTTAACAATTTAAACAAAAGGAGAGGTTTATTTTAAAAATGATCATTTTCGGCCGGCAAGACGATAACTCTCATCAATTCGAAAACAAATTTCTTCAAAAGGAAGAGAATTGTCTAAACAAATCGTTATCCAATGTTTTTTATTCATGTGATAACCCGGAAAATATCTTTGTTTATCCACAAGTCGAATAATATCTTCAGGATGAGCTCTTAGATCGAGGATTTCAATAAGATTATTGTTTTTAAAGCCTAGCTTTGACTTAGGAATAGTTAAGAGAGCTCCATACCATTTTTTATTATCTTTTCTGCGCCAAACAGCATTATTCGGAAAGCGTTCCCACAAAAAAGCCAATGTGTCACCGTATTTTTCATTTATATATTGGATAATGCGTGTAGAAAGTTCACTTTTAAAGACGCTTGTTTCAAAACAAAAATTGCTGATTTCTTGTAAAACTTTTTGAATTTCTTGCCTGATTTTAACTATGAAAGAACTGGTAGTGTTTTCAATTTTATAAAGGATATAGTCCTCATTTGTCTCAAGATCAATTAAACGGGTGTCAATTTTTTCTTGCTCTGTAATGATGATCTCCAATCGAAACTGATTATCCAAAAGCAGTGTTGAGTATGAGTATCGACCATCATGAAAAACAAAACCAAACCGATTTAGTTTTTCTTGATTAACCTTTTTATTGTAAAAAAACGACTCAAACATTTTATTGCATAAAAAGAGGGAATGGCTCCCTCTTTTTTACCAACCGCCACGACCAAGACGACCACCATAAGGCATCATCGGTCGAGCATGATGCGGTCCGCGGCGTGGTGGCTCAAACCGAGGTCTGGGAGGAATGTAGCGCGGCGGCGGTGGCATATAACGCGGACGAACAGGAACATAAACCGGAGGTGGTAAAATAACAACAGGTTCTTGAATGATAACAGGCGCTGGCGCCACAATAGGAGCGGTCCGAATGACAACTGGCGGTCTTGTGTCAATAACTCTTGTCGTCCAATACAAAGACGTGCCGATTAAATTGACGATGTCTGTTGCTAATCGGACACCGTCATGATACCTTGGATCATGTGCTTGAGCCGAAAGCGGAGCTAATGCTGCTAAGGCCATTAAGCCGGTTAATAATAAAGTATTTTTTTGTTTCATGAAAACCTCCTTTAAATGTATTTTAATCATATATTTTTTAAGTTATTTGTCAATCTTTTTTAAAAACTGTCAGTTAGAAAATTTTTTATTGGGGGGTGTTCGAAACAGGCATTTCAAAGAACAAACCAAATTTAAAGTTTTTTAAAAAAGGCCCGAGAAAGAGGGTAAAATACAACTGGAGGCCTTGATTAAAAAACTGAGAAGGGGAGACGTTCAAAGGACTATAAGCAGAAAACACTCCGCAAACGGAGTGTTTTTTTTGTTTGGTGGGTCCGGAGGGACTCGAACCCCCGACCAGAGTGTTATGAGCACCCAGCTCTAACCAACTGAGCTACAGACCCAATAAATTGACAACATTTTAATCAAATTTTATAAAAAAGCAACTTTTTTATTTTAATTAAAACTTATTTTTAAAATGTCTCCAAGACAACACTATGAATTATCCAGGAACGTCCGTAATTTTTTGGAACGACTCGGATGTTTAAGTTTCCGCAAAGCCTTTGCTTCAATTTGACGAATACGTTCGCGTGTCACAGAAAATTGTTGACCGACCTCTTCCAAAGTGTGGTCAGATGTCATTCCGATACCGAATCGCATACGCAAAACACGTTCTTCACGAGGCGTTAATGTTGATAAAACTGCCGAACAAGCCTGGCGCAGGTTAGATTGAATTGCAGCATCCAGAGGTTGAATCGTGCTTTTATCTTCAATAAAATCGCCTAAGTGGCTGTCTTCTTCATCTCCGACGGGTGTTTCCAAACTGATAGGTTCTTTGGCAATTTTCATCACTTTACGAACTTTTTCAAGTGGCATGTTCAGTTTTGCAGCTAATTCTTCCGGTGTTGGTTCTTGTCCACCTTCATGAAGCATTTGTCGTCCCGTACGGACTAATTTATTAATTGTTTCAATCATATGAACCGGAATACGAATCGTTCTGGCTTGATCCGCAATGGAACGGGTAATAGCTTGTCTGATCCACCAGGTAGCATAAGTTGAAAACTTATATCCACGACGATATTCAAATTTATCAACCGCCTTCATTAATCCGATATTCCCTTCTTGAATAAGGTCCAGAAATTGAAGTCCGCGGTTTGTATATTTTTTTGCAATGGAAATCACCAACCGCAAGTTAGCTTCAATCATTTCTCGTTTGGCTCGATTCGTTTCTTGTTCACCTTTCTTGACAGTATTGACAATTCGGCGATATTCAACAATGGGCATTTGAGTTTCAGAAGCCAGACTGGAGATGGCAAAGCGAATATCATCGACTTCATCCGCATATTTTTCAATAAAGTTTTTCCAAGCTTTTCCGGAACGTTTGGCTGCAGCTTTGCGCCAGTCGGGGTTCATTTCGGTTTCACGATAAAAATCCAGGAAATCTTCACGTTTAATTTTAGAATTCGTCGCCAGGCGCAAAAGTTTGCCTTCCAGCATCATTAAGCGTTTATTGACGTCATTGATTTGTTCGATCAGTTGTTCAATGCGGGAAGGATTGAAGTGAATTTCTTTCAACAATTCAATCATTTCCAAGTGAATTTTTTGATATTTGTCTTCGGTCTCTACAGGGACGTCTTTCCCCTTCAACAAGTAATCGATTCGGATATTTTGCAGCTTTTTTAACTTGGCGTATGTTTTTGTGATTTTTTCAAGTGTTTCAAGAATCTGAGGCAGTAAAGCTTCTTCCATTTGACGCAAAGAGTAAGAGCTACCGTCTTCTTCTTCATCATATTCTTCTTCTTCGACGGTTTCTTCCTCTTCTTCATCGTCGATAGGATCTTCGGTATCCTCTTCGCCTAATTCCTCATCATCGTCGTTTTCTTCGTCTTCAAAATCTTCATCTTCGAATTCTTCTTCATCCTCTTCGACTACCGGTTCCTGTTGTTCTTCTTCAGGCTGAGCTTTGACCGGAGCAGGGGTTTCAAGAGCCGCTTCTTCTTTTTTTTCAATTGCGGCTAACAAAGCTTTTTTGGAAGGGTCGGCTTCGTAGGTTGCTTCTAAGTCAATAATGTCACGCAACAACATATCGCCGGTCAACAAAGCGTTATGCCACCCCATTAAAGCTTTCATTGTCATGGCGCTTTCGGACAGACCGCCCATCATGACATTCCAACCGGCTTCGATTCGTTTTGCAATGGCAATTTCGCCTTCGCGAGTCAACAGCTCAACAATTCCCATTTCCCGCAAGTACATGCGCACAGGATCATTAGTGCGGCCCAAAGCCAAAGCATCTTCTTCGGTTTCTTCTTCATCCCCGGGTTCTTTTTCGACGATTGTGTCTTCTAAATCTTCTTTATCCGAGACGGTGATTTCATGGCTGGACAGAATAGCCATAGCTTCTTCAATCGCTTCCGGCCCCATGTCGGGAGGGATGGCGTCGCCAACTTCGTCCACAGTGACGATGCCGCGTTCCTTTGCTTTTTCAAGCAATTTTTCAAAAGCAGGTCCTAAAGATTGTTCCGCAGCCGGTGCGTCATCATCTTCGTCATAGGCTGTCATCAAATCATCTTCGTCTTCTGAGTTCATCATGGTGCCTTATATATAGTTGTTGTACTTAAACGCCTTTCTATACACTTTTTTAAAAAAAATGTCAATGATTTTAATATATGTTTCTGTGAAAAAAGAGGCAAGCGTCAAATGATTGCTTTTTCAATTTTTTCATAAAAGAAGAAAAAGCCCCATTGACAGGAAAATACTTTTTTGTAAAATGGAAAAAACGAATAAAAAGGAGAGGGAATATGAAAAAAATTTTATTTTTAACATGCACTTGTCTTTTTTTTGCATCTGCTGCCATGGCGGCGTGTGAAGCCGGGACAGAAATTACCGGCAAAAACGGGCATGTTTATTGTAAAAGCAATAATACTATGAATTGGTGGTCTGCGGCTACTTGGTGTGAAGCACAAGGCCGTCATTTGGCTTCAATGGAAGAAATGTGTCCGGACACCGGATCGAATAATGCTTGGGACGGTTCAACGGGGAGTGGAAAATGTGCTAACTTGAACGGCGTTGGATCCGGGGAGGTGTTGTCGAGCTTAGCCTACGGAAATTCTAACTTTTTTTATCTCAATTTAAGTAACGGTTCCGTTTATAATGATCATACCCGGGATTTTCCTCGTTGCGCTTTTTGTTATTAGACCTCTAGCAGCTTTTTTATTATTCAGCTTCGATTGATCGAAGCTGAATTTTTTAATTGAACAAGAAAATGTTTATTACGGACAAACCGCGTTTGTCGAATCCAACTCCAGGCAAACACCATAGAACGGATTTGCGCCGCTGGCACTAACCTCCGACGTACAGTTTTCTCCGGCCCATTTGAGATAACAATACTGATTAGATGGGCATGATTGGATCGCTGTTAATTCCAAACTTGCGCTGTATGTAATTCGGCAAGAGGCGCTGGTTGAATCCAGTGGTAAACACCGTCCGTATAACGTGGTTGCTCCTGAAGCTCCTGTTTCAGACGAACAGCTGTCCGTTGTCCATTTCAAATAACAGTATTGACCGGACGGACAGGATTGAGTCGCTGACATATTCAGGTTATCGTCGGACCGTTTTTTACAATATGCATTCGTTGAATCCAGTGGCAAACACCGTCCGTATAACGTGGTTGCTCCTGAAGCTCCTGTTTCAGACGAACAGCTGTCCGTTGTCCATTTCAAATAACAGTATTGACCGGACGGGCATGACATTTGTGATGACATGGATAAGGTTTCTCCACTTGCCGGGTCGGCATTGCTGTAAATACAATCCGCGTACGATTCTTGAGAGGCATCCATAATAACATTTGTGTAAGTACAATCTGCATAAGAAACTTGAATGCTGTTCGGATTGTTATAGTTATAGATGCATTGTCCATCCGATTCGATGCACTGATCCGTTTCGGCGTCAAATATGTATCCTTCCGGGCAAGCGCATGTTTCATTTTCCCATACGCCTCCAAAGCTTGTGCAGCAATATTCTGTTGTCGCTGAAGCAATATTATCATCGGTCAGCTCGCATGGAATCATCTCACATCCGTCTTCAGAAGCAAGTTCGTCTTCCGAGCATTCTGTACAGACACCATTATTGCAATAACCGTTTGTTCCGCAAAGTCCAGAAAGATAAGTGAAGGTATAGCCGGGGCACTGTCCATCCGCTGCATCAGCTAAAGCATAGGTATAACAAACACTTTCGGATGGTTCGTTCGCTTCCTCACAGCATAAGTGTGCCGTTGTATTCCATGTGCCGCTGGGACAGTTGCATACACTGCCGTCAGTACATGGAACACAGATACCCTCAACACAGGTAGAACCAAGACCGCAATCAATATTTTCACAAGACGGTATTTCAGGTAAATCGCTTTGTGTTTCATCACTGAAACCTTTGAAATAAAAGGCCATGGAGTTTGTTTCATTTGGACAAATTTCATCTGTTATTTCATCGGCCTCAACATAAATAGCATCAACATGTGACGGATTTAAACGAATAATTTGAGAACATACACGTTTCGGCACATCGGAAACTACTACGCGAAATAAATAATCCGGTAAATCAGAGACCAGTGTCTGCATTGTGTAAAAAGTGCCTTGCTTTCCATTTTCGGGCAATCCGGCAAAAGTCCATTCGTAATCACCTGTACGTTTGGCATAAAACTCATCAATCATGGGAACATTGGAAGCACGCAGCATCACATCATGAACGGTTTCATTGGCCTTGTGCCGATTCATGGCATAGGTAAAACCAACTAACGCTGTAATACTGAGGACACCGACAATCACAAGTATGCTCAACATTTCTAAAATCGTTCTGCCGGTTTGATCTGTAAAAGAAGCTGCTAGAATTTTTTTTCTCATGTGTATACCCTGTTTTATCTTTTGTATTCTAAATATTTTTCGCAAGCAAAATAACGGAGTTTCTTGGTTATTTTACATATTTTTTTATTCTTTTTTTGTAGTATATTGGGGGGGGGGGGGTAAAGCAAGAGTTTTTTTAATTATTTTTTTTTTTTGTTTTTTTTAAATGTTTGAAATTAGTTTTTTTTTTTCTTTTTTT
>CALXUB010000030.1 GCA_944391565.1 uncultured Alphaproteobacteria bacterium | reverse complement strand
GTTCTGGCATGACGGGTTTACGAGATGAGAACGGGAACTGTTTATGTCTTGAAGGGACGAATGCCGAGACATGTGCTTGTCCCGCCGGATACATCTATCTCGACGGAGCTTGCCAAAGATTCGAATGTAGAGGGGGACCTACGAATTATAATTGTTATATCAATGATCTCTTGTGTGGTTATAACTGTGACAGTACCGGGCATTCATGTGCTTCTGGCACTTGCCATTCTGGGGATTGCCCGGCCGACATGAACTTTAAGCAAATAACATCCCCTTGGGTCTTTGCCGGCGGTTATCATTACGGTTGCAACATTCCGGGAACTGAATGTTATAAGCTGACGCCTCAGAACTCATATACATATTGTTTTGCACCAACGAGCAAATATACATGTTGCATGGCTACCCTTGAGGGGCTATGCTATACTGGAATATGTGAAGCTGCTCAATGTCCCATTAACTCAACATTTTATCATGCAACGACGGCTATTACTCCTTTTTCTGAACGAGGAGGATGTTTATTTGAAAACAACGTTCGTTGTTATCCGAAAAATGAAAATCAAACACTTTGGTTTTGTTATGCTTCAACCGGGGTGATTTGTGATCAAAATTGCACAAATCCACCAGATTGTAATGGAAATTGTATTGAAAACCAATGTATGGATGGTCAAACATACGATGAGGAAACGGGATATTGCTGTATTGACGATGTGTGTTGTGACTATAATGATCAATCAACGCCTACTTGCTTTCGATCCGGATTACGGTGTGCACGTAGATGTTCCGGGCTGCCCCAAAACTGTAGCTACGCTAATTGTTATGATCCGGGTTGTGCCTCATGGGGAATGGTTTATGACTATGCTCCTTCCAAACAGTTGATGGGATGCCTTGATCCCGATTTAGGCGAAAAAGGCATGTTCTGTGTTTACAATATCGATTATAAAATTGCTGAGTGCTTTTATAATGGACAGAACTGTGGGCGGCGGTGTAATTATAACGGAACGGATTGCGGGGAGGTTTTCCTTAAAGAATGTTCTACACAGAACGCTTGTCTTCAAAACGGTTCCGTTATCGAAAACTGTATCTGCACAGGTCAAACAACAACGATAAATAATATTTCTTATTGCTGTCCCAGCGGTCACACTTATTTGAACGGCGGATGCACGCTGGTCACTTGTCCGGAAGGGCAAGAAGCCGATGAAAACGGTATCTGTCGGGATGTTTTATAAAAGTGATTGACAAAGCTTATTTTCTTTGAGATAGTAAAAAAGTTATAAGGAAATAAATATGATGTTTGTTGATAACAAAGTTTTGAACCTGCTACTACTGGGATTTGATCTTCAATCCTGGAGGGGTTCGCATATTTAATATCTGATTTATTTGTTTGTTGAACCAAGCGCTTCCTCCGGGAGGTGCTTTTTTTTATGCTGAAAGGAAGATGAATATGTCAATCAATATTGAAGGTGCTCAAAAAGCCGATGTTGTTTATGAAGAATTCAGAAGAAGTGGTTTTTCTTCTATGGAAAAAGAATTTATGAAGCATTTCGGACAAAGAGGAAAAGAAAGTCAAACTTTGGCCACAATGGTTGTTGTTCGAGCTCTGTTAACAGGTTATATGCCTTATCAGGAAAAGAGTATTCCGGAACAAATGCGACCTGTTGTTTTCTCTGTTCGGCCTTTTGTTCAAAAGGTGGAGGACGATCATTCAAATCATCCAATGGACCAAAAAATTAAAAAAGTAATGACTTTATATCTGGCTCATCAAAAATAGTTTTTTAATTTTAATGATTGCCAAATGTAAAAAAATTAGCTAAAACTGAAATAAAGCATATAAAGAACCAAAAGGGGGATTGAATGATCAGTTATGGTTGGATGTTGACATTAGTCGGAATGGCAAGCGTTTTTGCTTTTTTATACCTTTTGATGCTGGTGATACAATTTTCATCTTTTCTTATTCGGAAATTCGAAGCATCGCGCAACGGTTTGGATGAAGTTGCTTTAGCGATTGCTGCTGCGATCAGGGAGGGAAAATAAAATGGTAAAAAAGATGGCAAAAAAGAAAATTAAGTTAACATGTACGGCTTTTCGCGACGGTTTTCAATCTGTTTACGGTTCTCGTGTTTTATCCAAAGATTTTTTACCGATTGTCAAATTGGCGCGTCAAGCAGGCATTGAACGCTTTGAATCGGGCGGAGGTGCCAGTTTTCAATCTGCTTTCTTTTATTTAAATGAGAATGCTTTTGATGTTATGGACGCTTTTCGGGAAGCAGTTGGTCCAGATGCCCATCTGCAGACTTTAGCGCGCGGAATTAACGTTGTCGGTTTGGACAGTCAAAGTTCTGACATTATCCGTTTGCATGCTCAATTATTCAAGAAACACGGCGTCACGATGATTCGTAATTTTGATGCTTTGAATGATCCTCAAAATCTGGCTTTCAGTGGTCAATGTATTGTGGATGCCGGGTTAGAGCATCAAATTTGCGTTGCCATGATGTCTCTGCCTCCCGGGGCGACTGGAGCGCATACACCGGATTTTTACGAAGAAACGCTGAAGAAAATTATTAAGGCAAAAATACCGTTTCATTCTTTGTGTTTTAAGGATGCTTCGGGAACAACTGTGCCGGCTGTTGTGTATGAAACAATTCGTCGGGCGCGGCAGCTGGTCGGAGATGAGAAAATGATTGAGTTCCATTCTCATGAAACGGCAGGTGTCGGAACGGCATGTTATTTGGCCGCAGTTCAAGCCGGTGCGGATATTGTGGATTTGTCGATGGCCCCTGTATCCGGTGGAACCTGTCAGCCGGATATTGCCACCATGTGGCATGCGTTGCGTCAGACGGATTATGAGTTGGATGTGGATGTGGATGCTGTAATGAAAGTGGAAGACGCTTTTAAAGAAGCCCTGAAAGATTATTTCCTGCCGCCCGAAGCTTTACGAGTCGAACCGATGATTCCTTGGTCTCCTATGCCTGGCGGAGCTTTAACAAGTAATACGCAGATGTTGCGTGATAACGGTATCATGGACAAATACAGCGAAATTATCAAAGCAATGGAAGAAGTTGTGCGCAAAGGCGGTTTTGGTACCTCTGTGACGCCCGTTTCTCAGTTTTATTTCCAACAGGCTTTTAACAATGTCATGAATGGGCCTTGGAAAAAAATCGCGGAAGGATACGGTAAAATGGTTTTGGGTTATTTTGGAAAAACACCTAAAACACCCGATGAAGAAGTTATGAAAATCGCTTCGGAACAGTTGGGCTTGCCGCCGACGAAAGAATCGCCGCTGGTTTTGAATGATGCTAATCCGAAAAAAGGTATCCGGCATGCTAAAACGATTTTAAAAGAAAATCATTTGGCAGAAACAGATGAAAATATCTTTATTGCGGCAACCTGCGGAGATAAGGGAATTGCTTTCCTGAAAGGTGAAGGCAAGGTGATGGTCCGCTATAAAGAAAAAGAAACGACGTCAAAAGCTGCTTCTTCTTACAAAATTAACATCGAAGGCAAGACTTTCGAGGTTGTCTTCACCTCTTCCGGCGCTGAAGTAAACGGAAAAGCATATGCATATCATTTAGATAAAGAAAACAAGCAAACGACTGTTGTTCCGTTTGCAGTTGCGGATGCACATGATATTACGGCACCGATGTTGGGAACAATTACAAAAGTTTCCGTTCAAAAAGGGGATGCGGTTCAACGTGGGCAAACATTGTTTGTGATAGAAGTCATGAAAATGGAAAATGAAATTAAGGCCCCGGCTGATGGACAAATAACGGATGTGGTCGTAGCCGCCGGAACGCAGGTTCAGGCAGGTCAGCTGCTTGCCAAAATGGGTTAGGAGGCTGTTATGTGGGAGAAATTGCAGGGATTGTTCCAAGAGACAGGGCTATACGGTTTTTTTTCATCTTATGAGATCGCATCCGGAGCTTTAATGCCTGAAGGGCTGGGGCAACTGTTGATGATTGCAGTGTGCTGTGTGTTGTTATATCTCGGCATTGCCAAAAAGTTTGAACCGCTGTTGTTGGTTCCCATAGCTTTCGGGGGGATTTTGGCGAATATTCCTTTTGCAGGATTATCTGAACCGGGAGGTTTATTGGATGTTTTATATCATATGGGCATTGAAAACACCTTATTTCCGTTATTGATTTTTATGGGAGTCGGTGCAATGACTGACTTTGGTCCTTTGATTGCGAATCCGAAAACACTTTTATTGGGCGCTGCTGCTCAGTTTGGTATTTTCGGAACGATTTTAGGTGCCCTTTATCTGGGAGGGATATGGGAAGCTGTTGATTTTTCATTGGCTGAGGCTGCTTCCATCGGCATTATCGGCGGAGCAGACGGGCCGACTTCCATTTTCCTGACAACCAAGCTGGCACCGCATTTGTTAGCTGCTGTTGCCGTAGCGGCTTATTCCTACATGGCTTTGGTTCCGATTATTCAGCCACCGGTTATGCGTGCTTTGACAACACAAAAAGAACGCCGAATTCAAATGAAACAACTGAGAGAAGTCAGTCGACTTGAAAAGATTCTTTTTCCTTTGATTGTTTTATTCCTCTGTATTTTGTTTTTCCCGAGTGCAACACCTTTAATCGGTATGCTGATGTTCGGTAATCTTTTGCGTGAAAGCGGTGTGACTGCGCGTTTATCTGATACGGCTCAAAATGCTTTGATTAACACTGTGACTATTTTTTTGGGGCTATCCGTCGGTTCGAAAATGATTGCCGAAAACTTTTTGGTGACAAAAACGCTCCTGATTTTAGTGTTGGGTGTTATCGCTTTTATATTCGGTACGGCTGCCGGGGTTTTGATGGCCAAGTTGATGAATTTGTTTTCAAAAGAAAAGATCAATCCTTTAATTGGGTCAGCCGGTGTATCGGCTGTTCCGATGGCTGCACGTGTTTCTAATCGTTTGGGACAGGAGGCTGATCCTTCCAACTTCCTGTTAATGCATGCTATGGGACCGAATGTAGCCGGCGTTATCGGTTCTGCTGTCGCAGCCGGAATTTTGTTAACATTAGTGGGGTAAGACATGGAAAATACACAAGAGGTTATGTCTAATTTGAATTATTTGTCCGAAAGCGGCCAGTATGAAGAACTGCTGCATCAATCTGAACGTTTTTTGGCGGAAGACCCTCGTTTTCCAGCTTTGCATGTGTTTCGAGGGGATGCTTTACGAGCTCTCAGTCGGCCACAAGAGGCATTGGAGGCTTATCGAGAGGCTATTTTGCTTGATCCCAACGATGCTTTGGCTCGAACGGACTATGCATCGCTTTTGTTCGATCAAAAAGATTATGCCAATGCCTTGAATGCCTCTGATTCCGCCATTTTTATTGATCCGGCTTTTGCAGATCCTTATGTGGTGTCCGGGAATATACTGTCAGCGCTTGGATATACGGATCAAGCTGTTTTTGCCTATCATCGGGCTTTTTCACTGGATGAGGAGAATAAGGATCTGGGAGATTATGTCGCATATCTTTATACAACTCAGCAAATGGTTGATCAAGCAATGCCAATTTACTTCACTCTTGCCGAAAAAGATCCGAACAATGCGATTTTACAGTTAAAAATCGGTGCAGCTTTGCTGTTTTTCTTGCAAAACGGCGCTTCTTTAAGTCAAATTTCTCAATATGCAGGGGCTTGGGAAAAAACATTTGGTTCAAATCCACTGGTTTCTCCGTTTGCACAAGAAATTAAAACCAATAACGTTAACTATAATCCATTGACGATTGAGCATTTAACGGCTTTCTTTGATGCGGCAGCACAGGAATATGATATTACAAGAGCCGGGGAAGGATATGCTGTCCCGGATTTATTAAAAGAAGCAATGGACAAAACGTTCGGTGTTCGCACGAATTTAGAAATTTTGGATGTCGGTTGCGGAACGGGATTATGCGGGGCCGTTATTAAGCCCTATGCGGCACCTGATGGCCTTTATGGAGTTGACGTTTCATCCAAGATGTTGGATGCTGCATATGACAAGAAAATCTATGATAAAGTTTTTAATGGTGACTTCGCGCATTATATCGCTCAAAATGAACGTCGATTTGATTTGATTCTGGCCGGTGATGTTTTGCCTTATAATGCGGATTTCAACGCAGCTGTTGGTTCGCTTAGAACGGCGTTAAAAGATAAGGGGTATTTGATTTTCAGTTTACGCTTGAATAAGTTTAATGAGGATGAATCTGTTTTTTATCCGCCTTTCTATGAACTTTTTGATGAAACGGTAGTCGATCGGCTTTTAAAGGAGAACGGGTTAGCTCTTGTGTCCCGCGTCACAGCAGATGAAGAGGAGCAAAATTCAAAGGATCCCGAGTATTTATATGTGGTTCAAAAGCTGACTTAAAGTAAATATTCGAAAAAACAGTTGACAAAAAGATTTTTATTTGATATTTTCTTTTTTATCAAAAAAGGATCTCCCCCTTTATATTCATGTATCTCCTTTTTTGATGGTTGTTCAGGAAAGCCTCTTCTTCGGAAGGGGCTTTTTTGATGATTGAGGATAAAATCCATTGAAAAGAGATTGATAAGGATCGGATCGGCTGATACGGCGGGAGCAAAACGACTTTCCACACATTTCAGAACCTTTTTAACAATATGTTTTTAAAGACTTTTTCAATAGCCTTTCGAGGGAACAAAAAAGATCCAAAAAAAACAAAAAAAAGCTTTTCTTTTTTGGGAAAAATGATATGCTGAAAGCATGTAAAAACTAAATAAGAAAGGATAAAAAATGGCTGGTAGTGTGAATAAAGTTGTGCTTGTCGGAAACCTGGGGCGCGAACCTGAAATCCGTCATACAAATGCGGGAAAAAAGATTGCAAGTTTTTCGGTTGCGACATCCGATGTGTGGAAGGATGCGAACGGCGGTCGACAAGAAAAAACTGAATGGCATCGTGTTGTCGTTTTTAATCCGAGTACGGCAGATTTCGTAGAACGTTATTTGAAAAAAGGTTCTAAAGTTTATGTCGAAGGGTCCTTGCAGACACGAAAATGGACTGATAACGCCGGACAGGATCGGTATGCGACTGAAGTTATCGTCGGGAATTATAAAGGTGAAATCGTTTTGTTGGATCCCAGAGCTGATACGGGAGCGGATATGGGAATGTCAGCGGGTGTGGCTCCTGATGCCGGATGGGATTCTTCTGCTTCCGAAGGAACGGCACCGGCTGCCGATTTCGACGATGATATTCCGTTTTAGAACGATTTAATCAAAATTCTGTCTGATTTTATTTTTTTAAGGTGAGTTAATGTGACTGATACGATTGTGCAAAACAGTGATATTGTGCCTGTTTCCATCGATGATGAGATGAGAAAGTCCTATTTGGACTATGCGATGAGTGTAATTGTTTCCCGAGCGTTGCCGGATGTCCGAGACGGATTGAAGCCGGTGCATCGACGTATTTTGTTTTCTATGTATGAAAACGGATATGATTATAACAAGCCTTTCCGAAAATCGGCTCGTATCGTCGGAGATGTGATGGGTAAATATCACCCGCATGGGGATTCGGCTATTTACGAGGCGATGGTTCGCATGGCACAAGACTTTTCAATGCGATTGCCGCTTATCAGTTCCCAAGGAAACTTTGGATCTATGGATGGTGATAAAGCCGCCGCCATGCGTTATACGGAAGCTCGTTTGGGATTGTCTTCTCATTGGTTGCTGGAGGATATCGACCGGGATACGGTTGATTTTCGTCCGAATTATGATGAAACCTGTCAAGAACCCGTTGTTCTTCCGGCTCGCTTTCCAAACTTGTTGGTCAATGGTTCCGGGGGTATTGCTGTGGGTATGGCAACGAATATTGCGCCTCACAATCTGGGGGAGGTTCTGGATGCCTGCATTGCTATGGTGGATAATCCGGAAATTACCTCTGAAGAATTATATGAAATCGTTCCCGCACCGGATTTTCCGACAGGCGGCATTATTTTGGGGCGCGGCGGCGCAAGATCGGCAGCCATGACGGGACGTGGTTCCATTATTATGCGGGGACGTTGCTCGATTGAAGAAATTAAAAAAGATAAGACAGCAATAGTTGTCACTGAAATCCCGTATCAAGTGAATAAAGCTGCCATGATTCAGCGGATCGCCGAACTGGTTAAAGATAAGACTATTGATGGTATTACGGATTTGCGGGATGAATCTGATCGGCAGGGCGTGCGTGTTGTGATTGAGCTGCGTCGGGATGCCCATCCTGAGGTTGTTTTAAATCAGCTCTATAAATTTACACCGCTTCAGACCAGTTTTGCCGTCAATTCTTTGGCGTTGAATAATGGTCGACCGGAAATTATGAATTTGCAGGATATTTTGCGTGCCTTCATTTCTTTCCGTGAAGAAGTTATACGTCGGCGCACGATTTTTGAATTAGGTAAAGCGCGGGACAGAGCGCATTTATTGGTGGGTTTGGCAATAGCCGTTGCGAATATCGATCGAGTGATTGAGATGATCAGGACGGCGCCGGATCCCAATATTGCTAAAGTTCAGTTAATGGAAACGAAATGGCCGGCGGCAGATGTTGCGCCTTTGATTGAATTGATTGATGAACCGGATCGTAAGGTTGTTGACGGCTGTTATTATTTGTCCGAAGCACAGGCTCGGGGCATTTTAGATTTGAAGTTGCAGCGTTTGACCGGTTTGGAACGTGATAAAATTCATGCAGAGGTGGGTGACTTAGGTTCTCAGATTAAAGAACTTTTATTTATTTTGTCTTCTCATGAAAAACTCTACGGCATTATGCGTGAAGAGTTTATTAAAGTAAAAGAGGACTTTGCGACACCTCGCAAAACAACAATTGAAGAAGGCGAGTTCGACCAAGATATGGAAGATTTGATTGCTCGAGAAGATATGGTGATTACTGTCACCAATACGGGCTATATCAAACGGGTGCCGGTTGGTACTTATCGGGCGCAGCATCGCGGCGGCAAAGGTCGATCCGGCATGTCTACGCGTGAAGAAGATCAAGTGTCAAAACTGTTTGTTGCCTGTACGCATGATCCGATTTTATTCTTCTCCAGTTTGGGGATGGTTTATAAAATGAAGGCGTATCGTCTACCGGAAGGAACACCTCAAAGTCTGGGCAAGGCATTGATCAACCTGCTGCCCTTAGATCAGGGAGAAACGATTACGGCCGTTTTGCCGTTGCCTGAAAAACAACAGGATTGTGAAGGGCTCAGCATTATGTTTGCGACACAGTCCGGAAATGTTCGGCGCAATCGGTTGGATGATTTCTATAATGTGATGAGCAACGGTAAAATCGCCATGAAGCTGGATGAAGGCGACAAGTTGGTGGATGTTCAGATTTGCCATGAAAATCAGGATGTTCTGTTATCGGCAGCGGGCGGAAAATGTGTTCGTTTCCCTGTCACGGATGTGCGTGTTTTCGAATCGCGGGCTTCGATAGGCGTTCGGGGAATGAAGTTAGCTGCCGGAGACAAAGTTATTTCAATGTCGGTTTTGGAGCATGTCAAAGCTGAAATTGACAAACGAAACGCTTACTTGAAAATGTCGATTGCTAAACGGCGCGCCGCGGGAGAAGAAAACCCTGAAGATACGGCAGAGTTTGAAACTTCAACCGATGTCACTTTAACGCCTGAAGAGTTCGAACAAATGGAAAAAGAAGAACAATTCATTTTAACGGTGACGGAAAAAGGGTATGGCAAACGTTCCAGCGCTTATCAGTATCGAATTACGTCTCGCGGAACTCAGGGTGTCACGAACATTGACACGGTTAAAGTTCCGGCAGCGGTTGTGGCTTCCATGCCCGTCAAGGATGATGAACATGTGATGATGGTGACGGATGCCGGCAAACTGATACGGATGCGTGTATCAGACATTCGGATCGTCGGCAGAAACTCCAAAGGTGTCATTTTGTTCCGCCTGGACAATGATGAACGTGTTGTTTCTGTTTCTGCTGTCAAGGATTATAGTGAGGACGAAAATCCTTCTGAAGAAGAGACAAGTGCTGAAGAAGTTCAAGTTCCGACTGTCGGTGACATAAATGAGGCACAAGTGGAAGAAGAGAGTAAAAATGAAGAAAATACTTAGTTTTTTAATTGGTTTATGTTTAATAACAACAGGAGCAAAAGCAATGGATAAAGAAAATACGCTTTACATGGATTTGGATTATGGCAGAGTGGTGATTGAACTGCTGCCTGATGTGGCTCCCAATCATGTGAAACGCATCAAGGAACTGACGCGTGAAGGTTTTTATAACGGGTTGAAGTTTCATCGGGTAATTGACGGTTTTATGGCTCAAACCGGTGATCCTCTTGGAAACGGAACAGGTGGCAGTGGAACAAAGCTGAAAGCCGAATTCAATTCGACGCCCCATGTTCGCGGGACTGTCTCAATGGCGCGAGCTCAAGATCCCAACAGTGCTGACAGCCAATTTTTTATTTGTTTTGACGATGCAAACTTTTTGGATGGTCAATATACCGTTTTCGGTAAAGTCATAGAAGGCATGGAATATGTCGATATGATTAAGAAAGGGGATGCTCGGATGAATGGAACTGTCACAAATCCGGACATTATTGTGAAAATGCAGGTGGCTGCCGACGTTGAATAAATAAAACAGAGCAATACTGTTAAAAAGCCTCTTTTAAAAGAGGCTTTTTTTGTGGAAAGAAATCTTGACAAAAAAGAAGAAAAAGTATATTCTTATCATTGCAGAGGAAAGGAAAAGTAAAATGAATGATTTATATGCTTCGGATAATATTAAAAATTATCTTCCGGAGGATCTGTATACCCTGCATCTGATGGAGAGCAGCCAAAATGAGATGTTATTTCAGGCGTTGATTGGTAAAGATATAAAAACCTTAAAGATGATACCTTTGACAGTTCGAGATTTAGGCGATTCGTTGTTATTTCAGGATGATTTCGGGACAGTGCAATGCATTCCGCCATTGGTTTTGTCGGCAATGATGAATGATACGAAGTCTGTGCATTATTTACTTGAAAAAGGCGCCCCCGTGAACTATCCCGACTGGATGGAACGAACTGCTTTGATGTTTGCGGCTTATCGCGGCAACAAAGCTGTTGTAAAAGATTTGTTGAAACACGGGGCTTCTGTTTATACCAAGGATTTGGACTATGGCAAGACGGCTTTGGATTATGCCAGAACGCCGGAGATACGTCAGATTCTGTTGATGTCTGCAGATTTGGAGAGAACAAAAGCGGTTATGTCCGTCGGATGTCATAAATTAACATTTCAAGTTGGAAATTCTTGCAAAATCAGGTGAAAAAGCATACAATCAGATGACGGGAAGGAGCGGCTTGAATGAAAATTATTTTTATACGCCAATCTGTTCAAGAAACCCGGCATCTGCGCCATGCTTTTAAACGAGAAGACGTGACGGCCGCTTTTTTGAAACAGCTTTATTTCTCGGGTTATGCCAACCAATTTAAAGATAGGTTGGATCTGGCTTTGTTAAAAGAAGGTATTATGCCTGAAAAGTTTGATATTCATCATATTCGTCCTTTGTCCGGCGGCGGCAATAATGCGCTTTCTAATCTTTGTCTGATTGAACAGGCTTTTCATAAATTCATTAATCGGCATTGTTTTGATCCGGCGCTTCGCTTTGTAAAGGAAGGCGAACAAGTTGAAATTGAGGTTCCAAATCTGGCGCCGATAGCATTTTATCAGGATTATGGTGCTTTTGTTAAAGAAATCTTGCATCGCCCGACGCGCAACAGTCATTACAAAATATTACCGCGCTATTATCCGCATTCTCAACAACAACCTTTAAAGCTGCTGGAACAAGTGCGTTAAAAGCCCCCTTGTTCAGAGGGCTTTTTTTTTAGGGCTAACTGTTGTGAAATGTAAAAATAGCACCATTTGCTGTTGCTTCAACACTGACTTGTGTTGAGGAACGGTTTTCTAAAGCATTGGCAATACTGGTGTTCGGCAGGTTTGTGACTGTGACTTTAACATCATCACCTGTCGAGCTGTCCTTTAAAACACTACAGCCCATTTTTGCGAAGGGGACTTCTTCACCATCCAACAAAACTTTACAATCCATATTATTGACTGATTGCGTTCCATCTCCCTTTGTCAAAGCGATAACGGCCGCTCGGGACACATAATCTAAAACCTGATTAGCTCTGTGGCGGTTCATCGCCATGGTATAACCGGCTAAGCCGCCGATGGACAGCACGCCGATAATGGCCAAGACGCCCAGCATTTCAATCATACTGCGTCCGGATTGTGTATGATAATCTGTCATTTTTTTCTCCCTCTAAAGAAATAGCCCCTTCGAAAAGGGGCTGTTTGATTAACCGCCAACTGTTGTTGTTGTCGCATCACAGCTTTTACTGCTGTCATTAAATGTAAAAGTAGTTCCGTCTGTGGAAATATGGGCTTGTTTGGAGCATCTGTTGGCAACAGCGTTGGCAATACGTGTATTGTTCGAGTAAGCAACAGTCACAATGACAATGTCTTTATTGGCGCTCTTTGATACCGTGCATGAGCTTAAACCCGTGGGAAGTGTTTCACTATCCAATAAAACACTGCAATTTGTGCTATTAACTGCTTGACTACCATCACCATAAGTTTGTGCAATTACGGCAGCGCGAGAGACGTAATCTAAGACTTGATTAGCTCTGTGGCGGTTCATCGCCATGGTATAACCGGCCAAGCCGCCGATGGACAGCACGCCGATAATGGCTAAGACACCCAACATTTCGATCATAGAACGACCAGATTCATTTCTTATCATTTTTAATGTCCTTTATCATGTTAATGTTATGAAAATCAGCCGCGGGCTGAAACCGGGGACATTTTGTCCCGTTATCCGTTTGAAACAAAGCTGATTGGCGCTGTTTTAAACGGCATGCTTTTAAAAATCCAAATTTTTTTATTTTTTTGGGATTTTTATCTTGCATTTCGGTGCCAAGAAGACCTATCTTCTTGATGAAAGCAAAATGAAGGATGCACTGCTCAACAAGGTCGTGCCAAAACAATGCATCCATCCTTTTGCTTTTAAAAAACTTAACGAAAGCGAAGTAGCCGATTAACTTCGCTTTTTTAATAAAAAATATTGTTAAAAAATGGCTTAAAACCTGTCTATTTTGTAAAAATAGGGGGGGGGGGGGAGGAAGGCAAGACAAAACACAAGTTGAAGGTTGGTTGTTTAAAAAAAAAGATTGTACGTAATTAATCATTTTTTATTATTTTTTTTTTCTTTTAA
>CALXUB010000029.1 GCA_944391565.1 uncultured Alphaproteobacteria bacterium | reverse complement strand
GGGTTGTTGGCAGGACAACTGAAGGGGAAACTGCCTGAACAAGAAGCCCTCAACAAAGCTTATTTGGAAAAAGCCTAACAAGGGGTGTTTTTGATGGCTATTTTCCCCCCCCCCCCCCAGTTTCAATATCAGCCTGAACTTCTGACACCTAAAAAAATAAGATAAGAAAGTTTCTGACCTTTCCTGTCATTCATCTTTTTATTCTTTTTGCTTTGTTAATATCTAATCTTCCCGATATTTTGAATGTATGGCCTTCCATATGGCAAGGGAAACGTTTTCTACGCACACATGAGCAGTCTTTTATTACGAATTGGGATAAAACATCTGTCGAACTGATTTATCCTCCATACGTTCAATCTTTTTTGGACGTGGTTCAAATTGCTCCGAATATTTTGGGAAGCTGTCATTTTACAGATATTTCATTTAAGCAGCTCCAACTAAACGGAAGCCATGACCCAAGAACGGGTGAGCAGATTAATGAGTTGTTGCTTTTCTATCAAGCACAAATGAGATGTGAAAAAATACCTTCTCCTTTTTTGACTAATATTATTTTAACAAAGGAAAATGGGAAGTTTTTTTATTATTGCTTTTGAAATGCATATTTAAAAAGGAGAATCAAATTATGTGGAAAAAAGAATTTAAAAATCGTTTTTTACCCCTTGGCCGAATCGGACGTAAAGATTACATAAAAAGCACTCTTTTTATTCTCTGGACCACTTGTCCTTTTCTTTTTTTGACTTTTTCGGCTTTAAGTGGCTATATGCTACTTTTAATGATTTGTTATACTATTTTTATCTTCTGGACTCTTTTTTGTTTGGCCGCCAAAAGAATACATGATATCGGATATAGTGCCTGGTTTTTTGTTTTGTTTTTTTTGGGACACCACGTTGTCAACAATCTCGGAGCCTACACAAATGAGATCATAGGGCATCCTTTATTTCTCTTTAATCTTGAACAGAAAATCTCATATTTGTTGTTTGTGCTGCTGCCTATGATTTATTTAATTTTAAAACCCGGGGACAAAGGCAAAAACAAATTTGGAAATAATCCTTATCTCACTTAAATAGGATTATCCTGTGGCTGATAGAGCGGCCATTTTCCTTCGATCAGCGCGTCCAAAGAGGGCACAGGTTGGTTCATCAACGTCCGATAAATCCAAAAGTTGGCCATAATGCGCTCAACAAAGCCGCGTGTTTCCCGAAACGGAATCGCTTCGATAAACAAAAGAGGATCATCGTTGTAAGTTTTGCGAGCCTTCAGTTTATATAAGTTGCCCGGTCCCGAATTATACGCCACCGCCGTGAACAGCAAATTATTTTGAATCTGCTTGTCCTTCATCAGCCATAACAAATAATGCTGTCCCAACGCCAAATTATATTCCGGTTCGGTCAGTTTTTTGCGATCCCAATCCAGTTTTAAACCTTGGGCCAATTCCCGCGCATTGTCCGGCATCAGCTGCATCAACCCCATCGCACCGACGCTGCTTTGAGCACGCTCGTTAAAACAGGATTCCTGTTTAACAAAAGCGAAAACCAAAGCTTTGTCAACTTGCCATCCCGTCTCGGGTGTCCAAGAAGGCGCCGGATACCGTGGTGCATCCTCATCATCCAGGTTCCCGACAATTTGCGTAATGCCGGCGGCAATGCCGTTTTTTTCCGCCACAACAGACAATAACGCACGTGTATCTTTATCCGCCTTTAGAAACAAAGCCGTTAATTCAGCCTGTGCCAGTTCTTCTTGGCCGATTTGCTTTAACGCCAAAACACGTTCAAAAGTCGGATGCGAAAAAGACTCGGTAATTTCATCTTCACCGCTGACCGGTTTTTCCCAAGTATGATTCAAATCCCGTCCCAAAGCGCGTGTTGCCATAATGCCATAGAAAGTTCTGGAATGTTCGGCGGCCATTTCCAAATAAGAGTTAACAACGGCAAAATTACCCAATTTTAAATTCGCACGGCTGGCCCAAAAAGCTCCGGCGGATTTCAACAAAGGATAAGCTTTAGGATGGTGCGCCACCTTGTCAAAATGATATGCTGCTTTTTGAATATCACCTGTCCGCCAGGCAGACAATCCCAGTGTCCAATGCCCCAACGGCAGCTGATCTCCGGATCGTTCCACGGCTTTGGCAGCGGTTTGAACAACTTTGTCATCCATCCCGTCCAAAAAATACGAAAACGCCAATGCAATCCGCGCGGCATCATGATCTCGATAAGAAAACAAGACTTTGGCATCCTGTCCCTCGATCAGCTGACGCGCGTTCAGGGTCCTGCCGGCACGGATATAACGGGCAATTTGTGCCATGACTTTTTTTGCTTTTTGACGTCTATCCGCGCTCAAATAAGAAAAAGAAAGCCCTTCAATGCTGTCAATCGGTTCAGCCCTGAAAATAAAGGAACAGGTGTTGCTGCGGCTGCCGAACAAAGGCACGGGTTTTTTAGACGGTAATTTTGCTTTTTTCTTTTGTCCCAACGCATACATTCGCGATGCCTCAGGATGATCGGCATATTTTTGAAACCATGCTTCAATCTCCGACGGTTTTGTCCGATATGTTTTTGAAAAATACCGTTGTGCCAATACATGCCCCATTAAAGAACGATCCTGCAGTTTTTTAATCAACTGATCAGCAGCTTTGAAGTTCTCTTTTTGCTGCAAATCAAAGATTTTTTGGTAGTTTTCCTGATCAGATAAGGTTAAAACCGTCACACCGCCGGCCCGAACCGCAATTCCCAGACAAAAGCAGAATAAAAACAAAAATAAAAGCCGTCTCATACTGTTTTACAACATCATCAATCGTGACTTACATGCTGCTTCGGACAAATTGCCCAATTCGCAATTCATCACACGCATGCTGGGCTTGGAGGTAATGATTTTGCATGCTTCACCGGCCATAGCAATTCGTGTTCCGATGACGCCCCCGGGAGCAACGGTTCCGAAATCGGCATAAGTTTCACTTTCTCCGAACTTATAAAAAACAAACAGCCGCTTCAACGGAACTTGAGTGGTATTCATCACGGTTGCGTCAAATGAACAAGTCGGCGGCGTCAACCCACCGTCAACGACTTGAAAGTTTTGCAAAGACAAAATAATTTTATCTTCGATGACTTGTTTGGCCAGCTGTTTAATTTCTTCCGGTTTTAAATCAGGCGGCAGCGTCAACGAATTTACGCCGAGTGCGTCTGTCTGAAACGCAACAGAAACTGGCGCAGAATCGGTGCTTTGTCTTTTGCCGTCGATTTCAGCCTGCAAACGTTGCATTTCCTGCTGCATCATTTCGGGGGTCATCGCCGGTACTTCATAGCCCTCATTGCGCGAACGCAACATCTCCATCTGCTGAGGCGTCTGGGCGGCAGCCGAAAAAGCTGTCAGCATCAAGGCCAAAAAAGGTAAATATTTTATCATCGAAGGACTCCTTTTCTTTACATTTTCCATTTCTTTTGTATACTACAAAAAAAGTGACCGTTCGTAAAGGAAGAAAACAATGAATTATTTTTTTTGTGGGATCGGCGGAATCGGAATGAGCTCTGTTGCTCTGTGGCTGGCGGCCAACGGACACCGTATCAGCGGATCTGACCGCGGCTTTGACAAAGGCGAAAACACCGTTTTGAAAACAACTCTGTTGAAAGCCGGCATTCAGCTCTGTCCACAGGACGGCTCTGGCATCACCGACGCGACGGACTGTTTGGTAGTTTCTTCGGCTGTTGAAGAAAGCATCCCTGACGTTCAAGAGGCTTTACGGCGCAAAATCCCCATTCAAAAACGCTCCCAAATGCTGGCACAGATTTTTCATAGTCACCCCGTCCGCATCGCCGTCGGTGGAACCAGCGGTAAAACAACTATTACGGCCATGATCGGTCATATCCTGCATGAAACGGGAAAAGAACCAACCGTCATTAACGGCGGAATTATGTTAAACAATTATGGCGGGGAAGCCTCCAATCTGCTGCTGGGCAAAGGGAAAATTTGTGTTATCGAAGCCGACGAATCGGATGGCTCCATCGACTTATATCGTCCCACCGTTGCCGTCGTTTCAAATATCTCTTTGGACCATAAACCCATTGAAGAATTGCTGCCGCTTTTTAGAAAATTCGCGGAAAAAGCCGAAACAGGCGCCGTTTTAAACGCCGATTGTCCCTACACAGGTCGGCTTCGCGGAAAAGCGCCCAAAACTGTCACTTTTTCGCTGACAGGACGACCGGCAGATTTTATCGGCGAAAAAATAACACCCTTCAATGGCGGTATGACATTTCAAATGAACGGCATAGACGGTTCTTTGGCTGTTCCCGGAATGCATAATGTGGCAGACGCCCTCGCGGCAATCGGAGCTGTTGCTTTGACAGGAATTGACCCGATGGCTGCCCTGAAAGCGTTAGCCTCCTATAAAGGAACAAAACGTCGTTTGGAAAAAATCGGAACGGTTCACAAAATAACCGTTTATGATGATTATGCACATAATCCCGAAAAAATTGCAGCCTCTCTGTCCACCGTCAAAGCCGGCGGCGGACGTGTTTTCGCCATTTTTCAACCACATGGGTTTGCGCCGACACGTCTGATGAAAGATGATTTAATCACTGCCTTTGTTCAACACACGGATGAGAATGATTTTCTGTTGTTCCCGGAAATTTTTTATCAGGGCGGCACCGTCGCCAAAGATATTTCTTCAGCTGATTTGGTCAAAGCTTTAAAAGCACAAAAACGCGCTGCTTTCTTTTTTCCGAAACGCCCTGACATCATTCCGTTTATAACCGAACATGCACGCCCGCAAGATCAAGTTCTGATTATGGGAGCCAGAGACAGTTCTTTGACTGATTTTGCAAAAGAAATTCTGACAGTTCTCGGAGGTCAAAAATGAAAACAGTGGGTCTATTTAATCCATCCAGTCCGTCTTCCAAACCGGTTGATCTGCCATGTATCGAAGGGTGGTTTAAAGCTCATGGCTTTCGTGTTGTTTTAGCACCGCACGCTTTGGACAAAGAACGGTTTTTGGCGGGAAAAGATGCCGATCGAGCACAAGATTTTAACAACTTTGTAAAAGATCCCGATATCGACATGCTGGTCGCACTCAAAGGCGGCTATGGTTCTCCGCGATTATTGGATCAAATCGACTATGAAGCGGCCAAACAAAATAAAAAACCTCTGATGGGTTTCAGCGATACAACGGGACTTCAGCTGGCACTTTGGGCCAAAGCGGGGTGGTCTTCCTTTACGGGACTATCCCCGGCCAGAGATATCACACCCGCGGGACTGGATGCCTTGATTGAAGAAGGTTTTGTTAAACGCATCAAGGGGGAAGCCCTGATTTATCCCTTATCCGTTCTTTATCCGGGAGCGGCGGAAGGAACGGTTATCGGTGGAACCTTGGCCTTGATAGAAACCCTTATCGGGACGCCCTATCAACCGGATTTTAAAGACACTATTTTATTCATTGAAGATGTTCGGGAAGAACCATATAAAGTCGATCGTATGTTGACACACTTACGATTAGCCGGTGTTTTCGATGTGATTAAAGGCTTGATTTGGGGAGACTTTTTTGAATGTCTGTCTGCCGACCCGAATGACGGCACAATTGAAGAGGTTTTGCTGGATACAAGCGCACAAATTCACCGCCGGCATTCGATTCCGATTTTAATGGGACTTCCTTATGGTCACGCTGTCTCGCGCACAGTGTTGCCCATCGGCATTTCAGGTGTGTTGTCTGCTGCTGAAGGAACTTTGCGCGTCTAAATACATTTTAACAGAAAGGAATAATCATGAATAAATACGATGAAATTGAAAAACTGGCCCACTTGAAAGACAGCGGTGTCATCACAGAAGAAGAATTTAAACAACAAAAAGAAGCTCTGCTTAACCAAGAAATTCAGTCTGAAGATTATTCTTCCAAATCGATGACGGTTTATTTGCTGCTGGCTTCTTTTCTTGGCATTTACGGTGTTCACCAATTTTACGCGGGTCGCATTAAACGCGGTCTTTTCATGCTGATTTTATCGGTGCTGCCTTTCATCTTAGGCATGATTTTGCCGGGAGTAGCAGGAGCCATCAGCTTTTTATTCCTGGGTACTTGGTATATCACGGCCTTCATTTGGGTCTTTGCCAGCATCTGCACCAATAAAACGGATAGCACCGGCAAATTTATGAAGCCTAATCCCATTCTGCGCGTTGTTTTAATTGTTATCGGCGTTTTCATTTTCCTTCTGGGACTGGGTGTTTTTGTTATCGGCGGCTTATCTGGTTATGCTATGGCCATGAACCGACACAGAGCAAATCAATTATTGGAATACAGTGCAAATACAGCTGTGACGGTTGCTATCGGCGCACCCGAGAGTATGGGCATTTACAAACAGGATTGTGCTTCCTTTTTGAATGGCCAACCGGTGCCTGTCGAGAACATTCGCTGCTTGGTTTCCAAAAATCCGCATGAAAATCCGATTGTATATTTGGAAAATGTTCCGGAACGTGTATCTAACAGCTTAATCAGCCATTCCGGAGAAAAAATCTGTATCAGACGCCTCGGACCCACGGTTATGATTGACTTCAGCAGAGGATGCTAAACAAAAAGGCCGGTGAAAAACCGGCTTTTTTTATTTCAAGAAACTTTCTACCGTAGCAAAAAACTCTGGAATAGAAATCGGTTTGGCAATATAACCGTCACACCCCCCGTCAATAATTTTTTGTTCATCCCCCTTCATGGCGAAAGCCGTCACGGCAATAATTTTGGTTTGAGCAATTTCGGGTGTTGCCCTTATCAATGCCGTCACCTCCAGCCCGGAGATTTCCGGCATTTGAATATCCATTAAAATCAAATCCGGTTTTTCGGTTTTAGCAATATCCAACGCTTTTTTGCCATCCAGACATTGAACGACATGATAGCCTTTTGACTTCAACAAATCGGCGAACAACCGCATGTTCATTTCATTGTCTTCGACAATTAAGATTTTTGTCATTTTCTTCTCCTTGCCAAGGGGCATTTTTTCTTTTATCATACTGTTCATGGAATGAAGATACAAGGATTTTTTATCATGGAATGCACACGTTGCCCGCGGCTGGCTGCTTTTATTGCCGAAAACAAAGTTAAATTTCCCGCTTTTTTTAATGCTCCCGTTCCGCCGTTCGGAGATCCTCAGGCACGTTTGTTAATTGTCGGTCTGGCCCCCGGATTGAAAGGAGCCAATCAAACAGGTCGTCCTTTTACAAAAGATTATGCCGGGGATTTGCTGTATCCGACCTTGATTAAATACGGTTGGGCAAACGGTGAATACAAAGCGGATCCCCATGATGGCCTTCAATTAGCGGGTGCCTTGATTACCAATGCGGTGCGGTGCGTGCCGCCGCAAAACAAAGTGACACCGCAAGAAATTCGCACATGCAATTCCTATTTGCAAGCCACCATTCAAAAGCTGACCGAGCTCAAGGTTATTTTATCGCTGGGTGCCGTTTCTCACAGTGCTGTTTTAACGGCATTCGGGTTAAAGAAAAGTGCTTATCCGTTCGGCCATGGCGCCGTTCATGACCTGCCGCGCGGAATTGTGCTGATTGACAGCTATCATTGCTCACGCTACAACACCAACACAGGCGTTTTAACAACCGAAATGTTTGAAAACGTTTTTGATAAAATCAAAACTTTTTTTTAAACTAAACACACGCTTCATAATCTCCGTTTTTCACCACCGTTCCGGTGCAACATCCGCCTTTTGTTGCAGAAATACGATAAGGAATACAGCCACCGGAAATATAACTGACGGAAACTTTATTGCACTTTCCATTAACATAGTTAGAGCAATAAGCACGCGTGTATCCTGGTTTAACACAAGCTTGAATTCCATCAAAACTTTCCGTCATAGTGTCGGAACAACAAGTTGCACTTGTCTGTGAGGAACGATAGGGTGATTGATTGGATGGACAAGTAGTTCCCTCTAAACAAATACCATTGTTATCATACTTGTAACAATAAGGAATCCTACTTGAAGATGTGCAAACTTCTATGCCATCTCCAACAGGTTGAGGTTCGAACTGACAACAACCTTGTACACCTTTTTTTTGTTGATAAAGATAAGCGTTACAACAAGAAACGCTTATACATTTTCCATTTGTATCATAACTACTACAAAAGGGAGTATCTCCAGGATTACAGCATCCTTGTACATCATCAAAGAAATCCGAAACGATATTATTGGAGGAGCAACAGCTTTCTTTAGAAATCCCTGACATATAAGGATTTCCACTACAACAGTAAACTTTTGTACATCTCCCTGTTTCATCAAAATTAGAACAATAAACTTTTTGTCCTGCAGTACAGCAGGCTGAAAGGCCATCTGGTCCATCCAAAACAACTTTTGAAGAAGGACAGCAAGCTCCATTCGTCAATGAGTCTCTATAAGGAGAGCATGTAGCATAACAACGTGCCAAAAAGCAAGTTCCATCTTCATTATAACCTGCACAATAAGGCTTCTGTCCAGAAGAGCAACAAACAGACATACCTTCAAATTCTTCAAGACTTCCTGTGCAACATGAATCTCTTCCTTCCGGTGTTGTCCAAACTGTTCCGTTGCAACACCTCACGTTTGTACAATGCCCGGATGTATCATATGAATAACAATAAGCTGGCTGATTAGCTGGACAACACATTTTTAAACCATCAAAACTTTTGGAAACAACATTTGTTCCATAACAACAATATTGAAGAGAAGTATCTTCTTTTGGTCGATAAACTGTTCCGGAACAACAATCAGCATAAGCACATGTTCCATTTTCATTATAACCTGCACAATAAGGCTGTTCTTGCCTATGATAACAACAAGAGGCTTCAACACATTTTCCATTTTTATCATATTGTCGACAATATCCTTTATACCCATCTGAACAACAAGCGGAGAGACCGTCAAAGTTCCCAACAACATTAGATGAACAACAACCTGCAAAATAGGGAGTACTCTGATATATAACACGATCATCCGGACAACAAGCACTCGAACGACAAGCTCCATTACCATCAAAACCAATGCAATATCCTTTATACCCATCTTGACAACATGCTGAGATGCCATCCGTTAAAGAATAAAGGGTATAATCTCCTTCTATATCACAACAACGGTAACCAGAAATACCGTAAGCCTGAAGATACGAAACTTCACCCTCTGGGCAAGTTATTTCAGAAGAATCTTGACAAACAAAATACTCTCCCACCGATATTAAATCATATTTAGAAGTATCACAGCATTTTCCTTCTTTTTTATTTAAACGAAAAGATACACACTCTCCCCCTTCACAGGAAACTTCAACACACTTTTCATCCTCATATTTTGAACAATAGGGCGTATAGCCGGACTGACAGCATCCTTGAACCTCATCAAAATAATCCGAGACTATTTGAGGGGAAGAACAACAAGCATAGGTTGTAGGAGAACGTTTATATGGCGTTCCAGCGCAACAGGAAGCACTTTGATATGATGTGTGATAGTAAGCCGTTTCATTGGAATTGCAACAAGCCTGAAGTCCGTCTGGTGCCCCCACAACTTCGTCCAGAACTTGTTTTGATGAAGCACAACATAACGGAGATATATCAGGATTATTAAGATTATAAGGTGTACCACTACAACAGCCTGTTCTCAGACAAGAACCATCATCATCATATTCTTGACAATATCCGACTTGACCAGCTGAACAACACGCTTGCAAGCCAGACCCTTCAGCACCTATAACATCATTTATCACGTTATGGGATGAACCACAACAATCTGATTTTGTCGGAGTTCTTTGATAAAGTGTCCCTGTACAGCAAACTTCCATTTTACATGAACCATCTATATTATATGTATGGCAATAAACATTATTCGGATTTGGACAACAATTATACACGCCTGAAGCATACGCATTAGCATATGGCGTACCATTGCAACAAGACATTGAAGAGCAAATACCGTCCCTCATCGAGAGACAATAAGCTGTCTCTTCTTCAGCACAACAAGCTTTTCCTACACCTGTATCTTTCACAACTTTACTAGCCGAACAACAAGAGTTTACTTTCATTCTATCAAATAACTTAAAAACTTCTCCATCACAACAACCAAACCGTTCACAATTTTCTTCTTGACCCACATCAATACAATAGGCTGCGGCACCATCAGCGCAGCAATATCCTCTCGTTAAATCGTGTTCATACCATACTTGTTCACACGAACCGGCCATACAGGCAGCTTCAATACATCCCTTCCAAGAAGCATCACCAATAGTCACCTCGCCAATTTGTGCGCAATAGGCTGTATACCCATCTATACATGTTAAACACTGACGCATGGGTAAAACACAAATACTGTTATCTGGACAATCCTCATTCTTTGAACATTCAACATCTGGACAATAATAATTTCCATACTCATCTTGTCGTGGTTCTGAATTACAACATTCACCACGACCAAGATCAACATTATAAAAAGCATACTGACTTTCCAAACAAACCATATGCATCTTACGACGAATGATTCGTGCTTCAATCATAAGAGGAATAGATAAAAATATTAGAAGAAGAAAAGCCCAAAAAGCTTTTCCCCTTTGCCCCATTAGAGTTTGCTTCTTTTTCAGGTTCATCATGGACTCTCCTTTTTTATATTAAAACATGAAAGTAAGATAAACTAGCCCAGACTTTTTAGCAAGAAAAAACTTTCATTGATTTTTATAAGTTAGTATGCGGCGTTTTTCACGATCCCATTCACGTTTTTTGACGGTTTGACGTTTATCTACCGTATTTTTGCCCAACGCCAAACCCAATTTTACTTTAGCCAATCCGCGGTCGTTAAAATAAATATCTAATGGAA
>CALXUB010000028.1 GCA_944391565.1 uncultured Alphaproteobacteria bacterium | reverse complement strand
TTGTCTTGCACTGAACCTTGCACTCAATTAAACAAAACTACTTGCTCTTGTGACACAATCCCTGAATGCCAATGCCCCTCCTCTCCTACTTGCCTGCCATGCCAAACTCTAGATTATGATGAATATATGGTTGGTCTGTTCAGTTTTTATGTGATGGTGAATGGTGTGGTATTATTAACGGATGGGCTCCTTATAATGAGGACGCTGGTAGTTTATGTTGTGGTTAAAAAATCAGAATTTATTCCTGCAGTCTGAACAAAACAAATCCCCCGCAAAACGGGGGATTTATCCTTGGAGGTATTACTCTATTTTTTCGCAGACCCATAAAGCGGTGTGATAATTTTTGCGGCAGCTGATTTAACCGGAACCGGGTTAATTTTTGATTTTGCCGGAGCCGCCTTTTTCGCTGCAGGCTTCTTTGCCGGAACCGCCTTCTTCACAGCCGGTTTTGCAGCAGCTTTTGGAGCCGCCTTCTTCGTAGCAGGCTTCTTTGCTGCCGGCTTATCAGCATTTAATTGTGCCAATGCCTGAGCCCAATGCTCGGCTTCTTTACCGAACGGACGGCCGTCATTCTCCCAAATGTAATAAGCCGCAACTCGTACGTAATTTAAATCTTTATCTGTCATTTTTTCAACTCCAATTGTTCAGGAAAAATTTATTACAATTAACACTATAACGCGTTCAAAAAGCATTTCAAGCGTTTTTTTAAAGTTTTTTAATTTTTTTTAATGTAAAAACAGTCAGTTATTCTTTTTTGCTCAAAATATGTTCTTTTGTCTTGATAAAACGAACTTTGGGGAAATCTTCTGCAGTTTTATTCAAATGCCAATCATTCCGAGCCAAAAACACTAAATCGCCATCGTGATCTTCGGCAACATTCATACGATTCTTGTCAGCAAATTCTTTAGTATCTTGCGGTAATCCGTTGATCCAACGGGCCGTATAAAAACTGGTTGGTTCAAAAACAACAGGCACATCGTATTCCGTTCGTATCCGATCTGCTAAAATCTGAAACTGTAAAGCTCCCACAACACCGACAATCCAATCTGTTCCGATATAAGGTTTAAAAACAGAAGCGCCTCCCTCTTCTGCAATCTGCATCAAAGCTTTGCCTAAATGCTTGGCCTTCAGCGGATCCTGAGGACGAACCTTTTGCAACATTTCGGGAGCAAAACTGGGAATACCCTTAAATTCGATTTTTTCTCCTTCCGTCAGCGTATCTCCGATTCGCAAATTACCATGGTTGGGAATACCGATAATGTCTCCGGCCCATGCTTCTTCTGCCAATTCTCTGTCTTGAGCCAAAAATAAAACAGGATTATGCAAAACCAATTGCTTATCCGACCGCACATGCAACAATTTCATGCCTCGCTTAAAATGCCCCGAACATAAGCGCATAAAAGCAATTCGGTCCCTGTGTTTCGGATCCATATTCGCTTGAATCTTAAAAACAAAGCCGCTAACTTTATCCTCTTCAGGTTCCACTTTCCGTTGCTCGGCTTCTTGTGGACGAGGACTGGGCGCCATCTCAACAAGACCGTTCAACAATTCTCTGACACCAAAGTTATTAACTGCACTGCCAAAGAAAATAGGGGTCAAACTACCTTCACGATAAGCCTTTAAGTCAAAGGGTTTGCATAACGCCTTGACCATTTCCACATCCTCACGCAATTGAGCCACTTGATCTTGTGGCAATAAAGTATCTAGTTTTATATCTTCGACACCATTGATCGTTTCACCAACTGTCGGCAACGTGCTTTTATCCGCAGAACGATCAATTAAATTCAATCGATCATTCAATAAGTCATAGCAGCCTTTAAAAGAACGTCCCATACCAATAGGCCAACTGGCCGGACAAACATCCAATGCCAAAGACTGCTCGATTTCTTCCAACAAAGCAAACG
The DNA here is from genome assembly GCA_944391565.1 of uncultured Alphaproteobacteria bacterium. Classification (GTDB taxonomy): domain Bacteria; phylum Pseudomonadota; class Alphaproteobacteria; order CAAHEQ01; family UBA3637; genus CALXXX01. The sequence goes on along the minus strand of CALXUB010000028.1, from coordinate 94,597 downwards.
AATCTTGTCCTTCCCTGTCCAATTTATTGATAAAGGTAATAATCGGAATATCCCGAAGACGACAAACTTCAAACAATTTCAATGTTTGAGCCTCAATCCCCTTTGCACAGTCAATCACCATCACCGCACTATCGACCGCCGTTAAAACACGATAAGTATCTTCCGAAAAGTCTTCATGTCCCGGCGTATCCAAAAGATTAAACGTACAACCGGCATAATCAAACGTCATAACAGAAGATGCCACTGAAATACCGCGCTCTTGTTCCACTTTCATCCAATCCGAATGCGCCGCACGTTGTTCTCGCTTTGCTTTAACAGCCCCGGCCATAGCAATCGCACCACCGAACAACAACAGCTTTTCGGTCAAAGTTGTTTTACCGGCATCCGGGTGAGAAATAATCGCGAAAGTGCGCCTTTTTGTAATAATATCTTGTTTATCGTAAGTCATCTTTTTTCCCTTTTGCTCTTTTCATAACCGATTGCGCCCTAAAAGTCCAGTGTTTTCATAAAAAGAATATAAAACAGAAGCCTTGTTTACAGTCTTTTATTTAAACCAGAAACACTTTTAAGAGCATTTTTTAAAACGAAATATTCAATTATTTTCATGATGAAAAAAGCTGAAAAAACGGAGGACAGAAAGTAATACAGAAATGCTTTAAAGACCGTTATATCCGTTTCGATAAAGAGATAAAAGAAAGGCCAAAAAAGCACAAAAGCCGATATCTCCAACACTTGATCCAAAAGGGCATTATATGCTTCTTTGTATTCTTTTAAAATGGTTTTTGGCGTTTTTTGTTTCATTGTTTTTTCTTTTGGCTTTGATTTTACAGGAAAAATCAGCTTTCGTCAACAAGATATTCCTTCATCTGCTATAATCTGTACGATGTCAATGATCTCGCGTGTTGCGTTGCGGCTTGACCATACTCTTTAATCTGCTATAATTTCTCGGCTTGAATTTGACGGTTTTGAAAAGTTACGGCTTGACCATACTCTTTAATCTGCTATAATAAAAAAGCTTTCAATATTATTTTAGGTGATGTTACGGCTTGACCATACTCTTTAATCTGCTATAATAAAAAGCTATATAACAACAGGGATAAACAAGTTACGGCTTGACCATACTCTTTAATCTGCTATAATTAATGTTGATGTAAATAAACACATTGATAAGTTACGGCTTGACCATACTCTTTAATCTGCTATAATAGCAAAATCCCAATACTTTGAAATTATAGTGTTACGGCTTGACCATACTCTTTAATCTGCTATAATAGAAGTAAAAAATTATGTAGACAACGAATTGTTACGGCTTGACCATACTCTTTAATCTGCTATAATCTCACTGAGTTAAGTCGTTGTTTTAAAAGGAGGATATAAGAAAATATCCTCCCAAAAGCTCTCTAGAACAGAGATAACTGAGCCGGATTTTCCTTTAATTTTTTACGTTTTCGATTCGAAAAGTTAATAATATCGGAGAATTGTCGATCCGTAAAAAATAATAACGTGACGCTCCCATTTTCCGGAATTAACGTCTTAATTTTTCGAACATAAGGTTCTGTTTTCTGCCTGTCGCCGCAAAAACGTACATAAACTGAAAATTGTGACATTTCGAAGCCAAGATCCAAGAGTCCCTTTCGAAAAGCCGTGGCTTTTTTACGCTCTTTTGCCGTTCCGACCGGCAAATCAAACATAACCATCATCCACATTTGATTATACGGCGATGAAGGCATTTAAAGCCTCCCAATCCCATGGTTGCGGTGAATATGGCAAATCAAGTTCCTCCCGTTCTTTTAAATATACTTTAGCCAAAGAAATACACAGATTCTGCATACAGATTGTTATTTGAGTTTGTCCCAAAAAAGCGGGTATATTTCCTGAAAATACATTAACCAAGCTTTGCTTCACGGTTGAAGTCAGTGCCGTTTCTCCCTTTGTTATCATCTCATAAACAGCAAAGTCAACAATCGGCCGAAAAGGTTCCATCAAATCGTCGGCTAAGCGAAATCCGTTCAAAGCGTTCCGATGATGAATCCCCATTGTCGGATGCAAACCGGCAGCCGTCGAATAACGCGCGATAAAGGCCCTCAGAACCGTATATCCGTAATTGAGCATGGCATTGATACCATCCGCCTCACGATCGCGTATAAAATTGTCTCCGAACAATGCTTGAAAGTAAAAACGGGCTGCCTGACCTTCTGCATTTTCACTATCATCCGATTTGACGGATTTCAATAAATACTCTAAACGTTGCACAGGCTTCTGATAATGTGTTAAAACGCTGATTTGCATAGCAATTTTTGCTTTCACTAAGTCTCGCCACAACCTTTTATTAAGCGGTAGATTTGCTTGAAGCTGAGCATCCATCACAGAGCCTTGCTTATAATGTCCCTCTAAAGGAAGCAGATAAGAAACGGGAAAGTGCTTTTGATTGCAAGCCACAAACGGAATGTTATTCTCTGACAAGCGCACCAAAAAAGAATGACTGTAAGTGATGCCATGCGCAGAAACAACTACGGCTTCAACGGCGTCAATCGGAATACGGCCCAACTCGACCTGTCCTTCCGAAATGACGATAAATCCGTCTTTGGCGGACAAATGCTTATTATCTGTTGCTATTTCCAAAATCTGTCCGGTCATTTGGAACTTTTCGGGTCAAAAACCCGTCCCAAAACATCAACTTTTATTTTCCGGGCATTTTTTAACTGAAGCTGTCGCGGAGAAGCTGCCCAAGATAATTTATCTGCTTCTTCTGCTGCTATCAAATGAGAACGCAGATAAACTTTAACACTTTTATCCATTTTTTTCACGCGTCGGATTTCCGTTTGTCCGTTTTCCTCATATGCGACCATATCGTCGATAAACAGACGCATAATCAGTTTTGCCTCCGGCTCTTTTTGCCGCCACTGAGGCTGGAAACCTTTTTGATGAGCCTCATAATTAGAGATGACTTCTCCACACCAAACCCCTTTATTTTTCCCTCGATTCGGACAATAAATATCCATACAATAATTATTACCGCTGGCGACATAACGATAGGGTTTTTCCTGTCCCTTCCGACAAATGCCGATCATAGCATCATCTTTTTTAATGATATGGACGCGAACCGTTCTGATATTCTTTTCCTCGCTGTAGGCCTCCAATAATTTTTTACGTTCCTCTTTACTTTTGCCGGCAAGCAATGTCTGCAGTTCATGACGGATTTTTCGATCACCGATTTCTTCAATATTTTTATCTTCAATTAAACTGATTAGCGGCTTTCGAACCACATAGCGGCTTTCAACAGAACCGTCATCGTTTAAATGCATCACTTTTCCGTAGTTTGTTTCATCATGCAAAGCCCCTGCCGTTTTGCCTTGGGAAACAGCTTTTTGAGCATCTTTATGATTAGGTTTATAGGAAATCACCATATTTTCCAAAAGTTGTTTCATTTCTGCCCGATTAAAAGCCTTAAAAGGAACTAAACTGCCGGCCAAAATTTTATGCTGTCGTTCATAGCTTTCTTTTGAATGTGTTGAAAAAGCCTGTAGTGTACTGCGTGTCGTGCATGCCACCGTTAAGGCATCAATCGCATGATGTCGATGCTCCGTGCGATCTTTTTCATCCGTTTCGCCGATCAAGTCATTAAATTGCCAAATCTTGCGCATTTTAGAGGTTAATTGTCCCGGAATTGTTCGAACCGGACAAATATATTCCAAATAAGCTTTTGCCATTTTGGACAAATACTTTGTATCATTCAAAAAACGATTTAAGACCGTGTTTTCATCCAAACTTTCGGCAGCTTCTTTCGTAAAATGCCATGCTTTTCTGTTATTCATTTTTGAAACGCGGGCCAAGATATTTTCCCAATCATATTTATCTCCCACATGAGTATGAAATGCCTCCCAAGGTGTTTGGTTTTTCTTAAAGTTATTGCATTCCTTACAAGCTAAAACCTTATTATTCCGTCCGTCATTAAATGAACGAGAAAATGGCAGTAAATGTTCTGTTTCAAAAGCCGGCGAGAAAATATCCCCTTCACCGATTGTGCGACCGCAGAAAGGACAACAGCGCTCCAAGGGATTTTCAGCCAAATCCGTCCACAATTTATACCGCATTCGATTTTCATAGCTTTCAGGCAATCCTTGTTCTTTCAGAAAAAGATTGATTTTCTCGTTTTCCTTTCTATCGGCCGTTTGTCTTCGATTCAGTTCATTCAAGTCTTTTTGAGACATCTTTAATTCACGCGCCAGTTCTACCACAATTTGTGTCGGCTTCCCATATTGGGCTATTAGTTCATTGACAAGCAAACGAAGTTGGTTCAGACCGATATGAACTGTCGGATTATTAATTTTTCCATAATAAAGCTCCGGTGTATTTTGATCGGATGGATTAAAACTTCCGCCCAATAATTTTTTATACAAAATCTCCCCATAATAAGGCAACAGCTCTCCGTGCGGCTGTTCCGTTTCGTGATAACCGGCCGCTTCACAAGCATCATAATAAGATAAGCCTTTTTCCATAAACGGAATTATTTTTAACATTGCTCGTCGACTTAAATGGCCATATCCTTCTGGAAAAGAAAGTCCTAGCAGATATTCGACTTGCTCATCGCTTAAATCCGGATAAGTCTGTTTTAAATATTTTTCAAGAACATCTTCTTTCTCCAGATTGGACAAAAGCATGACAAGGTGTTCTTGTTCCCGTCCGGACAGTTCAAACCAAGCAGATCCGAAAGCCTTTTTAGAACTCATTTTCGCATTGATTTCATGTCCCGTCAGTTTGGATGTTTTTTCGTCTTCATGCGAAAAACGATACGAAACGCCTAATTTTTTACGAATCGTTTCAAAAGAAACTTCTTTTGATTTCAACAGCATTTCTTTAATAACTTGACGGTTTTCATCTGTTAAACATTCCCCTGTATCCAAGAAAACATATTCTAAATCATTCAGTTTTTGCAACAACCTGAAATATTGAAACAAAATACTGGATTTGGGCGCCCGACGTTCTTTTTCTTCTAAAGTGCAAAAGCCAACTTGAGGCTTTTTCAAGGGCCGTTGATAGAAAATAATTTCTTTTATTTCATTTTTCTGGGCCGCCGACAAATATGATTGATGCATTAAAATTTGATCAACCTCCCGCTCATACATGGCTCGAGAGGGATAGAAATTGTATACGTTTTTTGTTCCCGCCGTCTGCGCACTGACACGCAGCTGCGCATGATCATCCTGAAGCTGAAGCAAATACAGATATTGCCCCAGCGTTTGCGCTCCTGATTGAGCTATTTTTTCTTCCAATACATGAATGGCTGTTTTCATGCTGCCGCTTTCTTTGTCTTTTTTGTCTGTTTTTCTGTTGCTGAGAAAACCGCGACGAAGACAAATATGGTATAATGCTCGCCCCACTTCAAAAGGATTAACTTCTTCACGGGAAGCTTTATCACGACAGGCATAGGGATTTAATTGAACCAATTTCTTACTATCTGCTTCATTTGCAGGGTAAAGGCCGTTCTCAATCAAAAAGCGCATCAGTTTTTCCTGACGCAGCAGACGTCTGTCCAAAGAACGGCGCATCGAACGGGCCATCCTGCGTGCGACAGCTAAAGGCTCTTTAGACTGAGCTTCACGACCATCCGGGAAAATACGGACGCCCATGGCTTCAATTCCCGTTATTTCCGCATCGTTTGTTTTTAAAAGTACCCATCCGATAGATGTATTTCCTAAGTCCAATCCTAACGTATAGCTCATAGTGACCTCTTTTTTCATATTAGAATAAAAAATATATTGACAGAGTTTAGATAATATTGCAATATAATTGTATCTTTTATAGCAGATAAAAGAGTGTGGTCTTTCCGTTAATAAGGATTATTCCACAAAATGAGAAGGGAAAGTTATGCTTTCCCTTTTTTCATGCTTTGTTCCTTTTTTATGAAGAAATCTGCTTGATTTTCCGTTTTTTTTGTGACAAGATGAGCCTCAAGCGTAAAAAAGAGTTGCAAAAACGTGACTTTTCGTCTATTTTGCAATTTGTTTTATGATTGTCTGTCCCGAGTTTTGCGGGCGTGGCGAAACTGGTAGACGCGTCGGATTTAGGTTCCGATGAGGAAACTCATGGGGGTTCAAGTCCCTCCGCCCGCACCACAAAAGGACACCGTTAAAAAAATGATAGGATATGTCTATGAAAATTACTGAAACAAATAAAAAAGGATTGACACACACATTTAAAGTTGTCGTTCCCGCCGATGAATTCGAAGCTGAAGTCCAAAAAAGGCTTCAAGACATTGCGACAAAAGTCAAACTTCCCGGGTTCCGTCCGGGCAAAGTTCCGATGAATGTCGTTGAACAAAAATATGGTCAAGCCGTAAAAGGCGAAGCCGCCGAAGCTTTGGTTCAACAAGGCTCTCGCCAGGCTTTTGAAGAAAATAAGTTAAAAGCAGCCAACACACCGAAAGTGGACATTGGCGCTTTTGAAGACGGAAAAGATTTCGAATTCACGGTGGAAGCCGAAGTTTTACCGGAAATCAAACCGGTCGACTTAACAAAAGTAGAAGTCCAAAAATTAACGGCTGAAGTGACCCAAAAAGAAATTGACGAAGCCTTAAAACGTTTGGCTCAAAGCCGCCGCGAAACAGAGGTTTTAAACGAAGACCGCCCGACAAAAACCGGCGATATTATCGTGATCGACTTCGTGGGCTCCATTGACGGAAAAGAATTCAAAGGCGGAAAAGGCAAGGATTATTACCTGGAACTGGGTTCCAACACCTTTATCCCAGGTTTCGAAGATCAGCTGACAGGCAAGAAAATCGGAGAAAAAACCCTTGTCAACGTTGCTTTTCCGGCCAATTATCATGTTAAAGAACTGGCAGGCAAACAAGCTCTGTTTGATGTAGATATCAAAGAATTGCGTAAAGTCAAAGATGTTGAAATGAACGATGACTTTGCCAAGTTATTCGGAAAAGATACATTGGATGCATTAAAAGAATTGGTGAAAGACGAGCTTGCTAAAGAATATGCGAATGTCTCTCATATTCATTTGAAACGCGCTATTTTGGATGCGTTAGCTCCTTTGTGCGATTTTGAAGCGCCGCAAAGCATGGTCGATATGGAATTTGACGCTATCTGGAAACAGTATGAAGCGGCTAAAGCCCGCGGCGAACTGGATGAAGATGAGAAAAACGCCAAAGAAGAAGATCTGAAAAAAGAATATAAAGGTATTGCGGAACGTCGGGTTAAACTCGGCTTGCTGCTTGCCGAAATTGCAAACTTGAACAAAATCACCCTGTCACAGGATGATTTAACAAAGGCAATCATGGCTGAAGCTCGCCGTTATCCGGGACAAGAACAAAAAGTCTTTGACTTCTATGCCAAAAACGAACGCGCTTTGGATACCCTGCGTGCGCCGCTTTTTGAAGAAAAAGTCATTGACTTCGTAGCAGACAATATTAAAGTCAATGAAAAACAATTGACGGTTGCCGAATTGTATGCCTACGATCCGGATGCAAAAGACAATAAGAAAAACAAATAAAGGACATATCACATGACAGAGTTCGGTCAAATGAAAATGGAATATCTGGTTCCGACGGTTGTTGAACAAACCGGCCGCGGGGAAAGAGCTTTCGATATTTATTCGCGTCTGTTAAAAGAACGAATTATCTTTTTGACCGGACCTGTCGAAGATAATGTATCCAGCCTTATCTGCGCCCAGCTTTTGTTCCTGGAGGCAGAAGATCCTAAAAAAGAAATTTCTTTTTATATCAACTCCCCCGGCGGTGTTGTCACTTCCGGTTTGGCCATTATGGATACCATGAACTATATTAAATGTCCTGTTTCAACGATTGTCATGGGACAAGCAGCTTCTATGGGTTCCTTACTCTTATGCTGTGGTGCGAAAGGAAGACGGTTTGCACTACCTCATTCGCGCATCATGATTCATCAACCGTCCGGCGGATTTCAAGGACAAGCGACCGATATTGAAATTCATGCAAAAGAGATTTTGGATTTAAAAGCGCGATTAAATCAGATTTACGTCCAACAAACGGGAAAATCATTGGATGTTGTTGAAAAAGCCATGGAACGTGATAACTTCATGACGCCCGAGGATGCCAAAAAATTTGGCTTGATTGATGAAATCATTACAACAAGAACACCGGAAAAATAATCCCTAAAATTGTTTGCTTTTTTGCTTGCTTTTTAGCCGAAAGCAGATAAACTGTTATCAGTTTAATATGAGTTAGGCAAGATAAGGACAGGATGGCCAGACATATATCAAAAAGATGGCAGACCAAAGAAGGGGCTTGCAAAAAGATCCCCCTCTTCCTATATATACATATCTATGATAAAGAGGGAATGAAATGACTGATAAAACGCACGAAAATAACAAAAACACACTCGTTTGTTCTTTTTGCAATAAAACGCAGAACGAAGTTCGCAAGTTGATTGCCGGACGCACGCTTTCCATGGGCGAAGGCCAAGGTCAAACGGTTTTCATCTGTGACGAGTGCGTTGATTTATGTGCTAAAATCATTGCGGAAGAAGCCTCTAATGCCAAAACCGAGATGAGTGATGATGAATTAAAACTAACCTCCCCTCATGAGATTAAAGCTTTTTTGGATCAATATGTCATCGGACAGGAAAAAGCCAAGAAAGTTCTTTCCGTTGCTGTTTACAATCATTATAAACGCCTCTCAAGTGAAAAGAAAGATGATGTAGAAATCAACAAATCCAACATCTTATTGGTCGGTGCCACAGGATGCGGTAAAACATATTTAGCACGGACTTTGGCTAAAATCCTGAATGTTCCTTTTGCTATTGCCGATGCGACAACTTTGACAGAAGCCGGTTATGTCGGTGAAGACGTTGAGAACATCATTTTGAAATTGCTGCAAGCGGCTAATTATAATGTTGAAAAGGCTCAAAAAGGAATTGTTTATATTGATGAAATAGATAAAATCTCTCGTAAGAACGATGGCCCCTCCATCACACGTGATGTATCCGGTGAAGGAGTGCAACAAGCTCTTTTAAAACTAATGGAAGGAACGGTAGCAGCCGTTCCACCACAGGGCGGACGTAAACATCCGCAGCAAGAGTTTATTCAGGTGGATACGTCCAATATTCTTTTTATTTGCGGCGGAGCTTTTGCCGGTTTGGAAAAAATGATTGAACGTCGAACCGAAAAATCCTCTATCGGCTTTGGCGCAACCGTTCATGACAAAGATGAAAAGACAACCGGAGAACTTTTGGCTCAACTGGAACCTGAAGATTTATTGAAGTTTGGCCTTATTCCGGAGTTTGTGGGACGTTTGCCAGTCATTGCAACATTGGATGATTTGGATGAAAAGGCTTTGGTTAAGATTTTAACTGAACCTAAAAATGCGCTTATCAAGCAATATCAAAGCCTCTTTAAGATGGAAAATGTTGATTTGACTTTTACGAAAGATGCCTGCAAAGCCATTGCACAGAAAGCTCTTGACCGCAAAACAGGGGCCAGAGGCTTACGTTCTATCATGGAAAATCTGTTGTTGGATTTGATGTTTGATTTGTCAACCATTAAAGATTTAACAGGTGTCATCATCAATGAAAAAGTTGTTAATGGCGAAGCTGCTCCGATGCTGGTTTACGCTGATGAAAAACAAGAAAATGCGAGTTAAAAATGCCGTCAGAAGATTTAAAAAACTTTGAAAATATTATTCCTGCCGACAACGGACCGAAGGATGTTTATCCGCTGTTGCCGTTACGAGATATTGTTGTCTTTCCGCACATGGTTGTGCCTTTGTTTGTCGGCCGCGAAAAGTCAGTCCGTGCTTTGGATAGCATTATGTCCGAAAATAAGCAAATTTTGCTTGTCACGCAAAAAGATCCGACCGTGGATGATCCCAAAGCCGAAGATATGAATACACTGGGAACACTGGCAACCGTTTTGCAGCTGCTTCGTCTGCCGGACGGAACCGTCAAAGTCTTGGTGGAAGGAACACAACGAGCTGAAATTAAAGCCTTCATTCAAGAAGATCCTTTTATGGAAGTTCGTGCCGAACAAGTTAAAGATGAAGATGAACCATCCGAAGAATTGGATGCCCTCACCCGTTCCATTATGGGACAATTTGAACGATATGTCAGCCTGAATAAACGCATTCCGCCGGAAGCATGGGTCGCCGTTTCTCAAATACAAGATCCGGCCAAGTTGGCAGATGCCGTTTCATCTCATTTAACGCTTAAAATTGCTGACAAACAAAAGCTTTTGGAAACAAAATCCCTTTTGAAACGCATGGAAGAATTGTTTACTTTCATGGAAAAGGAAATCAGCGTCTTGCAAGTTGAAAAGAAAATCCGCAAGCGCGTGAAACATCAAATGGAAAAAAGTCAAAAAGAATACTATCTGAATGAGCAGATGAAAGCCATTCAAAAAGAGCTGGGAGATGAAGAAGAAGGCAGTGAATTGCTTGAGTTTCAAAAAAGAATTGAAAAAGCACATTTGCCCAAAGAAGCAAAAGAAAAAGCCCTTGGAGAGCTCAGGAAACTGCGCATGATGGGTCCTATGTCGGCCGAAGCCGGTGTCATTCGCAATTATTTAGATTGGATTTTATCTTTGCCGTGGAAGCATCCGGGACGAAACCAAATTGATTTAAAAAAAGCTCAGGAAATCCTGGATAAAGATCATTACGGTTTGGAAAAAGTCAAAGAACGCATCATTGAATATTTAGCTGTTCAAAAGAAGTCGAACGGAATTAAGGGTCCGATTCTATGTTTGGTCGGTCCGCCGGGTGTCGGCAAGACATCTTTGGGACAGTCTATTGCCAAAGCAACAGGACGACATTTCGTCCGCGCCTCATTAGGCGGCATGCGGGATGAAGCAGAAATCCGCGGACACAGACGTACCTATATCGGTTCCATGCCCGGCAAAATTATTCAGGGCATGAAAAAAGCCAAAACGCTAAACACATTGTTCCTGTTGGATGAAATTGATAAATTAGGAGCTGACTGGCGCGGAGATCCTTCTTCTGCTTTGCTGGAAGTGCTGGATCCTGAACAAAATGCAACCTTCAACGACCATTATTTGGAGATTGATTATAACTTATCCGACGTGATGTTTGTCACAACGGCTAACACGCTGAAAATGCCGCGTCCTTTGTTAGATCGAATGGAAATTATTCAATTATCCGGCTATACAGAAGACGAAAAAGTCGAAATAGCAAAGCGTCATTTGATTGCCAAACAAATGAAAGCCGCCGGATTGACCGAAAAAGAATTTAAAGTGACGGAAGATGCTATCCGCGATTTAATCCGTTTATATACGCGTGAGGCAGGTGTGCGCAACTTAGAGCGTGAAATTGCCAATCTGACGCGAAAAGCCGTCAAAGAAATCATGATGGGTGAACAAAAAACGGTGGAAGTGACAAAAGAAAACTTGTCAAAATATGCCGGTGTGCCACGTTATAGTTTCGGGGTTGCGGAACAGGAAGACCAAGTCGGTGTGACAACCGGTTTAGCTTGGACAGAAGTGGGGGGGGAAATTCTATCCATCGAAGCAGTCACGATGCCCGGAAAAGGCAATATCATCTTAACGGGATCGCTGGGAGATGTAATGAAAGAATCTGTGGAAGCAGCTCGTTCTTACATTCGTTCGCACCATGTTGCTTTTGGTATTCCCTCCTCTTTATTTGAAAAGAATGATCTTCATGTTCATGTTCCCGAAGGAGCCACACCGAAAGACGGACCGTCAGCCGGTATTACCATGTGTACGTCTTTGGTTTCCGCTCTGACCGGTATTCCGGTTCGGAAAGACATTGCCATGACGGGAGAAATTACGTTGCGTGGTCGTGTTCTGCCGATCGGTGGGTTAAAGGAAAAATTGTTGGCAGCTCTGCGAGCCGGTTTAAAAACCGTTCTGATTCCCTCGGAAAATGTCAAAGATTTGGAGGAAATACCGGCCAACGTTAAAGAAGGTCTTCAAATTATTCCTGTCACTTATGTGCGCGAAGTTTTGGAAAAGGCCTTAATCCAACCTTTGACCCCTTTGCCAAACGACTTACCGCCTTGTGAGGCACCCGGTCCACAAACAACGGTTGCCGTTAATTAAGTTCTTAACCAAAAGCCCCCTTTCGGGGGCTTTTTTTTAACAGAGGAATGAAAAAATCATTATTTTTGAACCAGCGCTGCTCGCCGATAATAAATCAAAGTAAACAAATAAAGCGCCAATGTCAGACAGGTCTTTCCTTTTCTTTGATCAATCATAGAGCAGAGATTTCCAAAATTAATCTTCTCCTTTTGACAAATATCATTCAGAGCAGCGCAAACTTCCTTATTTAAAGGAACTTTAACGTTTTCACTTTTAATGAAAACTTGTTCAGTTGAAAGCATTTTCTACCTCCTTTCATCGTTTTTTAAACACACATGTATTATATGTAAAAGTTTTAAAGAACACAATCTTTAGATTACATTTTTTTGAATATTTTTAAAGTTTTTTATTTAGATACACTTTTTAATTGATAATTATAATCTATAAATAGAAAATATTTTAAATAAAATCGCCTATTAGGTTATTCCATTTTAAGACAAACGATTTTTTTTATTAAAAACGAAAAACGAATCGAGTCGTTATGAGGATAACTGAAAACGTTTTTTCTGACCAGGGAAAAATGTGAACTGCCATTTTATCGAATCATTTTCCGAAAGAGTTAAAACGAATCGTTTTTATTTTTGTTTAAGAAAGCATGAAAGCCTTGGATTTCCTGGATATATTGATGTTTTACATCCAAAAGTGGCATATTTTACTTTTTTCCTTCTACTTGAGCGATAAAACTTCACAAAAATAAAGGAAAATCACGAAAAAATGAGATTTTTGTTTGACAATCCTTTCAAAAGCGTCTTAACATCTAATTGTGGCTCAAAAGAGCCAAAATTGGAGACTATGTATTAACTTTATAATAAGGAGTCCTATCGTGAATAAGAATGATTTGATTGCAGATGTTGCAAAAAAAGCTGGCTTGTCCAAAACAGATGCTGCTAAAGCTGTGGATGCGTTCATTGCTTCCGTGACCGGAGCTTTGAAGAAAGGTGATGAAGTTCGTTTGGTTGGTTTTGGTACATTTGCTGTGACGAAACGTGCTGCTTCTGAAGGCCGCAACCCGCGCACAGGTGCAAAAATCAAAATCGCTGCATCGAAACAACCCAAATTCCGTGCTGGTAAAGGTTTGAAAGACGCTGTCAACAAATAAGTTTGTTGACTTTCGTTTTATAAAGGGCGGCAAATTGTCGCCCTTTTTATGTTTATTGGTTCATCCCCCTGGTTGCAAATTATCTTTTTGAACCGTGTAAGCAATGCCGGATGGTGCAGTTTGCCCTCCAAAGAAACAAACAACCGGGAAAGATGGAAGGTGGGCCGATAGAAACATCAAAAAAGGGCCATACGGCCCTGTTTGGTAGGCGGTAAGAGATTCGAACTCCTGACCCTCTCGGTGTAAACGAGATGCTCTAGCCAGCTGAGCTAACCGCCCGATATGCGGGTATCCTATCGGGATTTATTTTCCTTGTCAATAAAAAAATACGGTTTTCTTTTTCTTCCGGCTTTAAACCGAAATAATCAAAAAAAAACAGCGGTATCTGCTCCGATAAAGCCCCTGTTGCAGCCCGGCACCCCGGGACGGACTGCTTTAAATGCAGTCCGTCAAGTCCCAATCCGTCCATTTAAGGACGGATTGGAGTCAAAATAAAAGCTGGGAAACAACCTACCAACAGATGGCGTTGTACGTATTTGAACGAATGCTGCTGGTCACATTTCCAGTTGATAGAGTGACGAGGAATGCGGAAGTGGAGCCGGAGGGAATGGACGACCAAGCCCATCGACTTAGACCTGCTCCAACCATGTTCAAGCACTTCCCTTCTCCAGTATTCCCATCCCAACGTTCCGTTTCATCAATGTCGCATATCTGTTCCATCGTCGCCAATGTCCGCCCCTGCGTATCACACCATGCAAATGCCGTATACCAGTTCATAATGACATTGCTCATACAATAAACATGACCGTTCTTACCCGTGATTTCTGTCCCTTCTTTACAAACTCCATAGGCATTCAGCGAAAATAATAAAAACAATATTAAAAAAATTTTTTTCATCTTAAACTCCTTCTTCTTTTTCCACCGGGCATGTTATAGGAGAAGACTTGGCGAGTTCCAAGCAGACTCCGTAAATAAAAGCTGCTCCTTCGGCCGATAACGTGTCGCAGGTATCGCTCGACCAAGTTAATCGGCAATATTCGTCTGAACCGCAGCCTTGAAGGGCCGAAACCGTCGGAACAAGATTTTCATCATATTGACGACATTGGCTGTAATGTGTCGACAGCGTTGCACAACGACCGTAAATCACCGAAGCGCCGGAGGCTTCGATCTCACTGCCGCAATCCGTGTCCGTCCACTTTAAAATACAATATTGTCCAGACGGACAGCTTTCCCGTGAAACGACCGAAGCCGTGCCATCCGTTTCACTGAAGGTATATGAACAATTTGAATAATATCCGCCGCCGCTCGGTCCTTCATAACTGTAAACACAAAAACCCTGCGACGCAACACAGGACGTTCCATTAAAATAACTTTCCTCGGGACAAACACAACCTACTATACCGTCCCAAACACCTTTCGCCTTCTCACAACAATATTCTTCCGTGATCTCCGTAATCTCTTTAACAGAAGGACAGTTCTTCTCCTGACAACTCCCGTCAGAAGATATTTCATACCCGAAATCACAATGACACCCCGTGTCCAGCTCACAAGACGCATGCGCAGGACAATCACATGACCCCTCTCCGTTCAAAGAAAATATCATCCGGTTCAAACCAGTCTCACACCCGGGAAACGGAACATATGTCTCGTCTGATTCTGACAAAAGACTCAGACCGTTCACGCCGTTCATCCCAAACAATATCCGGCAAATACGCTCGGGAACATCCTCAACAATAACCAAATCCGCTCATTCCGTCAGAAAACTTTCCGTCCGGACCGTGTGTATCGTTAAATGTGAATCTGTCGTAAAAGAAATTTCATAAAACCGATTGCTCTCCCGCGTCTCGGGCAACGCTTCGGCATACGCTAATGAAACATCCGTTAAAATATGATTGGCCGCAACCTTAGCTCGCGCGTAAACAAACCCGGCTAATGCTAACGATGTCAGCATTCCTGACAAGGCTAAAACTGACAATGTCTCTAATAATGTGCGACCAAATTGACCCCCCTCCCCCCTAGTGGGATGAAAGCACTTATACAAGCTTGTTTCTTTCTGACGTGCATGATCGTATCTCCTCTTTTTCTTCTTCCTAAAACATTTCATAAAAAATTGCAATAAAAATATTATTTTTTTACATTTTTTACCTGTTTACAAGTAATCAATAAAAACATTTTTATTATCATCTAAAAGTCTCTTTTTTGATATTGACAAAAGAAGTCCATCATTGCTAAGATGTCTTTTATGAAAAAAGCTGTTGTATCTTTTTTGTTTTTGTTGGCTTTTGTGACATCCTTTTTAGGAATGTCCGTCTTAACACATATTCATTCGACTCAACCGACAACTGTTCTGTCCATAACTGCACCTTCGGACTGTCCGCATCAGCAACACCATACTTGCTGTTGCGAAGATTGTTCCCTCTGTACCCATGCTTTTTCATTCTTGCCCACTTCCAGTATTCAAGAGCGTTTTGAGGCTTCGGTAAGTATTTTTAAACGGCCTCCGAAAGTAAAATCTTTTTCTTTATCATTTATTTATAAAATAAAAAAACCACCTCGTTCTTTTCTTTAAGCTTTATTCATACACTTAAAGAAAGAGGAAAAAATGCGTTTTTTTATAATCTTAGGGCTGTTTTGCAGCCTCCCTTTCGGTATCTGTGCCGAAACATTAACACTTGACAAAGCTTTGGCGTCGGCTTTTATCCATAGTCCGTTCGTCTCTGAATTACAGAAAAACAGACTGAATACCTTTGGCGCCGAGACAGACGATACAGCACTGCTCAGTCCCGAGCTTGAGTGGGAATATGATGTTGACAGTCATTCGTCAGACATCAGCTTCACACAGCCTTTGCGTTTATCAGATCTGACCTTGACCCGCTTTGACTATAAAAAGCTATTAGAAACAATGAACAGGCAAGAGGAACGCTTGGATGCTTTGCGTCTTTATCACCGGATAACACTGCTTTATTGCGAAACTTTTTTGGCTCAAGAAGAATTAAAATACACTCTTCTCAATCAAGCCTATTTGGAGAAAGCTAATGAAACCGTGACACGTTCTTTAAACCGTAATGGTATTTCCAAAACAGAAGCCGCTCTGTTAAAGGCTGATACAATGGCTGTCCGTGAAGAAGCTGCTGCTCAAAAATGGCACAAGCAAAAAATATTTTTGGATTTTGGACAACAGATCGGGCTTTCAAATGATGAATTAACCCTTGAACCACCGCCACGTATCCAGATAAAAGCTACGCTTAAACAAGTCCTTGAAACAGCACAAAACCAACCCTCTTACCAATATATGTTAAACTTACAGGAACAACAAGCCGCCAAAAAGCTGTCCATTGCCAAACAAGATGCTTATTTCCCAATTTTAGAACCTAAAATCAAATATGGGTATGACAATGAAGAAAACCAAGATAGTTGGCAAGCCGGACTGACGCTGACAATTCCTCTGTGGAATCACAGCAACGGCCGCATAAAAGCATTAAAAGCCGAAGAAGCATGGATAAAAACGCAGCAGAGAAACTTAGAAAAAGTCGGTTTTGAGACACTGATAAAAAATCATTATCAAACAGCACAACGCCTCTCCCAAAGAGCTGAGACTTATTTTAAGGAAATATTACCGCTTTACGAAAAAAGCATTGCTGAAACAGAAGAAGCTTTCAACAAAGGCGAAGCTTCTGTTTTAGTGGTTTGGCAAGCCAAAGAAAAATGGACTTCGGCTCAAACGGCCGCATTGCTTGCTTTAAAAGAAGCTTATGAAGCAAAAGCGGTTTTGGAAATTTACATCGGTTCAAGATTGGAGGATATTCAATGAAAATACTGTTTATTTTATGCACATTGATTTATTTGGCAATACCTGCTTTAGCTCATAATGGACATGATCATGGTGATTCTGCTTTTGTCGGAAATCAAGTCAGTACCTCATTTGATCTGACAGATATTCAAATCCACAATCTGCAACTGAAAGAAGAAGAAGTCAAAAAACATACTTTATATAAAACCATAACTATTCCGATGACACTGCGACATGCACCATTAACAGAACAGCTAATTGCTCAAGGTTTTATTATGGAGGGAAAAGAACTTTTTATCATAGAAAAAGGAATGAATACCATCATAAAATTAGATGTTTCTCCAGACAAAACACTCTCGGGAAAAGTTTATGAAATAGATGAAGAAATTGACACAACTAACAGAATGTTCAGCATTTATTCAAACTTTAATACCTCACCCCCTTTTTCTTTCGTAGGATTAAAAGGAGAAATGACAATTTTGCTAGATGAAGAAGAAAACGCCTTGGCGGTTTCTCAAAAAGCAGTTCAAGGAGAAGCAGGAAATTTCTATGTTTTTATCCGAAAAGAAAATCATTTTGAACGTCGACCGGTAGCCATCGGACACGTATCAGGCGATCTTATTGAAATCATACATGGTTTATCAGAAGGCGAAAAAGTTATCACTCAAGGAGCTCACCAATTACAATTTGTGACAACATCGACCAATAGACAGACACAAAAAGAGGAGATAGAGTAATGTTTGATCGAATTATTCAATTTTCTTTAAGATACAAACTCATTATTGTGTGTGCATACTTGTTATTGTTTTTTTACGGATATAACAAGGCTGCTCATTTATCCGTTGATGTATTCCCGGATCTGAATAAACCGACCGTTTCTTTGATTATTGAAACAGAAGGACTAGCTGTTGAGGAAATAGAAAAACAGATTTTAATTCCCGTTGAAAATGCTGTCAACGGAGCATCTGGCATCACACGTCTGACTTCTTCCGCTAACGTTGGTTATGGCATAGTTAAAGCCGAGTTTAATTGGGATACAGACATTTTCAAAGCGCGTCAAATTATCAATGAACGATTGAGCACTCTTCAACAATCCTTACCTGACGGAACACGCATAGCGATGGGACCTGTTTCGTCCATTATGGGAGAAGTTATGATTGCGGGCCTTTTTTCGTCAAATAATGCTTTTTCCTCCATGCAGCTACGCAGTATTGCAGATAATTTAATACGAAAGCGGTTGTTGGGTATTCCCGGCGTTTCTAACGTTTCAACGATTGGCGGAGACATCAAGCAATACCAAATTATGCTGGATCCTATCCAAATGCAACTGATGAACATCTCTCTTTCTGATGTCATTCAATCCCTTCAAAACAGCGGATTAAACTCTACGGCCGGCTTTTTACAAGAAACTTGGACAGAAAAGCAAATTCGTATCCTGGGACGACCGGAAACAATCGCTGACTTAAAAAAAATCGTGTTGGCTAAAGAAATTCGAAAAGATGCTCCTGGTATTACGTTGGAACAAATTGCCGATATTCGGGAAGCACCTGAAATAAACAAACGCGGAGATGCCGGCATCAATGCTAATCCGGGTGTTTTAATCAGTATTGCCAAGCAACCCGGTATAGATACATTATCACTGACTCGTCAGTTGGAAATAGAATTGAGCAGAATACAAAAAATCTTACCTGAAAATGTTATTTTGACGGCAGATATTTTTAAACAAAGTCGCTTCATTCAGCGCGCCATTGACAACATCACGGAAGCTTTATGGAGTGGTTCTATTTTAATTGCCGTTATCTTGTTTTTATTTCTTGTCAATTTTCGATCAACCGCCATTATTTTAACTGTTATTCCGACCTCTTTCATCATGACGGCCATTGTCTTTGACGTATTCGGTTTAAATATCAACACAATGACGCTGGGCGGTTTAGCTATGGCAATCGGTTCGCTTGTTGACGATGCAATTGTTGATGTGACAAACATCTACAAACGCCTTAAAGAAAATAAACACAGTCAAACCCCGCGCCCTGTTTGGCAGGTTGTTTTTGAAGCATCAAAAGAAGTTCGCAACTCCATTATTTTTTCTACTGTTTTGGTTTTCTTAGTTTTTATTCCGCTTTTTGCTCTATCAGGGATTGAAGGAAAAATCTTTACACCGTTAGCGATTGCCTTTATTCTGTCCATGACGATGTCAACCGTTGTCGCATTGACTTTAACACCGGCTTTATCAGCTTACCTGCTGCCTTCGTTAAAATCCTTAGGCCGTCCTCATGATGCATGGATTGTCCGTATTCTCAAAAAAGCACAAGACAAAGGATTGCGTTTTTGTTTTTATCACACAAAAGGTGTTTTGATTGCTTTAGGAATATTTTTTGTGCTTCTTGTTTGTGCGGCACTCGAAATGGGACGTGAATTTCTGCCTCCTTTTAACGAAGGCAGTTTTAATATAGCTGTAGCTTCGGCTCCCGGAACAAACCTGACAGAAAGCAATCGGATTGGACAACTGGCAGAAAAGGCTCTACTTTCCATTCCTGATATTGTTTCAACCGGACGAAAAACAGGCAGAGCAGATTTGGATGAACATGCGCTAGGCGTTCACATCAGTGAAATTGAAGTTGAGCTTAAACCAAAAACACAGAAAACCAAAGAAGAACTAATGTCAGAAATTCGAGAAAAACTGAATATTCCCGGTATTTTTGTCAACATCGGGCAACCCATTTCACACCGGATCGATTTTATTATTTCTGGATCACAGTCTCAATTAGCTATCAAATTATTCGGATCTGACACCGAAGCTCTTCGTAAAACGGCAGAGCAAATCGAACACATTTTAAAAGAAATGCCGGAGATAACAGACATCACACAAGACATGCAAATTTTGATCCCCGAAATACACATTCAAATTGATCGAGACAAAGCAGCTCGTCATGGTGTGCAGACCGGCACAGCCGTTAACAGCATCGAGACAGCCTTGGCTGGTCGAAAAATCGCACAAATCCAGGAAGATGAACGAAGTTATGATCTTGTTTTAATGTTCAAAGATGCTCTTAACATCACACCTGACGTTTTAGGACAACTCCCTGTTGAAACGGTTAAAGGCTATTTTGTTCCTCTATCGACTATCAGTGAAATTTACTTAACCAAAAGTCCGAGTGAAATTGCTCGAGAAAACGGCAGTCGTCGCTTGGTTATTCAAGCAAATATTATTGGACGAGACTTAGTAAAAACAGCACAAAACATTGAAAAACGTATCGAGAATGAAATATCGTTCCCTGAAAATACTTTTTGGAAA
Source organism: uncultured Alphaproteobacteria bacterium (assembly GCA_944391565.1). GTDB lineage: Bacteria > Pseudomonadota > Alphaproteobacteria > CAAHEQ01 > UBA3637 > CALXXX01. Next base: position 74,326 of record CALXUB010000028.1, on the reverse strand, counting down.
ATAGACGGCCAATTTGAAAGCCAACAAACAGCAGCTCGTCATATTTTTATTTTGGCTTTGCTGTCCTTGACGATTATGTTCGGCGCTCTTTACATTAACTTTAAAAGTTTAAATTTGGCCTTGCAGTTGATGATTACTCTTCCGCTTTCTTTAATGGGAGCCGTAATCGGATTATTTCTAACCTCTCGCGTCATTTCAATCGCCAGTATTGTCGGTTTAATTGCTTTGGTAGGCATTGCCATTCGTAACGGCATTTTGCTAATGGAGTTATATTTGCATAAAGAAGCCGAGAAAGGAAAAAGACTGACAATAAAAGAATTGATTAATACGACAAAGGAGCGTTTAGAACCCGTTATGATGACAACTTTAACCTCTATTATCGGATTTGTGCCGTTGATCGTTGCAGGCAACACCGCCGGGAAAGAAATCCTTTATCCGGCAGCAGTTGTCATTGCTTTCGGATTGTTAACATCTACCATTTTAAATCTATTGGTGACACCCGTTATATTTTATCGTTTTCATCCCAAAAGAAAAGCTCAGTCTTCAGAATGAACTGTCCATTGAATGGCAACCTGAGCAAAAACTGTTCCGTTCGTCTCGCTTTTGATTAAATGACGGGTTGTTTTATCATCTATTTGCGTTTCGATTAAAACCACATCCCCTGACAAAGCCGGCTTTTTGAAAGAAACTTCCAACTCAGCCACATCATGACATGCCTTAAAAGCCGGCGGGACAGCTTCTGCCGCCCATACCGGATAAACGGCATTGTTAACATGATTATTCATATCAATGTCATCATAACGGACAAAAAACTTTTTTTCAAAATCCGTTCGTTCAGGCAACGGAGGCGTTGAAAACTGTGTTTCAATTGCTCTTTCCGGCAAAAGCTCATAGTTTCCTAAGTTTTTAGCAACCGCTACAGGTCGTCCTTTGGTCAAATCAATCAGAACCCATTGACTGGAAGCTTGAAACAGGATAGAACCGGTTTCATTAAGCGCTTCAAAGTCCCGAATTCCCGTCACAAAAGTTTTTGCAGTCGGCCATGTTTTTAAAATAATTTTTTCTCGCCATTTCGGCAGTTTATGAATCCGAAGATGATAGTTGCCCCCGACCCAACCGATTCCCTTTTGAAAGCAAGCATCATATCCCACCCCCATCAAATCGGCATGCGTATCCGCCATATCCTGCATCAAATTAAAAATTGTCAACAGTCTTAAACGGCTGTCCTTATCACATTCATAACTTCGAACATCATATTGTTTGACAAATTTTTCCATTTATAAAATATCCTGCGATAAGTCTGACAAATTCGGTTTCTTGTAATTAGGTCCTTTAATGTACTTGCCGTCTTCACGAAAAATCGGCTTTCCGTCCGGCCCCAACTTGGACATATTACTTTGATGCACGCGCCGAAACGCTTCCTGCATCGGTAATCCGAATGTGACAACCATCCCCGATAATACATATTGCAAGTCAGCAATTTCTTTCATCAATCGTTCAAATGTTTCGTGAGAAACCACAGCACCTGTTTCAACCTCCGAAATAGCAGAGTCAATTTCATCGAAAAGCTCTTTTGTTTCTTCGGCAATCAAAGTTTTACGGAGTGTCAGTAAATCTTTGGTAAAAGGTTTATGCTCTGCAACACCGAATGCTTTATGGCATTCTAAAACTTGTTCTTCGTATTCATTCATTTTTTTCTCCTTTATTTCAGTTTTAAAACAGAGCAATGGAAAAAACAAGAAAAATTTCAAAAATGCTCTTCAGTAAAAGGTGGTTTTGTAAAGATAAGTTAAGAAAGACATCAAAATATAAAAAAAGATGTTGAATTTTATTTTGAAGTGGTATATAAAGAGGACATTCTTAGTCGGAGTGTGGCTCAGTCTGGTAGAGCACTACGTTCGGGACGTAGGGGTCGTGGGTTCAAATCCCGCCACTCCGACCAAATGTCAAATAAATACCAAATGGCGTTTTTCCAACTTTCTTTCTGTTGTCATCAAAACGGAATATGCTTATATAAAAAGCTTTTAGCATATATATCCATCGGAAAATAAAAACCTGTAATCGCTTTATATTAACAAACAGATTTATTGTATCATTCAAGATGAATTGAATTTCAGATACTGTGAAATAATCAGCTTACTATTTTATCAATGATGGTTATGATATCTTTGTTATGATTCTTACTTAAAATACCAAATATTTTTAACATTTCTAAAAAAATAGATATATTACTGGAATTGATTTCAAAATCTGCTGTTTCTTTTGTTATGGCAGTTCGTCCGATTAAAGGTTGTGAAGACTTTAGCTCCATTATGGGGAAACACAGATAAAGCATAGGCTGAACACCGATCGCATATTGTTTTTCCGTTATTTTAATTTCCGTTAAAATTTCATACTGCTCGAATCTATGAACAAGCATTGGGTTTTTACTTGCGTATAAAAGAAATTTATTCCCAAAACCTGTTTTTTTACCGGATGACTCCGTTCTATGGCAAAATTACGAGGATTGTCGACAAAATCATTTTCAGAACAAGCCTCCAAAAAAGATTTTATTTCAAGTAATTTATTCTTAGAAATAACATTCCATTTATAAAAATAAAAAATGTACTCTGACAACTCGTAAATTGTTTTTTCTTTTCCATTTGCTCCGTTAAACACAAAATCTTTCATTGTTGTTCGTTCTAACTTTTCTTTATCGGAGGTCACAACATCATATCCAATTTGCCACTCAACATAGCAGGCTTGAGAAAAACTTTCGGATTTCGTTGAGACAGGGATTCCGTACTCATTAAAACAACTTCTTTTTTTGATTCTTGTCTTATCTGTTCCTTTTGTTAAAGGAATTTCAACAATTATTTTTTTATTTTGTTCATCCAATTCCTTTATCCACATAATGTTCTCCCAGCAAATCGTGAAAGTAAGTATTTATATTATAAAGATCATTCTCTGATACATCTTCTCCCTGCAGCAGGCCCCTTAAAAAAGAATACTTAGAAAGACTTTTACGTAAGAAAGACTTCTCTATACGTTTAAAAGAATCTAAATCTATCATTATATCGCTATTACCAAAATAATACGGTACATAAGAAATATATTCTTTAAACACATCCGCATAACAATATAATGATAATTTTTCTTTTGGAATTCTGATAGAATTATAAACTTCCCGTTCTATAAAAGTTTTCGTCCTTTTTAAGGCATTGATATCCCGCATTGTCCAAAAAAAAGCGACAGAATCCTTCAATGATAAATATTTATGGTTAGGATATTTGGTAATATAATTGCAAAGTTTATCAAAATCACCGATCTTAAACGCTTTGTTATCCTTTGTCTTAAATGTATAATTCTGGATAAAAGGATAGTCCATTCCCCTGCTGCTTCTTTTGTAGAGTGCAATGATAATCGGGAAATGAGTTGTTTTAGAAGTATCATGAAACGCCCCGCTACTTACAATCACAGAGTCAATTAAAATGTAATTATCCTTAAATTTATTGAGGCTGTTAAAATTAGCTTTTTTTATAAGATATGATAAAGGATGCAAAACACAAATATAATCCGCTTTCAGTTTTTCATACGAGAGCAAAAACGATACACCCATATCCCTATGCTTTATATCCTCGTCTATCTTGCATATTTCCGATTTAATATCATTACGTATAATAGATGTTGTATCATTATATGGGGGATTACCCACAATAATTATTTTATCATTATCCGATAAACCATACTGCCTTCTATTTACATTCATTAAACTATTGTGGCAATAGAAATGACAGTTCTTAGTTTGCTTACAAGCTTCCTGTATGGCTTTTTCATCATAATCCGCGCCAATTGAATGCGGAATACGCAAAAAATTCCCATACCCGCACGACGTGTCAATAATCCTAAAATTATACCAATTTGGTTCATTTTTTTGAACCATATTATATACTATATCAACAAGATCGGGTGGTGTATAATAACTTCCAAAGTTTATTGTATCAATAAAGTTCAAATGTCTTTGTGCTGTCATATTTAACCTACTACGGTAATTAAACACAAAATTAAAATGGTTTGCAAGAGTTATTTATATTTTTATGCTCTATGCTGTTTTCTTGCCCCTCCTTTATCAAGACAGTCTGTTTTAGAATCGGTGAAACCTGTCAAAATAAACTGTCGGACCAAAACAGCTCGAAGACTTTTCAGAGTTTAATTTTTCTTTCATGAAACCATTTTCGTTCTTTGTATTCAGAGAGCTTACCTTTATTAAAACCAGACACAGGACGAAAATACCCCATCACACGCATCCAACATTCGACAGCTTGTCGTTCCTCATCTTTCAATAATGGTTTCACATTATCATACTTCCTCATGCCAACACTCCCAAAAGCAACCCCACAATTCCGCCGACAATAATTTCGGCTAACTTGTTGGCACGGTCTAACCATGACGGCCAACGCGACGTATCCACTTTTTCATAAAACGAAGCACAAAAGCCATAGACAGGTGCAACCGACAAGCCCATAAACAAAATCTCCCAGCCAAAAACGGGGACGAGCAAAACACAAGGGCTTGTATAGCGCAGCATCATCCACAGCCAGTCGTATCCAAATGAATACCATTGTTCACGTGGAACAAGGAATTGACAAATTTTATTCCACCACTTTTCCTCATATCGGCTTGTATCATCCGGCACGCCGGCACGTGACATATCAAAGCCAGGTCCATGTCCCGGCGACCAAAATAAGCCTTCAATCACTGCGATACAATATATTGTTATCCAAATATTTATTTTACAATATATGCCCAAAAACAAGGCCATTATCAGACAGTTGACAATATGTTGTGTCCCCCGGCGATTAAACCATTTATTTTCCCACTTGTCCCCGCCAATAAAGCCGCCGCCAAACCACCGCCGCCACCAGGATTCAAAAATCATCATTAAAATCGTCATCATTCACATAACTCCTCATATTTTAAGTTATTCCTTTTTACTGCCAATCGCTGTGGTTCAGGTTGAATATCTCCTGTTCCTGCGACTGGCCGATAAATAAAACAAAACGGAGCATCAGTCATATTTTGATGGCAGCCTGTCAAGCTCAACATCATCCAAAGAATCAAAATGATAAGATTGCTCCAATGCAGCCAAAACTTTTTCCTGCGTCTTTTTCTGCTCGTCATATTGCCCTGCTTTCTTACCCCACTTATAAAAAAAGAGTGCCCCTGCAAGGGCACTCAAGAGCCAAACGACCGGATTTGTCATGCGACTGCCGTTTCAAACAACGCGGTTGATAGACTATCTAAAACACTGACAATCCCATCAGCTGCCTCTTGTGAGACAGTCAATCCCAATGCTGCGATTATACCAGCAACGACAAATGCAACGACCTTCTTTTTATTTTCCTTCAAATATGCTAATAAACGCTCTTTCACTTTCTTCTCCTTTCAGACATAAAAAAAAGCCCGAACACACGTCGAGCTTTTAACATTATAAAATATACTCTTTTCTTTATTTAAAGTCAAGGATTATTTTCCTATTTAAAAACAAAACATTTTGTTCAATCAGGGAAAGAGGCTTTAAGAGAATACTTTTTATGTTCGAATGCGAATTAACTCCCGCCAGTTTGTTGTATAACATAATGAACGTTTTTCCTGTTTTAATCGCCACCGACGACCGGTTCCTTCGACAGCCAAACGAATTTTACATTCATGATAAAAACCGTTTATTTGATCTATGGCTTGCATTAACCGAAAAGCCTTTTCATGATTCTTTTCATCAAATAAATCCTGCTGAAAAGGCACCTTAGCGACAATTTCCGTCAAAATCACACCTGCTTTTTTATAATTATATCCTTGTTTGTAAATCTGTTCCAACCCATGCAAGGCCGCTGTCACAATTTCACGTGTATCATCTGACGGAACCAATAAGGAAACAAGTTGGCTTTTCCAGTATTGAGGTAAATCCGTCCGATGAACGTTTGTAGAGATAAAAACGACCAACGAAACAACACAGCCGTTTTGTTTTCTTAATTTAGCCGCACACCTGGCTGCATGTGTTGCAATGGCTTCTTTCAACACTGACAATTCTGTCACCATTTCGCCAAAACTACGGGAAGTGCAAATTTGTTTTTTCTCCATTTCTTCTTGTTCTAAGTCAAGACATTTTTCTCCTTGCAGCTCTTGCCAAACACATAATCCGCCCAGATGCAGATTTTGTCTGACCCACGCACGCGGCAGACAGGTAAAATCATAGGCTGTTTTCACACCTTCCTGATGCAGTTTTTCCGTCAGACGATGTCCAATTCCCCACACATCGCTGATATTCGTTAATCGCAGAGCTTTTTCACGTTTTTCTTGTGTATCTATTAAACACACATGCTGATAAGATTGATATTTCTTTGCAAATTTATTGGCAACTTTTGCCAAAGTTTTCGTAGAAGCTATCCCCAACGAAACAGGAATGCCTGTTCCGCGCATCACCATCTGAATTATTTTTCTACCGAAGGAAGTAAGTTGTGTTATGCCTGTCAAATCCAAGAAAGCTTCGTCTATTGAATAAACTTCCATTGCCGGCACACAACTTTCCAAAAGCTGCATCACACGACCGGACATATCAGCGTATAATGCATAATTAGAAGAAAAAACATGTATTTTTTCTCTTTCGATCACCCTCTTCAACTGATAAGCAGGGGTTCCCATTTGAATACCCAGCGCTTTTGCTTCATTCGAACGGGCAATCACACAACCGTCATTATTACTAAGCACCAAAACAGGCTTTTGACATAAAGCAGGATTAAAAACACGCTCGCAACTGACATAAAAATTATTACAATCCAGCAATCCGAACATCTTTACCTCTTATGCCTGTTTTTGATAGAGTACGTCACAATACCCCAAACCATAAAATCATTTTCAGAAGTCACCTGAATCGGTAAATAAGCTGAATTAGCAGGCATTAGCCATAGACCGCCCGCTTTCTTTTTAATAAACTTAATCGTAAACTCTCCATCAATGAAACAAACAGCCATTGCCCCGTCATAAACCGTCAAAGATTTATCAATAACCAAAATGTCTCCTTCCTCCAATCCGCAATCCTTCATACTATCGCCGACAACACGCCCGAAAAAAGTACTGGCCGGATGTTTGATTAAAGCTTCATTTAAATCCAGACTCTTTTCAATATAATCTTGCGCCGGGCTTGGAAAACCGGCCCGAATTCCTTTATCCGCAAAAGGCAGAGCACAAAAAGCATGAAGCTCTGCTGAATAGATTTTGACTTCCTTGTTCATGAAATGTTCCTTTCTTTTTAATCATAGAAAGAAACAAAGAAAAAACAATCCGCCAAAAGCATACATTCCAAAGCTAATTTTTATTCCGATAAAGTTTTGATTGATTTTTTGGACATTCTCTTTTAGGCTTAGTCAAAAAAGGAGGAATTATGAAAAAACTGTTTTGCTTCAGCTTACTTGCCGTTTGCTTGCCGTTTGCTGCCCAAGCTCTGGAAATAACACATCCCTTTTATCTGTCTCCCGAAAAAACACTGACCTCCACAACAACCTTTGCTTGGGAAAAGTTTCATGTTAAAGACATGATAAACGGTTATCAGAACTATCGAACACGTGACATCATTGCTGCTCAGGCTTTCAGTTATGGTGTTGCACCCAAGGTTGCTATTGACGCGGTTATTTCCAATGCTTGGAATCGGTTGAAGTACGATGGAACAAATGTGACGGATGGAGAAGATACAAACATCGACTGGCAATTAGGTGCTACTTATGACTTATATAAAACAGAAACAACCTATGTTCAAACGCGCCTTGCTTATTTACAAAAAGAAACACACCATGCAGGTGGCGCTTACAAAGCCTTTAATTTACATGCAAGAGCCGGATATGATCTGAAATTTGTTCTGCCCTATATCGGAGCAAGCGCCGAATTACCGCTTTTTCAACATAAGTTTGCTGATAACAACCCAAAATACGACATCATGGCAGGACTTTATAAAAGTCTTAATCAACTGATCGCTGTGGATGCAACATTTCACTATAACTATGACAAGTTATGGAAATCTAAAAAGCTATATGCAACTGCTGACTTATATACATTTGTGACGGATTGGTTGGCTGTCGGCGGCGGATATTCCTATACTTTTCAAGACAATGGGAAAAACAATGCACACGGCGACGGACACACCCTCCGCGTTCAAATAAAAACTGTTTTTTAAAGAGAGGCAAAATGACTAAAATTCATTGGAAAGCAGGAACATTATTGGCTCCCGTTCCGCCGGCACTGATTTCATGCGGAACATTTGAAAAACCAAATGTGATGACAGCAGCTTGGACAGGCATCATCAATTCTGATCCCCCTCTGACATATGTTTCCATTCGCCCTTCCAGATACTCTCACGAACTGATTACACACAGCGGAGAGTTTGTCATTAATCTGCCTCATCTGCCTTTAGCAGCCATCACAGATTGGTGTGGTGTTAAATCCGGCAGAAAAATTGATAAGTTTAAAACCTGCGGCATAACACCGGCTGAGAGCGTACACATTTCGGCACCTCAAGTATTGGAAGCCCCCTTGTCTCTTGAATGCAAAGTCATCGATGTCCGACATTTCAAGACACATGATATGTTTTTGGCAGAAATTAAAGGCGTTTCGGTTGATGACTCTTTATTGGATGATAAAGGCGCTCTTTTGCTTGAAAAAGCCGGTCTGCTGGTCTATGTACACGGTTTTTACTTCACGTTGGGGCGCAAACTCGGAAAATTCGGTTTTTCTGTCGAAGGGAAAAAGCCGGCCCCGTGCTATAAACCTCAATCCCCTATTCGATTAAAAACGCGAAAAGGGACTGGTGTTTCCAAACATCGGAAAAAGTAAAAAGGAATTCCTTACACCATCGTATTTTTGCCGAAAATCCGCCAAAAAAGCTTTTCAAGTTCCAGATATAACAACAAGACAAAGCCGCCTCCTAAAACAACCAGCCAATTTTCGCCGTTTAACGGTTCTGTTTTAAACAAGTAAGCAAATAAAGGGGTATATGTAAATAAAAGCTGCAATAGGACCATTCCCAAAGCTCCCCAAACCATCCACTTGTTGCCGAATAACTTCATTTGAAAAACAGACTTTTTAAACGAACGGCAGGAGAACATATAAACGATACCGCAAAAAACAATCAAATTAACGATGACTGTTTGTGACAAACGATAAGAATATGTGCCCTCTGTCATCTCAAAAGCCGCAAAACATAAAGCAGTTATCAAACCCATAACCGCCACCATCCGAAACAATGCCGGACGCGTGACAATCGGCGCATCAGGTTTTCTGGGCGGTCGCTGCATAATATCTTTTTCTACCGGTTCAAACGAGAACATTGCCCCCAACAGAATTGTCGTCACCATGTTAATCCACAAAATCTGCACAGGAGAAATCGGCACCTGTAAATTAAAGAAAATCGCCAACATAACAATCAAAGCTTCGGCAAAACTGACCGGCAGTGTCCACAAAATAAACTTCACTAAATTATCAAAAACACCCCGGCCTTGTTCAACAGCCTTTTCTATGGTCGCAAAGTTATCATCCAATAAAACAATGGCAGCAGCTTCTTTTGCCACATCTGTTCCGTTTTGTCCCATAGCTATGCCGATATTCGCTTGTTTCAATGCCGGCGCATCATTAACCCCGTCACCCGTCATAGCAACAATATTATGCGTTTTTTGCAAAGCCCTCACTAAACGCAATTTATCCTCCGGCGTCACACGCGCGAAAACGTCAGTTGTTTCTGCAACCTTCTTCAACTCACCATCCGTTAATCGAGCAATTTCCGTTCCGTTGATTACAACAGGTTCCTTTGTTTCTCCGGCACCATGTAAATTCATGGCAGCTGCAATCGCCCGAGCCGTAATAACATGATCTCCCGTAATCATTTTAATACGGATACCAGCCGTATGACAAGCTGCGATTGCTCGAACAGCTTCAGCCCGCGGCGGGTCGATCATGGCCTGCAAACCGATGAAAACCAGTTTTTCATGAACATCTTCGTGGGTAATTGTTTTCTTGGGAAAATGTTGACGAACCGCAAACCCCAAAACACGCAATCCCTGTTTCGCAAAACTTTCTATTTGAGATAAAATAACCGATTGATCCAAGCCGGACAAACTGCCGTCCGCATTCATTTGCTGAGTGCAATACGGCAAAATAGCTTCCGCCGCTCCTTTGACATATAAACTTTTATCAGCACGCAAACAAGCCATGTATTGATAATCCGATTCAAAAGGAATTTCATCTACACAAGGATTTTCCGGCCGAACATCCCATGCATTCAGTCCCTTCTTAGCTGCTGAAACCAACAAAGCAATTTCGGTCGGATCTCCGGATGGTTTAATTTTGCCTTCTGCATTTTTCAATGCTGCGTCGCTGCATAAAACACCACCCAACAAACATTGACGCAAAGCCTCGTTCATTTCATCAGGTACGAAGTTGCCTTTTAAGGAATATCCACTACCTGAAACCGAATATTCTTGACCGGCAACATATATTTTTTGAACGGTCATTTTGTTTTCCGTCAGAGTACCTGTTTTATCCGAACAAATAATCGTTGTACTGCCCAAAGTCTCAACAGCCGGCAGCTTGCGGACAATCGCATTTCGTTTCAACATTCGACTGACGCCGATAGCCAAAATAATCGTTAACGCCGCAGGCAATCCTTCCGGAATAGCGGCAACCGCCATCGCAACAGCTGCCATAAATGTGTCGGCAAACTTTAGCCCTTTATAAACACCAACCGCAAAGGACACGACAGACATTGCAACAATCAACCACAACAACTTATTACTGAAAGCATCTATTTTTTTTGTCAGGGGTGTTTTAAGCTCTTTAGCATCTGCTATTAACTTTGAAATCTTACCGATTTCCGTATGATCTCCAGTTTCGACAACCAAAGCTTTTGCACTACCGAACGTCACAAGCGTGGAAGCATATGCCATATTTAAACGATCTGCCAAAACGGTTTCTTCCTCTAAAACGTCTGCTTTTTTTTCAACCGGCACAGACTCACCCGTTAAAGCGGATTCATCAACCTTTAAATCATGAACCTCCAATAACCGCACATCTGCCGGTACTTTATCCCCTGAATGTAAAATAATAATGTCACCTGGAACTAAACCTTGAGCCTCAATTTGCTCTGTCTCACCATTACGTAGGACCTGTGTCTTGATGGTGATACTTCTGGAAAGCGAATCCAAAGCTTTCAATGCTTTGTCTTCCTGAAGAAAACCCATAATCGCATTTATCAAAACAACCCCATAAATTACTGAAGAATCTACATATTCTCCCAAAAACAGAGCAAACGTTGCCGAAAAAAGCAAAACATAAATGAGAGGCTGATGTATCTGAAGCCAAAAGCGCAGCAACGCACTTTTTCCCTTTTTAGGTGAAATCACATTGAGCCCATATTTCTGAAGCGCCTGAGTTGCCTGAGCTGTTGTTAAACCGTGTTGCGAATTCGAATGAAAAGCTTCCAAAACAACATCTGTTTGTTGCGCAAAATAATTTTTGTTTTCCATGTTTTCCCTCTTATTGAATGGAATGTATGATAAAATAAGATTTCCAGTATGACAAGAGATTTTTAAATATGTATCTTTTCTCTTGACAGGGAGAGGAAAATCTTTTAAAAGGAAAAACATCTTTTGCCGCTGTGGCGAAGGGATAGAGCGTTCCCTTTCATCGTAAGATGAACTTCAACGTTCTCGGATGGCATATCCGTTATTTGTGCCGCTGTGGCTCAGTGGTAGAGCGTTCCCTTGGTAAGGGAGAGGTCGTGAGTCCGATTCTCACCAGCGGCACCATTTTTGATATTTCCGCCCAAGTGGCGGATTTTTTGTTTTTAAACAATTACTTATTTAGTCCGATTTACATAATTTTGAAAAAGGTAAATTTTAACAATTTATCGGACTTTTTATTAGCTTATTCGATTATTTCAACGTATTTATACAATTTTGGTAAATCGCCTTTTTTAAACCTAAATTTCGTGCCATGATTATGACCGGTTCTTGCATCAAATTCTGCAATTAATACGCCGTTTCTAATCGCATCTATTAATTTGGTTTCATCAAAAGTAGATAGCTTAAATATCTTATTATATTGAAAATATTCAATCCCATTTTCTTGTTTACAATCTGCAAGGATATAAAAACAGTTATGCAATTTATTACCAACTTTATGGAATAAATCATCAAATCCCCAATATGGTTGAGGATTTAGTTCTTTTAATCCGATCCTTTTATCCACACTTTCTAACCATTCCTTATGTCGTGGATGAACAGATTCGGCATCAAAAGATACCTCAATTTTCCTTTCTGCATCATTAATTACTATTCCAAATCCCCTGTCAGTTCTACTCAAAGCATTCATTGTCATTCTGAAACTCATCTCAGATGATGGATATTTTTTGCCTGCTTCTTTATGAGGCCAGCCATAACTTTTTAATAATAAATTCGGAACAAGATGTAATGCTCGGGGTGATGGCTCTATATGAAATCCTGTTGTTCTGGAACAGCCTTGTAGTCTTTGACATTTCAATTCCCATTCCGCAGCATTTGGTATGGGAAGATTATTTTCTTTTATTCCTAACAAATCTTCTAAAGTATTACCAACACTACCATCATTTCCAGGGCGGCCACCCACAATCCAGCCCAACTGTTTTATTTCTAACAGCTTTTCTATTAGTTTTTCTTTTGTGTAAATTGGTACGTTCATCATTACTTTATCCAAACTTTAATAAAGGTGTATATCTTAGTAATTCATTTTCTATCCGTTCATTTGCAGAATTTACATATTCTTGTGATATCTCTATGCCTATATAGTGCCTTCCATTTTTTATAGCCGCAATTGCAGTTGTTCCGCTTCCCATAAAAGGGTCTAAAATGATATTAGCGTCTGTTGAAGATATAATTCTATCAATAAGAGCTACAGGAAAGGGGGCTGGATGATTGTTGTTCATTTCTTGAGTAAATTCCCAAACGTCACCAAGAGCATTTGCTCCTCGCCGAAGTTTGAAATTTGGCTTTGCTATCACGTAAATAACTTCATACGTTGGAAGAAAGTAACCAGGATTAAAGTTAATACCTCCCTTTCTCTTCCATATAATAATTTGCCTAACCGGAAAACCAGATACAATATCTTGTCGATCTTGTAATAATCCATTCTGTACACGCCATTTATGATTATAAAAGATTGCTCCTTTATCATTTATAATCCTCATCATTTCCGTTAAACATTGTCTTTGCCATGATACATATTCTTCATGGGGCATATTGTCATCATAATTTTGGTATCCGTTTACTAAAGCGGCATTTTGCCATTTTCCACCTCTTCCGTCTTTCATACCATTTCCTGTGGAGTTTTTCAAATTATATGGTGGAGATGTAACTACCAAATCACAAAACTCTGAAGGGATGGTTTTCATTATCTCCAAACAATCACCACAAATTATTTTATCTGTTATTTCATCTTTAATCATTTTCTAAACTCTCACCTCTAATGATATATTATATTTGTAGTAAAAAAGTTACAAGATTTTTTTTAATTTCTTTTTTAATTCCTTAAAATCCTCATAGTTTTTAGTCCGATAACTGCATAGTATCGCGCACCATTTTGAAAATGCCCCTTTCAAATTTTTTTATCCCCCAAAAATCAACTTCCCTGTCCGGTCCGATTTTTGTGTTTTAATTTTCCATAATCCATCGGACTTTTAATTTTACTATAAAAATTTTCTTTTATTATGCCGATTTTTTTCAAAGCCAAAAAAATCGATAAAACTTTTTTGTATCTGCAAAGAAATTTCTTGGGTAAGATTGAATATACAAAACCAAATAGCCGACAACCGTACACCAACCCGCACCGTTTGTTGAAGCTCACTGACAAAACTTAATTATCTCTTTATTTCGCCGTGAACTTCCAAACAAAACGGCAATCGACAACAAGAAACAACCGAACTTTACTTCAGTTGACGATACTCAGTCTCAGAAACAGGCTCCAGCCACTCGGTAGAAGCACCCTCTACCGGAACGGAAAGCGCAATATGCGTAAACCAGCTGTCTTTTGCTGCTCCGTGCCAATGTTTAACGCCCTCAGGAATAGAAACAGTATCACCCGGTTTTAACTCCTGAGCCGGTTTTCCCCATTCTTGATAATAACCACGTCCCGAGACAACCAACAATGTTTGCCCTGTCTTATGATGAACATGCCAATTATTCCGCACACCGGGTTCAAAAGTGACATTTGCCGCGTTTATGTCCCCTTGCGTTAAGGGCTGTAAATAACTTTTACCGCTGAAATATTGAGCAAATCCCGTATTTTCATTTCCAAAACCGAACAAAACGTCCTTAGCTCCCGTTTCGGAAGCAACTTTTAAAATCGCATCAACCTGCTCATCAGTTAATCCGTTGTGTTTACCAATGTTAATGTGACTGTTAAGCTGACTGTCAACCTGACTTAAAGAAGCCAGCATAGCAATTGTTGCAAGCTCGCGGGTTTGCCAATCCACATTATCACGGGCGAAAATATCCCCGAACAAATGAGCTTTCAGGAAGGTGTCAATCGCTGGTGCAAACTCATACAGTTTACCTTGAACAGGTCCGCCGACCAGCCGTGTCTGATTAGCCGTTCCATAAACCAAGCTACTGCCTGACGGAAGCGCACCGGGCAATCGCCCCTCCTCATCTTGATAACCACGCTCTTCAACAACTTGCATCAACGTATTCAAGGCATTTAAACTACGCGGAAAACCGCAATACGCATAAACCTGAACCAAAATCTCCTTAAATTCATTGACCGTCACACCAGCATCCAGCCCCTCAATCAAAGATTGTTTTAAACCGATCTGATCTCCTCTGGCTGCATAAGATGCAGCAGCAGCAATTGATCTTTGTTTTGCAGTTAATACTTCATCTGCCATAGCTGTTCCTCCTAAAGACAAAACTATTCCCAACACAAAAGAAAATAAAACCTTTTTAATCATATTTCCTCCTTTATCTGATAAAATTCGTAAACTCAATTTTTTCCGGAGCCGGTGGAGTAATACCGGCCTGACGTGCAGCATCTTGGCATTTCAGGAAATAAGCCATATTTTTAGCCAAAATACGCATATTTTGCATGCCTTCTTTATCTTGTTTCACTTCTTCGGGCGTGCTGCCGTGAACCATATTCCAATAGCGTCCTGAAATAACCGGCATTTCAGCAATTTGAAAATACTTATTCAGCTGATCAATCGTTGCTGTGGTACCGGCTCGTCGAGCACTGACGATTGCAGATCCCGGTTTATGACGAAAAATCAACTTACCTGCGACAAAAGAGGAAAAGAAAGCGCGATCCATAAACGGAACAACGACTCCACTGGCCGAAGCGTAATGAACAGGTGATCCAATAATATAACCGTCAAATTCAGCCGCTTTTTCAACAAACTCATTGACCTTATCGTTGATAACGCACTTCCCCAGTTTGGCGCAGGCCCGACAAGCTAAACAGGGACGAATTGCTTCTGTACCGATATCGTAGATCTCTGAACCGATACCTTCTTTTTCAAGCTGTTCAGCAATTTCCTTTAATGCCGTGTAAGTGCAGCCTTTTTTATTAGGTGAACCGTTAATCAATAATACTTTCATTTTTCCTCCTTAAAACCAACACTTATTTTATACTTTAGTTAGATGAAATGCAAATGAACAGAGCAGATACTCTCAAATAATTGCCTAATCCTATCATTTTTTATTTACATTTTATATTCCAGCTTATATTATTAAAAAAGAAAGGAAAGATAGGAAAATGAGTCACTCGATTGAAAAACTTGATTTGTTAAAAAATAAACTCCAATCTCTGTTTCCCGAACCCGGAATGTTTCAAACAGGCATTAACGGCTTCAGGGCCTCTTTACGAACAGAGCCGACATTTAATCAACATTGTTTTTATAATCCCATGGTGATTCTTATTCTACAGGGTCAAAAAAAAGCAATTCTGGGTTCCACTGATTTTACTTACCAAGAAAAGCAACTCGTCGTCACCTCCATTGATATCCCGACAGTCAGCAGTATTTCAGAAGCTTCTAAAGAAAAACCTTTCATGACCTTGATTTTAGATTTAGATAACTATTTGATTTCACAACTACTGAGTGAAGAGCATTATGTCCAGGAACAAACACCTCCGCGAACCATGGGAATCGCTGAAGCGGATGAACCTTTACTGGATGCTTTTTATCGCCTATTATCTTTAGTTGAGCAGCCGGAACGACAGAAAGTCATGGCGCCCATGATTATTCGAGAAATTCATTATCTGCTTTTAACTTCGTCCCTGGGAGACATTTTGCGTTCTGTCAACATGAAAGGATCAAGAAACAGTCAAATTGCCGGTGCAATTGCCTGGTTGAAGGAGAATTATCGTCAAACACTTCGCATTGAGCAACTAGCGCAAAAATTCAACATGGCCGAATCTTCTTTTTATCGCCATTTTAACAAAGTGACCAGCTTAAGTCCGCTTCAATATCAAAAACGACTACGCTTATACGAAGCACAACGCTTGATGTTTGCTGAAAATATTGATGCGGCTAATGCAGCTTATCAAGTTGGTTATGAAAGCACCAGCCAATTCAATCGCGAGTATAAACGCATGTTCGGATTACCCCCCAAAGCGAACGTCAATCAAATGAAAAACATCTGATTGACGGCTTTGGTTCAAATACTTATTTTAAATTGCTTTCCGTCAGCCATTTGTTAAACAAATCGGCAATCACGTCATTGTTTAAGTCCTGCATCAAGAAATGAGTATTCCCATAAATACCGATTTTAGGCAGTTCTACAAGTGTGGCTTGACCTCCATGTTTATTCACGGTTTCAACGAATTTTCGTCCCATTTGTAAACGAACTCGCCAATTTTCATCTCCCAAGCGAGAACTTGATTCTTCTGGAATATAGTCTCCAAAATACAGAACAATAGGCATTTTTGTTAATTTCAAAAAACTTTCCAACGGTACGGGGACGCCTTCTAAGCTTCCGGTTAAACTCGGCATAGGTTTCGGCACTTCGCCCTCCGGAAAAACATAGCCACCCGGTTCAAAGGCCGCGACCCCCTTTACGCGATCATTTTGCATAGCAACCAACCAGCCCGGAAATCCACCGGCAGAATGTGTGACCAATACGGAATTCCCAATTTTATTCACCAATGCATCAATAGCTCCCACATCCAAAGTATGATCACTTAAATCAGGTGTCATCTCTCTGAAAAACTGAGACAAATACACTGGGTCTTGGGAAAATTGAACACCCTTGTTATAGGTTGGCCAAACACCAATGCGCCAAATATCAAACCAAAACATTTCATCTGCCACCGGCTTAATTTGCTTTTCAGCAGTTGTTCGACCGGCCCGTCCCCGGCCAGGTAAATCCATGACATATGTTGAATAACCTTTGCGCAACATCAATGTTGCAAAACCATCTCGGTTATCCGGGGTCATTTGCCAACAAACACCCGAACCGCCATAACCGTGAACGAACACCAACGGATATGGATGCGCTCCAACAGGGATTTGATACTCAACAAAGGCATGATCCCCACGATAGCTTTGTCCGGTTTCGTTTTGTTCAGCCCATCCGATAAACTGACTGTTATCATACGCACCTTCCCGCTGCACAGTTGTTCCACCGACAGAAAAATGCCCTTGTTTTTCGATTTTTATGGTTTTATCCGAACAAGCCGACACCATCAGCAGGGCAAGCAGCGTAAAAGTAAGTTTATTCATTTTGACCTCCTGTTAAAGCTTTTTTCCATAAAATTGGACCAGCTTATTTGCTGCCGTATTAACATAATCAGGAACATAATAAGTTTGAATATGGGTCGCATTTGGAATAAGGAACAGCTCTTTATCTTTGGTTCCTGTTGCTTTTTCAAAAGCATCTTGCGTCATATAAAGCGAATCGGCTTTTTCCCCGGCTATCATTAACAACGGCTGGTTAATCAGTTCGATTTGATCTGTCGCGTCCCAAGTCATCAAATCCATCAAACTGCTTTCAGTATATTCAAATGTAGAATTCGGATGAGCATGTGTTCGACCATAATAAACCGCACCTTCCCGATATAAATCATAGGGTAATTTTGCGATCGCTTCATCACTGAAATCCATTTGACCGACTAACCTGATTTTTCCGGTTAATACTTCTTCAGAGCGCGCATCAGCTGCTTTTAAAAGACGTTCTTGAATGGTATCCAACTGAGAGTCCTGATAGCCGTTCCGACGGACACGACCTGAGTTAAACATACTTAAGGTAGCTATGGCTTTCAGCCTTTTATCGGATTGTGCTGCTTTAAGTGTATAACCGCCACCGCCACAGATCCCCAACACACCTATTTTTTCCGCGTCAACACCCGGATATTCAGAAATATAATCAGCCATTCCATGAATATCTTCTTCACGATAGTAAGGCTTATCCGTATGACGAGGTTCTCCGCCGCTGGCCCCTTGGAAAGCAGCATCTGCCGTGATTGTAATATAGCCGTTTTCAGCTAAACGTTGTGCAAAAAGACCCGCAACCTGCTCTTTCGTACCGCCGTTCGGATGCGCTACCACAATAGCCGGATATTTTTGGGAGGCATTATAACCGGCCGGTGTATAAACATTAGCGGCGATATTGATGCCATGTAATTGATACTGGACCGGATGGATTTGAACAGCACCTGCTGTATTTTCCGTAATTGCATTTTCATAAACCAATCCATAAGGATTTGACATTGCGGCAAGTGTACTTTCAGTACCACCCAAAACAACAGCTCCTAATATTGCACTCATCATTATTCCTTTCATTTTATCCTCCGAATTTATTGCATCTTTTTTCAGATATGAGGCCGAAATGACAAATAATAAAGACCTGATGTTCTCAAATAGTTGCCTATTTCTCTCAAAACCGATTTTCTCGTCTGCAATCCCTATTTCATACTCTATTCTTTAGGATGGCTTGTTTTGACAGAAAAAAACTTTATTTTATTTTTAATAAAGGGGGAAAACATGTATCAACAGCCAAACTCAGAAAATCCGCACTTGACAACCGAAACGCGCCAATTTTTGGATGAATTAGCCAAACAAAAAGCTGCACCGCTGGACACGCTTTCATATGAAGAAGCACGCAAAGTCCTTTTAGGGGCCCAAAATCAGACAGAGATAACAGCTCGTTTGACCTGCGACATCCAAGACACACTTTTCCCGGTAGGACCCAACGGCAGAGTAGATGTCAGATTTTATCGCCCGCAAAATAACCATGAAGTGCTGCCATTGGTTGTATATTATCATGGCGGCGGCTGGGTCATGGGAAATAAGAAAACACATGAACGATTGATGCGTGAACTTTGTATCGGAAGCGGCTGTGCGATTCTTTTCGTCAATTATTTGTCTTCTCCAGAGGGACAATACCCGAATGTCTTGGAAGAAGGGTATGATGCCCTGGAATACGTAATCCATCATGCAGCGGATTACCATGTCAATCCGAACGCAGTTTTAGTTGCCGGAGATTCTGTTGGAGGCAATATGGCGGCTGTTTTATCTTTAATGTCAAAAGAACGCCATGGTCCAGCACTCAGCAAACAAATTTTACTTTACCCGGTCACGGATGCCTCCATGAGTTCTCCGTCTT
Organism: uncultured Alphaproteobacteria bacterium; assembly: GCA_944391565.1. GTDB lineage: Bacteria > Pseudomonadota > Alphaproteobacteria > CAAHEQ01 > UBA3637 > CALXXX01. The sequence goes on along the minus strand of CALXUB010000028.1, from coordinate 54,680 downwards.
ATCGCGATTTTGCTAACGGACCGTGGTTAACACAAAAAGCGATGGCTTATTTTTGGGATGCCTATGCACCTAACACAAATGTTCGTCAAGAAATTTACGCTTCTCCAATCAATGCATCGACAGAACAGTTGGCAGGTTTACCCCCGGCCTTTGTCATTACAGCAGAAAATGATGTTCTTCGAGACGAAGGAGAAGCCTATGCGGATAAGCTTATGCAGGCGGGCAATAGCGTGACAGCCGTCCGTTATAAAGGAACAATTCACGATTTTATGATGCTGGACGGACTGGCGCAAACAACCCCGGCACAAGCCGCCATTAAACAAACAATAGCGGAAATCAAAGCTGCTTTTTAATCCCCTTTTCAGTTTGATATTTGTTTTTATTGAAAAACAACACAAAACATGCTATAATGAAGCATAAAAAACAAAAAGAGGATAAAAGCATGTTGGGGAAAATAACAAATATTTTTCATCAAGTCCGAAAGACTGTTAACGATTCCAAACAAACATCAGCCCTCCAGGATCTGTTGGAACAATCAACGGATATGAATTTTCTGTACACAGATAAAGATGCTTATTTTAACAGAGCGCTCGCTTTTGTTCGTCAAGGTGCGGATCCGAACGTGTCAACCCAAACCAAATTGAAAGACTTCTTTAAAAAGAATCCGGGATATACCCTCCTTCATCAAGCGGCTTTAGTCGGACACACCCGTGCTGTTCAAGAACTGGCACCTCTTGTAAATCCCAATAATCTGACGAAGGACAAAGAAACGCCTCTTCATTTGGCTGCCCGTTGTGGTCAAGCAGAAGCTTTACATATCTTATTAAACACAAAACGCTTTGATATCAATGCTGTCAATCGTTTCGGAATGACCCCGCTATACGAAGCTATCCGAAATAAAGAACGAGACACAATTTGGCTTTTGCTTCAACACGGAGCCCGCACGGATTGGCTGACCCCAAAGGGAGAAAATGCCTTTGATTTAGCGCAAAAATACGGAAATGCTGACTTATTCCCGAAACGGCAGCCAACAAAGCCTGTCTCGGAACAGCAAGAACAACCCCATTCTGAAGAACCGCCGAAGCCTGCTGTTCCTCCGGAAATAGAGGCCTTAAATAAACAAATGAAAAAACATGTGATGTCGTTTAATGATGTTTATAAAAATCCTGATAATCGAGAAAAAAATCTGCAAAATTACTTTGAAAAAGGCGCTGATTTGATGCGACGCGGCGCAGCACAGGATTTTTTTGATCCTGATGGAGAAAGTTTGCTTGATCAAGCAATTTACACCAAAAATCAGGATTTTATGAACATTGTTATCAGCGTTCCGGGCTTTCAAATCAATGAACCGAATAAAAAGGGACAATATCCGCTTCATGTCGCCGTTAATTATTATCCAGAAGGGATCCCTTTGCTGCTGGAAAAAGGGGCCGATCCGGAGCTTTTGGACAAACACGGGCATACAGCACTCCAAAACGCTTTTGATCAAGGCTCTGATGCAAGGCTGTACTTAGAAGGTAAGAAAAAATCAAAGGAAATGTCGATCCAAGATCGGTTAAAAAACCTGCAGCAAACGACAAACGACGCCTTTCAAGAAAGCAGAGCCAGAATGGATGCCTTAATTAACAAAAACAAAAAAAGCCTTTAACCAAAACTGAGCAACTCCGGATGTTTTTCGACAAAATACTGGTGTTCTTCTTCGGCTATATAGAATTTATCCGCCGGACGAATATGCGTGACAGCCGGTTTATGATAAATATTCTCTGCATCAAAGAAATCTTTTGCTAGAAGAGCTTGTGTTTTTTGTTCCAAATTTAAATAAAATAAAACAGAACGAAAAGCCGTTCCTTCATCAGGTCCTTGGCAATTCAGCGTTGTCGGATTATGTATCTCAAAAAAATAATCGGCCAGTTCACGATAAGAAACTTCATCTTCGTTAAAAAGAACTTCCACGGTTTGCGCGTGTCCTGTAAACCCCTTGACTACATCTTGATGCTTGGGATAAGGCATAAATCCGCCCATATACCCTACGCGCGTTGCAAGTACACCTTCTATTTCTTCATAAGACGCTTGAACTTCCCAAAAAGAACCGGCTGCAAAATAAGCTTTTTGAATTTTCATTTTTTATCCTTTCAAAAAGCCCTGCCGATAACCGACAGGGCTTTCAAATCATTACGGAGATAATTTACTTTCGATCATCTCTCCGGAGGCAATCAAAGCGTCTCCGTTTTGTTCAACAATTTCCAAATATGAGATCACATCTTCTTGGTGACCTTTCATGGCCGTTGCAATTACATCATCTTCTATTGCTGCAATTTCAACGGTTTTAGCAGCACAGGCCGCTTTTTTAGCTGCTGCATCTGTCTTCATTTGCGTACCTGTCGCAACCAAGTTCTGTGCATCTGCTTTAGCTTTGGGATAATCACTGGCTTTTAATGGCAAAACATCATCTTCCATCACATCAGCATACCATAAAACAACTTGTCCGTTCTTTTCCAAAACATCAGCCTGCTCCATGAAAAAAGCCACATTTTCTGTCACGCAATCCCCCTGTCCGCGTGCCGATTCAACTTTTGCTGAAGAACTTGCATCCTTCAGTCCCCAGGCCGTCTTTTTTAAATTTTTGGCATGATCCGTTATCATTTCCCCACGTTCTTCCAAAAATTCTTCAGCGTTTGCACAGGCTTTACAGCCTTGTGTACCACAAACACAATCTGCGTAAACTGCCGTTGTCCCAAAACATACAGCACTTACCATCAATAGTTTTATAACTGTATTCGACATTTTTATCTCCCTTCTTTGAATGAATACAATGTCAACTTTAAAGAGATTAAATTATTAAATCAATCCCTTTTTAAGGTTAAACTTAAAAAATAATAAGTAAATATGTTCATGACATACGTAAATATTTTTAGTCTTTTATTTTTACAAAAAAAGCTTGAATCATCCCCTTTCAACAAACAATAAAGTGTGAATAAAGAAGACGATTCTCTCTTAAATACGCACTCCTGTGTGTCCTCTTTGATAAAAAGTATGATTTAATTAAATAAATAATTAAAGAGGCGTTTCATTTTTAAGAGTATTAAATTTCGGCTATAGTCTTACTTGTGTGTCATGATTAAAAGATCGCCCGATTTAAAAGGGGCAATTAATGGGCCAACAATTCTGCAATAGCCGCTCGAACAGCCTCAATACCAAAATTTTTCTCAGAACTGGTCACAATCAAGTCTGGATAGCAAGCCGTATGATTCTTCATTTGCTCTTGGGTTTCATTCTTTATTTTTTCCAAGGTCATGGATTTTAACTTATCTGCTTTTGTTAAAACAATTTGATAAGAAACGGCTGCCTTATCCAACATTTCCATCACTTCCAAATCTTTTTTAGTTATTCCTTGACGACTGTCAATCAGCAAAAAAACACGACGCAAAGAGGGACGTCCCTTCAAATAAGAAAAAACCAAGCTATTCCAAAGCCTAACATTTTTTTCAGGTGCGTTTGCGAACCCATAACCGGGCAGATCCACCAAATAAAGCGAATCGGCTAAGTTAAAATAGTTTAGCTGTTGAGTCCGCCCCGGAGTTGAGGAAGCTCGAGCCAAATCCTTACGACGAACAAGAGCATTGATAAGACTCGACTTACCTACATTAGAACGTCCCGCAAAAGCAATCTCAAGGCGATCCGCCGGTGGTACTTGCTCAGGCTGAGCCACACCTAACACAAATGTGCAAGGTTGATGAAACAAAATACGACCGGCTTCGATGAAATCCTCTTTTTTGTTCATTTATCTACACCGTATTTATGCATCACATAACGTTGCTGAGCAATCGACAAAATGTTGCTCCATGTCCAGTAAATCACCAAACCGGAAGCAAAATGGCCCATCATAAACATGAATATCAGCGGCATCCATTTCATAGCGGACAACGCCGGATTTTCTTGAGCATTCACGGTCGAAGGTGACGACATCTTTTGTTGCAGATACATTGTCAAGCCCATTAAAACCGGCCAAACGCCAATATTCAAAATCCCCGGAATCGGCCAAGGAAGATAACCGAACAACGTAAAAACAGAAGACGGATCTGGAGCGGATAAATCATGTATCCACCCGAAAAACGGAGCCTGACGCATCTCTATAGAAACAGACAAAACCTTATACAAAGAAAAGAACACCGGAATTTGAATAAACAAAGGCAAACAACCGGCAGCCGGATTAACCTGAGCCTTTTTATATAAGGCCATCGTTTCTTGATTTTGACGCAGCTTGTCATGTTTAAAGCGTTCTTGTATCTCTTGAATCTTTGGTTGAAGTTTGCGCATTTTAGCCATGCTTTCAAAAGATTTACCGGCGATCGGCAGCAATAAAATTCTTAACAAAGTCGCAAAAATTAAAATCGCAATCCCCATGTTGCCGACAAGTTGATTTAACCATCCCAAAATATAAAGGAATGGCTTTGTCAAAAAGTAATACCAACCAAAATCAATAGCTAAATCAAACTTTTCTATACCCAATCGATCCATATAATCCGTAATGATCTTCAATTCTTTCGGACCGGCAAAGAAAAAAGTCTTATTTTCCTGAACTCCTCCTTTGTTCAGAAGAAGCGGCGGCATCACAAAGCGTGTTTGAAAAACATTTTTCCCCTGAATATCACGATAAAGGTAATCAGCTTTAACGCCAGCTGTTTGTTGATTAAAAGCCATTGCAGCCAACCAGTATTTATCGGTTTGGCCAATCCAACCGCCTGTCGTCTTAAAAGATTTTTCACGGTCATCTTTCAAAACGGCATATTTTTCTTCTTCTAATGTCTCGTTCATGACGCCGACAAATCCTTCATGCACGGTTGCCGTTCCTTTTTCGGGCGGGTCAATCCGAGTTATAACACCGCCGAAAGCAAAAGAAACAGCCTGCTCTGTTGGATTTGTCACCCGATCCGTAATTGTAAACATATACTCTTCATCTAAAGCAATTGTACGCTCAAAAACAAAACCTTGTTCATTTTGCCACTTCAAAGTAATCGGTTGTTCCGGCGTTAAAACAGTTTGATTGGCTGTCCATATTGTTTCCGCCGTCGGTATGTCTATTCCTTTATTCGAAACAGCAACAGAGAAATCAGCAAAAAAACGGGACGTTAAAAAAGAAACATCCGGACTGTCGGCTGCCGTCGTTTCTTTATATTTCGAAAAAACAAGATTATCGAACCGAGCTCCTTTTAAGCGAATCGAACCAGACAAAGTATCACTTTGAATTGATACGATAGGGCCCTCTTCTTCTTCAGCAGGAAGAACAACCTCCGGTACGGCAACCGTGTCGACCGTTTCCACGGAAATCGGCTGAACAGAAGTGGCGGGTGCCGGCGCTTGCTTTTGAGTGGGAAAGAGCAGCTCCATTCCGAAAATAACAACCAAAGATAATAAAACCGCTGTCAGGATACCTTTATTTTCATTTTTCATTCGTATGTTTTTCCTTTAAATTATCGGGGACGGGATCATAACCGCTGCCGCCCCAAGGGTGACATCTCAAGAGTCGTTTGCATGCTAGCAGACTTCCTTTAAAAAATCCATGTTTTTGTATTGCCGTTTTCGCATATTGGGAACAGGTCGGCTGAAAACGACAGCAAGGCACTTTAAAAGGCGAAATTAAAGCGCGATAGCAATCAATCAGAAATACTCCGATTTGCTGCAGAATATTCATGAATCTGTCCCTTTAGTATTTTTCAGTGCATCTTTCAAATCTTCGATAAGGCAGGCAAACGGTCTGTCTGCTGTTTTTGTCCGACCGATAATGACATAGTCGGTGCCAGGCTGTCCCATTTGAGGCAACACGAAACGCGCAACCTCGCGTAAACGACGACGGACACGGTTGCGTTTCACGGCATTTCCCACCTTTCGGCTTGTCGTGAAACCAACACGTATCGCATCTTGAAATCGTGTATCTTCTGAACGAAAAAGGGCTTGCAAAATCAGACCCGAAGTCACGTATTTTTGCCCTTGTTCGGCAATTTTGACAAACTCTCTGCGTTTTTTCAACCGCACCAAAGCTCCCATGGGTGAACCCCTAGGTCTTAGGCGCTTAAAACCTTACGGCCTTTACGACGACGAGCACTTAACACCTTGCGACCACCGACCGTTGCCATGCGGCTTCTGAAACCATGACGGCGAGAGCGAACCAATTGTGAAGGTTGATATGTACGTTTCATGGCTTTTTCTCCGTTTCATTTGTTAAAAATCATTCTTCTATTACGAAGGCTTCTTATATATCTGTTTTTAAAATACTTGTCAAGAGCTTTTTTTAAGCCACGCGTTGTTTTTCTTCTTGCAAGAAACGTTGCAGCATTAAATTCCGTTCTTCAGGATTTTTAACTTCGACCAGTTCTTCCAGCTTTTGTTGGATTTTTTGCTGTGTTTTTTTCAACTCTTCCGGTGTCATCATCACTTTTTGCTCTTTTTCGCGGACATAATCAAAAATCTTATGCGCCGAACCTTCCATGCCGAAAATCAAATACGGATTAATATCCAGTTTGATATGCTCGCCGATCTGACGACGCATCTCACGCTTTTTGATTTCTTCCTGAGGCAGCTGATTATAAAAGAAAGCCTGATAAGTATATTGATAAGATTTATCCCGCTCAATCATCAGCCATTGAAGCATAAAACGGGCAGCGTCCAGTTCTTCTGCAGTTGCTTTGGGATTTCTTTCTAACTGAGCCACCGTTTCCTGTGCCACTAAAAAGTCACGAATGATCTGTGAATGCACTTTCAGCATTTGACCGAACTCTTCTCGAGTCACTCTACCATCCGCCGTAATTTCATTGAAAACTTCCGCCGTTCGAGTGTTTTCATCAAAACTCGGAATATTACGAATGTTGACTTTGTCTAAATTGACTGTTTTATGATTAAAAGTCTGATTCGTTTGTTGTACCGGCTTCACATTCACTTTTTTCACTTCTTCCATAGCGGCCTCCTTTTACTGACATTTTCAATCTAGCATTTTTTTTATATAAAATCAAGAAGAAGTTTTCTTAGGTTTGAAGTCTGCCAGTTTAGCAAAAGGATTTTCTCTTTGAGGCGAATCAAACGCATCATCTTTGAAGAAAAAGTCTGACGGCAGTCCTTTTTTTCTGGGATATGGATCCATGGCCAATGATAAATGTTCCAGCACCAACTCACCGACATCCAATTCATGCCCTTCCAGCGGAAGGGGATCCTTGTCTTCCAGATCTAAATCAAGAACTTCATTCTTATGATGGGGAACAGATGACAAGGTAAAAAATTCCTCAAAGTCTCCCTGCACCCGGGTATCAATCGTTTCTAAAGTGATAACACAAGTTTGCTTTAATTCGGCACGGAAATGTCCCTTCACGCGAATGGAGGAACCGTTTGTCACTTCCACGAAAGCCGACAAAGATGAAACTGCCGGAATTCTTAACCGCTTCGCAATGGCTTGACACTGTTCTAAGGTCGCCGTAATTTTTACGCGTTTTCCTTTTTCGGGGATTTTATATACGTCTATTAGAGTAGGCAGCTCTGAAAATTGTTGCATTTTTTCTTTCCTTTTTTCATTTTTTCGATTATATCTTAGGTAGATTATAGGAAAGAAGATGAAAATGAGCAAGATAAGTTTATTTTTTTGTGCGGTCTGCTGCTTAAGTCTGACAGCTTGCAGTCTTCCTGTCACTCAAGTCGGCGATACACCTTCGGAAATTCGCCTGCATGCCATTAAACCCGGCAAACATACCAAAGAAGATGTCACCCGTTTGATCGGCTCTCCTACATCTATTACGCTGTTTGAAAAAGAATCTTGGCTTTATATTGCCTCGAAAGAACAGCAGCGAGCTTTTCTGCCGGCAAAAGAAATTGAACGTAATGTTGATGTCATTACCTTTAATCAAGACGGTGTCGTCGAAAAGATTCAAGAATTGACATTGGCTGACGGAATCGATGTTCCTTACGACACTGATAAAACAAAAACTTATGGAAAAGATTTAAGCGTTTGGGAAGAAATGATTGGCAATTTTGGCCGTTTCCCGGCTAATCGCGGCCAAGACCGTTGATTATCGGCAAAGGAAAAGCTGATGGAAGCCTACACCACAGATGATTTCTTAGGCGGCCTTGTTCGTTTAAGACAACCCAAAGAAGGATATCGTGCAACCAGCGATGCCGTTTTATTGGCAGCCGCCGTTCCTGCCAAAACCGGTCAAAGCGTATTAGACGTCGGCATAGGCACCGGTGCTGTTGCTTTATGTTTGAATGCGCGGGTTAAAGGATTGTCTATAACAGGAATAGATATTCAGGATGAAATGATTGAAGTTGCCAAGCAAAATGCAGAACTCAATCAGGTTTCAATGCACCTTTTGAAGGGCGACGTCGCCAATCCACCAACTGTTTTGGCTGGTTTAACATTTGATCATGTTGTCACGAATCCCCCCTATTTTACCGAAACACCCCAAAGACAGAATAAAACCGTGGCGATCGCACATAAAGAGAACGTTCCTTTATCTGATTGGCTGTCATTTTGCATCAAGAAAGTTAAGCCAAAAGGAACCTTAACACTCATTCACAGAGCTGAAAGAGTTCCCGAAATCCTGTCTTTGCTTAATCCGAAACTAGGGGGACTGATACTGGTTCCGTTTTGGCCGAGAAGCGGAAAAAAACCGAAACGTGTTTTAATACAAGGAACTCTCGGCTCTCGCAAATCTTTTTCTTTACACCCGGGTTTTATCCTGCACCAGGATAATACAACCCGCAGCATAGAAATTGAAGATATTATGCGCCGTGGTTCTCCGCTCTTTCAATCGTAAAAAGCGTAATTTCGGGTGTTGTTCCCAATCTGACCGGAAAACCACCCCACAAGCCTGTTCCGGAGCTGACATAAAGCCGTGTCGGACCGACTTGATAAAAACCCTTTAAAAAACCATTGTTAGCGGAAGACGCCGGAATGTTCAACGGCCAAAACAGCTGACCGCCATGGGTATGACCGGAAAACTGCATAAGAACCTGATGCTTTGCCGCATCCTGCACTTGTGACGGATAATGTGCCATTAAAAAACGGGGTAAGTCTTTATCAACTTTTTCAAAAGTTTTAGATAATTGCGGCGCCGGCAGGCTAAATCGATTAGCTCCCGGCATCGGTAAACCTCCGACGACAAAAGGCGTTCCGGCATTATCCAAAACGCGTGCTTCATTCATAACAATGTCCAGCCCTAACTCTTTAAAAGCCGGCATCCATCGTTCAGGGCCATAATAATACTCATGATTACCATAAACCATCAATACACCTTGAGGAGCTTTTAATTTCTTCAACGGCTGCAGCTCAGGCATCAAGCTTGTCGGCGAACCATCAATCAAATCACCCGTAATCAGGATTAAATCAGGTTTTAAGGCATTGGTCTTTTCCACAACCAAAGACAACCATTTTCCATTAAAGCCGGAACCGATGTGCAAATCTGACAGCTGAACGATACGAAGCGGCTGCCATGATTGGGACAGACCGCTCAATGCAACATTTACCTTTTTAACTGACGGTACCCGCAAAGCTTGCCACACCGAAAAAACAGCTATCAGTAAAGTGGCAATCAACATAATCGGCAAAGCCGCCGGGATAAAAACTTTAAATAGGCTGAGCACATTCAGCACAATAGCACCCAGAAACATCATCAAAATCCAAGCTTGTGCAATTCCGAAAAAAATCATAACACCCCTCATTTGCAAAAAAGGAAATATATTCCCTAAAAACCAATAAATTCCCATTTTCTGAGAACCGATCAAAATCAAAACAGCCAACACCACCCTGATCCATAAGGCAACTGACAACGGCAAAACCACTGATTTAATAACGTAGGCTGCCATTAAAAGCGTTAAAATTGTCGTTATAAAAAAGAACATCTTACTCCCCTTTGTTATTGAATATAGACTACTCTTCTTTTCTTTTTCAAGAGTTTTATCAAAAACTTTACAATCTTGTTTGTTTTTGTTAGGCTGAGCAACATGATTGACATAAATGACATTACGGTTCGCATGGGATCTCATGTTTTGCTTTCTCATGCCAGTGCACACATCTCTGACCGACAAAAAGTCGGGTTGGTCGGATTAAACGGATGCGGAAAATCAACTTTATTTCGTGTTCTGCTCGGCGAAATCGGTACAGAAACGGGAACCGTTTCTTTTCCGGCGCGCACTAAAATAGCTTATATGGAACAAGAATTATCCGATCTTTCTTTATCACTGTTGGATTACGTTTTAGAAAAAGATACGGAACGGATGGTTCTTTTAAAAAGACTGGAAACGGCAGATGCAGAAGAACTGGCAGATATTCATGAACGTCTGACAATGATTGATGCAGACGGAGCCCCTGCTCGTGCTGCGCATATTTTAACAGGTCTCGGTTTCCAAGAAAAAGATATTTATCGTCCGCTTTCTGAGTTTTCCGGAGGTTGGCGTATGCGGGTTGCCTTGGCCGGAACATTGTTTGCCCCTTCTGATTATCTTTTATTGGATGAACCGACCAATCACTTGGATTTGGAAGCCGTTTTATGGTTTGTTTCACATTTGCAAAAATATCGTGGAACTCTTTTGTTAATCAGCCATGATCGAACTGTTTTAAACGCATTATGCACACAAATCCTTCATCTGGAACATCAAACTCTGTCTCTTTATAGCGGTAATTATGACACTTTTGTGCAAACACGCACGCAAAAACAAGAACTTTTGCAAAAGTTGGCAGCGAAGCAGGAACAAAAAAGACAACATCTGCAATCTTTCGTTGACCGTTTTCGCTACAAGGCCACAAAGGCCAAACAAGCGCAAAGCCGATTAAAAATGCTTGCAAAGATGGAAACTATTCCTCTTTTAACGGATGAAGGAGGTGCTCGTTTTGATTTTCCTCAACCGGTTCATTTGGCTCCCCCGCTGATCACACTTGAAAAAGCGGCTGTCGGTTATAACGGAAAAGCAGTTCTTAAAAATTTGACACTTCAAATTGACAGCGATGATCGAATCGCTCTTTTAGGTGCAAACGGCAACGGAAAATCAACGCTCGCAAAACTGTTGGCCGGACGGTTAAAACCTTTGGAAGGAACCATCTCTCATTCCAAAAAAATCAGCGTCGGTTATTTTGCTCAGCATCAGGCAGAAGAACTGCCACTGGAAAAAACGGCACTCGGGTTTATGTCCGGTTTAATGAATGACGCGACCGAAACAAAAGTCCGATCACACTTGGCACGCTTTGGGTTGGAAGGTGAAAAAGCTTTAACACTTATCAAAAGACTGTCCGGTGGCGAAAAAGCGCGATTGCTTTTCGCGGCCATGAGTCGTGAAGCACCTGCGCTGTTTATTTTAGATGAACCGACTAACCATTTAGATATGGATGCACGAGATGCGTTAATCGAAGCATTAAATGCTTATGAAGGGGCTGTTCTTTTAATCACGCATGATTTACACTTGATTGAGTTAATCGCCGATAAGCTCTGGCTGGTTCAAAATCAAACCTGCCGCCCCTTTGACGGTGACCTGGAAGATTACAAAAAATTATTGTTGGAAGATCCGGCAATGACCGCCAAAGATAAAAAAGAAAATGTTTCTGCCAAAACAGAACGTCGGATTCAAGCGCAAAAACGAGCCGTCTTGGCTCCTTTAAAAAAGGAAATGCAACGTCTTGAACAAACAATGGAGGCCCTCAATCAGCAAAAAGAGCAAATTGAAAACCGTTTTATGGAACCTTTAACGCCCGGCGAAATAACAAACCTCCAAAAAGAACTTGCTCAACTGGATAAACAAATTGCTTCTTTGGAAGAAAAGTGGCTGAAGTTGGGTGATGAACTCGAAAAGAGTTAAAGACGCCGTTGCATATTGCCTTTTCTGCTGCCGAGCACGTCTTTGAAATGGGAAAGCTGGTCCAGCAAATAAGCCGCTTTTTCAGGTGAATACACCTTTCCGACGAAATCTATCCGATAGTAATCAGCCGAAACGGAAGCGGCTTCAGATGCCAAACACAAAGGTTCAGCCGAAAATACCGTTGTCCCACAGTTTTTGGATAGAACATCAAACTGTTCTTTACCTTTTTGCAAACGACTCCATTTTTCATCTTTAGGACACTCTCGACAGCTGTTGGCGCGCAAACAAACAGCACTTGTAAACAAAGGAACATCCTGATAAATAACAAATGTCGTCTCAATACTCGGCTTTGACGCTAGTTGTCGGATATTTTCCAACGTGTCCTCAATTGCAAAACAGGCACGAGTTGCTCCCATTTCCTGTGCCATGGCAAAAGCTTGTGTATTCATCATATAAAACGGTGTATCAAAACTCAGGTCAATCCCTTTTTCCGGCAAAAGCGCTAATCCCCACGCATGACCGATTTCCCATTTTCGATAGCCTTGCTCCAACAGCTTCTGAACAACCGGTGCAAAGCACTTTGGCCGACGACAAACCGTCGGCAGCGCCAAGCGCACTTTATTTTTAGGAAGCAGCTTAAACAAGCCCACATCCGTCTCCGGATTTAGCAAATAAATGACTTCAGTCATATTTGTCAAATCCAACTTGGTCAATAATGCTGCCGAATCCGTTTTCAGAACAAACTCTTTTTTCCTGTTTTTCAGAGCCGACGGCAGCGGCGGCAAAGCAGTTATTTTTGGTGGGAGTTCAAGGTCTTGATACAAACGTCGACGAAGATCGTTTAATACAGAAACGGGAACAAACAGCGATTGCGGATTTTCTATCTTCAAATCAGACAAATAAAAAGGAGCGCGATCGGTCTTAGCAAATGCTTGATGCGCAGCTGCTGTTGTTTTTCCCGGATTTTGTGCCGTTTCAAATTGACCGAATATCTCACATGTTTGCCCCATTGCCTGCGCTTTTAATAAGTCGGGCTTGATTTCCAGTTGCACAGATAACGGCGTTTTGGGCATAAAGGCTCCTGCTTTTGGTTTTTGGTACGGATAAGCTCCTTTAACGGCTGTTGATGAAGCCAAGTAAATTCTTTCACCCTTTTGGAGAAAAGGCGCGTTCGACGGTAAAGACACTTCTACTTTATCACCGGCCTTAGCCTCGAAAACAGATTGACCTGCAACACGCATTTTTTCCAAAGAGAAACCAAAAGGTTTTTCAAACCCTTTGACATCAATCTGCAAGCCGTCATATCGAGCTAATGCATGTTTCGTCCGAAACAGAAGTTTCCCTTGAAAAGCGACCTCCACCTGACCGATTTCAAGGCCCCGATGCCCTACAAAATCAGGATCAACGACTTCTTTATTTTTCCCCAAAAAATGAAACTTTGTCCAAGGTCTTGAAAAAATCTGCCGAATATTCTCAGCACGATTCGAATCGACCCCCTTGCCATCCAAAATTCTTCGATAAAAATCCGTCACCGCCGCAACATATAAAGCACTTTTTTTACGTCCTTCTATTTTTAAGCTGCTGACGGGCATTTTTAAAACATCTTCGCATAAAGCCATATCTTTCATTGAAAAATAATGGCGTGCTCCAAGCGGCCCCTGAAAACAGGCCCGGCACGGATAAGAACATTTCCCACGGTTTGCGCTTTTCCCAGTTTCCATTGATGAAAACAGACATAATCCGCTGTAAGAATAGCACAACGCGCCGTGAATAAAGGCTTCGGTTTCAAGACCGGGAATAGCTGCGATTTCTTCTATTTCAGGCAAGCTCAACTCACGCGCCAAAACAACCCGTGTAAAGCCCAATCGCTGTAAAGCCAGCGCTCCTTCTTTATTATGAACGGCCATTTGCGTGCTGGCATGTAATTCAAGCTCCGGAAAAGAATCACGAATGACACGAGCAACCCCTAAATCTTGTAAAATCACCGCATCTGCTTGCGCTGTTCGACAAGCCTCCAATGTTTGAAGCAAGCTGGATAATTCCGTTTCCTGCACCAAAGTATTGACGGCAACATAAAGTTTTCGTTTTAATGAATGGGCATAGCCCGTAAAATCAGCCAATGTTTCCGGTGTAAAATTAACGGCTGTCGCCCGCGCCGAAAATTGCTGAAGCCCCAAATAAACCGCATCAGCACCATAAAAAAGAGCCGCATAACCGGCCTCAACATCTCCGGCCGGCGCCAAAAGTTCCGCTTTCATTTTATTTTCCTCTCTTAAATAAACATATTTTACACTTTTTAAAAGAGAAAGTCAAAATCTTTCCCCTTTAAATACAACTTTACTTTTAACTTGTTTTTTCTTATCTTAGAGAAAATGATTTAAAAAGGAACAGACAGATGAAAGTTTCAGTGATTACTGTGGTTTTTAATTTATTTCAAGCGAAACGAAACAAAACCTTTCTTCAAACGCTGGAATCTGTGCATCACCAAACATATTCGGATATTGAGCATATCATTATCGACGGCGGCTCAACGGACGGAACAGTCGACCTTTTAAAAAAATACGCCCAAAAAGGATGGATCAAATATGTTTCAGAACCAGATAAAGGCATCTATGACGCCATGAACAAAGGAGTGAAATTGTGCTGTGGCAGCATTGTCACTTTCTTAAACTCGGACGATTTCTTTCATAACCCGAAAGCCATAGAACTTTCTGTTAAAGCTTTATCCAAAGGCTATGATTTTTCTTATGCGCCCATCATCAATTTAGATGAAAAGAAAAAGATGCAAAAAGTCGGTAAAATAAAATTAGGCCGTCTGCTCAGAAATATGCCTTTTCCGCACCCCGGAATGTTCGTGATTAAAGACGTTTTTCAAAAAATCGGCGGATTTGATACGAATTTCAGACTAATGGGAGATTATGATTTTATTTTACGATTATATTTACACAATTATCGCGGTACAATGGTAAATAAAACATTGGCAACTTTCCGCAGAGGCGGGGCGACAGATCAAAACGAAAAGCAGCATCCTTCGGAGAAAATTTATCTTTATCGCAAAAATTATGCCGAATTTTGTCCAACGGCTGATTTTGAAAAAATGGCGCAGACTTATATTTTTCCATTTAAGTTGCTTAAAGCACTTTATCAATGTCCCTCACCTGAAATTAAAAGGTCTTGCCTGTGGATTGGTTTAAACTCACTTAAAAGAAAACTTTTCGGGAAAATCTGATGAAAAAAGCTCTGATAAAAGCTTTCACCTGCCTTATTCCTCACAAAAAAACACGTCGAAAAGCAAAACTCTATTTGACCTATCTTTTGAACAAAAGCGTCATTTCTTTTATCAGTCGGACGGAAGCGCCATGGGTGCTTGTCTCTTATTTGTTCGATTGGGCTTCAGAACCTCGAAAACAAAAACTTTTTCAATATCATTCCAATCGATGGGAAAACAAAGAACTCGTCCAATCATTGCTGAAGCTGGGTTATAATGTTGATGTCGTTTTTTATCAAAATCCTTTTTTTAAACCGCAAAAAAACTATTATGCCGTCATCGATTCGGGTTCGCATTTTCATTTTTGGAATTTACCATCGACCTGTATTAAAATTCAGTATTTGACGTCAAGCGACCCTTTTTATCAAAATCAAAGAGAAACCGAACGTTGTGAAGCCCTTAACAAACGTCGAAATGTTCATTGTCATCCCAAACGTCTTATCAAAAATCCGCAGGCTCTTTTGGACTCTCTGAAAGCTGCCGATGGCGCAGTTTTAGTCGGAAACAAACATACTCTCGAAACATATCCGAAATCACTGCAACCTAAAATCCATTTACTGGATCTGACAGGATCTGATATAACACACACAGCCAAAAAAGAACATTTTATTCCACCATCTGAAGACCGAGGGATTCTTTGGCTCGGTGGTGCCGGTGTCATTTTAAAAGGATTAGATCGTCTTTTGGAAGTTTTTGTCAAACACCCGGAATGGCACCTGCACATAGCAGGAAAAATATATTCTGAAAAAGACTTTATAAAGGCATATTATCAGGAAATACACAATACACCAAATATTCATTGCTATGGTCTTGTCGCATCTGATTCCGATCTGTTCCGACAGATACTTTCCCGATGCGTTGCTTTTGTCAACGCTTCCGCTTCGGAAGCAACCTCTACGGCTGCCATTACAGCTTTAAATGCCGGCCTTTATCCGATTATCAGCCACGATGCCGGCGTTGATTTGCCAAAAGGGAAAGGAATATATTTGGAAAATTGTTCCATTGATGAAATCGAAGCAACTCTGAAAATATTTTTTCAAAAAGACATGAAGGAAGTTGAAAACGATATTCGTTTCTTGCAACATTATTTTACAAAACGCTACTCTCGCGAAAATTTTTCTAAAAACAGCTTTACTTTACTTCAAAAATTATTAAACTAAAAGTGGTTAAAAAAATAAAAGATTCTATATAAAGATGAAAATTTCAATTATTACAACTTGTTTTAACTGTGAGAAATATATTGCTGAAACATTGGAAAGTGTTTTATCTCAAAAAGGTTCCTTCGAACTGGAGTATATTATTATTGACGCTGCCTCCGAAGATAACAGCCTTCGTATTATTTCGGCCCATGAAGAACGTCTAAAACATGGCTGTTATGGCGAAAATCCTTCCATTGAAATGAAAGTCATATCCGAAAAAGATAACGGCATGTATGAAGGAATTACAAAAGGTTTTCAAATGGCTACCGGAGAAATCATCGCATATCTGAACGCAGATGACTTTTATTTTCCACATGCTTTTGAATTCGTCGCTTCTATTTTTAAAAAATATCCACAAGTTTTATGGCTCTGCGGACGACAATGTACCACCGACGAAAAAGGAAACATTGTTTTCAACCGATTACCATTTGAATATGATAACAAAGGGATTTTAAATGGATATTACGGCCGACAGCTTCCCTTTATTCAACAAGAAACAACATTTTGGCGACGTTCGTTAATGAATGACTTTGATTATAAACAATTTGCCTCTTTTAAATTGGCCGGAGATTTTTATTTGTGGTGGTTTTTTGCTCATAAAACATCTCTTTATATTGCTGACACCTTCCTGGCGGCAGCACGAACAAGACCGGGTCAGTTATCCGAAAGAATAAATCAATATCGAAAAGAAATGGAGATACTCAGCGGAAGCGAAACAAACTCTCTAAGAAAACGTTTTTACTTCTGGCGCCAACGACATCTTTGGCGAAAAAAAGAAAAGTACAAATATACTCACACAGATAAGATTATTTTTTATTCGAAGAAGAAAGGTTGGCATCTGTCTGAAAAATAACTTGACGTTTTTTATCACTATTTATGTTCCAAAATAAAACTGAATAAAAAGCTGAAGTTAAAAACATTTTTTCTCTTGCTTTTCGTTTTTTATAGATTATAATGCCTTCCATCGTTCAACTTAAGAAGAGATTACAATGAAAACTTATTATATTGTCAGTGGCGGCTTTGACCCCATTCATGAAGGCCATATCGAGATGATCAAGGCTTCCCAAAAAGAATCGGACGGTGTTATTTTATTACTTAATTCGGATGAGTGGCTATGTCGTAAAAAAGGGAAAAATTTTATGAGTCAAAAAACCCGACAAACCATTTGTGAAAATATTAAAGGCGTCGTTGATGTTATCTGTTTCGATGATTCAGACAATTCAGCAAATGACGGCATTCGCCGCGTGCGCCAAAAGTATCCGAATGATCGGTTGGTTTTCGCCAATGGCGGAGATCGAACAAAAGAAAACATCCCGGAAATTGAGATGTGCCAAACGTGTCAAGTTGAAATGCGTTTCGGTGTCGGAGGAGAAAATAAAATGAACTCCTCTTCGTGGATTTTAAACAACTGGAAAAAATAGGACAAACAATGACTAAAAAAATAGCTTTAATTACCGGCGTCACTGGGCAAGATGGTTCTTACTTAGCTGAATTATTGTTAGAAAAAGGATATGAAGTTCATGGCATGAAAAGACGCGCTTCTTCTTTTAACTCTGCCCGTATTGATCATTTATATCAGGACACACATAATGAAAACCGTCATTTCTTTCTTCACTATGCTGACTTGACGGATACCAGCAACATTATTCGCTTGTTGCAGGAAATCCAACCGGATGAGATTTACAATTTAGCGGCACAATCTCATGTTAAGGTTTCTTTTGACGTGCCTGAATATACCGCCAATGCCGATGGTATCGGCACTTTACGCTTCTTAGAGGCGATTCGTATCCTGGGATTGGAAAAGAAAACAAAATTCTATCAGGCTTCGACATCTGAACTTTTCGGCCTTGTCCAAGAAACGCCTCAAAAAGAAACAACACCTTTTTATCCGCGGTCCCCTTATGGTTGCGCAAAGCTATATGCTTATTGGATTACGGTCAATTATCGTGAAAGTTATGGCATTTATGCCTGCAACGGCATTCTGTTCAACCACGAAAGCCCGCGCCGCGGTGAAACATTTGTCACACGTAAAATCACACGTGCCGCCGTTCGCATTCGTTTGGGTATGCAGGACAAACTGTATTTAGGGAATCTTTCTTCCAAACGGGATTGGGGACATGCAAAAGATTATGTAAAAGGCATGTGGTTGATGCTGCAGCAAGAAAAACCGGAAGATTTTGTTTTGGCAACCGGACAAACAACGACTATTCGTGATTTTTGTAATTTAGTCTTTAAAGAGTTAGGTTATCAGTTAAAATGGGAAGGTGAAGGCGTCAATGAAAAAGGAATTGATGCTGAAACAGGAAAAGTCTTAATTGAAGTCGATCCCAAGTATTTCCGTCCAGCTGAAGTGGACTTGCTTTTAGGTGATCCGAGTAAAGCTCAACAGAAACTGGGATGGAAAGCAGAACATTCTTTACAAGAGTTGGTAAAGGATATGGTCGAATCAGACATGAGCGAAGCCATGCGTGAAAAATTCTTGACCGGAAACGGATATAAGGTTCTGATTCCACAGGAGGTTTAAATAAAAATGGAAAAAGATGCAAAAATCTATCTTGCCGGACATACAGGATTAGTCGGTTCTGCGATTTATCGCGGTTTAAAGAACGCCGGATTTAATCATATCATTACACGGACATTTGCTGAATTAGACCTGACAAATCAAGCACAAACACTGGCTTTTTTTGAACAGGAAAAACCGGACTATGTCATCCTGGCTGCCGCAAAAGTTGGCGGCATTATGGCGAATTCAACCTATCCCGCCGAGTTTATTTATCAAAATTTGATGATTGCCTGCAACGTGATTGACAGCGCATATAAAACCGGTGTCAAAAAACTGTTGAATTTAGGCTCTTCTTGCATCTACCCCCGTATGGCTCCTCAACCAATGAAGGAAGAGGCTTTGTTAACCGGTGAGTTGGAAAAAACCAACGAAGCCTATGCCTTGGCAAAAATCTCAGCGATCAAGCTTTGTCAGTATTATAATAAACAATACGGAACTAATTTTATCTCCGTAATGCCCACCAATCAATACGGCCAAGGTGATAACTTTAATATGGAGACCGGACATCTACTGCCGGTTATCATGCGCCGTTTTCACTTGGCAAAATTATTGATGAATGATGACTGGAACGCCATCGAGACTGATTTAAAAAGATATAAGTTAGGATGGGGTTTAGATGAACAGCTTCTTTTTGATGATCGGGAAAGCTTACTAAAAGCGTTGGAAAAAGTCGGTGTCTATCCTGACAAAGTTGTTATGTGGGGAGATGGATCTGTATATCGTGAAATGATGTGTTCGGATGATTTGGCCGACGCCTGTATTTATCTGATGAATAACAAGGATTATGATGAAATCGGTGAGTTTGTCAATATTACCAAAGGAGACGACATTCAATTAAAAGATTTATTTGAATTAACAAAACGTCTGACCGGCTATCAAGGTAAAATAGAGTATGACAACACAAAACCGAACGGTACTCCGAGAAAAATGATGGATGCAACGCGGATCAAAGCTTTGGGTTGGGAACCGAAAATTTCTTTGGAAGAAGGAATTGCGGCCTTTTATCGATGGTATCAATCTTTATAAAGGAAAACGGGAATGTATGACTATCTCATTATCGGCGCCGGCGTGACTGGTGTCACATTATGTAAAAAGCTGAAAGAAAAAGGAATTCACAATGTTGTTGTTTTAGAGGCAGCCAAAGAAGCCGGCGGGCTTTGCACGACAAAGATCATTGACGGACATGTGTTGGATATTGGCGGCGGACATTTTTTTGGTACAAAGCATCAAGAAGTGTATGACTATATTTTCAGCCATATTCCCGAAAGTCATTTTAACTTTATTCCTCGTGTTTCAAAACAGCTGATCGGTGAAACAACAATTGATTATCCGATTGAATCCAACTTATGGCAGCTGCCACAGGATGAACAAATCGCTTATTTAATTTCTGTTATTCGCAATGGGGAATCTTTGGGCAAACCGGAACCCAAAAATTACGAAGAATGGATTCGCTGGAAATTAGGCGATAAAATCTGTGATACTTATATGATACCCTACAATACGAAATTATGGGGTGTCACACCAGCTGAAATGGATGTGGATTGGCTGTATAAAATCCCGCGTGTCAATGTGGAAGAAGTTTTAAAGTATAGTTTGGATCGTAAACAAGATGTGACAAAGTTCCCGGCACACATTGGTTTCTATTATCCGAAACAAGGAGGTTTCCAAGCGATTTTTGACGCTATTTACAAAGATGAAGCTCAAAATGTCGTGTTGAATACACCCGTGACGAAAATGCAATATCAGGCTGATGGTTCCTGGCTCATTAATGACACCTATCAAGCAAAAAATGTCATCAATACGGCGCCCTGGCCTGATTTGTTCAAAGCATTAGGCGAACCTTCTGCTTTAAAAGATGATTTTGCTAAAATGCAATATAACAGAATTGTCGTTTCTTTGTATGAAAAAGAGTATAACGTTAACTGGCATTGGCGTTATGTTCCGGATATCAATCGCCGGTATCATCGTGAATTTTATATTTCTAACTTTGCATTTGACAGTAAGAAAAATGGTATCTATCTGGAAACAAATATAAAACGTTTCAATGGAGACGACCCGATTATGGGCACAAAAGCTCTGGCTCACTTTGAAACACAAGCAGCCTACCCCATTCCAGTTATCGGCCATGCCGGAGCAATTAAGAATGTTTTGGATTACTATCGTGACAAACATTTGTTCGGTGTCGGTCGTTGGGGTCAGTGGCAATATCAAAATGCGGATGTTTCCATGTTCGAAGCCATCCAGTTTGTGAAAAAGCTTTAAGGACTGATACAATGCAGGAAATCAACGCTCTTAAACTAAAAAGAGACAGGTATTATTTTTTATCTCCTTTCGGCTTGGGAGATACCATGATTTTATCTGGTTTTAAAAAGACTTGGGAGAAAAAGCACGGCGGAAAAATTCATTTTTTGATAAAAGCCAGTCATGAACTGATTATGAAGATGTATGGAATTCATGACTATACAGTCATATCTTTGAAAAATGTTGACTGTGATGCATTAACGCTTCCGACAGATAAAGGACCGGAAAAAGGTAAAATATACGTTGCCCATCCCTACTATCATTCAGCCTTTAAGGATATGCATTTTGCTTTGTTAAATGGAGAGCTTGATTTCAGAACTTATTATACCACGTTTTTGGATATTCCGCAGGACTCTCCATTGCTCGAACCGATTCAAATGCCGACTGTTTCCAAAGAACTTAAGACGAAGTTAAAAGCAATAACCTCTTTTCCGTTAAAACAAATTGCTCTTTTATTGCCAGAGGCCAGTTCTTTGGCTCCTCTTTCTGTAAGCTTTTGGAAAAGAACGGCTGAAATGCTGACAAAGCAAAACTTCGTTGTTATTCAAAATGTTTTGAATCCATCTTTTTTGATACCCGATGTTCCGAATATTGATTTAACGATTGAAGAGCTGATTGCTTTGGGTTTTCATTGCGGGCAAGTGCATGCATTGCGCAGCGGCATGTGTGATTTATTGGCATCAAAATGTAAAGATCTTTTTGTTTACTATCCTCAGAAAAAAGCGCTGACCACTTACGCACTCAAGTTCCTTTTTCCAACTTGTTCAGCAACGGAAAAAGTTATTCGAGAAAGGTCAGAAAGCCGTGTGAATATTCGTATCGCCGGTATTATCCCTTTGTTGCGAATTCGTACACGTAAATCAAAAACGACATTCTACTTTTTTAACTTCGTTCCGCTTTTTGGTTTTAAACGTAAATTAAACAATACACGTTTTTATTTACTGGGTATCCCTTTGTTAAAGACAGAGAAAGAAACCCCGTCAAAAATGCATTTAAAGATGTTTGGCTTTCCACTTGTGTCAATAAAAAAGAAATAATGGTTTTCTAATGGTAAAAATTGAACGTTTTAAACATGAAACCAAACTTCCCAAAGTGACTGTTGTCACGGCAACGTTCAATTTGCTTGCAGCTCAAAGGGAAGAATCGTTGAAAGAATGTTTGAACTCTGTTCAAATTCAAACCTATCCGAATATTGAACATATCATCATCGATGGCGCATCCAATGACGGGACACTGACTTTACTAAAGAACTTATCAATGGACAAACGGACAAAGATTTATTCTGAAAAAGATAAAGGTATTTACGATGCTTATAACAAAGGAATACAAAAGGCAACCGGTAAGTACATTGTATTTTTGGGAACGGATGATATGTTCGCGCATAAAAGTGTTATTGCAGAAAACGTCGATTTGCTTGAAAAAGAAAATGCGGACTGGTCATATGCCGATACTTGGCGACACAACCCAAAAACCGGAGACATTATTTTATGGAAAGGAGTGTTAGACTATATTCCCTTTGGCTATTTCCCATGCCATCAAACTATTTTTGCGAAAACGGATGTTTTGCGTAAGCTTGGGTTATTTCATGATCAGTTGACGAATGCAGATAATGAGTTAATGATGAGATTGATTGCCGGCAATCATAAATCTGTAAAAGTTCCTTCCGTCACAGCTATTTTTAAAGAAAACGGAAAAGGCAGCTCGCGAGAAATGACAGCATCCATTCGTAAAAGTCATACAAAAGCATTCTATGAGCTTTTTGGAAAAACATGGGGAATGACACCTGCAGAATGCGGTGTCTTATACAACAACGACTTTTGGTTTAAATTAGAAGGAGCCGCTTTTACAAACTTGGGATTAAAATTGAAAAAAGATATTTGGTTGCAAGCGTATTTTTCTCATAAAACATTCCATTTCGACCCTGTCTATCCGACGATCTCATCCGGAAATGAAAGCTTGGATAAGAAAACTTACAGAGCTCAATCTACCGCCTATTTATGGCGTTTCCCTTTGTGGAGAACAAAAATAAAAGGAAAGACAACGCGCGTATATGTCTTGGGATTACCTCTATTGAAAATAAAAAGGAAAGAAAATGTCTGATATGATTACTTTTTTAAAACCTGATTTCGAATTTGATGATGATAGAGGCTGGCTTCGGCAGTTATGCCATGAAGGTTGGACCCAGGTCAATCTGTCTTATACCAAAAAAAATATTTTTCGCGGTGGGCATTTGCATCGTGAAAATCGCGAAGCTTTTTACATTGTCCAAGGAAAAATTGATATTACTTTGGAAAAAGATGGAAAAACAGAAAACTTAATCGTTACGGAAAACAGTTTCTTCGCCATAGAAAAAGGCGTAAAACACACCTTTAAACATTTAGAAGAAACGCTAATGCTGGCGATGTATGACAAAGGAGTAGAAAATGAAAACGGTCAAAGAGACATCTGGACTGAATAACAGCAAACTTTGCCCCCCCCCCCCCTAGTGACCGTCGTTACGGCGACTCTGAACATTATAAAAGCCGGACGCGCAGAACTTTTTAAAGAAAGCATGAATTCCATTCATGCTCAAACATATACAAATATCGAACATATTATTATTGACGGTGCCTCGACTGACGGCACGTTAGACCTTATTCAGGAATACGTTGATAAAGGCTGGGTAAAATGTTATTCCGAACCGGATATCGGTTTTTTCGATCCCTATAACAAAGGCATTCTAAAAGCACACGGGAAATATATTTCTTTTATGAGTACCGATGATATGTATGCACACAATGATGCCATCCGAATGTCTGTCGAAGCATTGGAAAATGAACAAGCTGATTGGTCATACGGCGATACCTATTTACATAATTATGAAACGGGTAAACTGGTTTACTGGGTCGGCACAACTGGTTTTATTCCTTTTGGTTTCTTTCCGTGTCATCAAAGTTTATTTGTCAAAAAATCTGTTTTTAAAGAGCTGGGATTATTTGATTTAAAGTATAAAAATGAAGACAATCACTATATGATGAAAATGATTGCAGCGGGCTACAAGTCCGTTAAAGTTCCAACTGCCGTTTGCGTATTTCGAGAAGGCGGTTGGAGTGCTAAAACGGCTAATCTTGTTGAAGGTTTGCACGTTGAAATGTTTTATAATCTCTTTGGCAAAAAATTGGGCTTGACACAAAAAGAATGTGCCAGTCTTTACAACCAAAAATGTTTTTATACTCTTTCACCGGCAGACTTTGCCAAAATTGGTTTAAAACTGCAAGATAAAGACTGGGTTAAAAATTACATTTCAAAAGAACCTATTCCATTCTTTGAAATCTCGCAAAAACAAGCGGAACCGCAGCCGGTTATAAAATCTTCGCCCGTGACCGTCTCAAAAGCATATTTCTGTCGACTTCCCCTTTTTAAGATAAAAACCAAAAAAGGTACCAGCCGTATTACTGTTTTCGGGCTTCCTGTTCTTAAGCTGAAAAGGAGGTCTTAAAATGTACGTTATTATCGGTGCAAATGGATTTTTAGGGCATTATTTTATTAAAAATATTTTGGCAGAAACTCAAGAAAAGATATTAGCACTGGATTTGACTTTGCCGGATGAAACAGAAACATCCCCTCGCCTGCGCTGGCAACAACTGGATGTCACCGACATACCGGCAGTTGAGGCACTTTACGAAAATCTAAAAGATCAACCGCTTCATGTGATTTATCTGGCGGCTTATCATCATCCGGACAAAGTTTTACAAAATCCTCAACTGGCTTGGAAAATCAATATTATTGCTTTGGCCCATTTTTTAAATATTTTTGAAAAAATGGAACATTTCTACTATCCGTCAACAGAAGTTGTTTACGGGGAAGCCAAAGAAGGACAGCTTTTTCATGAACAAGATCGCTTAACACCATCCAACATGTATGGAAAACACAAAGAAATCGCTGAAAGAATGGTCATTACGAAAGGACACCATGTTGTGCGTTTTCCTGTTTTAATGGGACCGAGTCTGGTTCCCGGCAAAAAACATTTTTACGATGAAATTGTTGAAGCATTAAAGAATGGCAAAGAAATGGAAATGTTTACAGATAATATTCGTTCTTTCATTGACTTTAACACAGCCTCTCGAATGGTGCTCCGTTTGATGCAGACACCGGAAGGTGCCATTCATCCGATCGTTAATATAGCCGGCGATGAAGGTTTATCAAAATATGAACTCGCTTTAAGAATCGCACGAAAGCATAACCTGAGATCCGAAAATATCAAACCGATTTCGATGAGTGAAAGCGGTATCTTTAAAGCTTCCCGCTCCAAAACGACATTATTGGATAATCGTCTGCTAAAACAAATTTTAGGTTTAAAAGAACTGAAAATTCAATTATAAGATGGGCCGCCTCTTAAAGAGGCGGCTTTTTTTAATTCTTCGGATATTGATTTTTAACGGCCAAACAAGCTGACAGATAAGTATTTAGTTGAATTTGTCCTTCAGCTTTAATATTTTCATCCGAAGAAGAAAGTTTGACTTGAGCATCCAAGAAATCCCTCATGTCCGGATAAGACTGTCTTCTTTTTTCGGCATAGTCCTCTTCCACAATGGGAGCGGAAGTCAATACATAATTTTCTCCCTGTTTTTCTATCAATTTTCCCGTTTTGTTTCCTGTATGAGCCAACTCGGCATATTCCTGATGATTCATTTTTTCCTCCTTGTCTTAATAACCGCAAGCATACCAATAACAAAAACCGCCGACATTTTCTTGTCTGAAGTTAAATTGTGTCAAAGTTGATCCGAAGTTAACTGTTTGCGGGAACCAGTCAGATGTTAAAAGATCCGTGTTTCCGACAATCCCGAAAACATAAGGACGACTGCTATAGGGATAATAAAAATTGAATGCCGTCGACAAACTGGTTTCTGATGAAAGAAGCCCGCCTTGTTCGATCCACCCGTCTGAATAGGTGCGATACCAACCCGTATAATCAGAAGCGACCCAAGATGATGTTAAAATAGCCTTTGAAGATGGTACGTTTGATAAATCTACATTGGCTTTCCCCGATAAAGTATTCTGTGCCGTCTCTGCCCAACTGGCTGCAGATTGTGCACTTTGAGCCGAAGCCGACGCGCTTGAAGCAGCTTGAGCTGCCAAAGTAGAAACGGTTTCAGACATATTTTGAAGAGCCGTATCCAAATTTCCGACATCAACATTTGAACAACACAAAGCCGTTCCATCCGCATTCCATACCAAAGCTTTATTAGCTTCCGGAGCCGGCAAACTGAAATCAATTCCTGCTTTATTTTCAAAAACAGGAAGAAGCAAAGAGCGACTTAATCCGGCGGATAACTGCTGTAAGCAGCCCATTTGATAATCAAACTCATAGTTTAAATCAGCCGCACGCAATACACCGCCTGACGCAAAATCAGTTGTTCGCGTCAAATCCAACTCCCGTGTCAGTGTGATAATAACACCGGATGCCGGAGCTGTGCTAAAAACAACCGCTCCGCCGGTGATTTCATCATCCGTTTGCACCGTATAGCCAGTTTGTTGTAAAACACTGCCTAAATAAACTTTTAAGCTGCCTTCATTGAACATTTGAAATGAAAAGCTAAAGCTTGTTTGAACACCATCTCCGACATATTGTACCTGAGGTGTTGTACTTTGAGTTTCTTCTTGGGTCATGTTCCCTCCTTTGCATAAAAAAAGACCTGCATCAAAGACGCAGGTCCACCCTAGAAACAAATCGTTTATAGCACGCATTGAATAAAAAGTCAAGGATTTTTTTCCTATTTTTATTATTAAAGGTGGCATTTTTTTTATTTAACTCTATTTATAATAAAAAGGAGAAAAAAAATGATTTTATCGACATTAGTTCTTGCGGCCGGCTGCTTTTGGGGCGTTCAAGCAGCTTTTGACCAGATTCCGGGAGTTCTTTCTACTCAGGTCGGCTATGCCGGCGGAACGGTAGAACATCCGACTTACGAACAGGTCTGTTCAGGTTTGACGGGACATGCGGAGGCTGTAGAAATTATTTATGACCCGCAGCAAACTTCATTTGATCAACTTTTGGATGTTTTTTTCAAAATTCATAACCCGACAACCTTGAACCGCCAAGGACCTGATCACGGAACTCAATACCGTTCTGTTATTTTCTATCAGTCTGACAAAGAAAAAGAACAAGCTTTACAAAAAATTGCCGCATTAACAGAACAACACGTTTTTGAACATCCTATTGTCACAAATGTTCAAAAATTAGACTATTTCTATCCGGCTGAAGAATATCATCAAAAATATTTTGAAAAAAATAATCTTCGTCACTGTGGAAAAAATACATCCCAAAAATGAGAGGGAAAAAAATAATGTCTAAAGCAGAAAAAGACTGGAAAAAAGAATTAACGCCGGAACAATACTATGTTTTGAGAGAAAAAGGGACTGAACGCCCCTTTACCGGTAAATATGTGTTATTTGATGAAAAAGGGATTTATCGATGTGCCGGCTGCGGTCAACCGTTATTTCTTTCAGAAAACAAATTTAATGCCGGATGTGGCTGGCCCAGTTTTGATAAAGCCCTTCCCGACAGTGTGATATTTCATGAAGACACAAGTCATGGCATGAACCGCGTAGAAGTGACCTGTGCCAATTGTGGCGGACATTTAGGACACGTTTTCCCGGACGGACCGACATCCACAGGAGATCGTTATTGTATTAATTCAACGGCATTGCAATTTGAAAAGAAGAATTAACTTCTGGCCAACTCAATCATTTTTCCGGCGATCTGAACAACGCCCCCATGCCATTTAGCACGAATAAGACGACGCTCTTGGGCCTGAGGTTCCCACCTACGATGAAACATTTCGATCAGGCTTTTACCGACAAATGTTTTCATTCTCGAGTTTGCATAAGCATAAAGCTCCGGCACCAATTCTTGTTGAGCCAGATTGTTCTTATCATAATGCTCGGCCTGTAAAACGCATTGATAACAATCTATATCCCTGACAAAACGGGCCTCACGAGTTTTCTGCGCCCTAAACTCTTCAAACAAAGGCATTAGATATTGAGTGCCCGTCTCACGAGTAATTTGTTTCATTGCCTCTCGTTCAGCAGCTTCCTTTTCAGCGGCTGTCACTTGGTCCTGAGGAGTCACATCCCCTACATAAATCACAGGCAAATCATGCGTCAAAGCCAGCTCATGAACCCTTACGGCATCCAGCTCATGCGGTAAATACATCATCGAAAGCATCGCAACCGCCATAGTATGTTCCGCCACATTTTCGGGATTTTGGACGCCTCGCAAAACCCATCTGCGGCACGGAATTGCTGCCAACTTATTTAATAATTCCTGCATTAGTGCTGCATTTTGTGTCATTTTGAACCTCCATATAAAAAAAGATTTTAGCAAAAAAACAGACGAAAATCAATAAAATGAATCAATTTTACTTGTCAAAGAAAACATAATCAGATACTGTTAATCTAATCTTTCAAGAAAGGATTTTAAAATATGCAAGTATGGAGAAAAATTGGCGCAGCCATCGGTTTTCTTTTTGTCACAATCCCCGTTATGGCTGAGGAAAACCCTTTTATTGATATCAAGCCCATTGAACCCACAAATACGCCTTCGACACTAAAAGCTAACTTCCGACGTGTGGCCATTGAGTTCGCCAATACAAGTGTCAGTCATGCGGAAGAATACCAAAACTCACCGATCAGTGAATTCAGCGCGGACAGCCAAATGCAAATCAACGGTGTTTTTGATTTTATGTTGGAATACCAGCAAGACCGATTGGCCTGGAATAACGGCCTTTACATGGAATACGGCAAAACCAAAATCAAAAAAGCAGACGGAGAAAGAACCACTAACGAAGACGCCGACGAAATCTTGGTTTCAACAGATTTGGCACAAAAGCTATGGAAAGTCCAAACCGCTGATCTTGGTCCTTTCGTAAATTTGGGTTTTCAAACCGAGTTTACGGCCAATCAAGATGCGCCTCGCAACAAAGTTGCTCGATTAAAAGGCGGATTAAAGCTTTTTAACGGCAAATATCTCGAAGAACTCTATCTTGCCATGGTGGGTGAATCTGACTTTACCTATAGCCCGACAAACTATAAATCGGCCGGAGAAATCGGTTTCAGAGCCAACTATCCCGTCCGAGAAGGTGTTAAATTTGCTGCGGAAGGTTATTTCAGGCAATATTTTTCTTATAGCCAATATGAAGAAACTGATTTGAAATATGATTTAAATGTCAAAGCACGAATGGATGTCAGTTTAACAAAAACATTGGCTTTGGCGCCATATATATCGTATCGGCTCGGTAAAGCCCGCGGGGCATCTGTGACCGGTAGTAATTTTATGATCGGTCTTTCGTTCCAATATGCTGACTTATTCAACATCTTTTAAAGGAGGGACAATGCAGGAAGTTTTTACACTAAAGAATGGGGAAGAACTCATTATCAGACAACTGCACGCAGACGATTATGAAACTGTCATGACTTTTTTGTCACAGATGTCTCAGGAAAACATTTTCACCAATCAATACCCGGGACAGCCCAAACGTGATAAAGAAAAAAGTATTCAGACCTATGAATTGCCGACTAATTTATTTTTGGCTGCTTTTAAGGGGACAGGAGAAGTTGTCGGCCTCATCTCGATTATGATCAATAAACCAGGACATCCCTGGACAGGAAGGAATGCTTCTTTCGGAATTTCGATGCTCAAAGCTTACTATGGTCAAGGGCTTGGCACATATTTGATGGGAAAAGCTGAAGAATGGGCGCGTGCACAAGGGATGCATCGAATTGAAGGCACCGTTCGCAGCTTAAACAGACGTGCCATCAACCTTTATTTAAAACAAGGTTTTGAAATCGACGGCGTTTTTCGTGAAGTAGCTTTAATTGACGGTCAATGGCATGACGAGTATCATATCAGCAAGATATTGAAATGAAAAAGCTTATTTTTATCAATGGTACAATGGGGGTCGGAAAAACGACAACGGCAACACATTTAAAACGGCAGTTGCAGCCTTCTGTCTACTTGGATGGTGATTGGTGTTGGGATATGTCTCCTTTTCAAGTGACAGAAAAAAGCAAAGCTATGGTTTTAAAAAACATTTGTTTTCTGCTTCGCTCTTTTTTAAAAAGTGATTTGTTTGAATACGTTATATTCTCTTGGGTTATTCCGGATGAAAAGATTTTTAAAACGATTTGTGACTCTTTAGATAATCTGTCATTTGAACAATATCGGTTTACCCTCCTCTGCTCTGATACGGCCCTACGCACGCGGCTTTTAAAAGAGGTCATGAACGGGCAACGCACACAGGACGTGATAGAGCGTAGCTTGTCTTATCAATCATTATATCCTGAAATGAAAACGTATCACATCGATGTATCCGAGATTACGGCAGAAAAAGCTGCTGAGAAAATCATTCATCACGTTCAAAACGATAAACCGTTTTAAAGGAGAGTTTTATGCATGTTATCGGTTTAACAGGCTCTATTGCTTCTGGAAAATCTACAGCCAGTGCTTATCTGAAGCAAAAAGGCTGTCCGGTCATTGATTGTGATGCACTTGTTCATGAGTTGCAAGCTTCTCATCCGTTATTAAAAAATGAGCTGCGCAACATTTTTCCAAAGGCCTTCATTAATGATCGATTAGATCGACAAAAATTATCTCAAATAGTTTTTAGTCATCCCGATGCTTTAAAAAAAATTGAAGACCTGACAATGCCCTATGTCATGCATGAAATTCATACGGCTTTAGACACTTTTCGCAAACAAGGAACCGGTGTGGTTATTATTGATGCGCCGTTGCTTTTTGAAACACAGCTCAATCGATTATGTGACAGCACAATTTGCTTGTATGTAGATACGACAGAACAGAAAAAACGGGCTTTAGCTCGTCCCGAAATGACGGAAGAAAAATATGAATTTCTTATCCAAAAACAAATGCCGACTGT
Organism: uncultured Alphaproteobacteria bacterium; assembly: GCA_944391565.1. GTDB lineage: Bacteria > Pseudomonadota > Alphaproteobacteria > CAAHEQ01 > UBA3637 > CALXXX01. The sequence continues at coordinate 23,603 of CALXUB010000028.1, read as the reverse complement.
TGAAAAAAAGAAGAAAGCCACTTACCTTATTTTATCAGACACAATTGAGGGTTTGCATAATCAACTGGACACCATATTAATGTCCGTTCAAACCAACCACCACATGCCTTTAATCGGGTTCTATGCTGGTTCATTTGATCCTTTGACAAAAGGCCATTGGAACTTAATTTGTTCAGCTATCCACCATTGCGATAAAGTCTATATCGGTATTGGGGTCAATCCGGATAAGAAAACCTTATTTTCACCTCCCGAACGAGTCAAGTTAATCCATCAAACCGTCGAAGACTTCAAGAAAGCTTATGAAATGAGGGAGCTCAACAATATTGTTTTTTCTGAAACAGAAAAATTGGCTTACTTAAAATTAAAACAATCACCGGAAGTTTTAGAAGTTGTCGCTTACGAAGGTATGACAATTGATGCTGCTTTAAAAGTGGGAGCCAATACGCTATTGCGTGGCGAACGCAATGCAAATGATCACGAATATGAAGCCAGATTAACAACACTCAATCAAAAATTACTGAATGTCAGAAACCGTGAACTAGGAGCTTTTACTTTAACACCGGACAACCAGCAGATTTTGGCTCATATTTCCTCCAGCGACACAAAAATGCTTTGTGAAAGCGGAGAATACATTGTTGCTGAAGAATATGTCTCACCGACGGTTCATGAAGCTTTGATGGAAAAATATCTTCAAAAAGAATTTTTGGCTTTATGTCATTGTTTTAACATTCCGTCCACATTGGCTGCCGACAGTTTTCAAGAACTGACCTTAGTCTATAAAAAAGACCGTGCTTATCACACTTTGTCCCATGTGGCGCGTCAATTTAATTTTCTTCAAATATATGAAAGCCTGTGTTCTCTCTTAAAAAACAAAGAGCGGGCTTTATTAAAAACGGCTGTATTCTTCCATGATTATGACCTTCATGATAAAAATAAGTCTATAAAAAAAGCACAGACTTTTTTAAAAAAAGGAACTTATGAACCGAACGATCTTGAAGTTTTATCAGTGCTGATCGGAACAACAAATCATCGAACGCCAAATAAACCTGAAACATTATTGCAAAAAATGGCTTTTGATATGAATCTCAGTATTCTGGGTACTCACACGGGATATTTTCTTTATGTTCAAAAAATTCGAGAAGAATTCAAAACGGTTCCCATTAAAATATTTGCAAAAAAACGGCTGGAAATATTAAAGCAGCTGCAAAATCTGTCTCCGCTTTATCAAACATCTTTTTTTAGAAACATGTTTGAAGAAACAGCATGGGAAAATATTGAAAAAGAAATAAACTTATGGCATTCGTTTTTGCATAAAAAGCAAGTTTAAAATTCTTGTCCGAGGCAACCGTTAAAAAGATCCAACCGAGGATCATATAAATCTATGGTTATCCCCGATAAGCCCAACAAAGAATGAAAAATGTTATCATGCGATTGACGAACTTTTAAACGTTGTTGGAAGCAAGCCACATCTAATCCTAACGCTTGTCGTGATGATGCCGGCATCCAAACAAAGAAAGGCACTTCTTTTTCAACAGCCGGCGCTTCATCCCATGGACCACCATGTAAATAACGACCGTTTTCCCCTAAAGATTCTCCATGATCTGATGTATAAATCAGAACCGGATTAAAACGATCTGTCATTTTTTCCAATTCTGTCATCAACGATGCCAAAACATGACTGGTATAATAAATGGTATTGTCATACACGTTTCGCAGTTCTTCAAGTGAACAATCTTTTAAATCCGGGTCGCGACAGACAGGAGACCAAATCTCCATCTCGGGGGGATAACGATTAGCATAAGCCGGACCATGACTGCCATGCTGATGCAAAACAAACAAAGAATCTTCCTTGATATTCGGCAACATCTGAACAAATGAACGAACCAGATTTTCGTCATAACAGTTTCGGTCGGAACAGGTCACTTTCACATCAATATGACGACACAAACCTTTGCAAGCCGAATCATTTTCCAACCAAGTGACTTGATAACCGTTTTCATGCAAAACATCTAACACGCTTTTGGTATAAGAAACAGCACGCGGTTTAAGCGTTTCCCGAGTATAGTGTAGAAAAATACAAGGAACGGACAAACGTGTTGTCGTGGCGCAAGAGTGTGTCTTTGAAAAAACAAACATATCTTTGGCAAAAGGTTCCAAAGGCGCATTTGTTTTTCTGGTATAACCTGTCAGAGAAAAACTGGCATCTCGTGCGGTTTCTCCCATAACAAAAACGAAGAGGTTCTTTTTACCGCTTTTCTCCCAATAACGCTGGACAATGGGATTTTGATTTACTTTTACGACAGGAATGTCATCAATATATAAAATATGAATAGCACCGATTAACGAGGAAATATAACTCGTTGGCATCAGAACATATCGAACAGCGAAGTTTTCTCGCAAATAATCCTTTAATTCCTTACGATAAGGCAGCATACTGACTGCCAAAAATGCAAGAACAATACTGACAAAAAGGAAACGTATTTTCAAGGCTTTTCTCCAAGGAAAATAAAGAATGCGTGTCTTTAAAATTAAAATTATCGGTAAAACAGCCCAACAGAAAAAATAAGCAATCATCTCCCAACCGACCAACTCCCAAGTTTCATCCCGATCCGTTTCAAGGACGTTAATCATCATAATTTTATCCAAAGGAACATTGTAAAACCATACAAAATAACTGGCAATTGTATTGGTTATCACCCACAAACAAATAAAAGGCTTCGTTATTTTGGGCCACAGGACAAAACAAAAAATTGCTGCAAAACTGAGAGTTGTCAACAAAATCGTTTGAATAAAATGCCAAGTCGAAACATCGCTTTCATAAATTTCTTTCAGAAAACTGAAGTTATAAACACAGGTTGTCAAAACCGCCAACAGTAAAATAACTGCACGCACGGGCAAGGTAAACCACACAGATTTAGAAAACAAAAAAGGCATTTTATTCCTATATAATAAATTGAATATAGCCAACCATACACTTTTATGTTTTTTTGTCAAGCCAGAAAACACCCTTGACAGCTAAATTAAAGCCGGCTATTTTTAACTGAAAGGGGATAAATTTATGCAATTTGAAGGTATTTTAATCGGTCTTGCCACATTTTTAATTATTGGTCTTTTTCATCCGATTGTGATTAAAGGAGAATATTACTTTACCAAAAAAATTTGGTTTCTTTTTTTAGTGTTGGGAATATTATTTACAGCCGGTTCTCTTTTCATTTCCAATTTGGTCGTTTCCATTTTAATGGGAGTGACGGGATTTACCTGTTTTTGGACGATTTTAGAATTGTTTGAACAGGAAAAACGAGTTCAAAAAGGCTGGTTTCCCGAGAATCCAAAAAGAAAGAAAAAAGTGCCTCAACCGACACAGTCAAGGCACATTAAATAAAATTTCAACTATTTTTTAATCCACGGTCGTTCCGTTGCTGACAACCGGTTGAACGTCTTTGTTAGAACATAGAACAACAAGCAGATTGCTGATCATTTGGGCTTTTTGAGTATCATCCAATTTCACCATATTGTTCTTTGTAATTTCTTTTAAGGCCATTTCCACCATACTGACGGCGCCTTCCACAATCAATTTGCGCGCGTCAATTACGGCTGCTGCTTGTTGACGCTGCAACATAGCCAAAGCAATTTCCGGCGCATAAGCCAAATGGGTAATTTTAGCTTCTAAAATTTCAATGCCGGCCAAATTGACTTTTTGTTGAATTTCCTGTTTCAGTTTTTCGGAAATCTCATCATTGCTTCCGCGCAATGTTTTACCTTTAGCACCGCCCAAAGAAGAATCATACGGATACATGGAAATAATCCTCCGAAGACAAGAATCAGCCTGTGTCGACAAAAACTCAGCATAATTTTCCACTCCGAAAACAGATTTAGCCGTATCCACAATTCGCCATATCACAACGATACCAACCTCGATGGGATTACCTAATTCGTCATTGATTTTCTGCTTGCCGTTTTGAAGCGTCATTGTTTTTAACGAAATCGTCCCGCCAAGACTAATATTACGAAACAAGGGACTAACGAGAGGCCTTCCTTCTTTTTCCAGAGACTTCGCAAGACTAATATTGCGAAAGAAAGGATTGACGAAATAAAATCCTTCTTTTTTCAAAGACCCGGCATAACGCCCAAACAATGTATAAACACGCGCTTCATTCGGTTTGTTAATCACTAAGCCTGAACAACAAAAAAGCATCAGAACAAGACTGACAATTGGAAAAAGTGTCATAAGGTCAGGAACCAAAGTGCTTAATACAAAGTAAAAAGCAGCCGCAAAGATAAACAAACAGATTGCGACCCACGCATTCATATGCCAAACAACCTTTTCCTGAATTTGATTTTTTATCATTTTTTACTCTCCTTTATATAAATTGTGCAATGATCCATAGAGTAGTGACATAAACTAAACTGAAATTAATATATAGTCCAAATAAAATAAGGAAAATTTCTAAAATTTTTGATTTTTTTATAATCGGCAAAGTTTCCTTTTTTTGTTGTAGATAAGGAATGATGCGCGCCTGATAAAAAGCGACAATGCTACCAAACGCAAACAAAGATCCCCAAGCTACCAGAAGGATCGTTTCAATAGAAAGAGACTTTCCAGAAAAGAAAAACGTATCAAGCAGGGAATACGAACGTGAAAAAACAAAAAATAAAACAGCCGCCAGAACAGGGGGGATCCCTACTCTCAGGCTCTTATTTTTTAAACTCCGCGCCATGGCTTTAAAAATATACCCAGAGGTAAAAATCACGAAAAACGCCATAGGAAAAGGATAAAGGTTTGGGTATTTCTGACAATCACGAATGGCTTTAAAGTTTTGATATGCCCAATAATAAACATAAAGACTGCCAGTCAAAACAACCAAAATAAACAACTTTAACGCCGAAATCGAAAAATAGGCAGTATCTGCGTCCGGGTTGAAATCTTTATACTTTGAATAAATTTGTTGAAGAGAAAATAAATAACGATTGTTGACAAAACGAGATAATAGAATATTAAACAGAAAGTAAAAGGCTATACCGGCCCCCCCCCCCCCCCTAGGTAAACGGAAAGAGCTACGCCAAAAGCTGAGATTATTAAACTCAGTAGAGCAAAACCGCCCAATCCCCAATATAAACAGAAAAAGGTCCGAATATAAATGCCCATAAATTAAATTGCTCACGCTTCAGCAGTCGCTTTTTCCAATCAGAAGTTAACCTAGGAACACATTTGTAATCCTTACTGAGAAGACCAAGCCTCATACTCCGTTAAAAAGTCTTGAATATTTTGCATGTTTTTCTCCTTTAAAATAATACTGATTAGCAGTATACAGTGATAGTATATAAAAATATGCTTAATTTTTTACCAACAAAGTAAGCAAACCTATTTATTTCGACTTTCAGAGTTCATCTCTTGATCTATCCAGCACATGATTAACCCGACAAGATAATCCTGCTCTTGCTGAGTTAAAAGATGACCTGTCTGGAAATGGTGCCACTTTTGAATACACCCGCGGCAACAAACAGCCGTTGCATGCTGTGCCAGAAAAACCGGATGTCCGCGCATCGGAGTTTGTTTCCCGTCGTTGGGAATAACTGCCGGTGCAATTCGTTTTTGGACAAAATCCCGCGCGTGTTGTAAAATGGTATTTCGCCCTTTTTGGCGAGCGTATTGCTTATCTTGAAGTGTTAAATGAAAACGGCTGCGAAACGTTGACTGAGACAATTTTTTTAAAATATCTTCGTACATTTCAGCTCCTGGTATGATCGTTAAATAACGGTAAAATAGAATTGTGATGCGAAAGTTTATTTTGTTCCAAATCTTCTAAAAAAGCCGGGGTTATCTTTTCTGCGACTACACTGCGCTCATGCAAAGCCGCGTCAAACAAAAGATGACCTTTATAGACAAGACGCGTCGGCAAAGGCAATCCTGCTCCCCGATAGACAAGCGCACATGTCCACTCTTCGTTTTTTACGCGCTGCATTAAATCCTTTTGGAGGAAAGTCGTATATGCCTTTGCAAAATCCGCCGAATGTTGAAATAAAATATCCTCAACGGCCGAGGCAATCTTGTTCGAAAAACCATCCACTAAGTGTTCGCTCGGTTCAACAATATATCGATTGCCTTCTTTATTTTCCAATAAATATTGATAATAAAACGGAGCTTTGGTCCGTAAACGAATAGCCGTTATTTCGGCTTCATGAGGTAATTGAAAAATCTGTTCTTCCCAGTATCCGAAATTAACCTTTACAGGAACAATCGCCTCCCATTCATTGTGTTTTTCTCCTGTTTTCAACAAGGGCAAATAATGAACAAAAAGATCCTTATTCATTAAATAAAAACTTTCAACACCTTTTTTCTCAAAGTCTATTTCGCACGCCGTGTGATCCAGCCGAAACAACGGAGCCCTTAATTTATCTTCTGAAATATTGAAAAACAGAAATATCTTGTTTTCATCTAACTCTTTTTCTTTGTTTTCCGGCACCAAGTACGAATAAAATCCATCATGTCCGGTAAAAGCGCCCTTCAACAAAAAACGTTTTAAATCACCTGCTATTCCCAAAGAGTGAAATGGTTGTTGCCGACCCCACAACATGTATTGATGTCTCAAACAAAAAGTTTTCTTTGAAAAAAATTGATGAGGATGAAAGGTCGCCCTGAGATCTAAAAGAACTTGTTCACGGTCTTCAAACGGCTTGTCAAGGACTTGAGCTTGATAGCTTAAATAAGGCCGAGGATCCGCTGCCGCCACTTTTTTAGCATACTCTGTGGCAAAGTAAGATGCGTCAAATCCCCTCTCCCAAGAAAGACGCGTTCGATCCGCATCCCATAAACAAGCGCTGACATAATCAAGCGGATGACGGCCGATCGTGTGTTGTGCAATTGCTCGTAAAACCGATTTGCGATCAGATTGGGTCAAATAGTCTGCAAAGCTGCTCATCAGTTGCCGAGCCAAAGGCAGTGCCTTCAACCCATGTTCAACGTCAAATTGATCATTAGAACGCGCGCTGTCATGCAAAGCCGCCGCAAACAAAACAGGCATCGGATTTTGATTAAGCTTCAGGGCATAATCCACCGCTCGGAAAACAACTTGATAAGTATGTGTTTCCAAACCATGGTATCCCTCCAGCTCTTGCCTGGCAGTTTTTTTCAGTTCCGGCAGAACTTTATTTTCAAAAAAATTAAAATAATCCCGTATCGTTTGTAAAGTCATTTTAAAACCTGTGAACGCATCGTATGAATAGTATCAGAAAAGAAAATTTTGTCAATCTTTTTATATTTTATTAAAAATATCCACAAAACTTTGTTTAAATTGTTCGGGATTGTCAATGATCATTTGTTGAATTTCCGCCTTTGTAAAAGTCCTAATTTCTTCTACTTCTTTTGCTTCTGGATAATATGGCCCATTATGTCTTACCCGATAAATGCAGTGAAAAGAGGTAGGTCGGTCCTGTTTCATAACCCTTGTCTTTCCGACAAAAACAGCAGATTGGACTGAAACACCCAACTCCTCTTTCAGTTCCCTCAAAGCAGCAGATAAATACGTTTCTCCCGGTTCAACATGACCTGCTGCTGAATAGCTCCATTTCAAAGGATCTGTTTTTTTAAATCGAGAAACACGCTGTAAAACCAAACGATCTTTTGTATCAAAGACCAAAACACCTCCAATCATTGAAAAACGTTCTGTACCAAAATGTGCACCACGCACAACCGTATCAATCGGACAACCTTCTTCATTTGCAAGAGAGATCAACTCTCGTTTCAGCCCCATCAAAACATAAGGCGTTGCATTTTTATCATTCAATAAATTTGTATCAACCCATAAAGCCCCTTTTGAATCTAGTCCATCTCCCATTTCTGAAGGAGTTCCGATAACCTGCACATCATAAAGAATGGCGTCGTGTTTTAAAACACCCCTTTTTCCGCTTTCAGGGGTAAACCGAGAAAAAATCAAAGAAGGACAACGCCTGTTTTCCATCTTAATGACGGTACAACCCGTTTCTTCCTTTATTTCACGAAACAATGTCTGCTCGGGCGTTTCTCCAGCTTCAGGACTTCCTCCGGGTAAATCAAACAAACCTGTATAGGGACCGCGCGCTTTTTGAATCACAAGCATTTTTCCCTGACGGATAATGCACCCATAAACACCACGATGAAAACAAGTCACATAAGGATTTGTTCCATCCAATTCATTGATGCTCATTTTTTCCCCCACATATTTTCAGATAGATTTCCTTTCGACAGGCGCTCATATCCTGTGCCAGAGGCCACATTTCCAGTCCATCATTCTCAAAACGCGGGATTAAATGAAAATGAAAGTGTGAAACAGATTGTTCTGCCGTTTTTCCGCTGGCATGCAAAAAGTTAACGCCTGTCGCTCCTAGCTGTTTCTTCAACAAAAGACTAACCGATTGTACAGCTTGAAGATAAGAAGCTGCCTCCGCCCGAGGCATATCAAAAATATTTTCAAAATGCTTTTTCGGGACGACAAGAACATGTCCATAAGCTTCAATTTTTAAAGGTAAAAAAGCGATGGCTTTCTTATTTTCAAAAACAACATCTGCATGTAATTGTTTATTTATCAGTGCACAAAACGGACAGTTTAACATTTTTCCCTCTTTCAAAGTATATCATTGTTGATTTTGAAGGTAAAGATTATTCTTTTATACGAGCAAAAATCATATCACGGGTATAAATGTGTCGACGCCATAAAAACTGATTCCATACTTTGTCTGTTCCCCGATACAATACGATTTTTCCCCTGCCGATCCCCTTTTGTCCGACACTTCGCGTATCATCGTCATGCCTATGTTTCGTTGAATCCACGACGTAAAGATGAATCTCGTTTTCATTTTGATCTAATATCCTGTCCACCAACATACAATGACGACCTCTGTTTTGGTCATTCTGAGAAGCATAAACAATCAAGTCTCCTTTTTGAAAATTTAAAGGATCTACTTTTTGCCAAAATTGTCTTCGAGTATCAGCTTTCAAAAAAGCAACAAAGTCTGCCGCATAAAATCGTTTAATATTTAAAGGAGACAATCCCTTCGTTTGATATAAAAAATTTTTAATTTCCTGAAATGCTCGTTCTTTACATAACTGACAAAAGTAGAACTGTACAAAACCGGAGCAATCAAAAGATAATAAAACTTTGTTCTTTTTAAATTTAATACAGTTTTCGTGTGAATATTCTGTCAAAATATTATGATTTTGAATATTCCGAATCAGCCATTCTAAAAAATCAGTGAAAGCAACCTCCTAATTTTCAACCACATTTGCGGGGTAAATAGGTAAATCTCCCGGCTCCACAAACTGTGCGAACTGCCCATCAAAGCAGTCTTCAATCAAAGGAAATTTATCATGTTTCATATTTTCCTCAGAAAGTTTGCATTCAAATGGAATAATAATTTCATGACCTTTACTTCCATTGAACTCAAATATATTTTCGACAGTCGCATGTTGATATAAAATTTCTATCTCCAACCCCAACTCTTCTTGAAATTCGCGTTTTAATGCTTCATCAGCCCTCTCTCCGAACTCAATACCACCGCCCGGCAATCGATAAAAATGCTTCTTTTTCTTAGTATCGTATCCTGGAATAGCTAAAAAAGATCTCCCTTTCCGAATAACAGCCACCGATAAAGGACGAATTGATCTTTGTTTCATTCGTGTTTTAATCCATACACGGTATTCCAGATGTCCTTCAATCTGATAGGGTGCTTGTTCAAAACCGCCCATTTCCAACATAACGGAAGTCATGGCTCGATAAGACGGTGTATTCTCTGCTTTGCAGCATACGAGTACTTTTGATAAACCCAGCTGTTCGTCGCACCATTTTAAAACCATTTTAAGCCCTTTTTTCACATACCCCTTTTGCCGAAAAGAAGGCACAATTTCATAAGCAATATGTCCGCCGTTTCGCCTTAACGCCTCATTCAAAGTATGTCGCACATCATAAAGCCCGATAAAAGTATCGTCGTCAAACAAAAATAAAGCCGTTGACGGAACATGACCCTCCGGCTGCTTTTCAGAACGACACGCCTCCAAATAGGACGCATAACCGACAAAATCCTCTTCCATAAAAGAGATTGCTTTTTTGACTTGATAAATGTCATACGGTGTGGGATTGTTTTTTATCTCAACAAGCCCATTTTTAATTTTTTTAAAGTCGATTTCTTTTGCCGTCAATAATTTTAACATGATACAACTCCGCTTTCCAATAAAGAAACCTGTTTTCGATAAGGGTCGATTTCCGCCAAAACACCATAAGGTAAAATCAGCTGAGGAAGTGTATGACCAAAATCCATATTCGTGACAACCGGCATATCTGTGCGTCCATACTCTTTCAAAGCAGTCAAAATTGCTTGATCATAATCAGTGTAATTTGCCAACCAAGTATCACGCTCTTCTTTATTTTTGAAAAAATCATTTCCGGGACGCGCGAATAAAATACCGTTTAAACGTTCCAAAATGCCCTGCGCCCCCAAACATCTCAGCCAATACTTCACCCAGGAAGGAGACGGCCTTTCTTCGCTTGTTTCAATAAACAGAATGGCATTATCAAAAATTTCTACCGAAGGCCACAAAGGCGTTCCGTTGACGTATCCCATCAGCACATCCAAACAACCTCCGAATAAAGATCCCTGAACTGTTTTTTCTCCCTGGATATAGCGCCAAGGCGTTGAAGGAATACGCGGCCGAACAGGAGATGTTTCATCTGCCCAATCAACCATATCCACAATAAATTCTTTACTTTCAGGTAATATGCCGACAGGCTTTGTTGAAAACAACGTCCGGCGGGTATTTTCAACCATAATGTCCAAAATCCCCCCATTTTCTGCATATCCGAAGAATAAAGACGGAGAATAAAAAGATCCCAACCCGGCCTTATAGCACATCATGTGATTAACGGTAGTATCCGACAGACCTAAAAAGATCTTGGGATTTTGACGGATCACTTCAAAATGTTTGTCATTCATCAAACGCAATAATCGGATTGTATCATCACCGCCAATGTTGCAAATAATCCCTTTTATTTGCGGATTTTCGAAAGCATCCATTAAATCTGACAAACGATGCTCGGGATGGGCATAAATATCCGCAGGCTGATCAAGGGCGTGTCTTGTCGGAACAACTGTCAGGCCAAAGCTTTCTTTCATCTGACGAACACCCTGTTCAAAACGATGAGGGAAAAGCCCAGCCGCACCGAATGACAACGTAATCGCCGCGATTGTATCACCACTCTGAAGAACTTTTGGTTTTATCAGTCGCATGTTTCCTCCTGTTTTCAGGTTAACATAAGACTTTTTATTTCTCAAGCTTTATTGACAAAGAAGGATGATTTGATAAATTACAGACATGATTGAAAAAGAAATACATTGTTCTTGTCTTAATAAAATGAAAGAAATTTCTTCCCAAACGGCTATCGTTTCCGGAGAAATCGGAGAATGTTTTGAAGCTCACGGCATTTCGAATGGGTCTGTGTGGAAACAATATCAACTTTTAATCAACTTATTAGAAAAAGGAATAGATCCCACACGTTCTTTTTATACGGCGCCCTTTTCCTTACAACCTCAAAATATCCTTCTGGATTTAGCTTATGGCGGATGCCAAAACGGATGCGTAAAAAACGGAATAGCCGTTCTTGTATCAGCCCCTTTCAAGAAATTAACTGAAGGAATTCAAACTGTTTTCATCAATGATTATATGAGTTTTTTGATAAAACCCTTGTCTAAAAAATATCATTCTGTCGCATTTTATCGTTTATCTGAAAATATAGAAGTTTTAACCGAAAAACTTGGAAAGAAACGATCTGAATTATTTTTCACTCCGGAATTGTTTTTACGCATTACACTAGAAAAGTATAAAGAAAATTGCAAAGGATCAAGGTGATCATTCTCTTTTTTCAGAATAATAAATCCCTTGTTCAAAGCAAGCTATGACCTGCCGTATCGAAGGAGGAATTTGATCATCATTTTTTGATAAAAAAACAATCTCATCATGCTTATTCGGTTCAGCATTGATTATCCTTCCGCAAAATGCGTCCACATGCCAAAAGAAAACTGTATGAGTTAAAGTTGTCTGAACATGTAAAAAAGTTAAATTATCCGGTTGAACCGTTATGCCCAATTCTTCTTTCAATTCTCTTACAGCAGCGGCAAGAGGCATTTCTCCTTCCTCAACATGACCGCCCGGAAACATATAAAGTCCGTCTCCATAACCGGTATGAGAACGCTTTAAAAACAAATACTGACCCTTGTCATGAATGATAAAAACAACTGCATTTTTCCTTAAACCATAAGACATATTCACAAACCTTATCAACTACACGAGTTTCCTTTCCATTTTAATCGAAAGAGGATGAAAACCAACTTTCTGATAAAAAGAAATAGCTCCCTCGTTTTTACAAAAAACACCCAATGTTATGTGTTGAATATCTTGCTTTTTAGCCTCTGCACAGGCGGCCTCCACCAACGCACGCCCTATTCCTTGACCGCGGTAAGCCTCATTGACGCAAATATTATCAATCTGACAAACTTTTTTTAGCTGAAGCCAAGGTTTTTCATGATAAGAAATCAGACACATCCCGACAACTGTTCCTTGTTTCTTAGCCACAAACAGTTCTTTATCAGCATCTTTTAAAGCCTTGTAAAAGAAATCTTGTTCAAAAGCCTTATCTTGGACATCAAAATAATCTCCCAAAAACTGATTTTGAAAGGCGCTCCCTTCCAAAGACAAACAAACAAGTGCATCTATATCGTCTTCTTTTGCCTTATCTATCCTCCAGCTCATTTTATTCTCCTTTTATCTTAGAATAAACAGAGACACCTTCATAACGATGATGCCGATATTCATATTCTCGCATAATTCCATCTAAACGATAATTTAATCTTTCAGCCAAATGACGCGATTTCAAATTATTTTCATTACAAAAAATTTCACACCTATGCCCACCTTCTGAAAAAAATTTTTCTTCCAACAACATAACAGCTGTCGAAGCATAACCCTTACCTGTCTCGGCTTTATCTAAGTAATAACTAAGTTCTGCGACATGCTCTCCGGGACGAATTTTAATTCCGACATACCCAACCAACTTTTCCAGAACAAATAGAAAATAACCGTACTCTTGTTTCTTGCTTTTTTGCTGCATTTCCGACAAGAAATCCCTTACTTTTTCCATATTGTCCAAAGATTGAATTGAATCAATATAAATAAAATATTCTTTATTTTGAGAAATTAACGCCCACATTGCTGAAGCAAAAACCGGATCAGCTTTTTTTAAAACAATTTTTGAAGAGCTGAATTCAGCCGGGAAATCCATTTTTGTTCTCTTTCTTCAATCAATAAAATTGATACCTATTTTTAATTTTTTTGAATCATGCTCTTTCATTGGCTTAGCCGCATAACCCACAGCCAAAGCAGACAAAGGCTCAAATTCAGATGGAATGGACAAATCACATTTCAGCTTTTCATTCTGTTTCAAATATTTAATAAATCCCCACAAATAAATACTCCCAAGTCCCAAATCCGTTGCCATTAAATGCATATTTTCCACAACGCATGCAACGTTTGCATAAGCTGTGGGTTCTTTTTCCAAAACAGCTGACACTAAAATCAATGTCGGCGCCCCATAACGAGGATCAAAACGCTGACCGTTCCAAGTTTCTGCACACTCAGATGAAAGACGAGCCAACATCTCGGTATTTTGAACAACAGTTAAATGGATATTTTGATACTTTCCCATGCCGACGGGAGCAGTATTACCGGCCCAAATAATCTGTTGTAGATCCGTTTTAGCAATCTGCTTATTCAAAAAATGACGACAAGATCTGCGTTTTCGCAAAGCCTCTTTTGTTTCCATCAGCATTCTCCCATTTTCGAACCCATGTAATGAACTTAAAATAACTTGATTTAAGGAAAAAAGCAAAGAAAAAAGATACATAATAGCTGAAAAAACTTGGACTAAATATTTTTATTTTAATCAAGACCATATCTTATCCAGACAAACATAAAAACAAAATTTGCTTTTTTGACGAACATCTTGTTTAAAACAGCAAAAAACTCCTGCCCTTTCCTAAAACAATAATGCATTCTTTTTTTATTTGATAAAATTAAATAACATCAATCAAACAAAACAATAAGCCTACTCATTTATGCAAGAAAGCCCATCTGAAGATGCTTTTTGACCGTTCGGGCAAAGATAGCATTTCAAATCGCTTGGATTGTAATGCCGTCTAGAACATCTTTGACATTCTTCAAGGGAAGTATCTATAGGATCACCACTACCACATCCCCAGCACCAATTACTGGAAGATAAAAACATATTTTTGCACGTATGACAATTTTCTCGCGACACACCGGTTTCGAAACCTATTTCCTTACAAACAAGGCAATTTTTATCTTTTAAAAAATGTCCCGCTGGACATGGCCGGCAAATTCCCTTTACACAATAAGGCATACTGTCAGGGCACTGCGCATTTATACGACACTCTTTGCTTTCAAAAGCTGTATTTCCATCTAAATCAACATTAAAATAAAAATAGAGTGTGTTTTCATCATTTTGACAGATATTTTCTAGACTATTCGCACTGATTTCTTCTAACCATTTGACTTTCCGATGTTGAAGCTCACGACAAACCCGTTCACTAATTGGACTGACAAGAAGAGCAAATGTCGTTTCACTTTCTTTATATGTTTCATATGAATAATTTGTTTGAGGCGTAAAATCCTCCCACATTTTTTGCGTTTGATTTAACGGCATGTTATCGAAATGTTCATCTTTTACCACAAAACCCGCTAATCTGACATCTTCAATAATTTGATTAGCTGTATGCTTATCCAAAGCCTTTCGAAAGCCAGCAAAAGCACCGATAGACAAAACACCTACTAGAGCTAAAACACCCAATAATTCAAGCATGCTGTGCCCTTGTTGAAATATTTTTCTTGAAAGCATGTAAAGTCTCCCTTTAAATTAAATATAGTCTTTTTGAGGTTAAAATTGAACATTCTTAAACTCAATTTCAGATACTTTACCCCCCCCCCCCCCCTAATTTGTCAAGAGAAAAAACAAAAAAATAAGTCCTTGAAAAACAAGGACTTAATTGGTCGGGGCGGCGGGACTTGAACCCACGACCCCTTGCACCCCATACAAGTACTCTACCAGGCTGAGCTACGCCCCGACAACGTAAGGGGTTATATCACCTTTTTTTCCAAAAGGCAAATCTTTTTTTATGTTTTTCTTATTTCTTTTGAAAAATTGTTTTACAATTCTTTACCGCACGCGTTTAAAACGCCAGTCCGTATAGATGCGTTGCGTCAGATGCTGAGCGATAGTGACAGGATAAACAGTATGCGTTATACCTGCGTTTTTTACCAGCTCCGCAGCTTTCTTATAATGCCTCCCCATTTGCGCAACACTGTGAGCATCATCCGAAAGCAAAACCGGCACTTGATATTTTGCAAGCAGTTTTAAAATCCGTTGAGAAGGATAGGCTTCTTCTCTTTTTGCCAAAGCACTTGTATTCACTTCGGTTTTACCACCGCAGGCAGACAGAAAAGCAACGGTCTCTTCTTCTTCTTTTTCCCATTTTTTTTCGTACCCCAAACCAACTTTTGCCGGCAAGTCCAAGTGCGCCATAAAATCAAACTGACCAAATTCAATGGCCGCCCGCACATTTTTCCAATATATTTTTAAAATTTCGGTTTGCTCCGCGACAGAAGCTTTTTTCATATCATGCGTATTTAACAAGCGTCCCCGATAAGCAACCAAATGTGCCGATCCGATCAAATAATCAGGCTTTAATTGTCGAATAGCTTGATAAAACCCTTTTTCCCATTCAGGTGTATCAAAAAAATCGACTTCCATTCCTTTATAAATCGGAAAACGCGTTTTTTGTTCAACTCTTTTTATTTCCTGGAACAAAGGAACAAACTTATTTATAGCTTCTTCAAAAGTTTCCGAGTAAATATTTTGATAATGACCTTTACAGGCATACGTATAAAAAACGGCATTCTTAAGTTCGGGATGCACGATAAAGTGATTGGCAATGCCGATTTTTGACCAGCGTAGTTTTTGGGCCTGTTGCACCATTTCTTCAACTGTATTTTGCCCGTCAAAACCAATTGTATGCGTATGAAGTGAAAAATGCTGCATAGAATCCTCTCTTTATATGAGTTTATAGAAAAAGAATATCATATTTTCATAACAAATCAATTTTTATCATTGATTTTATGATAAACAAATTATGAAGTCATAAGATTTTCTTGAGTAATTTATTTATTTTGAACAAAAATCTCACACAAAAAGCAGCCATTCATCACCACCATAACAACGGACGAATAAAAAGAAGAAATATATCTTGACAAAAGAGCTGTTTTTCAATAGAATGTATTCCTCAAATCTCAAGAAAGTGAATGCAGGTGTTGGTTTCCTGTTCATTCGGTCCGCGGTTTTACCGGCAGGAACTATTGGGGAAAACTTTTGACAATATAAGGAAAACAACATGTCAAAACGCGAAAATGCAAAATATAAAATCGAACGCCGCTTGGGAACATCCTTGTGGGGTCGTGCAAAATCTCCGTTCAATAAACGTGAGTATGGTCCGGGTCAACATGGTCAACACCATGGCAAACCGACTGATTACGGCACACAGTTGCGTGCAAAACAACGTCTGAAAGGCTATTACGGCAACGTTTCCGAAAAACAATTACACAAGTATTATGCTGAAGCAATCCGTCGCAAAGGAGATACTTCCGAAAACTTGGTCGGTATTTTGGAAAGTCGTTTGGATGCCGTTGTGTATCGGATGAAGTTTGTTCCGACTGTTTTTGCGGCACGGCAGTTCGTCAATCATGGCCATGTTTTGGTTAATGGTAAAAAAGTCAACATTCCTTCTTACCTTGTAAAAGAAGGCGACGTGATCGAAGTAAACGGAAAAGCAAAAGAAATGGCTTTGGTTATCGAGGCGATGGCTTCTGCTGAACGTTCCGTTCCTGATTATATTACGGTTGATGAAAAAAATATGTCCGGCACTTTCGTTCGTGTCCCGAGTTTGGCTGACATTCCGTATGCCTGTCAAATGGAACCGAACCTGGTGGTCGAATTCTACTCTCGATAAACCGGATTTTTTATTTAGAAAAGCCGCTTTTAAAAGCGGCTTTTTTTTATAAGTCTCTTCCTTTTCGGAGATTTAACGCAGAAATCTTCGACAAATCAGTTTTATCAACTTTATCAACCTCTACACGTTTGCCTTGCTGCTCTAAATTGGCATCGATATATTTTAATTGAGCAATAGACAAATGCTGTTTTAGCGCAAAATTTCCTTTAACTTCATAAGTTTTCATTTCTCCATTAGCATCTGGAAGAGAATAGCTACGTAAATAACCTGTTTTCCAGCCAGAAGAACCTTCACTACCATCGCGGCAAATAAAATCGGTATCTTCTAAAGTATAGCTTCCACCTGACTTTTGATCTTTGTCATATAAAGACACTCTCCACTGGTTCAGTGTATGGATAGATTGAGATGTTTCTTTGGGAGTGTAATTCTGAAGCAAATTTAAAATAAACTCGTCTCGTTCTGCCTCTGGAAGCTTTTTCGCTTCCTCTAATTTGAAAGCCAAATCATCAACTCGGATTGTCTCACTTTTGAATATTTCTTTCCTAAGCTGAGTCCTAGTTTGAATTTTTCTGCCACTTTCATCAAAAACATCATAGGAAACGTTATCAGGGACAACTCCATCTGGACAAGCTGGAAATTCAGTTCTCAGCTGACCATTATGGTAATATGCCTTACAAGACGAATCTATATTTTCCTGTATTAGTTTTAATTGAGAATGATGAACCTGTTCCTGCGGAACTTTCTTAGGATTATCCATTTCTGATTTTTGCATCGTTGTGGCATTGGTTGCTAACAATGTCGCACCTAAAAGGACACCGTGTTCTAAAGTTTTCTTCAAGCTCATAACTACCCCCTAATCATTACGTCCTCCACGCCCTTTTATCAGTAGAGAAGATCCGTTTTGAGCGGCGTATTTTTGATCCATAAAGCTTTGAAGTTCAGTTTGAGGTGCTTCTTTTGTCAAAGGAACAGACGGTGCCGATACAACTTCTTTGTCACCTTGTCCAAAGTTAGCAGCCGCTGCTAAATCTTTCTTCAACTCCCCGGTCATATTTGCCATATTACCGGTCATCGCGGCAGCCCTTCCTTCCGGTGTTTGTTCTAGTGCAATTTTCATGCCTCCCATACCGGCTTGTGTCATTCCTTCTAAAACTTGACTATTATTGTCTTTATCCAAACCGTCAATAACCTTTGCAGTACCCTCCATAACGTTCATGACATCTTTCGGATTTGCGCCCAGCAGAGCTTCGACACCGCCATTTGTTTTTTCATTCAGTTTAGATAAAGCATCCCCTGCCTGTGTATAGCCTTTTTCTGCCAAACCTTTTAAAATATCGGTGTTTTCTTTTAATTTATCCGGAGTAAGCGTACTCATTCCGTCCAAAACAGACTGAACTAGTCCATTGATCTTTTCCACTATTTGCTCAGCTTGTTCAGGTAATAAATCAGCCGAATTACCAACATTTTTAAGCATATCCATATCCCCGATCAGTCGTTCGGCAGGTGTGGCAAAATAATCTCCTTCTCCCTGAGTATACTTTTTTTCTTCATTTAAAGTTGTTTCTTTTGTCATAGCTGTCTCCTTTCTTTTGACTTTTTGTTTGATACTTATAATATACCACCCCCCCCCCCCCCCTGTCAAAAGAAAAAAGGAGAAATAATAAAAAAATCTTAAAAAACTATGAAAATTTAAATTTTGGGAGAAATCCGTTGTTGCGGAAATACAATATACTTGCGCAAAGCAAAATTGCCGATCAATCCGATGACGACTGCCCAACATTTACTCCAAAACGCCGAAAGTCCCATCCAGTAGAAACCGTATGTCAATCCATAGTCTAAACCGCCCATCAATAAAAGCGTCAAAAGATACATCAACACTTCCGTCACACTGCTCCACTTGGCTTTATGACGAAACAAAATAGCAATACACAACAGATAATTCACAACGGCAGCCATCAAAAAAGCAATACCTATGGCAAAAATCATCGGCATATGAAAAGCCAACAACAACATAAAAAAAGTAATATTCGCAACGGCACTAACACCACCAATAAACAAATAAAGCAAAAATTGCATTGGCAGCGGCGCTGTAGGCGCGCCATAATGCAAAATACAATAAAGCGCTCGAAAACCATCTTTATAATTTATTTTTTTACCTTCTGCATATGTTCTGGGCGTATAATGAATGGCACATTCATACACACGGTAATGCCCCTGAGCCACATACGTTGTCATTTCTGGTTCAAAGCCAAACCGGTTTTCTTTCAGCTTTGGTGCAATCTGTTGAATAACCTCTCGACGAAACAATTTATAACATGTCTCCATATCCGAGATATCCAGTCCGGTGAACATATTGGATACCAAGGTCAACATCTTGTTCATGAATGAGTGCCAAAATGACAAAACGCGTCTTTCATCAGGCCTCAGATATCGCGACCCGAACACAACATCCGCTTTGTTTTCCAATAAAGGCTTTAGCATCTTTTTATAATCCGAGGGCGAATATTCCATATCTGCATCTTGAATCCCTACATAATCACCAGTTGCCTCCAAAAAGCCCGTTCGAAGCGCGGCCCCCTTTCCTTTATTTTGAGAATGCGTCAAAATTTTCAGATGCGGATATTTTTTCGAAAGATGATAAGCAATCTGTAAACTGTTGTCTTCTGAACAATCATCGACTAAAATCAGCTCGACTTGCAAGGTTTTGTCTTCTATTTCGAAAACACGCTCAACTATTTCGGCTAAAGCTTTTTCTTCATTATAACATGGCATAATCAAACTGAGTTTTGTCATTTTTATTCCTTATAATATTGGTTTTGAGGTTGTTGAAAAATAAGAAAGTAAAATCCTTCTCCCAAATCAATAAAATCCGCCAAAAGCGGCGCCATTTGTTTTAAAAACATCGGATCATTCGTTAAAACAGCTTGATATGTGAACGGATGTCGAACCGCCAACTTTGCATAATAAGGTTGAATACGAACAGCTCTGATTTCCAATCCTGGAGTATCTTTCAACATCACAAACAGTGGATATTCCCATGCATCTTCGTGCATCGCAAGTCCCAAATGATTGATACCCAAACGATGGACTTCCCGAACAATTCCGCGATAAACGGGATACAACTGAGGAGCCCTTAAAAAATATCCTGCTTCCCGAGACGACATCGAAAAAATCGGTTGCACAACAGCTCGTTCATAGGGAAAAGCCAACACTAAAAGAAGCAGCAACAACCCGGCAGCTCCTTTGCCCTTGATAAAACGACAGTTCTGCCAAACATACACTATAATTGGCACAGACAAAGCAAAAAACGGCAAATCAAGCCGCGTTGCCCACGGCTGATATGTCGTCAAAGCCGCATACAAAAAATAACCCGTCCACAAACAGGTCATGTAAAGCGCAACTTTTTTACGAGATTGAACAAAAAAGAATAAAAGCATCGACAGCAGCAACAAATAAAACGAAACGATATTACCGGAAACATCCTCATGAATCATCACCGGATAATATTG
Source organism: uncultured Alphaproteobacteria bacterium (assembly GCA_944391565.1). Taxonomy (GTDB): domain Bacteria; phylum Pseudomonadota; class Alphaproteobacteria; order CAAHEQ01; family UBA3637; genus CALXXX01. The sequence continues at coordinate 2,994 of CALXUB010000028.1, read as the reverse complement.
TGCCCCAAAAGGATTGATTGCCGGATCATCTGTTTTAACGCCAATCCATCGGTGCAACGTCAAAACAAAAGGCAGCGGATCCGCAACAGACAAAGAAGAAGGCAACTGGGCATGCAGATACATATTCTTACTAAAAACAGAAACCATATTGCCGAAAGAAAGCGTTTTTTGCCGATTTCGTTCAACGACAAAATCCGGATACTCGGTCAAAAACGTTTTTCCGCCGCTTAACGGATGTCCATACAGCACAATATTTCTGCTCCAAAAAGGCGCATTAATAAGAGTGACTGTTAAAACAGGAACACATACAATTAAAAATATTCCTTGACGGTAGCTATGCAGATATTTCACACCAAACCACACCAAAAAAGGAGCCACAAAGAAATAAAAAGTTCCTTTTGTCAGCATACCGCATGCTACAGCTATGGAAAAAGCAAGTAAATCCGTAAAACCATATTTTCTTGTTAATTTCAAACCGAAGTAAACCGCACTCAGCACAAAAAAAGTACACACCAAATCATTTTGGGTCGTTCCTGATTGCAAGATGGCCATCGGAATAAGCCAAAAAATACCGCTTCCAAGCATTGAAAGCTGCTTAGGCAGATCCCAAAAACGACAAATCGAATAAACCAAAAAACCTGATAAAAGGTAAGCAGCAAACTGAACAAAGTTGACAAGAACATCCGAATCCGTCAACAGCATTAAATGCGTCATCGCATATTCGGCAAACGGTGCAAAAACCAACTGACGATCATTCATAACCGCATAAGGGGCTACACTTTCATTTTGAATCCAATAAGCACATTTGGCTAAATGATATGTCATGGAATCGAAATTAAACGGAGGCCGAATCAAAGCAGCCACGCCCAAAAGAACCACATAAACCAGTAAAACGAAAAAGACAATCCGTTCCGATAAAGAAAGTGCTTGACCTGCTTTTAACAATGATAAAACTTTTGTTTTCAAAGAAAAATGAAAGTGCGTTGTGCGATACAGGTACGCTGAAACAAGAATCAAAGCAATTCCCCAAGCAGTCAAAACACCAATTCTGTTAAGACACTGGAACAAAGACAAAATCTCCGTACTCAGCACTAAATAAAGACAAAGAAACAAAAAAACTTGATTCCTTTTTCCATGGATTTTCCTCATTTATGTTAAACACGCTAGACAATTCTGCAGATTTTGTCAATTTCAATATGAAGAAACCTTGACTTTCTGTTTTGAATGGATATAATCGGCTTTTAGTTTTTCAAGAAAATGGAGATTTAAAATGCCAGCAACAACAATGGATCAACTTGTATCACTTTGCAAACGACGTGGTTTTATTTTTCAAAACGCTGATATTTACGGTGGTTTGCAGGGGATTTATGACTACGGTCCCTTAGGTGTTGAGCTGAAAAACAACCTGAAAGCGGCTTGGTGGCGTTCGATGGTTTACGAACGAGACGATGTCGAAGGACTGGATGCGGCTATATTAACACATCGTAAAGTGCTGCAATACAGCGGTCACGAAGCCACGTTTACCGATCCATTATGTGATTGTAAAAAATGCAAAGCACGTATGCGGGCTGATCATATTAAAGACGGCAAATGTCCGAATTGCGGGTCAACAGATCTAACAGAGCCTCGTCCGTTTAACTTGATGTTTAAAACAACTGTTGGACCGATTGAAGACGGCACGAATTATGCTTATTTACGTCCGGAAACGGCTCAAGCTATTTTCACACAATTTAAAAATGTCGTTGATTCAACCGCACGCAAAGTGCCTTTTGGCATTGCGCAAATCGGTAAATCATTCCGCAATGAAATTACTCCCCGGAACTTTGTTTTTCGTGTTCGGGAAATGGAACAAATGGAATTAGAGTTTTTTGTTAAGCCCGGAACAGATGAAGAATGGCATGAAAAATGGAAAGAAGCTCGCGTTAAATGGTGGGAAGAACAAGGCTTAAAACCTGAAAACATTCATATTCACAAAATTGCCAAAGAAGATTTAGCTCATTATTCCAAAGCAACCTATGATATCGAATTTAAATTCCCGCATGGTATTGAGGAACTGGAAGGGATTGCCAACAGAACAGATTATGATTTGGGCAATCACACACGTTATCAAAGCGAACTGGGATTAACGGCGCATGTTCACGAAAACAAAGACAGCGAAGCAAAATTGGCCGTTTATGATGATCAAGAAAAAAAATGGTTTGTTCCTTTCGTGATTGAACCGTCAGCCGGTGTAGAACGTGGTGTATTAGCCGTTTTAACGGAAGCTTATACCGAAGAAACGCTGCCGAACGGAGAAACTCGGACTGTTTTAAAATTGAAAAAACATTTGGCTCCCGTCAAAGTTGCCGTCATTCCGCTGAAGCGCAATCATCCTCAGATTGTTGAGCTGGCGCATCAAATCAAACAAGATTTGTTAAAAACCGGTATTGGACGCATTATGTTTGAAGACAGCGGAAATATCGGAAAAGCTTATCGTCGTCATGATGAAATCGGAACGCCGGTTTGTATTACGGTTGACTTTGAATCCATTGAACAACAACCGGCAACCGTCACTTTGCGCGATCGCGATACAATGAAACAGGAACGAATTGAAGTATCCAAACTGGCGGACTACTTAAAACAACTGTTTATGTAGCTCATAGGAGCTACCAACAAACGTGAACGTGAATGAAACCTACCAACAGAGCGCAGAGTAGGTAGGCGTACGATGGGCGCCGAACACACTTCCAGTAGACAGAGTGATGTAATATGCGAGATTGTGTTCGTAGGGAATGGACGACCAAGCATTTCGAGTTGGACCTGCTCCAACCATGTTCAGGCACTCCCCCTCTCCTATATTTCCATCCCAATACTGTGTCTCATCAATGTCGCATATCTGCTCCATCGTCGCTAATGTCCGCCCCTGCGCATCACACCACGCAAATGCCGTATACCAATTCATACTGACATTACTCATACAATAGACATGGCCATTCTTGCCCGTCACTTCTACTC
>CALXUB010000027.1 GCA_944391565.1 uncultured Alphaproteobacteria bacterium | reverse complement strand
CCAAGATAATCCCGTCACACCCCCGGCAATAATCATCCCCATGACCGCTAAAACCGCTATCGTCTCGATGAGTGTTTTTCCTTTTTGGAAATGGCTGAAGAGCTTATTTTTTAGGGGGGGGGGGGGGAAAAGTGTAAAGTTGTGCATCTGTCTTCTCCTTGACCCCATCATATAAAACTTAAAAAATATTGGCAAGAAAAAAAACTCCCCCACCATCAGATGAGGGAGTTTTTTGATTAAATTTTGATAATGCCGCGAACGAAGGCATAAATTGCGAAAATCGCTAAAAGAATAAATATCCAGACCAGACATTTTTCAACTCTGTTGAATATCGGTCGGCCTGAAGCATTTTCTTTGCGAGCCCACATGTAAACCGGAATCCCGAGAGCAATAAAGACAACGGCCATCAGTAAATAGCTGAGACCGGCTGCGTAAATCAACCATAAAGCATAAACGGAACCGAATACGCTTGTGATTAACGCGGCAGAGCGCTTTGTCGGCGTTCCTGTCGGATATTCACCATCTTCGCAGATTTTCCACAAATAAGCCGTGCTTGTCAAATAGGCCGGTAAGACCATCACTGCCGTAATGGACAGCATGGTATTCCACGCATTGTTGGAAAAATAAACCAACAACATGCCCAGCTGCATGGCAAAGCTCGTCACCCACAAAGAGGTTGAAGGAGAACCGGCTTCGTTTTCTTTAGCAAAAGCTTTTGGCATTGCCCCGTCCTGTGCCATAGATTGCGGCATTTGAGCCGTAATCATTGTCCAGGCAAGCCAGCTGGCTAAAGTCGCAACAATCAAGCCAATGTTCATCAGCCAAGCCCCCCATGGTCCGACGGCTTTTTCCAAAACGCCTGCCGTCGACGGATCCGGAACAACGGCCAATTCCGCTTGTGTCATGAAACCGTAAGGCAGAATCGATAACAAAGCGTAAATAACCAAGCAGCCGATAAAGCCGATTAACGTCGCTTTTCCAACATCAGATTGGCTTTGAGCGCGGTTTGACAAAACAACGGCGCCTTCAATACCGATAAAGGCCCATAAAGTGACCAGCATCGTGCTTTTCACTTGTGTGCCGACAGGTCCTAAGGATTTAACTTTTCCTGTGATGGCTTCACCCCAGAAATCAAAATCAAACTTGTCGATGTGGAAGAAGAACAGCAGAATAATAATAAACAAAGCAATCGGGACCATTTTAGCAATGGTTGCAATCAAGTTGATGGCAGTTGCTTGTTTCATGCCTCGCAGCACCAGGTAATTAAAGCCCCAAATCAGCAGTGATCCGCCGATGATGGAATACAAATTGTTGCCGCCCGTGAAAACGCCCGGAAAAAAATAATCCAAAGCATCCATGGTGATGACAGCATAACCGACATTACCAAAAACTTGGCATAGCCAGTAAGACCAACCGATCGTAAAACCCATGTAAGGACCGAAGCCTTCTTTGCTATACATGTAAATCCCGGTTGTTAAATCGGGTTTCGCCATAGAAAGGATACGGAAAGAGTTGGCAATAAAATACATGCCGAACCCCGTAATCAGCCAAGCGATAATCACAGCTCCGATGGACGCACTTTGCGCCATGTTCTGAGGCAAACTGAAAATGCCGCCTCCGATCATCGAGCTGACAACGATACCCGCCAAGCCAAAAACACCTAACTTGCCGGCTGTCGACATATCAGATGTTTGTGTCATTTTTTTACGTTGTGCCATTTTTAATTTACCTCGTTTGAGAAAGGAGCACCCCGAAGGACGCTCCTTTCAGTTAACCTTATTTTTTAGCGTTGTTTTCAACAACAGGTGCAAATTCAAAGTTCAAGAAACCCAATGCTGTTAAACAATAAGCAAAGTTTTGCGTAATGTTGACATAGTTATGGAAGAACTGAAATTCGCTGTGTTTGTCAACACCGCGCAGTTCCAACTCATGGTTCATGGATTTTGTCAGCCACATTTCGGCATGTGCTTGTGCTATTTCATCATCAATGTAAGTGTCAAAGTATTCGACATATTCAGCAGCCCAGCCACCCAAGAACTTTCCGGATTTGTCTTTGCCCCATACAACGCCAATTCCTGTTGCAATGGCTTTGTGATCTTCAATTCTGGCTCCGTTGCCGGCCATAATGACTTCCAATACAGCACCGTGTTTGAAGTTTTTCTCAACTTGTTCAACCGGTACAATGTTGCCGTACAGCTCGGGCGGCAGAACAGAGGTGTAAGGAACGACGTTAAAGTCTTGAATTTTTGCTTGAAGCAACGCAGAATCATAACAGAATGTTTCAAACGGTTGCGGCGGAATGCCGTCATCGGCTTGACCAACGCCGCCTGTGTGAAACGCTAATGTCGGATAACGTGTACCTAATGTTGTCATTTTTTTTATCTCCTTTATTTTGTTAGTTAGTATTGAACGGAACGTTTCAATCGTTCCGACAGTTATCAAGACTCCCCCGAGTCTTTTTGACAACTAAAAGTAGAGTAGTTTTGTTTTTAAAGGAAGTCAATCATATTGTCGCATGTTTTTATGTGCATTTGTTGAGATTGAAGATACAACTTTAAGTTAATATATTCATGAGGGATAAGATGAAAGGAATAAAAAATGAAAAAAATAATACAATTTGCTTCTTTGGCTGTTGTGTGCGCGGTCAGTACGTCTTGCCGGACGGTTCAAGGGTATGAAACCATGCTTCAATCTTGGGTCGGTAAATCTGAGGCACAACTGGTGACAACTTGGGGGGCACCTGCTTCTATGGAGACCATCGGGCCCGGGCGTCAGTTATTTGTGTATATTAAACAACATCAAGTGACGGTCCCCGGCGAAGCTCCGAATTATACGGCTTTAGGCGAAGATTCAGAATATAATAATTTCGGAGACTCTTTAGATGAAACATTTGACTATTACTGTCGAACAACGTTTACAACACAAGATGACATTATTGTTAATTACAGTTGGGAAGGTGACGGATGTCTGATTGAATAGTCATCTTTTCAGTTTGTTCCAAACGGCTGTTGTCAGAAAAAATATACCGCTCAGACCTAAAGGAATAAAGTAATACATAATTCTGAACGTGATAAGCGCCGCCAAAATCGGCGCTTTTTCAGGTGGGGTATGAACAAATAAGTATAAAAACATTCCTTCAAACACACCTAATCCGCCGGGAACCTGTGTTGAAATACCGATCAGCTGAGCCAATAAAAAAATAGAAACAACATGAAAAAAATGAACATCCAAATGATATCTTAAAAGCGTATAAAAAACTAAAGAAGTCGCGATCATATCCATGCTGCCGATTAGAATTTGCCGCAACGTCATCCGAGTTGTCGGTGCGGAAATAATAGTATTGTTGAACGTCAATCGGCGGTTCGGTTTAACGACAAAAAACCAATAGAGTATGAAAAGCACAGAAACGACCACGGCTCCGATGTCAAACAAATATGCCTCCGACGGAAGCCGGGTCAAATGAAAAACACTGGTCAGAATTAACGATAAATCAAAAATACATGCCATGCCGAGCAGAAAAGTTAAACTTTCGAAAGCAATCATCTTTAAAACATCAATTTCGTTAAGTCCATGTTTGGCGTAAAGAAGATATCGGATGGAACCGCCTGCGATATAAGCGTGTCCCGTTGTGTTTGTAATGGAAAAACTGACCATTGCCGTTTCAATAACGGCTGGCAAAGGGACTTTTTTGCCGATATATCTTAGCGCCAACAAGTCGTAGCCAGAATAAGCCGCATAATCCAGCAGCACAAAGGTAAATGCCACTCCTAAAACCCAAAAAGGTGTACTTCTCATGGAAGCCCATATTTGGGTCATACCGATTTTTTCTATTTCCTGATAAACCAGCCAAAGCGCCAGAAGCAGAAAAAAGAAAGCAAATAATTTAATAACACCTTTGAACCATTCTTTTAACATAAAAGTGACATAGGAAGACTTTTTAAAAAAAACAATAAACCGTGTTGAAAAGACTTGTAAAAAAATATAATAATGTGTTAGATTTCATACAAAGATATAAATAGAGGGTTAGTATGAAACGTTTTATATTTATCGGGCTTATTTTGTGTGGTTTGGCAGGATGTGCGGATGTGAAAACATTTGAATATCCTAACACAGATATGCCTTTTGCTTATAAGTCGCGTATCGGTGTCAAGGATTACAAAATTCTTGGACGTGTTCGTGGAAATTATGCCAGATATTGTTTTTTGTTTGGCATTTTTTGTACGGGGGATTTGTATCCCTATGATGATTTAATGACACAGGCAGAAAAGAAAGGAGGCAATTCGGTGATAAACTTTGTGGTCGATCAAGATTCATCCTCGCCCTTTTGGGCATGGTTGTATTATCGCCGAACCATGCGTGCCAACGGAATGGCTGTAAAAATCTATGGCGATCGGATGCGAGTGACGGAAAGTTTTTCGGAGTAGTTAAATGAAAAAAGGATTTTTCTTAATGAGCGTGCTGCTGCTTTTAAGCGGATGTGATACAACGAACTGGCGTTTTTCCGGTTCGACTGAAATGCCTTTTTCGTATCGGAGCTCTTTAGCCGTTAAGGATTATGATATTTTATCGGAAGTGCGCGGCGAATACAGAAGAATTTGTGTTTTATTCAGTTTATTTTGCTTCGGAGAAGTATATCCTTATGACGATTTGATGCGACAATCTCAACAACTGGGCGGTAATTCAGTCATCAATTTTGTATTGGATACGGATTCGTCTTCTCCTTTTTGGTATCCGCTTTATGCACGCAAAACAGTGCGTGCAAACGGGTTAGCCATTAAAGTCACCAAGACATATAAAAATGTCAATTACTCTTATGGTGACAATTGATTAAAACAAAGACATGATAATCAATGCCGTTAAAACGATCGGCGCCGTCAAGCGAAGACTTGTTCTCAGATAATTTCTGAAAATGTGTCCCGACGGGGAGGTTGTTTGTAAGTTATGCCAAATAGGAACAAAGCCGATCCAACCCATGTACAGACAGCAGATAATCATTGTGAAAGATAGGGAAAATGATCCTGTTATCCAATCAAAGGCATCAAACAAATTGCGGCTGAATAAATGTATCGGCAGATTTCCGGTTAATGAAGCCAATGTGACACTGAAGCTGATAAGATTCAATCCTGATGTTAATAACGTTGCTTTCCTGCGGGTTAGTTTTAATTTATCCATGAAAAGAGATGTCAAAGGTTCATAAATGGAAATCAAAGAGGTAAGGGCTGCAATAAAAAGCAGTAAATAAAATAGAAAAGCCCAAAAAGCGCCTCCCCACATGTTAGCAAAAACATAAGGAAGCGTGATAAAGGTCAATCCGGCACCTGCAGTTGGTTCTAATCCGAAAGCGAACACGGCCGGCAGGACAATAAAACCGGCTAATAAAGAAACCATCAAATCCAGTCCGACAATCCAAGCGGCATCCCTTTTCAAGTTGTCTGTGTTGGCTAAATATGAACCGTATGTAAACATTACCCCCATTCCTAAAGAAAGAGAATAAAAGGACTGGCCGATGGCTGTCAGCAAAACTTTTGAAAATAAATTAAAATCAAGGCCTTCTTCGGAAAAACCAATCGCTGACCAATCCGGACTGAGGAAGAATGAAATACCTTTTTCGGCTCCTGGCAAAAGCAAAATACGACACAACATTAAAATTAAAAGCCCGAACAAAAGCGGCATCAACCACAAACAGACACGCTCAATTCCCTTTTTGACGCCTTTGGATATCACAATTGCCGTCACTAAGATGCACAAACATCCCCAAAGTAATTGTTCTTGAAAAGCATGTGTCAGATGTTGAAAACCGCTTTGAGCATCAACCGGATTGTGAGCACCGAATAAAGAAAGTCCCGATTCAATCGTATAAAGGAATGTCCAGCCGATGACAATGACATAAACACCGCTGATGATGACACCGTTTAAAATGGCCATCAAACCACCCAGGTATCCCCACAGAGGAGAATGTTGCTTTTTCAATTTGACATCAATGGCTTTAAATCCGTCCATGATATTGGTTTTGGCCGTTCGGCCGAAAGCCAATTTCCCCAAAAGCATAAAATATCCTAATCCGAAAACACAGCATAAATATAAAATTAAAAAAGCACATCCGCCGTTTTGCCCAGCCAAATACGGAAAACGCCAAATATTTCCCAAACCAATTGCCGAACCGGCTGTTGCCAGGACAAAACCTATGCGGCTGCCCCAATGTGCGCGTGATGTCATGTTTTCTTCCTCCTCGACCAAAGTATAAAATAATTGAAGCGTCTGCAATAAAAAAATTGAAAAATAGTTGCGTTTTGTTTAAAGTGTCTTCATCTGTTTAAAAAGGAGATAAAAATGGAAATCAAAGAAATCGTAAAAAATGTTTATGCCGTCGGTTCCAAAGATCCGCACCGTCCTTTGTTCGACCAGCTGATGCCGTTGAGCGAAGGAACAAGTTATAACTCGTATTTAATCAAAGGAAATGATAAAATCGCTCTGATTGACACGGTTTATCCGCCTTTTGAGGAGGAAATTGAAAATAAGCTTAAAGATATGGGAATTGATCGAATTGATTACATTATTGCCGATCACGGGGAACAAGATCATTCCGGCGCTTTGCCCAAACTGTTGGAAAAGTATCCGATGGCAAAGATTGTGACCAATGCCAAATGTAAGGAAATTACGATGGGCTTTTTGCCTTTGTCGGATGAACAATACATGGTTGTTGAAGATCGCGCTGAGCTGGATTTAGGCGGGAAGACTTTGCAGTTTATTTTTGCACCGTGGGTTCACTGGCCGGATACGATGTTTAGTTTTTTAAAAGAGGATCGGATTTTATTTTCAACGGATTTTTTCGGTGCGCATGCGACGAATTTTGATTTGTTTTGGGATGAAGATCCTTCCATCATCCCTTTGGCAAAAGGGTATTATGCTGAAATTATGATGCCGTTTGCCCGTATTTTCCAAAAATATCTGCCTATGGTCGAGGAGCTGAAACCGGCAATGATTGCTTCTTCACATGGTCCGATTTACCGTCGTCCTCAGTTTATTATTGATTTGTATAAGCAATGGAGCGGAGCTCAAAAAAAGAACCAAGTCGTTATTGTGACTGTTTCCATGTATGGCAGCACAACGCAGATGGTCGATTATCTGAAAGCTGAATTGGAAGCAAAAGGCATTTCTGTTAAACAACATGATGCCGTGCATTTAAATATGAATGCGTTGGCGTGCGATTTGGTGGACAGCGCCGGGTTGATCGTGGCGACACCGACTGTTTTGACGGGTCCTCATCCGGCCGTGGTGGAACCGATTTTCTTGGCTAATGTTTTAAAACCGACACTCAAATATGTGACGTTGATCGGCTCTTACAGCTGGGGAACCATGGTTGTGCAAAAGGTCAAAGAAATGTTGGGGAATCTGAAAGATACAACCATTCTGGAACCTGTTCTGTCCAAAGGGACACCCAAAGAAGCTGATTTAACGGCGTTAAAGGCTTTGGCCGGTCAGATTGAGCAAATGCATCAAACCTTGTAAGAAAGGAGGCAAAAGCCTCCTTTTTTTTACTTTTTCTGATAAACTGCCCAGGTTGTGCGGATAATGTTTTCAACGCTGCTGTGTAAAGGCTGCCAATGGAGAATGTTTTGAGCTTTTTCGGCACAGGCCGTCAGTTTGGATGGGTCGCCGGGGCGACGTGATTCATAAACCGATTTAATCTTACGACCGATTACTTCTTCTGTTGCCTGCACCATCTCCAACACACTGATTCCGTTTTGTGTTCCCAGGTTGAAAATATCGCTTTGCCCGGTTTCTTTCAAAAATTTGAGTGCTTTGACATGAGCATCCGCCAAATCGGTCACATGAATGTAATCGCGGATACAGGTGCCGTCCGGCGTGTCATAGTCGTTGCCGAAAATACACAGCATCGGTCGTTTTTCAATGGCGACCTCCATAATGATAGGCAGCAGATTTTGCGGGTTGTTTTCCAAACCTTTGACATCCCCTTCGGCATCATAACCGACAGCATTAAAATACCTGAGCGCAACGGATTTAATTCCTTTCAAGGTATCATACCAGTGCAGCAATCGTTCCATTTCTAATTTAGTGAAACCGTAAAAACTGGTCGGGTTTAAAGGATGATTTTCATCAATAGGCAGATAGGTCGGTGCACCGTAAACAGCAGCCGAGGAGGAAAAAACAATTTTTTTGACATCGCATTCCAGCATGGTGTTCAGTACATTGATGCAGCCTGTCAGATTATTCACGGCATATTTGGCGGGATTTTCCATCGATTCGCCGACGGCTTTTTTACCGGCCAACAGAACAACAGCATCAACATTTTGACACATCGCGCGTCCCAGGGCATCCGTGTCCAGGATGCTTCCTTTGATAAAATGAGCCTGAGGAAACAAATTAATTTGCTGTCCCGTGGATAAGTCATCAAAAACCGTCACCTTATCTCCGTTTAACAACAAAGCTTTTACGACATGACTGCCGATATATCCAGCGCCTCCAATGACAAGTATGTGCATTTTTCCTCCTATTAGATCGTTTCAACATACAGCTTAACAGAAACATTATAAAATGCACGACTTATTTTAAAAGACTTGATTTTTGCATGTTTTCTTCCTTTATTTTACGGGGGGATCAAATGGTTTGGGTTATTGCAGGCTTGTTTTACGGCCTTTTTATGAGTTTTTATACAGCTATCAACCAAAACAATAAAATCAACGGATATGTTTTGGGTCTGTGGCGGGGATTCGGGGTCAGTTTTGTTTCATTGCCGGTTTTATTAACGGAACCTTTTTTATTTGATCCAGTTTATTTTTTCCTGCTGGTGGTGCAGGGATTGTTTATCGGTTATTACGATTCGCGGATTTTCTTTTCATCCGCTCGTTTCGGTGCTGCCGGTACATCTCGCATATTAGTTTTTTCAATTTTGATTTCCATGGTGTTTTTTTGGACAACGCATCCGGTGTCTTTTGCCCGCGTTGCGGCTCATCCTTTGATTTTGGGCGGAATTATTGTATCAGTTTTGGGAGCAATCGGCAGCTATATGACGATGTTAAAGGAACCTTTTACACGGGAATTGGTGCGTTTTATGCTGCCGGCCGTGTTTGTTTGGTCGTTGATGAGTTCTTTGACACAAGAAATCATGCAGCTGCACAGTTTGCGATACGGAATGGTTTATTATTTGTTTTTTTCTACATTTGTCAGCGGGTTATATAATTTGTTTTATTATGTAAAAACCGAAAAGCCGACGAAAGAACAGGCTTTACAGGAAATTTTTGGAACTAAGGTTATGAATATCGGTCTTCTGCTTGTATTATTCAGTGCTCTGTTGATTATTACAAAAAGCATTGCACTGGATGAAACGCCTAACACGGGATATGTTAATGCATTATCTTTAACTTCACCATTGTGGCTGATGCTTTACAATCACGCGATTAAGCATCAAGATTTTGCCTCTCCGAAAGCCGGTTTGGTTATGATCGCGTGTTTATTTTCGCTTGTTTTGTTTACTTCTTTTTAAAAAACAGTTTGAGTCAAAAGGGAAATATGCTACAACAATCAATAAGGAGATAACAATGTTAATGCTTGCTTTTGATACTTCGGCTTCTGCCGTTTCCGTAGCGGTTTTAGATGAAGCGCGTGTTTGGTCTTATCAGGAACGTGAAATGGAGCGTGGTCATGCCGAAGCTCTGATGCCGATGATACAAGCTGTTTTGGATGCCTCAAAAGTTTCTTTAAAAGAAATCGGTGGAATTGCCGTAAGTTTGGGTCCTGGTTCTTTTACGGGAGTTCGTGTCGGTTTGGCAGCTGCTCGAGCTTTTGCTTTGGCTTTAAATGTGCGGGTTTATGGTGTGACGACTTTTGAAGCGTGGGCTTATCATGTGGGCAAACCGGCTTGGGTTGTTTTGGATACCAAAAGGGATGATTACTATGCTCAATTTTTCGATGCAGAAGGAAAACCGACTTCAGAACCGAGCATTTTATCCTCTGAACAATTAAAAGAAAAGCTTCCGTTTGATGCCTTGGGAACCGGTGCCGAAAAATTGGCCAGCGAAATAAATTGCGGTCTTATTCAAAAGATTTCTCCGATTGCCGTTTCAATTGGGCGTGTTGCACTTGGGCGCATGGATCATCCTTTGCCGCCGGATCCGATTTATCTGAGGGATGCGGATGTCACACTTTGAGGCTTTAACGCCGGCGCATGTGCCTGTTATGACGGCTTTGCATGCGCTTTCTTTTGAACGGCCTTGGTCTGAGGTTGTTTTTTTCGACTTGCTAAAGCTGCCGACACATATGGGCTTTATCGGCAAAGATGGCTTTATTTTATGTTCGGTTGTGATGGATGAGGCAGAGATTTTAACATTCTGTGTGGCTCCAAAGGCGCGACACCGGGGCGTCGGAAAAGCCTTGTTGGCAGCCGTTGAAGAAGCTTTGAAAGAAAAGAAAGTTCATTCATTTTATCTGGAAGTCGGCGATTGGAATGTCGGTGCGCTTGCATTGTATCGGAAAGCCGGCTTCGTCGAAACAGGCCGTCGGAAAGGATACTACCTGCATGAAGGAGCGCGTCACGACGCGATTTTAATGAAAAAAGAGCTGTGATTTTTTTCGTTGCAAAAAGGCATAAAAACGTCTATGCTAACCGGCATCAGATAACTTAAAGTAAGGATTTTTTAAAATGATTATGTTTTTTCGCAAATTAAGTGAGAGCTGGATTGCCAAACTGTTAATGATCCTATTGTCCATCAGTATGATGATGCTGTTCGGGATCAGCGGTATGACCAGCATGTGGGGGAAAGATGACACGGCGATCGTCGTCGGCAGTGAGCATGTCAAAGCCCAACAGTTAATGAGCGATTTCCAGCGTGATTTGAAAAAAGCACAAGCGTTAATGGGTGGAAAATATTTGTCTCCTCAAGATGCCATTAAAATGGGAATGATGAATACCGTTGTGCAACAGCGGGTTTCCGGCGCTCTTAAAAACGAGATGACGGAAGATATGGAAACAATTGCTTCGGATGCGGCCGTGCGTAATTACATTATCAATAATCCGAACTTTCAAACGTTGACGGGTCAGTTTGATCGGAACTTATTTGCCGCTTATTTGAACCAGATGCAAATGTCGGAAAGTTTGTTTTCGTTGAATTTACGTAAAGAGCTGGCACAAAAACATGTTTTTGATGCGATTCGGGCAGTTGTCGTTGCTCCGTCGTCTTTGACGGAAAAAGTTTATGCTTACGCTAATGAAACACGTGATTTGGATGTGCTTTTGGTTCATACGGGGACAGTTCCTGTTTCCGAAGAACCGACGGAAGATGAACTTCAGGAATACTATGCCGCCATGGAAGAACAACTCTATGCACCCGAATATCGTCGGTTGTCATTATTGAAAATTACGCCGGAAACGGTTTCAGCTCATTTTGTTGTTGATGAAGCAACTGTGCAAGCGGTTTATGATGAGCATTTGAACAATTATACAAAACCTCAGCGGCGGAAAGTCGATCAGATTTTAACCAAAGATGTTGCTTCGGCAGACTTTGTCATGGAAGGATTGACGGCTGACAATTTCTTACAGACAGCTCAGGAAAAGGGCAAACAAACGCCGGAAGAAACGGATTTGGGTTGGTTAGAAAAAGCCTCTGTTCTTCCTGAAATCGGGGATGCTGTTTTTTCGGCTCAGGTTGGTGAGATTTTGGGACCCATTGAAACGACGGTCGGTTATCACATTTTGGTTGTGCGGGAAATTGAAGACGCAGTTGTCACGCCGCTTTCCGAAGTGCGTGATGCCATTGTGGCCCAGCTGAAGGCCGAAAAAGCATATGATTTAATGTATGCAAAGTCGCGGGAGATTGATGACAAGTTGGGAGCCGGTGAACCACTGGATAAAGTTGCGGCTGAAGTTGGATTAACCGTGGAAAAAGTAGATTTTGTTGACGGATCCGGTAAAAATAAAGCCGGTACAGAAGTTGTCGGTCTTTCATCCGAGATTTTAGAAACGGCTTTTCTTTCTCCGGAAGGAGAACCCAGTCCGTTGGTGAATTACCAAAACGGTTCTGTAGTCGTTCAGGTAGACGCGGTTGAACCGATGTCTCTAAAGCCTTTTGCCGAAGTGAAAGATATCCTTGTCGCGGAATGGAAAAAAGATCAACAGAAAAAAGATATTGCTGATTTTGCACAAAAGGTTTATCAAGCTGCCCAGAAAGGGGATGAACTGAAAACAGTGGCCTTGTTCTATCAGTTGGACGAAAAGACATTGAAGGATGTCAATCGGGGTGCTGTTTCGGACTTGCCGCGCGCTGTTGTGGAACAGCTGTTTTCTGCACAAGAAGACGCTGTTTTACTGTTGCCGGTCGGTGAAGATTATGTTGTCGCTAAAGTTGAAAAGGTGACGGCAGCCGATGCGGATATCGATCCTGCTTTGTTGGTTGCTGTTCAGGCTTCTTTGAATCAACAAATAACGGATGGAATGGTTGAAGAGTTGTTGACTTCTTATGCGAACACGGTCGGTGTGAAAATAGATACCCCTTTGATTGAAGAAACGTTTCAGGTCTATATGAAGCAGGATACCGTTGATTGATAAAGTAAAAAGCTCCGTTAATGGAGCTTTTTCTTTCAGTTATGATGATTTTCTTTGTCAAACCGTGTAGCCTGTGTTAGCTTTAAACCAGGAGGCGTTATGACGAAAACGAAACCATCCTTGCCTACGATGCAGGAACTGACGGATTTTTTAAATAAACAAACGCGGGAAATCAGCCGTCGGGAAATTGCTCGCTCCTTCGGTATAAAAGGAGACGATAGGGCCTACCTGAAACATTTGCTGAAGGAAATTGAAACGCGCGGGTTGGTTCGGCGAAACGGACGTTCTTTTAAGTCGGCGGCATTTGTTCCGGATCGGATGACGGTTGAAATTACCGGTCAAGATGCGGACGGTGAGTTGGTGGCGCGTCCCGTGGCTTGGCAGGAAGAAGGGCAGCCTCCGCAAATTGTTTTAACGAAAAATCGCTTGAAACCGCCTGTCGGTATCGGAGATGTCGTGATTGCAAAGGTTCATCCGGTATCCGCTCGCTTTTATGAAGGAGAGGCTTTAAGGCGGGTCACTTCTGCTCCTAACGAGATGGTCGGCGTTTTTTTCGATGGGAAAATTTTATCTGTCGATCGGCGGTTTAAGGAGGCTTTTTCACTGGACAATTCTTTTCCGACTGATCTAAAGCCTAATGATTTGGTTATTGTCACAATTCCCGAATTGCGTTCGCGACATCCGGTGGCTCATTTTATAAGGAAAATCGGTCAATCGACAGAGGCGCATGCTGCCAGTTTAATTTCTATTTTTGCACATCATTTACCGGTTGCTTTCACTGAAGCGGCTTTGTCACAGGCCCAGAAAGCGAAGCTGCCCTCCCTTGGGAAAAGGACGGATTTAAGGGGACTGCCTTTTGTCACGGTTGATGGTGCCGATGCGCGGGATTTTGATGATGCTGTTTGGGCCGAACAAACACAAGACGGTTTTCATATTATTGTTGCGATTGCCGATGTGGCTTGGTTTGTGCGTTCCGGTTCTGCCTTGGACGCAGATGCGTTTTTGCGCGGAAACTCAACGTATTTTCCGGATCGAGTTCTGCCGATGCTGCCGGAGGCTTTATCTAACGGATTATGCTCGCTAAAGCCGAATGAAGATCGTCCTGTTATGGCGGCAGAAATTTGGATTGACACAGAAGGACGAAAACAAAAACATCGCTTTTTAAGGGGGATGATTCGATCAGCCGCTCGTTTGACTTATGAAGAAGTTCAAGCGGATTTTGACGGAAAACGTTACCCGGAGAAGCTTGAAGGTCTTATGGATGCATTGCACGGGGCTTTTAAAAGTCTGCTTAAAGCTCGTCAGCGGCGAGGCGTTTTGGAGTTGGACGTGCCTGAACGACAAGTCATGTTGAATCCGCAAGGTAAAGTCATTGCCATTCGAAATCGTGAGCGATATGACAGCCATAAAATGATTGAGGAGTTGATGATTTTAGCGAATGTTGCGGCAGCCGAAACATTGGAAAAATTGAATATTGCGACTATGTATCGTGTGCATGACCGGCCCAGTCTTGAAAAAATGGAAAACTTAAAAATGTTTTTGAAAAATGTTGGGATTCGTGCAACTTTGAGCCAGACACCGGCTCCGCAGGATTTTAATCAAATTTTAGTATCGGCTCATGCGAAACAGCAACCGGTCGTTGTCAATGAAATGGTGTTAAGAACGCAGTCTCAGGCTGAATATAGTCCCGAAAATATAGGACATTTCGGGCTGGCGTTGGAAAAGTATGCTCATTTTACCTCTCCCATTCGTCGTTATGCGGATATCTTAGTGCACCGGGCTTTAATTGAAGGTTTGGGGCTGGGGGAGGGGGGACTAACCGAAAATGAAGCCGCTGCTTTTGATCGAATTGCTGAGCATATTTCAGCAACGGAACGGCAGTCGGCTGCTGCTGAACAGGATGCTTTGGACAGATATACCGCTGCTTTTTTGGCAGATCGAGTGGGGGAAGTGTTTGAGGTTCGTATTTCTTCCGTCACACGTTTCGGTTTGTTTGTCGCGTTGGATGAATATGGAGCGGATGGCATCATTCCTCTCAGTACGTTGACCGATGACCATTATGTTTTTGACGAACGAATGGAAACATTGAAGGGTGTGCATTCGTCGCGTCTGTTCAGTCGAGGACAAAACGTGCAGGCGCTTTTAAAGGAGGCTGTTCCTCTGACAGGCGGATTGCTGTTTCGATTGGTGGAGATGGGGTCTTCCCGTCAACGGCGTTTTGCTTGTCGACGGCGACGGTAATGATGGCGTTTTATCCTTTATTTTTTTCCCATGACCGCAATAAAAAATCCATCCGTTTCCGTTCGATATGGAGAAAGTCGTTTTTGAAAAATACATTGCCATTCACGATGTTCTTTTAAAAATGTTTCAATTTGGTCTTCATTTTCATCTTGCGTTAAAGAACAAGTCATATAACACAGTTTCTGAGTGGCCAAAGGAGCTCCTTTTCTTAACAGTTCCGCTTGTGTTTTTATTAGAAGGTCAAATCGGGCGGGCAACAGTTTCCATTTCGCGTCAGGCGCTCGCCGCCATGTTCCGCTTCCCGAGCACGGTGCATCAATGACAACAACATCAAACGGTTCCGTTGGAAAATCAAGTGTCGGATGAATAATATCCGTGCATGCACGTGCGGCTCTTTTTTCCAATTCAATCAAACTGCGTGCCGAGATATCATACGCCGTGATTGAACCTTTATTTTGCATCATTTGCGCAAAAATTAAGCTTTTGCCCCCGGCTCCCGCACACATATCGAAAACACTTTGTCCGGGGCTTATACGGGTTTCCAGAGCTATCAATTGAGAACCTTCATCTTGAACTTCAACCCATCCGTTTCGATAGGCTTTTGCAATGTTTAAATTATAGCGTTTATCAAGTTGAATACCAAAAGGAGAGTACTTTGTCGGAGTACCGGTAATGCCTTCCTGCGCCAGTCGGCGGATGATCTCCGCACGGTTGCCGTTTGCCCGTAAAATGGTTGGTGCCGGTGTCTGCATAGCTTTCAACTCTTTTTCGGCATCAGGGATTTTATCCAACAGCCAACCGGGGCATTCCAGCCGCACCCACTCAGGCATATCTGGGCTATCAATCAGCTCTTGATCCAATAAATTTTGAAACAAAACACCTTGTTGAATGTAAAAGTCGACATGAGCTTTAAAACGCAGCATTTTCCAAACGTAGTTCGTCAGTTTTTGACGATCTTTCGAACCGATATATCTGCGGGAACGTGTATATGCTGAAATAATTTCCGATGCCGGATGAGGAGACTGAAAGCACAGCTGCCACAGTTCTTCAGCTGCTTTTTTTATTTGTTCTGGCTGCATTTAAAACCTTTCGCCACAACATAATATTCAACCGAATCTTTTCGGCTGGCCGGTGGTTTGACATGCTTAACCAGTTGAAAATTTCTCTTCATTTGAGCTAAAAACTGATTATCTGTTCCGCCGGCAAAGATTTTAGCAATAAACCATCCGCCTGGTAGTAAAACTTGCAATGCAAAATCATAAGCCAGCTCAATTAGATTCATTGTTCGCAAATGATCAACAGAGGGAACACCTGTCGTATTGGCGGCCATGTCACTCATGACAACATCTGCCGGTCCGCCCATCAAGTTTTTAAGAGCCTCCGGAGCTTTTTCATCCGTAAAATCCATGTGAAGCAACTCTGCTCCGGCAACGGGAGCCATGGGCAAAATGTCTATTCCGAAAACCAAAGGCTTTTCTGGCGTCGAGCCTGTTTTTTGAACTGCCACCTGTGTCCAACCGCCCGGAGCCGCTCCTAAATCAACAACGCGTGCCCCTTTTTTAAAAAAATGAAACTGTTCGTTTAATTCGATAATTTTAAAAGCGGCACGACCGCGATAACCTTGCTTTTTGGCTTCTATCACATAGGGATCGTTCAGCTGACGTTGAAGCCAAGCCGTGGAACTTTTTTTACGGCCTTTTGCCGTTTTAACGCGAACATGTAAAAGGTGTTGTGCCATCTTTTTTCTCTTTTCTTAGTTTTAGGGAAAAAGCGGCAGAAAGTCAAGCTTAAACCGCATACAGTTCTTGTTTCAGCTGTTGACGCAAAATGTCAATGGATTCCAGTTCTTTCTTTCGGCGATCTTCAAAATGCCAAAATGTCCAACCGTTGCAGGACGGTAAACCTTGAAGCTGGGCACCAACCTGATGAATGGAGCCTTTGAGTTGAGGTGTCATCAAGGTTCCGTCTGCTTTAACCGTCGCGCAGAATTTGCGTTTGCTGTCAAATAAATGTTCACCCGGCATCAATAAGCCATGTTCAATAACCGAGCCGAACGGGATGCGGGGTTCGGCCTTTTTGCATGTCGGAGCCAAAAGGGATGCGTCGGCCACAGGTTTTATTGCCTTCAGTCTTTCTGCAGCCGCCGCAATATAAGCGGAATCTTGTTCAATGCCAATATAAGAACGCCCTAATTTAACAGCTGCGGCACCAGTTGTGCCCGTTCCGAAAAAGGGATCTAAAATAACGTCACCAGGGTTGGTCGACGACATAATGACACGATATAACAAACTTTCGGGTTTTTGCGTGGTATGAATTTTTTTACCGTTTTCATCTTTCAGACGTTCATGTCCCGTGCAGATCGGCAGGTGCCAGTCTGAACGCATTTGAACATCTTCATTAAAAGCTTTCATGCTTTCGTAGTTAAATGTATACTTTGATTTTTCAGATTTTGCGCACCAAATCAAGGTTTCATGAGCATTCGTAAAACGTGTTCCTTTAAAATTAGGCATCGGATTGGTTTTTGTCCAAATAATATCATTTAAGATCCAAAATCCCATATCTTGAAGCTGACATCCGACACGGAAAATGTTGTGATAAGATCCGATTACCCAAAGTGTCCCGTTATCTTTTAATACACGACGGGCAGCCTTCATCCATTCATGTGTAAAATGATCATAAGCTTTGAAGCTGTCAAATTGATCCCATGCATCATCAACACCATCAACAACAGAACAATCCGGACGTTGCAAATTGCCTCCCAGCTGCATGTTGTAAGGAGGATCCGCAAAAATAACATCAACGGATTTGGCCGGCATGGAATTCATGACTTGAATGCAGTCGCCTTGGTAAATGGAGTTCAGTTTGAGAGCAGACATTCTTTCCTCTTTATCGTTATCATGTATGTCTCTCAGTCTAGAAGGTAAAAGTAACTATTTTCTTAACGCCGAGTCGTTCGAGTCGTTTTTTTGGAATGTATTTTATAAAATGCTCAAAGAAAAAGAAAAAAGCTGAAACAATTTTTTTGAAAAGCCTGTCTTAACAAAAGAGTTATCCGTTTTGAGCTTGAATCATTTTTGCAATCGGCGCATAGGATTTGCGGTGATGAGGGGTTATACCGTATTTTTTTAATCCTTCAATGTGTGCCGGAGTGCCATAGCCAGCATTTTTATCCCAGCCATACATGGGATACTGTTCGGCCAAAAGACACATCAGTCTGTCACGGGTCACTTTTGCAATGATTGATGCCGCAGCAATGGAAAGGCTGATACCGTCACCGCCGATAACAGTTTGGCTGGGCCATTTCCAATTCGGTTGACGATTTCCGTCTATTAGGACAAAGTCAACGGGTGTTCCCGCAGCTTCAATTTGTTCCAGAGCACGACGCATAGCCAAGAAGGAAGCTTGCAGAATGTTGATGTCGTCTATTTCCTGAGCGCTGGCTTGCCCGATACCAATCAGAGCACCGGAAGCATAAATTTGATCAAAAAGTCTTTCCCGTTTTTTGGCTGATAATTTTTTGGAATCATTTAATTCATCAGATAAGTTTTTTGGAATCTCCAGATTCGGAAAACAAACGGCAGCTGCAACGACAGGTCCTACCCAAGGACCTCGACCGGCTTCATCTGTTCCGGCAATGCGTCCTTTAATGGGAAGATTGTATTCTATTTCAAAATGGGGCATATTTTCTCCTTAAGAAACACATGAACAGGTGTAGTTGTCTTCAGCTAAAGAACCCGAGCAAGAAACCGTTGATGTATCCGGGCAACACGAACGATGATAGGTAATTGTTGTGCCTTCCGAATCACCATAATACATGCCGCTGACATATGGACTGCTTCCGGGATCGCAATAACTGTATTGAGCGCAGTTGCTGCCATATTGACGTTCGCAGTAAACTTCTCCGCCCGGCGGAACACACATCTGAGCCATGCATTTACCACCGCTATAGCTTGTGTATTGTATGTAGGCAACTGTGCCGACACAACAATATTTTTGAACGAAAGAAGCCGGATTGGAACAATCATAACTGCTGTAGTCGGAGGTAATGCAGTCCGCATAATAACCAAACGCGTTGGCTTCGGTACAGCAGATTCCATCTTCATTAGGATTGTTGGAGCAGCATTGAACATTGCCGTTATAAAGATAAGCTTTTAAATTTCTGGGACAACATGTGTATCCAGTGCCGCCTTGAATTTTTACAGCAGATGGTTTATCTGAATCCCTTTGGCAGCATGCCCAATCACCGTTTTGGTTTTGGTAAGTTTGACCGAAGCAGCAGATACCGGAGTTTCCATCCCAGTAAGCTTTAGGGACGGGTTCACCAGAGCAATGGAGGCAGCATC
>CALXUB010000026.1 GCA_944391565.1 uncultured Alphaproteobacteria bacterium | reverse complement strand
ACATAAATGGCGTCAATGTCGGTCGGATCCAAAGCCAGAATTTGACGACACACCCGTTTGGGAACATCAGAAACCACAACACGGTAAATGTATCCGTTAATGTCGGAAACCCAAGTGTTCATGGAATAAAAAGAGCCTGTTTGCCCGCTGTCAGGCAATCCCGCGAACATCCATTCATAGTCGCCCGTTCTCTGGGTATAAAACTCATCAATCATGGGAACGTTGGAGGCCCTGAGCATGACATCGTGGATGGTCTCGTTGGCCTTGTGTTTGTTCATGGCATAAGTAAATCCCGACAATCGCCAAAACACCCAGCATCTCTAACATACTCCGACCGCGGCTTAATCTTTTACCAAACGACAACCCGCAATTACAATTCTTCTGCCTGACTTCTCCCATCCGTTCCAATTCTTCTGCTCTCCTTTCTGCCCTGCTCTTATGAGGATCATACCGCTTTCTAACATATCTTCACAAAAAAGTAAGAACACTTCTTTGCGAATCTTTCCCCTCCAATCTATCATACCCCCCCCCCCCCTGTCAAGAAAAATCGAAAGAAAAAAATTGAAAAATTTTCCAACTGTGTTATACTTAAAGAAAGGAGGAGAATATGCCCCTAAAGGAAACATTACAAAAAACAGCTTTAATGGCGGCAGCGGCTATTTCGCTGGATGCTCATGCAATGGCGCCAGAGGTAAAGGGACTAGAAAAATCTCAGCTGATAAAACAAACACCGACCAATATCGATTTTTTCAATCATCCCACTTCTTCGATGGACCAGTGGTCTTATCAAGTTCAAACTGCACACGGTATTCGTCATGTTCCTCTTTCTCGTATTGACACGGCTTTGTTGCAAAAAAACGGTTTAGATGACATTAAAAACGGTTGGGGACAAACGTTGTTGACGGCTGCCGTCATGAACGGCAAAACAGAGCTTGTTGATCTGTTGCTGACGGCCGGAGCGAATGCGAATAAAAAGAATCACTTAAATCAATCTCCGCTGTATTTAGCAGTTATTGCTGCTCATGGTAAACCGGAAAATGCAACCATTCTCAAATCTCTGGTTCAAAAAGGGGCCGATGTTCACGAAACTGATGCCGACGGTCGAACTCTGTTAATGCAGGCAGCCAGATACGGAGATGCCCATACCATTCAAGTCCTTTTGGAAGGCGGTGCTAAGGCGTCTGAGAAAGCTTTACAAATGTATAAAAATCGTGTTGATTTTCAGACAGGCAACCCTTTGCCTGCAGACCCTCGAGTAATTAAAATGCTAACTCCCCAAGCTGAGTTGACACAGCAGATGGCTGTTCATGCATTGGATAAGTGGCTTCAAAACCATTCGGAATATCATATCGACGGACCGATGATAGCTTGCGGCGAACAAAACCACCAACAAACAGCTTCATTATCTGCTTTGCTTTCTCGAAAAGCAACGGAAAAATAAGGAGGTTGCCATGAATATGCTTCAAGAACGTAAATATTACATTCAACCGACGAAAGAAGGGATCTTTCTGATTTTAATTCCGGCTCGTAGTGAAGATGCCTATGATTCTTATCTGCAATATGATGGTCGAGATAATGCTTTATTCTTGCGAACGCCGAAAGAATGCATTTTATTGGATTATATCAATCCGACCGTTCATGCGGATTTATTAAAATCCGCTTTTGTGGAAATGTTGGAAGTTCAGCCGGAACAAGAAGCCGTTGTTCGAGATTATCGTGTTCCTTTGCATAAAGTGCCGGAAATTTATGTGGCGTAAAAGAACTTTTTTGTGACCTTTTTCCAATCATAAAAAAGAGAGTGTTTTAAAGACATCCGTCATTATAGGAAGAAGCACATTCGGTTCCATCTACGCGACATTTTTCGCCGCATTTGGTTCCCCTTAAATAACATTCATATAAACCATCTCTTGAATAACAACCGAGCCCCGTTTCCTCATTCAAACAACCATAGAAATTGACAATTATTTGATTAAAAGAAAAGCCCGCCGGACAATTCGCCTCTTCCGATGAACAATCTCCAATCCGGCAATTTGATCCGTCCAACTGACAATAGTCGCCGCATCGAACATTTTCCTTTGTTCGACAATAAGGCGTAGTGCCTACCGCATAGCACCAAATATTTGTTTCACTATTGCGGCATCCTAAATTTCCATTCCAATTTTCAACAATCGTTCCTGCCGGGCAAGACACATCTTCTAAGCAAGCTGAACATCCATGAGCATAATAATCCGTGCAAGTTGACCCGCAAGCTACATTTAAATCAATATCGCGGCAAACATAAAGACTGCCCGAATGACGACACCAAAGATGTGTTTCGGGATCATAACAACCATAATAAGAGTCATAGCGTGAGTATGTTAATCCAAAAGGACAATCATCCTCGCAAGTCCCATAGATACAATCTGTTGCATCAGCATTTCTACAATAAGCGCATGTTAGATTAAATGCATTATAACACATGTAATAACTATTATCTGACCATGTCGTACACCAGACCCCGTCTGGACGAAGACAAGCATTTTTTTCCGGCCAGTACTCTGTGCCCTCCGGACAATTATCCGCACATAGATTAAGCACACACTCTTGTCCGGAAATATCACAGCCCATACCACATCGTTGATTATTTTTATAACACTGAAAATTTGTTTTTTCTAAATTCATATTATAGCAAAACAGTTCATTTTCCGGGTTATAACATCCATAATAACGAACATATGAAGCATACTCATATCGTAAATGATCCGGACAAACATTTGTACATAGTCCTATTTTACAAGTCCCATAATTGGTACATTCACTTCCACATCTTTCCCCGTTGGGCTTATAACAAACAATAATACTATTATCTTTCGTACAAGTTATTCCATCCGGCGTTGTACATCCGTAATATTCTCCATAGCCTATGCCATTCACCGGCTCATAAGTGTTTCCCTTCACACATTCGTTTTGACACATCCCATATTCACAAAAACGGCCATCCTCAGCACAATGTTGTCCACACCGATGTCCGTTAATATCTGTACATGTCCAATTGTTATTTCCTGTCGTTCCTCCGGTACATTTATAATATTGGCATTGACCATTTATCAACATCATATTTTCATTATCACAAATGCATTGTTCTTCTTTATTTTCATGTGTCCCTTGTGGGCAAACACAACGGCCTTGTTGACAGAGTTTATCACTTGTACATCTGGGAAAACAAAGCTCGGTTTCATCTACCTCAGTGCTTAAGTTTTCATCGAAATAAAAAGACATGAGCGGCGCCGTTTGCTCTGTTCCACAGCCTTCATCTTGCTCCCCGACTTTCACCCAAAATGCAGAAGGAATTTGCATTTTTTGAATTAACCGGCATACCTCAGCGGGAACTTGTTCAACATCGATCGAAAAAATGTCGTCCGTCCAGCGAATCGCCGATAATGGATATCCCAATGATGTTAAATTTGAAAGCTCACTTGTTTTAATTTCTTCACCTTCTTCCCAAAAGGGTTTTTCCATCACTCCAGAACCTGAAACAGCAACAGCCCCTAAATATACATCATGTATTGTTAGATTAGCGCGATGTTTATTAAGCAAATATTGAAAGCCCGTAAGTGTCGTAATTGTCAACACAGCAATAATGGTCAAAACGCCCAGTATTTCAAGCATAGAACGGCCTTCGCTTACGCTTTTACTCGTTATCCATTCACGAAAGCAATGCTTTTTGTGTTTCTTTTTTAAGTTTTGCATTCGAGCTATTTCCTTTCTCTTCCATTCCAAATAAAGAGTCGCCAACATCACGACAGTCCTCTTTCAAAACTATTTCCAGTACATTGCGAATCGACTTTAAATCTAAGCTAACATGCCCCCCCCCCCTATCAAGAACTTTTTTTGAAATAAAAGCATAAAAAAAGCTCTCCTTGCGGAGAGCTTTTAAACAAAGAAAAACGGGTTCGATTAATACATACCACCCATGCCGCCCATGCCAGGCATTCCACCGGCTGCCGCGTTTTTACCGCAAGAGCATTCCTCCTCTGGTTTATCGGCAACCATGGCTTCGGTTGTAATCAACAAGCTGGCGACAGAAGAAGCACCTTCCAATGCCGTTCTGACCACTTTTGTCGGGTCGACAATACCGGCGTCAAACATGTTGGTATATTCGTCCTTTTGAGCGTCATAGCCCACGTTGGTATCATATTTTTCCAATAATTTGCCAACAACAACAGCTCCATCCTCACCGGCATTGGCAACAATTTGGCGAAGCGGCGCTTGAATAGCACGACGAATAATATCAACCCCTACACGTTGATCATCATTCGCTGTTTTCAAACCGTCCAAAGCACGCGTTGCATACAACAAGGCCACACCACCGCCGACAACGACACCTTCTTTGACGGCAGCACGCGTTGCATGAAGTGCGTCATCAATCCGGTCTTTCTTTTCTTTTACTTCGACCTCGGTTGCACCGCCGACTTTAATCACCGCGACACCTCCGGATAATTTGGCCAACCGTTCTTCCAATTTTTCACGGTCATAATCGGAAGTCGCTTGTTCGGCCTGCATCCGGATTTGTTTCACGCGGGCTTCAATCAGGGCTTTATCACCGGCACCATCAACAATGGTTGTATCTTCTTTGGTAATATTGACCTTTTTGGCCGTTCCCAACATGTCAATCGTCACTTCTTCCAACTTAATGCCAAGTTCCGGAGAAATAACTTGTCCCTTTGTCAGGATTGCGATGTCTTCCAACATTGCTTTTCTGCGATCGCCAAAGCCTGGCGCCTTGACTGCTGCCACCTTCAAACCGCCACGCAACTTATTGACAACCAATGTTGCCAAAGCTTCGCCTTCAACGTCTTCTGCAATAATCAACAGCGGACGACCGGTTTGAATAACGGCTTCCAAGACAGGAATTAAAGCCTGCAAGTTCGACAATTTACCATCATTGATTAAAATGTATGGATTTTCTAAATCAGCAACCATCTTTTCCGGGTTGGTAATGAAATAAGGAGATAAATAACCGCGATCAAACTGCATTCCTTCCACAACTTCCAACTCGGTTTCCATCCCTTTGGCATCTTCCACAGTAATAACACCTTCATTACCGACTTTTTGCATGGCTTGAGCAATATAATCACCGATGGAACGATCACCATTCGCAGAAATTGTTCCGACTTGTGCGATTTCTTCAGGTGTAGAAACTTGTTTTGAACGAGACTTGACATCTTCGATAACCGTATTTACAGCCAAATCAATACCACGCTTTAAATCCATGGGGTTCATTCCTGCCGCTACGGCTTTACACCCCTCGCGAACGATGGATTGGGCCAAAACGGTTGCCGTCGTTGTTCCGTCACCGGCGATATCCGCTGACTTGGAAGCCACTTCACGCACCATTTGAGCACCCATATTTTCAAACTTGTCAGCCAACTCGATTTCTTTGGCAACGGAAACACCATCTTTTGTAATCCGAGGCGCTCCGAATTGTTTACCCAAAACAACGTTGCGGCCTTTCGGACCCAAAGTGACTTTGACCGTATCCGCCAAAATATCGACGCCCTTTAACATTTTATTGCGGGCTTCAACACCAAATTTAATTTCCTTTGCAGGCATGTTCAATCCTTTCTTTTTTAATCTTCAAGAACGCCTAAAACGTCCGATTCTCTCATAATGAGGAGGTCTTCCCCGTTCACCTTAATTTCAGTTCCGGCCCATTTCCCAAATAAAATACGATCGCCTTCCTTCAATGTCATCGTCACCGGTTTGCCTTCATCATCGCGGCCACCTGGTCCGACAGCCACAATCAACCCTTGCGAAGGTTTTTCCTTGGCTGTGTCGGGAATAATCAATCCGCCGGCCGTTTTGTTATCTTCCTCAATCCGTTTGATAACAACACGATCAAGTAATGGTCTAAACTTCATTTTTTTTCCTTTCTTTTGTTTTTTTCAAAACTTTTAGCCTATCCAAAAGGCTGTGCTTATCAGATAGTATGATTTTCAAGTTTCGTCAAGTAAAAGACGGTTAATTTTTCAAAATAATTTTAAAAAAGGCTCTAGCTTTTTCATCAAAACTCCGCTAGCATACACTCATTGCATAAAACAGGGAGAAAAATATGCTGGATAACATTGAATTTATAATTCCTTGCGGCGGAAAAAGCACTCGTAATTATCCGCATTCCAAGGGCTTGCCGCATAAAAGCCTGCTGCCTTTTGGCTCAATGCGGCTGATTGATTATGTCTTAAAAGAAATTTTCGATATGGGCGGACGACATATTACCATTGTATGTTCATCTCAAAAAGTCATTGACGATTTTAAAGAGGCCTTGAAACCCTGTCCAGAGATCGAAGCAAAATTAAGAGCCAGCGGACGAACTCACATTGCTGATGCTCTGAAGGCAACGGAAATACCACAGGATGCCGATATAAAATACGTCATTCAAAGCAAACCGCTTGGAACGTCTCATGTTTTGGGATTGGCACATCGGATTTCCAAAAACCGACACGCAGTCATGTATTTTCCGGATGATCTTTACATCAATAAAGATCCTAAAAACACGCATTTAAAAAAATTGGTCAATGCTTTTTTAAAAAACGAAAAACAGATTTTGATTACGGGCATGTATCGGGATGATGTCAGTAATAATGCGATTATTGAAAACGGTCGTTTGATTGAAAAACCTAAAAATCCGACTAATCATATCGGCGGCATTTCTCCAATGGTTATTCCGAAACCGGTGTTAGATTACATGACCGAAAAAGTTGAACCTTTAGAAAACGGAACATTCAAACCGTCTTTAATCGGCAACGAATGGGTTTATACGGATGGCATTAACGGCTTTTTGGATGAACGCGGCGAAAAAAATCCGCACGAATTGCGTATGTTTTTAAAAGATGATGATGACGCGTTTATGGATACAGGCACCCTGCCACTGTATGAACATGCCATGCTGCTGGCTTTGTTAACAATGTCTGTTTTCAAAGATGAACATATCGCTTTTGCCAAAGCACTGCTGAATAAACCGGAATAACTTAAAACATGAAAAAAACAGCCTGCAGCAAACAGGCTGTTTTTTAAAAAATGCCCTTTCAAAATTTATTCTCTATCCATCAAACGTTTTTAAGAAAAGAGAGAAAAATTTTTCGCCATGAAATGAAAAAGAAGGACTTTTCAGTCCTTCTTTGTCGATTGATAAGAAATGTTAATTCTTACGAACGGGATTGGCGTTCCTTTAACCGCTCTACCACAATCAGTGATAACGGTGCATTTTGACGAAGCCGATCACCGCCAAATAACACCCTGCGCAATGAATGGTCAACCGGTTGGCCCGACCTATCTGCGTCAACAGAACGAATCTCCTTGGCCTTTGTCGTGCGTTTCGCAGACAATTCCTCCATTTCTTTCAGGAAGGTTGCCACGTCTGTATGACCCTCCTTACGCGCCAAATCCGCAGGCGTATTGCCATTTTTATCCTTCCCCTTTACATCAGCTCCCTGTGACAACAAGTCTTTCACTTCTTCTAAGGAAACTTTTTTCCAATCTAAAGTTAATAATTTTTCTGTTGCTTTTGCGCGCCGTTCCTTATTTGCCTCCATCATGGCGTAAGCCTCTCGTACCTGTGCAACAGAAGCGCCGTTTTCTTGCAGCTTTTTCAAATCGTCCAAATCATAAACCTGTGTGATGTCCATGCTTCACTCCTTTTTTAAATGCATAAGGCGAATATATCTGCTTTCTATTTTTTGTCAATTTTTTGTAAAATCTTTACATCTTTCTCTCTATTTCAAAAAAATCTTATTCAATCCGCCAATATTTTATGCATTTTTTAAATAAAAAAGCTCCCCGTATGGAGAGCTTTTAAATCAATAGGAAATGAGATAAAAAACGAGTTTTTTACTTTCCTTCGTCCTTCAAATACTTAGAACCGGATTTCCAATAATCGTACCCCGTAATTACGGTCATGATTGCCGCAAACCATAAAGCAATAGCGCCGACCCAATCCAAGTGCAAGAAAGCAGGTGCCTCCCCTGGTTTGGAAACCATCAGCACCGGAATAGCAATCATTTGAAAAGTTGTTTTCCATTTAGCCAGCTTTGTGACAGGCAAGCCGACCTTAATTTCAGCCAAAAACTCACGCAGTCCGGATACTAAGATCTCCCGACACATAATAATCACAGCCGGAATAATGGCAAACACTTCCAGGCGGCCCGTATAGGCCAACATTAACAAAATAGCGCCGACCAAAAGTTTATCCGCAATCGGATCCAAAACACGACCAAAAGCTGATAATTGATTCAGATGACGCGCCAAATAACCATCCATATAATCTGTAATACCGGCCAAGGCAAATAAGATCACCCCGATCCATGCCGAGACAGGCCCATTGAAAAAGAAAGTTGCCACAATCAAAGGAATGGCCCAAATTCGGCCGATTGTCAATAAATTTGGGATATTGATTTTTTTCTTATCAGTTGTCATTTTATACTCCGTTCACAGAACCTTTTCTTCCATCATACTCATTTGTGTGAAAAAGTATAGATTTTTTTTGCAATATTTTCGTTGATACCCTCAACCTGCATCAATTCCGGCAAAGAAGCCTCCAGCACAGCACGAGGAGAACCAAAATGCTGGATAAGGATTTTCCGCCGATGAGGACCTATTCCTTCAATTTCGTCCAAAGTTGCCCGCTGTGTGTTTTTCCGCCGCTTTATGCGATGAGAACCAACGGCAAACCGATGCGCTTCATCTCGAAGGCGTTGAATGAAATGCAATAAAGCGCTGTTATGTTCCAATAAAATCGGTTCTTTTGAACCGGGCACAAAGAGTTTTTCATTCCCGGCATCCCGTTCCGGCCCCTTTGCCACCGCCATCACGGGAACATGAATGTCTAATGCATCCATGACCTGTATCACAGAGCTTAATTGCCCCAAACCACCATCAATCAGCATTAAATCCGGCAGATTATCTTCTGCTTTTCCACGCCGAAGCCGGCGTGTCATCACTTCCCGCATCATGGCAAAATCATCGCCGGCTTTTGCCCGCTCTATGTTAAACCGACGATAACCGTTTTTCATAAATCCATTCGGACCAGCCGAAATTAAAGCCCCAACGGCGGACGTTCCCTGAATATGGCTGTTGTCATAGACTTCAACTTTATTCAGCTCTTGCAGTTTCAACAAACCCGCCAATTCTTTCAACATGTTTTTTTGCAAACCTGTTTCTGTCAAATGACGCACCAAAGATTCTTTTGCGTTAACTTCAGCCCGCTCTAAAATTTTGCGTCGAGCACCTAAAACACGATTTATCAGCTTCACGACATGCTGATTTTTGTTCGTCAGCGCTTTTTCAATGCCTTCTTTATCCGATAAATCCGTGTTTGAAATAATCTCATGCGGCGCCGGCAAATCCTGATAAAACTGCCCGATAAAACTTTCCAATAGCGTTTGAGGCGTTTCATCTGCCACATCTGTCAAAAAAACGGCATGCGTTCCGCCATTCTGACCACGACGGAAAAAGAAAACCTGAACGGCAGCATCAGCTCCTGCCTGATAAACAGCAATAAAATCCGCATCAATGCTTTTATCCAATGTCCCGTCTGCATAAGACTGCATTTGATTCAAAGCCGCCACTCGATCTCTCAAAGCCATGGCCTGTTCAAACTCTAATGCAGCACTGTGTTTTTGCATTTGCTGAAGCAATCGTTTTTGAATTTCTGTATTTTTACCATTCATGAAATCTTTTGCCTGTTTGACACTGGCTGCATAATCCTTTTGAGAAATCAATCCGGCACAAGGACCCGAGCAACGTTTAATCTGGTATAATAAGCAAGGACGGGTTCGACAGGCAAAAACATGGTCTGTGCAAGTTCTGAGCAAAAAAACTTTTTGCAAAGTTTGCAATGCTTCATTCACTGCGGGAAAAGAAGCGTAAGGCCCCCAATATTCTCCTTTTTCGACACGTGAACCGCGGTACTTCGTCACGCGAGGAAAATCATGATGACCGGAGATAAAAATATAAGGAAAACTCTTATCATCTTTTAACAAAATATTATAGTAAGGTCGATATTTTTTTATCAGCTCATTTTCCAGCAAAAATGCTTCTGCTTCCGATGCAGTCTCGACCACGACGAGATCCGCCACTTCTGCAACCATTCGCTGGAGCCTAACCGGCAGCTTATCATATTTTGTATAGGAGATAACACGTTTTTTCAGATTTTTAGCTTTACCGACATATAAAACTTTCCCTGCTGCCGACAACATCCGGTAAACCCCCGGTCGCCCCGGCAGCAGAGCTACTTTTTTCTTTAAAATCTGAACACCGCTTTGAGCCGTCATTTCTTGCGAACTGGAGCCTTTTGAGGCTTGGAAGTCGCTTTTTTCTTGACTGCCGTTTGAACAACCGGCTTAAAAGGTGCCGAAAGCGGCAACTTCCAAACCTCAGCCGACCGAACCAAACGAAGCGATAAAAGCGAAACTTCATTCACAAACTCAGGCGGTACCGTTCTTTTAAACTGCTTGAAATAATTGACTTGTGCCAATGCCTCATTTAATCCTTGAACTTTATCAACAGCCATTAAATCAATAAACTGTTCTTCAGTGAAATTCAATCCTTTCCATGTCAAATCGGCATAAGACGGCATCAATCCCAGCGGGCTTTCGACAGCTCCTTTTCTTCCAGCTGCACGTTGGAAAATCCATTCCAACACACGCATATTTTCTCCAAACCCCGGCCAAATAAAATGACCGTTTGCATCTTTTCTGAACCAGTTGACACGGAAAATCAGGGGCATAACAGACAACTTGCGTCCAACCGTCAGCCAATGATCAAAGTAATCCCCCATGTTATAACCGCAGAAGGGCAACATTGCAAACGGATCACGCCGGATTTCTCCTGTTTTTCCTTCGGAAGCCGCTGTTTTTTCAGAACCGACCGTTGCAGCCAAATATACGCCGTGTGCCCAGTTAAAAGACTGATAAACCAACGGTGCATTCGTTGCCAGCCGTCCTCCGAAAATAAAAGCGGAAATCGGCACACCTGCCGGATTTTCCCAATCTTTATCAATCGATGGACATTGTTTGGCCGGCGCCGTAAAACGACTGTTCGGATGAGCCGCCGGACGACCGCAGTCAGGGGTCCAATCAGCACCCTGCCAATCAATCAGATGTTTCGGCGGTGTATCTGTCAAACTTTCCCACCAAACATCCCCATCATCCGTTAACGCCACGTTTGTAAAAATCGTATTGGCTCGACATGACTCCAGTGCATTTTTATTGGTTTTTGCCGACGTTCCCGGTGCAACACCAAAGAAACCCGCTTCCGGATTGATTGCATAAAGCTGTCCGTTTTTCGGCTTCAGCCAGGCAATATCATCACCGACCGTAGTCACTTTCCAATCTCCCAAAGCTTTAGGAGGAATTAACATGGCTAAATTGGTTTTACCGCAGGCACTGGGAAATGCTGCGGCTATATAGCGTTTCTCGCCGGTTGGACTTTCAATTCCGGAGATTAACATGTGCTCCGCCAGCCAGCCTTCATCCTTTGCCATTTTAGACGCGATCCGAAGTGCCAGACATTTTTTACCCAACAAAGCATTTCCACCATAACCAGAGCCGAATGAAATAATCTCTCGCGTTTCAGGAAAATGCGTAATATAAGTGTTGTCGGGATTACATGGCCAAGCCACGTCCTTTTCTCCTTTTTTAAGGGGCATGCCGACAGAATGCAGACAAGGAACGAAGAAGCCTTTATCTCCCAAGACATCCCACACTTTTTCTCCCATACGGGTCATAATGCGCATATTGGCAACCACATACGGGCTGTCAGTAATTTCAATACCGATTTGCGCAATGTCAGAACCTAAAGGCCCCATCGAAAACGGAATAACATACATGGTGCGGCCACGCATACACCCCTTCATCAAACTTTCCAGCTTTTTTTTCATTTTTTTCGGAGGAGCCCAGTTATTTGTGGGACCGGCGTCTTCTTTATGTTCCGAGCATATGAAAGTTCGTGCTTCAACACGTGCGACATCCTTTGGATTAGAACGTGCCAAATAACTGTTTGGACGTTTTTTCGGATTTAACCGAATAAAAGTCCCTTTATCAACCATTTCCTGACACAACCGATTATATTCAGCCTCTGTCCCATCACACCAATAAATGTCGTCCGGCTCACACAAAGCTGCCGTACGGTTGACCCATTCAATCACTTTTTTATTTTTTGTTGGAATTTGTTTCATTGAAACCCTCTTTGTTATCATATCTATCTTCATCTTAACAAGTTAACCGGCAAAAGCAAGATGAATCTTTTGACTTTTTGATGTGAGAAACGGCCTCGACAAAAAGCCGATTTTAAAAAAACGGACGCGGATTTTGACTGCGCGGTTTCCAGTTCTTAACAAATTCCTCTAATGCTTCATCAGGGTGATCCGGCAACAAAACTTGTATTTTTACCAACAAATCCCCTTTTCCCGTCACGCCCTTGCCTTTCAAACGCAGTATCTTATCAGAGCTTGTATTGGGAGGAACGGTTAAAGCAACCTTTCCCGTCAGTGTCGGAATAGTCACTTTTGCCCCCAAAACAGCTTCTTTCAATGTAATGGGAAGCGTCATCAAGGCATCATTGCCTTCACGTTTAAAGACAGGATGAGATCCGACATTGATACGGATAATGGCATCCCCCGGTTGTGCGCCGACACCTTGTCCCGGCTCTCCCTGACCTCTCAGCCTGAGATTTGCTCCGTCGGTTATACCCGCCGGGATCTTAACTTTGACTTGTTTTCCGCTGGATAACCGGACCGAGGTTTCTCCCCCCGTCATAGATAATTCAAACGGAATAGATAAACTGTAGGAAACATCTCGGCCGGGTTCGGCATAATTTCTGGATCGCCCTTGCGAAGCCGAACGAGCACCTCGGAACAAGTCCTCGAATCCGCCGCCTCCGCCACCGAATAAATCAGCGAAATCAAATCCTTCAAAGCCCCCTGAGCCGCCGCCCATATTCGTATAAAAATACTGAGCACCGCCGGGACCGGCGCCATAAGATCCGTAAGGATTGCTGCCAGCATTTCCGAAGCCCGCACCAAAAGGAGCCCTTGGCTTACCTTGCTCATCAATTTCCCCCGCATCATATTGGCGGCGTTTTTTTTCATCCCCCAGAATATCATAAGCGCATGAGGCTTCTTTAAACTTATCTGCCGCCTTCGGATCATTTTTGGCCACATCCGGATGACATGTCCGTGCAATTTTGTGATACGCTTTTTTAATCTCGGCGGCCGAAGCTGTTTTAGAAACGCCCAAAACTTGATATAAATCTGCCATGTTAAACCCTCTTTTACATACTTATTTAAAATATAGTCGCTTTTCAAAAAAAATCTATAGCCTTTCACAAAAAAAACGTGTAAATAGTTCTTATGACAAAAAATACGAAAACAAAAGCTTATACTGCGCATCAAGCGCAAACGGAAACAATGATCAAAAACTTTGAAACTTCTTTGGCCGAAGAAGTAGCATTATCACAACGCGGCTCTATTTCTGCCTCGTTTACAAAACGTTTTAACAAATTATCAACGGCCTCCTTAATGCGGCTGGCCAGCTATTTTTCCGTTTTAACGGCCTTGCTTTTGATCGGGGTTAAGCTATGCGCTTTTTTTGTGACAAACTCCTTGGCACTTTTGTCCAGTTTGATGGATTCATGCTTGGATCTCGGTGCTTCTTTTGTCAGCTTGTTTGCCATTCGCCAGGCTTTAATCCCGGCCGACAAAGACCACCGATTCGGACATGGCAAAGCCGAGGCCCTCGGCGGATTATCTCAGGGTATTATTATCGTTGCTTCCGCTGTCTTTTTATTGTTTGAAACAGTCGATAATTATCTACACCCAAAACCCCTGCAAAGATTGGATGTTGGCTTATGGGTTATGCTTTTTTCCATTGTCATGACTTTTCTGTTGATTACTTTCCAACGCTATGTCATTCGAAAGACAAATTCTGTTTCCGTCAATGCCGACAGCGCCCACTATACCGGAGACGTGTTAATGAACGTCGGTGTCATTATTTCTATGATTGTTTCGTATGCTTTCGGTTTCAGATGGGTTGATTCGTTGTTTGCTTTAGGTGTATCTTTTTATCTGTTTTATACCAGCTTACATGTCTTTAAACAATCTTTGTCGATTTTAATGGACAGGGAACTGCCTCTGTCTATTCGTCGGAAAATCAAAAAAATTGCTTACAGACATCCCGAAATTAAAAGCATCCATGATCTCAGAACACGAAACGCTGGACTGCACTCCTTTGTTCAATTTCATATTGAAATGAAACGAAACCTCACATTGGAACAGACGCATCAAATCTGCGATGAATTGGAAACAGAGATTAAAGAAATCCTCCCTGATTCGGAAACTTTTATTCATCCGGAACCGTTAAAATAATCATGAAGGAAATACTTGACTTTTATCACATAACTTGGTAGGATAAGATAAATAAATATCCAAAATGATTTAAAACAATGGAAACAGAAACGAAACGATTGGGGAAAACCCCTTCTATCCGGCGCATGTCTCTTTACCTGAACAGGTTAAAAATGTATCAGGAAAAGGGCATCGAAATTGTCACGTCGACAGATCTTGCCGCCGATATTGATGTCTTACCCGTCGTTGTCAAAAAAGATTTACAACTGGTTGAACCTCCCACAAAAAAAAGAGCTGGTTATTTGGTCAGCGGGACAATCAACGCCATCACAGCATTTTTAGGCTGGGACAAGCCAAAATTAGCAATTTTGATCGGTGTTGGTCACTTAGGTTCTGCTTTATTGGGGTATCGAGGTTTTTCCGCTTTGACTTTTGTTGCCGCTTTTGACACAGATGTCAAAAAAATCGGCACAACCATTCATAATATACCGGTTCTAAATATTCGCAACTTGTCTGAATTTTTAAAAAAACGAAAGATTGATATAGCTGTTTTAACCATGCCTTCGGAACAAGCTCAAGCAACTGTTGATTTACTAATGCAGGAGCATATCCGAGCTGTTTGGAATTTTACGCGGGCTAAAATCCATGTACCGCCTCACGTTGCACTTCAACGCGAAGACTTATCTGCCGGCCTCGCCGAATTATCAGCTAAAATCAAAAATAATCAATAAGCTAAAAGGAGTTTAAAATGATTGAAGCAAACAAAGCCGCAGGCTTTAAAAAAGATGTTCTTGTTCGTTTGGCAAAAGCTTTTTATAATAAAACGCTTGTCGAAGACGTCAACAAAATCCCGGTTGAAATGCGTCCCAAAAATGCGGAAAGCGTCCGATGCTGTGTTTACAAAGAACGCGCTGTAGCTCGTGACCGTGTCATCGCCGGCTTGGGACTTTCCATAGAAAAAAGCGATGATGCTGTCCCCTTGTCCGATTATGCTCGGGAAGCCTTGGATAAAGAAATACCGGAAGATCCGAACTTAACCGTCATTGACATTGCTTGCAATGAATGTGTTCCCAGTCGTTATATTGTCACAGATGTCTGCCAAGGATGTCTGGCTCGTTCTTGTGCCGTCAACTGTCCGTTCGGAGCGATTTATTTTGAAAACGGTCGTTCTAAAATCGACAGAACGAAATGCAAAAGCTGCGGAAAATGCGCTATGAGTTGTCCTTACCATGCCATTACCAAAATCATTGTGCCTTGTGAAGATGCCTGCCCTGTTGGTGCTATCAGCAAAAACGAAGATGGAATTGCTGAAATTGACTATGAATTGTGTATTAACTGCGGTCAATGCATGCGCGCTTGTCCGTTCGGTGCAGTCACGGGGAAAAGTCACTTAATTTATGCTTTAAAGGCAATTGCACGCGGTAAAAAATCGATTGCCATGATCGCTCCTTCCATTGCCGGACAATTCAATGCTTCCATTCCGCAAGTGGCAACCGCATTGAAAATGTTAGGATTCTCTGATGTCATTGAAGTTGCACACGGTGCAGACGTGACGACGGAAAATGAAGCACATGAGCTGGTTGAACGCATGGAACGCGGTGATAATTTTATGACGACCTCCTGCTGTCCGGCATATGTCAGAACTGTTAAAAAGCACATTCCCGCGTTGGCTGAAAAAGTTTCGGACACGAAAACGCCTATGCATTATACGGCCGAAATTGTCAAAAAACGCTATCCGGACTGTATTTCTTTCTTTGTCGGCCCATGTGTTGCCAAGCGGATGGAAGCATTTGAGGATCCGTTGGTCGACTTTGTCCTGACTTTTGAAGAAATTGATGCTCTTTTTACAGCCAAAGACATTGATCCGGCAACTTGTGAACCGGCAGATATGGGCAAAAAAGCTTGCCGTCAGGGAAGAGGCTTTTCATTGTCAGGTGGTGTCGCTGCGGCCGTTCAATCTATTGCCGGCGACCAAATCGAAGTTAAACCCGTGGCCATTAACGGTTTAACACCGGCCAATGTTCGTATGTTAAAAGCTTATGCGAAAAATGGCTGCGAAGGAAACTTGGTTGAAGTAATGGCTTGCCCTGGTGGTTGTTCTTGTGGACCCGGCACCTGTCCGGGACGTGTCAACCAAGCTTTAAAGGAAGTTAAGAAACTGTGTTCCGAAAGTCCCGATTTAAAAGAAGAACTTCAAAAATAACAAACAAAAAAAGGAGCCGGTTGGCTCCTTTTTTAAATCTAACTTGGTCGTATCCATCCTGTAGAACAATCATAAACAATTTTATAGCAAGTTGAACTAGAACAAACACCACATCCATAGCCTTCTACTTCTGAAGCTTCTAAGTCGCAGTTTTTTTCAAAATCTAAGGTTATATCTCCCGCGCAACATCCATACATCCAGTTATAATCTTTATTTACATCTACCAGTGTTGCCGAGATTAAGTGCGAACGAGTACCTGTCGGACAACAGACCAAGCCTCGTGTACTTGTTATTCCATATACATCATCATATATATATTGAAAACCATTTGAGCAACATGTTTCCTCGAAGCAGCACTGTCCCTTAGTCGTTCCGCATGTATTATTTTCAGCACAGCACCATGTTTCAGAACCTGAGGAACAAGAGACAGGTGTATCATCTGTGCACCCTTGTTTGCAGACGGAGCAACCGTTATCATCGATTTCGGTATCGCAATCGGTTGAGGTCAATTCAGCGCAGCAGGTGCCGTCGTTTCCGACGCCGTTAGAGCAGCACGAACCTTTCCCATTGCAGGTTTGTCCGGTTTCGCATTTGGATTGACATTGGTTGGACACGCATGCTTCGCAGTTGTTCGTATCACAATGACTGTCTTGGGTGCATTCCACAC
>CALXUB010000025.1 GCA_944391565.1 uncultured Alphaproteobacteria bacterium | reverse complement strand
GTGTTATGTTGGGGCTGGTCGTGTCTCATTCTGCTGTCTTTCGGGAGGGGGGGGGGGGTGCAGTCAAGCCTTTGTTTGCAAAAAAATCTTTTTCTTTTTTTAAAAAAGAATTATAAAAAGAAAAGGAGTATAAAAATGAAACATTTTCTTTTCCTTTTTTTAGTCTTCGCTTTTCCTGCTGCTGCCCAGGAGGAAAATATTTTTATTCAACCATCTTCTTTTAATGAAAATGAAGTTATTATCAAGAAACTGGATAATGCCGGAAATGTTATTCCTGAGGAAAGTGAGACAACGGCTTCACCTATTCAAATTAAGCAAATGAAAAAAGTCGTCAACTATGAAATGGAAAAAACAAGCAGTTTTGATGAAAAACTTCGGAATGAAGGAGGGGCGGTCTCTTCTTTTGAAGGATTTAATTCTTTGCCGACAGCAGAAGCAACAACTCAAATATCTACTTTTTCGACAATGGAAACGACGCGCGAAGTTGTAGAGCAAGAAAATACGAAACTGGTCGAGTGTCAGTCAGGAGATAAAGATTGTGAAGCTTATATTGTTGATCATGAAGGTGAAGTTTTGAAAAAAGCTTCAACTTTCGGAGGATAAAATGAGATCAAAAGTTTATTTTTCTGATTTTAAGATACGTAATCAAGAAAGGGACGCCAAGATCTATAAAATTGATCGGTTGTGCCAAGCCGCCGGTATAGGCGAGGTGATTTCTAAAGGCGATTTGACCGCCGTGAAGCTGCATTTTGGAGAAAAAGGCAATGAAGGTTATATCAATCCTGTCTTTGTTCGGCGTGTTGTTGATCAAATTCGGGCTTTATCGGCAGAGCCTTTTTTGACAGACACGAATACGTTATATGTTGGTGAACGTCAGGACGCTGTGCATCACTTGAAGCTGGCTGTCGAACATGGTTTTGACTATGCAGTCGTAAATGCCCCCTTGGTGATTGCGGATGGTTTGAAAGGGGATAACTATCGGGAAATTCCTTTAAAAAGCAAACATTACAGCTCCGTTCGAATAGCTAACGATATATTGGCGGCAGACAGTATGGTTGTTTTGTCCCATTTTAAGGGGCATCCGATCGCCGGTTTCGGCGGTGCGCTTAAAAACTTGGCAATGGGTTGCGCACCTGCTGCAGGTAAAAAACAGCAACATCAGGAAAAACCTTTCTATGATCAATCAAAATGTATCGGATGCGGGGCATGCAGACGACAATGCGCTTTTGAGGCTCCTTATTTAAAAGACGGTAAAGCTTATTTAGATTGTTCATTATGCGTGGGATGCGGCAAATGTGTTTCGGTTTGTCCTGTTCATGCTATTTCCATGGACAGTCCGACCCAAAGTGAGGCTTTTTTGGAACGATTGGTGGAGTATGCGAAAGGGGCTGTGGAGAATAAAAAAGGAAAGGTTTTCTATGTCAACTTTCTGATGAAGATTACGCCTTTATGCGACTGTTTTGTTTTTTCGAATGAACCCGTCACAAATGATATCGGGATTTTGGCTTCAAATGATCCGGT
Organism: uncultured Alphaproteobacteria bacterium; assembly: GCA_944391565.1. GTDB lineage: Bacteria > Pseudomonadota > Alphaproteobacteria > CAAHEQ01 > UBA3637 > CALXXX01. The sequence continues at coordinate 109,430 of CALXUB010000025.1, read as the reverse complement.
CGCGGTAGATAAAGCTTGTTTTGATTTGTTGAAAAAGCAAATGGGACGAGATGTTTTTCATGAATTAACACCGCATGTTCCTGCTTTGCGACAAATAACATATGGGGAAGAAATCGGACTCGGTTCTTCAAACTATGAATTGATAGAGGTACACTGATGATAAAAAAATGGTTTATTTTGATTTTAGCTTGTTGTTTGACGGCTTGCGCGACACAGAATCCTTTAAAAGAAATGCGTTTCCAACCAGTCTCTTCTGGTGATTATACAATGGCGGCCTGGTATAAAATAATAGATCCCGGTCAACCGTTGAAAGTCTACATCGAAGGGGATGGTCATGCTTTTAACATGCGTGGGCAGCCGACGTCAGATCCGACACCGAAAAGCTTGTTTTTCAGGGAAATCGCAGCTGAAGATGCTTCTCCGAATGTGCTTTATTTGGCTCGACCCTGTCAATATTTGATGAGCAAAAAATGCACTCAGAAAGACTGGACCAGTGGTCGTTTTTCCAAAGAAATTATTGATAGTATGGATGATGCCGTTAGTCAAATGATGAAAAAAGCCAAAACTTCCAATGCTATTTTAATCGGCTATTCGGGAGGTGGTATGGTGGCTTCTTTGATTGCCGTTCGACACCCGGATCAAGTTAAAAAGCTAATGACTATTGCCGGCGTTTTGGATCATGAAAAGTGGACAGCTTATCATGGTGATCAGCCTTTGACGGATTCAATCAACTTAACGCCTTATGCGGAAGTTTTTGAAACAATCCCTCAAGTTCACTTTGTTGGGAAAAAAGACATGGTTGTGCCTTGGAAAATGACACGCGAAATCGTCGGCGAAGATAAGATCGTGTTGGTGAATACGGCTTCCCACGGCAAAGGGTTTGAAGGTATTTATCGGGATATATGGGGTGCCAGGTGAGATTACAGCGGTCTTTTTTTGAACGACCGACCTTGGATGTTGCTCGGGATTTATTGGGGCAGAGATTAGTTTTCCAGAACCAAAGCGGGTTTATTACCGAGACAGAAGCTTACTTTGGTTTTAACGATCCTGCCTCGCATGCCGTTCGAGGAAAAACACCGCGTAATGCCGTGATGTTCGGACCTGCCGGTGTTTCCTATATTTATTTTATTTATGGAATGTATTTCTGCTTGAATATTGTGACGGAAGCACAAGGTTTTCCTGCTGCCGTGTTAATTCGAGGACTTTTATTGCCGGATGGTAGACACTTGGATGGTCCAGGGAAACTTTGTCGAGAATTGGGGCTTTCAAAAGAATGGTCAGGTATTGATATGACCACGCATTCGGACTTTTTTGTGGAAAAAACGAAAAAACGGTTTCATTATGAAACAACCCCGCGAATCGGTATCAAACAGGGAACAGATTTATTATGGCGTTTTTGTGCCGTTAAACCGGCGATTTAAGGTTTGTTTGCTTCTTTTGCGTCAAAATAATCAATGACATTGAGTTCTAACTGAAAACGTTCGACCATTTCGTAATCTTGTCGCTGTTGTGCTTTTCGTAAAATTCGATTAGCCATTTTGCGGCGCGCCTGACGTTGTTCATAACTTGTATCAACATATCTTTTTTGAATGTTGCGCACCAGGTCTCGTTTGACTTCATCGGGTAAAGGTGTATAAACATTTTTCGAAGCCGATTCTTCAAAAGAAAAAGGAACTTGCGCCTGAGCGGGCAAAACGAGCAGAAGTAAAGTCAAGGAAAAACAAAGCTTATAAAGCATAAGAACCTCCTTTTATTTTTTCATCTGACAAATATTGTAATACATTTTTATGAAATGTCACATAAAAAAGATAAATTTAATTTCTGAATGTTTGTAAAAAGTTAATTTAGATCTAACATTCTTTGAAACCAGCGGTTGGACTTTTTCAAATCATAAAGCGTCCAAAGTTCGTCAAATCGGTTTTGAAAAGCAGCAAGTGTTGTTTCATCCTCGGTAATAACCATGCAGTTTTCTGAATTATAGTTGGATGCTGAAAATGTCCAGTTATAAGAGCCCGTGATGAGTTTATTTTGGTCAAAAAGGACAAATTTATTATGCTCAATATTATGTTCGGTATTGATTTTAATGGGAACGCCTTTTCGAAAAAGATAAGGAGCCATAGATGCATAATAATCGGATTGTTTTCGGTCCGTCAGAATACGTACTTTTATACCGCGTTGATGAGCTTGATACAATGCTTTGGCGATTTTCTTGTGTGTAAATGTGTAAACGGCAGCATCTATCGTTTTTTGAGCATGCGTAATTCCAGACAAGATTTCTTTTTCACACGCGCGTGAGGGGGAAAAGTAGACCTCGACCTTTGCTTGGCAAGTCAAGCTCCAACATAACAAACATAAAATATAAAACAGTCTCATCATCTCTCCGAACAGAACGAAACAAGAACATGATAGCAGCTGAACTTTAAATGTCAACTTTTATTTTAAAGATTTTTTCTTTTGTTTGAAAAATCCATTAAAATAGCGGATGAAATTATCCTTTACATTTGGAAAATAGATTTTAAAATAAAACAGGAAAGAGAGGAAAATATGCCGGAATACAAACGACCTTCATGGGATGATTATTTCTTGGAAGTTATGCATGCTTTGGCAAAACGTGCGACATGCGATCGGGGGCGGACAGCTTGTTTAATCGTCAAAGACAACCAAATCGTCGTTTCTGGTTATGTCGGTTCACCGCCGGGACTACCGCATTGTGACGAGGTCGGTCATTTAATGAAGACCGTCACACATGAAGACGGAACGCAAACCTCTCATTGCATGCGGACACTCCATGCCGAGCAAAATGCAATTTGTCAGGCAGCTAAAAGAGGTGTTTCCATTGAGGGCGCAACGCTTTATTGCAAATTGTCTCCTTGTCCGACTTGTTCAAAGCTTTTAATCGCTTGCGGCATTAAGCGTGTTGTCGCCGAATATAAGTATCAAGTCGCTACGGAAGGGGAAGAGCTGATGCGTCAGGTCGGGATTGAAATCAAGTATATCCACGACGAAACATTTAAATACGACAAGAAAGACGAGTGAAATGACGAAAATATGGGTTTTGACAGATGACAGAATGGGCAACATCAGTCAAGTACTGGGGGTGGCTGAGGCTTTAAATGAAGCATATGAACGAAAAGAAATTCGCTATGATGCTTTTGTCAGACTGCCGAACTTTTTAAGGGGACGAACGCTTTTAGGGGTTGCGGCGCAGAGTCGAACTCAGTTGACAGCTCCCTGGCCGGATTTGGTGATTGCTGCCGGCCGTCGATTGTATCCTGTTGCTCGGTTTATTAAAAAAAGTTCAGGAAATAAAACAAAAATCGTTCAGTTGATGAATCCGGGAGCTGCTGGTTTTTCAGAAGCGGATTTAATTGTTTTACCTATGCATGATGGTTATCGGGGCAGGGCCCAAAATGTCATGCAGACGTTAGGTGCGCCTCATCGCGTGACACGGGATCGATTAGCTCAAGAGTTGGAAAAATGGCGTTCAGTCTTTGAAAAATATGCTTCTCCGCGTGTTTCTGTTATTGTCGGCGGTGCCACGAAGCAAGCGCCTTTTACCGTTGACATGGCAGAACGATTGGCATCGGATGTTTTGTTTCTGAACCCGGCTTCGATTTTGGTGACGACGTCTCGTCGCACACCGAAAGAGGTTGTTGAGGTTTTAAAAAAGCGTTTTCCGAAGGAGCAAACTTATTTTTATGAGTTTGGAAATGAAGGAGAAAATCCGTATTTCGGATTACTTGCATGGGGAACCAAAATTGTGGTGACGGGGGATTCCATGTCGATGTGTTCGGAGGCTTGTGCTTCGGGCGTGCCTGTTTTTATTTTTGCGCCTCCCGGAACAATGGGTAAAAAACATATGCGTTTTCATCAAGAATTAGTTTCTTCCGGTTATGCATCCTTTCTGGGCTCAGGGCAAACAGCTTTTGGCGGTTCTTTAAATGCGGCAGCAGATGTGGCGGAAAAAATTAAGAGTCTTTTTTCGTCAGATCTTTCTTAGCCGACTCGATGGCTTCATCCATAATAGCTCGTTGTTTTTCGGGGGAATCCGGCGTAATAATTCCGGTTGAGATAATAATTTTCCAGGCATCGTCCACACCTATTTTAAGCGGAATAATGTCTTTTTGAGGGACAAAAATCAGGAAACCCGAAGTTGGGTTGGGCGTTGTCGGAACATAAATGCTGATAAGTTCGTCTTTGACCTTTTTTTGAATTCCCGAATAAACTTTTCCGGTAATAAAAGCAATGGTCCAAAGGCCTTCACGCGGATATTGAACCAAAACAGCTTGTCGAAAAGCCTGGGCTTGGCCGCCGCCCATAATGGTTTCGATAATTTTTCGCAAAGCTCCGTAAACGCTGGATACAAGAGGCATTTTTGAGATAATTTTATTCATTAAATCAATAAGGGCATTACCGATAAAACCCGATGCAGCCATTCCGATTAAAATCAAAAGAACAAATAAAAATAAAATACCGAATCCCGGAATGCCGTAAGGAAGGTAAGTTTCCGGATTATATTTTTCGGGAATGGCTGCCGTCACGGAACGATCAATAAAACGTATCAGCTCTAAGGCCAGGTAAATAGTAATGCCTAACGGGGCAGAAACCAAAATGCCTGTTAAAAAATAGGTTTTAATACTATGTTTTTTAGGGGGTGTTTCCGTATTCATAAAAACTCCTTTCTTTACGAAAAAGTTTAATCTGAATTAAAAAAAATGTAAAGTTGTTCTTATGGATAGAAAAATCATTCTGAACAGATAAACAGCACCTTACGCATAAATATGTTTTCAGAAGATGTAAGTTTTTCAAAACATCTCTTGCCAAAAAAAAAAAATTACAGTAAAAGAAAAAAACAAAAGGAGTGAAGAATGATATTTCTAATTTCCGCATTTATCGGTTATTTTTTGGGTTCTATTCCATTCGGCTTGGTTTTTACCCGCCTAGCTGGATTGGGAGATATTCGGAAAATCGGTTCCGGCAATATCGGTGCTACAAATGTCCTTAGAACAGGACGAAAAGACTTAGCGTTGCTGACTTTGATTTGTGATATCGGTAAAGCTGGTTTTGCAGCACTTTTGGCACAATGGCTTTTCCATAACGACTTGGCAGGGCTTTGCGCTGGCACGTTTGGCGTGTTGGGACATAATTTCCCGATTTGGTTAAAATTCAAAGGAGGAAAGGGTGTTGCCTCTACCTTAGGGATGATGTTGGCGACTTATCCTTTGGTCGGTGTGTTGGCTTGTTTGACATGGCTTGTGATGGCGTTGACGTTTCGTTATTCTTCCCTTTCAGCATTGACGGCATTGACCCTTTCACCGCTTTATGCTTTGATTTTAGGAGGGGAACACATGTCGGCTTATGTGGGCTGTTATGCTTTTTTGGCACTGCTTTCTTTGCTTCGGCATCGTGCCAATATTAGCCGTTTATTGAATGGAACTGAAACAAAAATAAAGATGAAAAAGAAATGAAGTTAACGACGCTTACGCCTGAAAAGAAAAAAGAATGGTTCCAACTGGCTCGCAGCGAGAATGTGGGTCCGATTACCTTTCGTAATTTAATCAACCACTTTAAGTCACCGGATTTGGCAATGGAGCATATTGATGATTTTGCTCGTCGAGGTGGAAAAGGTCGTCCGATTTCTCTTTGCACGGAACAAGAAGCTGATGCGGAAATGGCAAGGGTTGAAGAAATCGGTGGAAGGATTTTGGCTTCTTGTGAACCGGATTATCCTGAAGCATTACGTAAACTGGAGGATGCACCACCGATTATTACCGTTTTAGGTGAAGTATCTTTGCTTCGTCGACCGAGTGTAGCCATTGTGGGTTCGCGCAATGCATCGTTAAACGGTAAAAATTTGACGCGTCGATTGGCTTTTGATTTGGCAAGGGAAGATTTTGTTATTGTGTCCGGTATGGCGCGTGGGATTGATACAGCAGCACATGAAGGGGCTTTGACACAGCAAGGCGGATTAGGTGGAACTGTTGCCATATTGGGAACCGGAGTTGATGTTGTTTATCCGATTGAAAATCAAGAATTATACCGTGAAATTTGGCAGCGTGGCGCTATCCTTTCGGACTTTCCGCTGGGAACGCAGCCGCATCCGGGACATTTTCCGCGTCGTAATCGTCTTATTTCCGGATTAGCTTTGTGCACATTGGTAATTGAAGCGCAGTCTCGCTCCGGTTCGTTGATTACCGCACAATACGCGAAACAACAAGGGCGAGAGGTCTTTGCCGTTCCGGGTTCTCCTTTGGATGCGCGCAGCGAAGGGCCGAATGAATTATTAAAGCAGGGGGCTCGGTTAGTCTCTTGTGCGCAGGATATTTTGGAAGTTTTGCGCGACGGTCAGCATGAACACTTCAAAGATATTTTCCATGATGATGATCAAATGGGCTTGGCTGTCGGAGCAGACGATTCGGAAGTGGAAAAAATTCGCCGTTTAATCTTGGAAAATTTATCTCCCGAAAAAGTATGTGTGGATGATCTAATCCGCGAAACAAGATTGCCGACGGCTGTCGTAAATGTTGCTTTGATTGAATTAGAGCTTGCCGGCCGTTTGGAACGCCATCCTGGAAATTGTGTATGTTTGTTGGCTGAATTGCCTCAAGGAGAGTAAAAATGAAGCTTGTTATTGTAGAATCCCCGGCCAAGGCTAAAACAATCAACAAATATTTGGGGAAAGATTATCAGGTTATAGCAAGCTTTGGTCATATCCGTGATTTACCGGCTAAAGATGGGTCTGTCAGACCTGACGAAGACTTTTCTATGGATTGGGCTGTTGATGCCAAAGGCGAAAAGCACGTCAAAGACATTATTGCTGCTTTGTCTAAAGCCGAAGAAGTTTATTTGGCTTCCGACCCGGATCGCGAAGGAGAAGCAATTGCATGGCATATTGTTCAGGAATTGAACAGGCGTAAAAAACTGAAAGTGCCGGTTAAACGGGTTGTTTTCAATGAAATTACGAAAACGGCGGTTTTAGATGCGATTCGTCATCCGCGTGAAATCGATATGAATTTGGTGGATGCTTATTTGGCTCGTCGTGCACTAGATTATTTGGTGGGGTTTACTTTATCGCCGGTTTTGTGGCGTAAATTACCCGGCAGTAAGTCGGCCGGCCGCGTACAATCGGTTGCCCTTCGTCTGATTTGCGAACGGGAGGCTGAAATTGCAGCTTTTAAGTCGCAGGAATATTGGACAATAGATGCTCTTTTGGATACACCGGCTTCAGAAGCGTTTAAGGCTGCTTTAGTTCAGGTGGACGGTAAAAAACTGGATAAGTTTGCCTTTAAAGATAAGACGGCGGCTGATGCAGTCACGGATCGGGTAAAGGCGGCTTCTTTTCAAGTCGGCTCGATTGAAAAAAAGCAGGTCAAGCGCAACCCGGCACCGGCTTTCACAACATCCACTTTGCAGCAGGAAGCGTCTCGGAAATTAGGATTTTCTGCCAAGAAAACCATGAAAACGGCTCAAGAGTTATATGAAGGTGTGGAAATCAATGGTGAACGGGTTGGATTGATAACTTACATGCGAACGGATGGCGTTGCCTTGGCACAAGAAGCTATTACGGCTATGCGGGCCTTTATTGAAAAAGAGTATGGCTCAGATTTTGTGCCGGATAAGCCGCGTTATTATAAAAACAAGGTTAAAAATGCTCAGGAAGCCCATGAAGCGATTCGTCCGACAAATATTGAACGAACACCTGAAAAAGTGGCTTCTTTCCTTGATAAAGATCACTTGAGATTATATGAACTGATTTGGAAAAGAGCTTTGGCATGTCAGATGGAAAGTGCTGTTTTAGATAAAGTTTCAATAGATATTCCGTCCAAGGATGCTTCTTTGATGTTGCATGCAACAGGTCAGACGATTGCTTTTGCCGGTTTTATCAAGGTTTATAAAGAAGATGTTGATGATGAAAAGGAAGAAGAGGGAGGAGTACTTCCTTTCATGCAGACCGGCGACGAACTGATATTGAAAGAAGTTTTGCCTGAACAACACTTTACTGAACCGCCTCCGCGTTATTCTGAAGCCAGTCTTGTCAAAAAAATGGAAGAGCTGGGAATCGGTCGACCATCTACTTATGCATCTATTCTGTCTGTCCTGCAGGACAGAGCTTATGTTCGTCTTGAAAAAAAACGATTTGTTCCTGAGGATCGCGGTCGAGTTGTGACGGCTTTTTTGGAGAACTTTTTTAATCAGTATGTTCAATATGATTTTACGGCAAAATTGGAAAATCAGCTGGATGACATCACCTCAGGAGACGAAAACTGGAAAAAAGTGTTGGCAGACTTTTGGAAAGGGTTTAACGGAACGGTCGAAAAGATATCACCTTGCCGAACGACGGAAGTACTCGAAAAAGTGGACGCTGCATTGGAACAGCATTTGTTCCCGACGGAAGAAAGCCGTATTTGTCCGGAATGTCATAAAGGGCGGCTTGGCTTGAAAGTAGGTCGTTTCGGGGCTTTTATCGGGTGCTCCAATTATCCAGAATGCAAATACACACGTCAATTTTCAAAGGAAACGGAAAACGTTGTTGATGAAAATGACACTGAAACCAAAGAAGAGACCCAATTTGATTTGGGAGCAGATGCTGTCGGACATCCAGTTATTGTGAAAAAAGGGCCATATGGCTGGTATGCGCAATTGGGGACAGGAAAAGAAGCCAAACGTGTTTCCGTTCCCAAAAACATGAATCCGGCTCAGCTCACGTTGCAAGCAGCTCTTTCTTTGTTATCTTTACCGCGGATTTTAGGAAATGACCCTGAGACAAATGAAGTGATCGAAGCTTCTATCGGTCGCTTTGGTCCTTATGTTAAGCGTGGAAAGACATTTCAATCTTTATCAGCTTCGGATGATGTGCTTAGTATTGACTTACAGCGGGCATTGGCTCTACTTTCAACAACAAAATCGAAAGCAAAAACAGAGGGCGTTCATTTAGGAGTTTATGAAGACACGGAAATCATTTGGTTGGTCGGCCGATATGGCCCTTATTTGAAATGGGGTAAGCAAAACATTGCTTTGCCGAAAGAATTAAAAAGTCCGGATCAAAAACCGACTTTAGAACAGGCAATTGCATTGATACAAAAAAAGAAGTAAAGGGAGTTTTGGTTCAAGCGTTGGCTAAAGAGGCTTCAATCTGAAAAGGCTTTCAAGCAAATATATTGATCGAAAAATAGAGTGTTTTTAAGCAGTTGCTCTGTGATAAATGAAAAAATGATGACGTTTATCATTTTTTGCTGGCTTTCAGATTCAAAAACGGCTATAAATCTTCCATTATATTTTAGAAAGAGGAATAAAATGTCAGAAATTAGAAAAATCGGTGTACTTACCAGCGGCGGAGACTGTTCGGGGCTCAATACGGCTATTCGGGCCGTGGCTTGTTCGGCGTTGAGTAAAGGATGGGAAGTTTATGGAATAGAAAACGCAACGGATGGCCTGTTTGCTCGTCCAATGCGTTATCGCCAGTTCAGTTTTAAGGATTTTGACTTTCCTTATGCCAGATTAGGGGGGACAATGTTGGGAACGAATAATTCCGGCAACCCCAATCTGCAGTTAACGGCTGACGGTACAATGGAAGAATTGACGGATGAGCAGTTGGTGGAACGTTTCCGCGATGGTGCTCAAGAATTGGGTTTGGATGCTTTGGTTGTCATCGGCGGAGACGGCAGTATGGCTATTATCAGTAAGTTCTGTCAACAAGCCGGGATAAAAATGGTAGGTATTCCCAAGACAATCGATAATGATGCTCCGGCGACGGATGCTGCTATCGGTTTTGCAACGGCTCGTAATATTGTTATGGAAGCCTTGGATCGGTTGGATACGACGGCTCATTCCCATCAACGGGTGATGATTCTGGAAGTAATGGGTCGTGGTGCCGGTCATTTGGCTTTGGAAGGTGCGATTGCCGGAATGGCGGATATTTGTTTGATTCCGGAAATCCCTTATACGTATGAAGGTGTTGTCAAAAAGCTGCGTCAACTGCGTGCCTGCGGACGAACTCATGCATTGATGGTTGTGGCGGAAGGAATTAAAACACCGGAAGGCAAACATGTTTTTGCAACAAACGGTCGGACTTTTGCCGGTGTCGCCAATTATTTTACAGAACGGTTATCTGAAGAGCCGGATAAGTTTAATGTTCGCACAACAATTTTAGGACACGTTCAGCGTGGCGGTACTCCGATGGCTCAAGATCGCATTTTGGCTTCTGCTTTTGCTGTTCATGCCGTCGAGTTGCTGGAACAAGGAATTACCGATCGTGTTGTCGTCTGCCGTAACGGAAAAGTCAGCGATATGGCTTTGAAAGAAGTTCTGAAAATTGCGCATACACCTGTGGATCCGAATGGTCAAGCGGTTCAAACCGCACGTGGTCTCGGTATGTATATCGGGGAATAAAAATTAAAATTCAATGAGTTGTTTTTTATTTTCGAGAAGTGCATTGCTTTTCAAAAGAAGATGACTTATACTATATTATGGTACAAATAAGAAAGGGAGTTGAACATGAATACAGAAAAACAAGAAAAGCATTTGCAGGCCTTGAAAGGCAAACATCGCGCTTTAGATCTGCAGTTGGAAGAAGAAATGGCGCGTCCGGCTCCGGATGAAATGAAAATTCAGGAAATTAAAAAACAAAAACTGAAAATAAAAGAAGAAATTCAAACGATTGAAGCAGCTAAATAAGATAAAATCCCCCGTTTTCGGGGGATTTTTTTGGATGCCTTTTGCCTGTTATCGCAAAGCGGTTTTGACTTTCATGCATTTTTTTGGTATAATGTCCTTATAAAGAGGATAAAAATGGTAAAACAAAAGCAGGCATATAAACCAATCGAAGCCGGTTTCAGCATCTTTGATAAAAAACACAAAGATGAAATACTGGTTGATCCTTTATTTGTCCGTGCCAAAAAAGGGGATGCTCGGGCTGCTCAAGAATTGATTGAACAGTATTGGACTGATCAAAAGACGGAAGAATTGAAATTTATCCTTCTTCCGGATCGTCAGCCTGTTTTCTTTTCAGTTCCCGGGACAAGTCGATTAAATCAAGTTCCTTTGGCTTTGGCCCGTTTTATGGCTAAGAAAACACGGGAGCACCATAGTTTGTATTTAATCGGAGACGAACATATTGCGTCGCTTCATACTTCTATGATGAAAAGTTTGAAAAACGGAGACAGGTTGATGGCGCCGCGCTTGTATGAAGCTTATGATCCGCAATTTTTCAGACGGATCAATGAGATTGTCCCGAACGCACAGCTTATTTTAGTGGAAGATATTCTGACGACTGGAACTTCTGTTAATACCTTTCGCCGTTTTTTGGAACATAACGGATTGCACGTTGATCGAATTGCCGCTTTGAAAGGGGACACACAAATCAGTCCTACGCAAGCCGAGCTGGATAAATTGCAAAAAATGGCTCAGAAGGTGCATTTGATGGAGGATGGATCTTCAATTGATATACGGAAATTAGGCGCAGAGTTAACACATGCTGAAGTTGTTTCTTTGTCTTATCATTATTTGGGTGAGCGTTATCGAAAGGCTGACAAGGCAACAAAACGTTTGATGCGTCGTCAGCTTGCTTGTTTGTATGACGTTAAGGTAAATCACCATTATGAATCAGCGCAAAAATTAGAAAAATTATCGACATTGATTAAAAGGAGGGAAGAGATAAATGGCACTATTTCGCAAAATAAAGAAGAAAATCGGGGAGGCAAAATTATTGGTCTCCTCCGGGGGCTACAAGTTAACGAAAAAAAAGCTCAACAAGAACTTTCAACGAATACAGGACGGCAAGATTCTGCCGGCCGATCCCAAAGCAATGCGGATTATGTCCAAAATTTTGAAAAAGAAGGGATACGGAACAACGCAAACCCCGAACGATCCTCAGAAAATCGATTTGAATGCGGAAGGCCCGGCTCTTCGGCATATCTGCACACACCCGGGAAAGAAAACCTCTCAGGAGAAGACAAAGGAAAAAGAGCCTTAACTTTTCTTGGACTGAAGAAACAAAATAATATTGGTCGTTAGAGTTTATTGCTTTTTCTTTTCCAGATTTTCTTTATATTTTTTTCTGGAAAGGAATAAGAAAACTTTATATGGCAATAGGTAAGAGGCATTTAAGCTTTTAGAAAACTCGGACAAAAAAGAAGAAATGACAATTTTTTCAGTCACTTCTCCTTTTTCTTGAACACGTTTTAAAAATGCAAGCGAACAACTCGCCAGTATTGTTGCAAATAGGAAAAAGAAGTCCCAATGGTGCATGTAAAACAAGGTGAAATCTTTAAAATCCGTTGCTGTTGACCAAATCAGATTAAGGGACATTTCTTTGTGTGCAAAGAAGTCAGCGAACAAGCCGCCCAGAATCGGTGCCGTTCCGGCCATTGCCGCATTGAGTGTTCCGTTGACGGATAAGTAAATGGCAGCACTTCCTTTGGGCGCAAGTTTCAGGGCAATATTATTAGAGGCTAACGTAATACCCGCTTGAGCAATGCCCATCAACGCATAAATTAAAATCAGCAGTGGAATTGTCAGCATGTGTTTATCGGGAATACCGGTAAAAAGGAATAAAAAAATGCATAAAATGTAAATGGGGGCTGAAACTTGTAAAATTGATTTGTTGCTGAAATTGTCACTGATTTTTCCCCATGTTCCCATGACAAGAACGCTGATAACCTGTGTTAAGGTTGTTAAGATTAAAACAAAGCTGAGACTGAGTTCCAAGCCCTGTAAAATAAAAACGGTAAAGAAAGGGACTGCCAAATTAACGGAAAAGTTCCAACTGCCCAAAAACAACATCAGTCGCGTAAAATTTTGATCGTGAAAAACTTTTTTTATCCGAATAAGGAAATGTTCTTGCAACAAGGGCGCTGCTTCCATCAAAGGTTCTTGAATATGATAATATATATAGCCGCTGTAAACAGCTATCACTGCGGCAATGCTGATGAGGATTCCATAAAAATCATTCTTGTCATAAGGCCAGATATTTAGGAAAAAAGCCGAAGAAAGTGTGGCGCATAATGATGCGGCCATAACCCATTTCAGTCGCCTGGAGAAAAAACGTCCCAAAATCTGAGGCGGAATTAAATCTTTCATCCAAGAGTTCCATGGTGCACCGGCAAAAGAAGCGCCAATATAACGGCCTGTATAAAACAAAGCCAGCCAAAAAGGAGCACCGCTTGTTTGTGGAAAAAAAGCAAGACAGGCGATCAAAGGAATACACATGCGGCCGCTCATAGAAACCGGAATAGCCAGCCATTTGCGGGCATGATATTTGTCGACAAGATAAGCAGCGGGGAATTGTGCCAAATTTGTTAAAAAAGGTAAAGCCACCAAATAACCGATTAGTGCATTTGACGCTCCCATGGATAAAGCCAAGGCCACTAAAATTGGTCCGGCCGTCAGGCTTTCCATTAATTGGGCTGCAATACCATCTTGAATAAGCCAAGATAAGCTGGAAGTCACTTCCTGTTCTGATAATGAATGCGGCGACATGTTTCGTTTAAATCGAGTCCACATGTTTTCTCCCAATCCTGAAAGCAGTTTAACAGGAATTCATAGGTCTTTCAAGAAGTTTGTTCAAAACGATCATGCAGCCAGTCTTGGATTTTATCATAAGAACCGAATTCAAAAACATGGTGCGTGGCATTCGGCAAAGAGATAAAAGATTTATCTTGTTCTTTGGCCAATTGATAAAGATCCTGTCCGTGTTGAAAGGGAATTACTTTGTCTCCCGTTCCGTGAATAATCAATAGCGGTACATTGACTTTGCTGATCCGTTTATTGGACATGAAAGGATTTTTTAAAAAAAACTGTGCAAAAGGAACAGACTTTTCGTCAGCCAAACGATACAACGAGAAAAAAGGTGCCTCCAAGATAACGGCACTGGCTGTTCGTTTTTCCGCCACACCTAACACAACGCCGGTTCCCAGTGAAAATCCATGTAAAATGATTTTGGAATGTCCTTGACTTTTTAAAAAATCAAATCCGGCAACGGCGTCTTCGATAATCGCCTTTTCCGAAGGTCGGCCCGGTAAAATGCCAAAGCCCTGATATTCAACCATTAAAACGGGATAATCCATATCTAAATAAGGTTTTAACAATGGGGCAAAGAGAGCTATTTGACCTTTGTTGCCATGACAATATAAAATGGCAGGTTTATTTTTGTTCCCTTTGAAATACCAACCGAAACCGTTAGATAAATCTTTTTTAGGGTAAGTGACTTCTTTAAATTCCGGCATTTGGATTTCAATGGGGCTTTTATAGGCTGTATCCGGATGAAAAATAATCTCATCCTGAATTAAATATAGGCTTCCGAAACCCGATACAAGAAAAAATGCGCCGATCAAAATGGTGCGTTTAATCAATTTTTTCATTTTTAACCCCTTTAAGCTTATCCAAAATACGCGATATGTTAAGGAAAAACAAGCATTCTTTCGTCTATGTTTACTTTTTCCAGCCGTTAAACAGAGGAAGCCTTTTCAGGGGATACAATAAAAGACGTTTGAAATGACTGCTTCGGTTTGTTTTTGCCAAAATTTTTTGGATAAAAGGAAGAAAGTCACGGTAAAGGGCAACAGGAGGCAGATCCGGAATATCAATTTCAACGGTTTCACCTTCCTGAATATATTTTAATGCCGGATCAAAACAACGTCGATTTAAAAACTTATGAAATGATTTTTCGATAAGACATAAATTGGTCAAAGCATTCGTTCCGCCGCCTGAAAGAGGGCAGATGTGATGGATATCAAAATCTTTGGGTAATTTTCCTTTTAACAACTTTTGCGGATTAAAGCGACCTTCCAAACGTGTTAAATAACCATTTTGATAAAGATAAGTCAAAAATTGTTGAGCAACTTTGTTATGTTTAAATTCTTTACGTAGTTCTCGTGTTCTTTCAGATGGCTGTCGTGTAAAAATAACGGGCATTTTTTCTCCTTATCCGGCTTTAATCGTTTGAATTTCTTTATCTTTGTTGAAAAGGTAAAGCAATGTTTTCAGTTTTTCTCCGCGCGGTGAGCTTAAAGTCGGATCTGTTTGAATAATTTGAACAGCCTCGCGACGAACAATCGGTAAAAGTTCACCCTGCAATTCAATGGAAGTTAATTGAAAAGTTTCCAAACCGCTTTGTCGTGTTCCTAAGACTTCGCCGGCACCGCGCAATTTTAAATCTTCTTCGGCAATGATAAATCCGTCTTCTGTTGATCGCATAACGTCCAGCCGTTTTCTGGCCGTGTCTGACAAAGGATAATCATACAGCAACAAACACGTCGATTGGAGTGTGCCTCGACCGATGCGACCACGGAGTTGATGAAGTTGAGATAAGCCGAAGCGTTCGGCTTGTTCAATAATCATGATACAAGCATTAGGCACATCAACGCCGACTTCAATAACGGTAGTTGCAACCAAAACAGAAGTTTCCTTGCGAACAAAAGCGTTCATGATGGTATCTTTGTCAGACCCGGGCATTTTGCCGTGAATTAAACCAACTTGTCCCGGAAAAACGGCGGACAATGTTTCGAAACGAGCCGTTGCATTGGCTAAATCGGATTTTTCTGTTTCTTCGACTAAAGGGCAGACCCAATAAACTTGTTTGCCTTCTGCCAATGCAACGTGAAGTTTTTGAATAACGGCTTCCATTTTTTTGACCGACAGGACGCGCGTATCAACAGGTTTACGTGTCGGAGGTTTTTCATCAATTTGAGACAAATCCATATCGCCATAATAGGTCAGAGCCAGCGTTCTTGGAATCGGGGTTGCCGTCATTACTAATACGTCAACAGCTTTACCTTTTTGCGTCAAAGCCAGCCGTTGTTCGACACCGAAGCGATGCTGCTCATCAATGATGACTAAACCGAGTTTATTAAAAATGACGTCATCCGTGAAAAGGGCGTGTGTCCCAATCACAATTTGTGCTTGTCCGTTTGCAATTTGCGACAAAATCTCTTCACGTTTTTTGCCTTTTTCGCGTCCGGTTAATAAGACGACGTTAATACCTAAGGGAATGCAAAGTTGAGAGATTTTAGCGAAATGCTGACGAACGAGAATATCCGTCGGCGCCATTAAAGCACCTTGGAAGCCAGCCTCAACAGCATTGAGAAGAGCGATCAATCCGACGATTGTTTTGCCGGAACCGACATCACCCTGTAAAAGCCGCAGCATGCGATAAGGACTTTGCATGTCTGTTTCTATTTCTGAAACAACGCGTTTTTGGGCGTTGGTCAACTCAAAAGGCAGGCAGGAAAGCAACTTTTGACGTAAAATGCCGCTTCCTTGAATCGACGTTCCGGTTTGTTTCTTCATCCGCGTTCTTGCCAAAACCAATGCCAGTTGGTTAGCCAGCAATTCATCATAGGCCAGACGTTGGCGGGCTTTGGAAGCCGAAGAAAAATCAGCTTCGGTTTGCGGATGATGGGCCTGAAACAAGGCCTCTTTGAAGGAAGGCCATCCTTCTTGTCGAATGCGTGTTTCTTCCAGCCATTCAGGCAGGTTAGGGATAAGTTGGAGGGCTTCTTTGGCTGCTCGATTCATCAATTTGTTTGAAACGCCTTGTGTTAAGGGATAAATCGGTTCGTAAATCGGTATTTTCCAAGCTTCTTCTTCGCGGACAATGTAATCCGGATGGGTCATTTGCAAACGTTCGCCGAAGCGTTCGACTTGACCGCTGATAAGCCGTGTTTCTCCGACAGGTAATTGATCGATGATGTAATCTTTACGATAGTTGAAAAACACTACTTCAAGGTAAGTACCGGATGCTTCACAGATAATGCGATAGGGATGTCGTCGTGAAAAAGGTTTTTTGTGCTGAGAAACTGTCACTTTTGTCGTCAGCAGCATTTTTTCCCGAACGGATTTTAAGTCTGTCAAATAAGGCCTGTGCAAAACATGATCCGGCAAATGAAAAGCAACGGATAAAACCGTTGGGCCGCATAAGTTTTTAAGCAGCTTGCTCCATTTGGGACCAATACCGTTCAGCGTGTCAATATTGCTAAAGAGGCCGTTAAGGATAGCTGGACGCATTTATGAGTTTCTCGGTGGGGTCATATAGTTGCGTTTTGGTTCTTTTGCTTTTTTTTGGGCTGCTCGTTGTGCTTTGGCTTTTTCCTGAGCCGTTTTAGGCTTTAATATTTTACCGTCAGGAAATTTGACAGTTCCGTCTGCATATACTGTCGATCCGAAAATAGGCAGACTATAAAATGTATCTAAAATATTTTTACAATCATCTTTAGGCATATTGCGTTGAAGGTTGTATGTTCTGAGCTTTTCTTCGGCATACTGATTAAATGCTTTTTTTCGGGCTGCATCAGTGGCAGATTCGTTTGCAATGATATAGCTGGCAATCAACTGGAAATCGTCCAGACGGTTCCCGGCATTGCAAGCCAAGGCTAAACCGGCCATTGCTCCCAACTGTTGTGCGTCATTCATTCCGTTCAGTGTTTGTCCCTGTGCCGTCAAGGGCAAAAAGAACATTAAAAAAAGACCTAATTTTTTCATGTTTTTACTCGCTTTTTTAAATTGATGTTCTTATATTAAAAAATAATTTATCGTGTTTTTATGGTTTTGACAAGCTTTTTAGGAGGAAAAATGCTGACAGACGAAATCAATTATTTTCCGAACGGCGGAGCCGCTGTTCAAAGCGCGGTGATTTTGCTGCATGGCTATGGTGCGGATGGACATGATTTAATTTCAATGGCGTTGACACTGGCTCAGGATTTGCCTAATACAGTTTTTTATGCGCCGAATGCACCTCAAAAAGAAATGAATGGGTATAAGTGGTTTGATATTGATGAAATGGCATCAGCATCGGTTTATGACCGTTTTCTATATATTCAGGCGCTGATGGAAAAAGCTTTGCCGAATCTGCCTATGATTAATGATTTTATTGAAGAAATCAAATTGAAACATCAATTGAAAGATGAGCAAATTGCATTGTTGGGCTTTTCTCAAGGCGGTCTTTTGACCTTGATGACGGGATTGATGCGTCCCGATCAACTGGCGGCGTTGGTCGGGTGTTCTGCGGTTCCTTTGGCTATTAACTCGGCAATGCCTCTTGGGAAAGTGATCAGTCATCCGCCGGTGCTTTTGACACATGGAGAAGATGATGACGTGGTTCCGTTCATCGGTATGCAGATGACACAAAATACATTGGCCGATTTAAATATTTCGGTCACAACGCATACTGTTCCGGGAATGGGGCATACGATTGATGAAAGCTCAGTTGAGACGGTTCGACATTTCCTGAAAAAACATTTAGCTTAATAAAAGCGGATATCTGGCTTCTATTCGGTAATATTTTCCTTCGCCGTTTTCGCGAGCATGGGAGGAAAACAATGTGAAATAATACACATTGAACTCACGTGTTCTAAAAAGATTGTTTGCCGAGACAAAACGCATGACTTCATCCAAAGAAGTGCCATGCAGGCTGGCCAGACTAACATGTGCATGAAATTTGAATCGATCATTGTTAATGCCGCAGTCTCGAGCAATTTTATCAATTTTGGCAGATAAATCATCTAACGCTTGATAATAATTGACACCGACCCACAGGTGATGCGGATCATCTCCTGTTGCAAAATAACCAACCTGCGCCAATGCCAAATTAAAAGCGTGAAATCTCAACTGGCAAAGTTGATCATGAAAGTTTTGAGCCGTATCCTCTTGAACATTTCCCAAAAAACGCAGGTTCAAATGCAATTTTTCCTTATCAACCCAACGTGCCATCGGCACACCGCCGCGCAGGGTATAAACTTGATCTTTAATATCATCCGGCAACTCTAAGCCGACAAAAAGCCTTATCATGTGTCAATCCTCTAAAGATGTTAAGAAACGTTCGACTGTCGGCATTATTTTTTGTGTCATGACTTGAACACCCTGAGCCGTCGGATGGGCCGCATCATCCTGAAGATATTTCATATCCATCACCCCGAAACGTTCAATGAAAACACCGTCCATGAAAAACGGATAAAAAACCAATTTGTACTTTTTAGCCAAATCTTTGTACATTTGAGTGAATTGATTGCGAACATCGACGGAAGACATCGGTGGTGCCTGCATTCCGATTAACATAACGGGAATGTCATTTTTCTGAAAAGCTTGAATAATCTGTTCTAAGTTTTCTTCCGCTTTTTGAAGGCTAAGTCCTTGCAAAACATCATTGATGCCGAGTTCCAGCAAGACGGCGTGGGGCTTTTGTTCGATCGCCTTGTCAACTCTGGCCAGTCCTTGAGCTGTCGTATTGCCGCTGATACTGGCATTGATGACTTTGACATTATCATAGCCTTTGGCGTTTAAAGCATCCTCCAAACGACTGTAGAAGGCTTCTTGCGGCTGAAGGCGATATCCGGCACTCAAACTATCTCCGAAAACCATCAGTCGAAAGGATTCTTCCTCTTCTTGAGCATGTAATGTGGGGATATTCGTCAGCAGGAAACAAGCCAAAGCCGTCAACAAATATAAAATTTTTTTCATTTTTTTTAACTCCCTCCTTTTATTTTCTTTCATTTTATTTTATAATAGTCAAAAAGAAAAGGAAAAAAAACAAATGAAATTAAAAATTATCGAAATCCCGGATCCGCTTTTGCGTGAAAAAAGCCTGCCGGTGGAAGGGGTCGATTCTCAGTTGGCAACTTTCATGCACGATATGTTGGAAACAATGTATCATGCAGGCGGTGTCGGTCTGGCAGCTCCTCAGGTCGGTGTTTTAAAGCGCATTGTTGTGATAGATACAAGCCGCGATGAAGAAAAACAAAAACCGCTTTTGATGGCAAACCCTGAAATTGTTTGGCGTTCCGAAGAAAAAGAGGAATGTTCGGAAGGTTGTCTTTCTGTTCCTAATCAATATGCGCCGGTAGAGCGGGCATATGCGGTTAAAGTGCGTTTTTTGAATGAAAAGAATGAAATGGTTGAATTGACGGCCGAGGGTTTTTTGGCACGAGCTGTTCAGCACGAGTTGGATCATTTGGACGGGATTATTTTTATTGATTATGTTTCTCCGTTGAAACGTAAAATGATGGTGAAGCGTTTGGAAAAACAACGCCGAAAGGCTGCAAAGGAGGAATAAATGAGAGTTGTCTTTATGGGAACGCCCGAGTTCGCTGTTCCTGTTTTGCAAACTTTGATCGACAAATACGATGTCGTGTGTGTGTATACACAGCCTCCGAGACCGGCCGGTCGAGGACATAAAATGACACCGTCTCCGGTTCAACAGTTGGCAGAAAAACATGGAATTATGGTGCGTTATCCTGTTTCGCTCAAAAGTGAATCCGAACAGGTTTTGTTTCAAATGTTAGATGCTGATGTGGCTGTCGTTTGCGCTTACGGTCTTCTTTTGCCGTCGGGTATTTTAAATGCATTTCCGATGGGTTGTATTAACGTGCATGCTTCGCTGCTGCCTCGTTGGCGGGGAGCGGCACCGATACAGCGCGCGATTATGGCAGGAGATAAAGAAACCGGTATCACCATTATGCAAATGGAAAAGGGTCTGGACACAGGGGACATCTTAATGACCCAAAGCGTGCCGATAACGTCGACGACAACTTACGGCGAATTGCATGATAAACTGGCGTCTATCGGGGCAAAGCTGATCGTGAAAGTTTTGGATAACCGTCCGACTCCAACGCATCAGCCTTTTCAAGGAGTCACTTATGCCGAGAAGATACAAAAAGAAGAAAGTTTGATCGATTGGCATATGCCGGCAGATTTGCTGAATGCAAAAATTCGGGCTTTGACACCTTATCCGAAGGCTTATTTCATGTTGAATGGAGAACGAATCACCGTTTTGGCAACAACGGTTAAGGGACATCGAACAGACGAGGGATTAAAACCCGGAACGGTTTTGGATAATCAACTGACAATTCTATGCGGATTGGGCTCTACTTTGCAATTGGATGTATTGCAGCGACCAGGTAAAAATCCGGTTAAGCGAGAGGATTTCTTACGTGGTTTCCCAATTAAAGAAGGGACAGAGCTTTAATGCCTCGTTATAAATTAACGATAGAATATGACGGAACCGATTTTTGCGGTTGGCAAAAACAGAAAAGCGGTCTTTCTGTTCAGGAGGTTTTGGAAAAAGCGCTTTTTGCTTTTACGCATATCGAAAGCGAGGTTTATGGCGCCGGTCGGACGGATGCGGGTGTCCATGCTTATGGGCAGGTGGCTCATTTTGATTTGCCGACAGCGCGAGATCCTTTTGAAATGCAGGCTTCTTTTAATGCGTTGGTCCGTCCGCATGCCGTGGGTGTTTTGAAAGTAGAGACGGTTTGTGATGATTTTCATGCACGTTTCAGCGCAAAAGAGCGATCTTATATTTACAAAATCTTGAATCGGCGCACACCGGCTGTTTTGGATAAAAATCGTGTTTGGCAAGTCGGTCTTCCTTTGGATGAAAAGAAAATGCAACAGGCAGCACAGTTATTACTGGGAAGACATGATTTTTCGACTTTTCGAGATTCGGAATGCCAAGCCAAAAGCCCTGTTAAAACATTGGATGAGTTGACGATAACCCGTCGTGGAGACTATTTGTTTTTTGTCGTGAAAGCACGTTCTTTTTTGCATCATCAAGTGCGTAATATGGTCGGAAGTTTGGTGGAAGTCGGATTGGGACGCTGGACAGTGGAAGATTTTCACGAAGCTTTGCATGCTTGTGACCGCCGGCGGGGAGGGTCGACAGCGCCGGCCGCCGGCCTTTATTTCCAATCTGTCAAATACGATTAAAATAAACTTTATTCATAGGGCTTAAGTGTTGAAAAAGATTTATAAAAAATTCTTAGAAAAAATATAAGAAGTTTATTTTAACTATCTTGTTCAAAAAAAGGCAATAACCCGATTGAGGATATTTTTTTATCTTAAAAAGCCTTTATTTCTGGCATTTTTTGCTTTTCATTTTGAAAAATCTATGATACCGCTAGAAAGTTAGTATTTTTAATGGAGACAAGAATGGCCGGAAATGAATCTCAAGAGAAAATCAAAGAAGACACGCAAAAGCTGTTGACAAAGTGGAAGAATAAAAGAGGCGCTTTGATTATGGCACTGCACGATATTCAAGGTCTGTTCGGTTATGTTCCCTGGGAAGCCATGGAAGTGACTGCCAAAGAAATGGGTGTGCCAATGGCGCGTATTTATGCGGTTTTGACTTTTTATAACTATTTTAAGCTGAAAGCTCCCGGAAAAGTGATTATTTCCGTGTGTGACGGTACAGCCTGTCATATTAAGGGATCTCAAGGCATTTTGGATGCTTTCCATGATTGTTTGGGGTTAAAAGACGGGCAGACGACCGAAGATGGTTTATTCCATCTACAGGTTGTTCGTTGTCTGGGGTGTTGCGGTTTGGCACCGGTCGTTGTCGTCAATGGGAAAACGTATGGTAAAAATACACCGGCAGATGTTCAGAAAATTATTGCTGAATGGCGTCAAAAGATGACGGAAACGCAAGGAGAGTAGAAATGGTTGAATTAACACAGGAACAAATTCAAAAATTAAAAGAGCTCGGCCGCACACAAAAAGAAAACCTTTTGAAGATGGGGGAAACGTTCAAAGAAGACGTTAAAAAGTATAAAGCTGCCATTTATACCTGTAATGCTACCAGTTGTCATTCGGGCGGTGCGGCATCTGTGATTGACGCTTTCAAAGAAAGTCTTGAAACCATGGGATTATCTCAGGACGTGCGGATGGTCTGTACGGGATGTATGGGATTGTGCGCAACAGGACCTTTAGCTCGCGTGGAAATTAAAGGACGCGAACCTTTCCTTTATAAAGAAGTGACTCCGGATTTGGCACGTATTATTGTTTCCGAGCATGTGGCTCCTGCTTTGCGGGATGGAGCGGAACAACCGCTTCGTCTTTCCAATTACTTGAAAAGCAAAGAATTATCCCTTCAACTGCCCTTTTTTATAAAACAACGTAAGATTGTTTTGGCTCGCTTGGGACATTCTGATCCTGAAAATTTGGGTGAGTATGTCGCAACGGGCGGTTATCAAGCTTTGATGAAGTGCTTGGAAATGAAGCCTGAGGAAGTTCTTGAAATTATTAGGAAAAGTGGTTTGCGCGGACGCGGCGGAGCTGGCTTTCCGACGGCTAAAAAATGGGAAATGCTGGCCCAGGCACCTTTATGCGATGGTGAAAAATTCATGGTCTGCAATGGGGATGAAGGGGATCCCGGCGCCTATATGGATTCATGCATTTTAGGCGGCGGTGCGCATGCCGTCTTGGAAGGCATGATGATCGGTGCTTATGCAACGGGTGCTACATCAGGTTGGTTTTATGTGCGGGCTGAATATCCTTTGGCAATCGAACGAGTTGAATTGGCATTAAAGCAAGCTAAAAAATACGGTATTTTAGGTAAAAATATTTTTGGTTCTGATTTCAGTTTTATGGCAGAACTCAGGTATGGCGCCGGAGCTTTTGTTTGCGGAGAAGAAACCGCTTTATTGGAATCTTTGGAAGGCAAACGAGGAACACCTCATCCGCGTCCGCCTTATCCGACGCAAAAGGGACTTTTCGGTAAGCCGACGGCTATTAACAATGTGGAAACACTGGCTAATGTGCCGCCGATTATTTTAAAAGGGCCCGAATGGTTTAGTGAAGTCGGAACGGCGACAAGTAAGGGGACTAAGGTTTTCGCTTTGACCGGCAAAGTCAAGCATTCCGGACTGGTTGAAGTTCCGATGGGAACAACGGTTGAATGTATGGTAAACGAAATCGGCGGTGGAACCAGTTCTGGTAAGCCTTTTAAAGCGGTTCAGACCGGCGGTCCGTCAGGAGGCGTCATTCCGGCATCGCATTTGGATATGCCGATTTGTTATGAAGAGCTGAAAAAACTGGGGTCAATGATGGGTTCCGGTGGGATGATTGTCATGGATCAGGACGACAGTATGGTGGAAATCGCCAAGTTTTACCTGAATTTTACAGTCGATGAATCTTGTGGAAAATGTGCTCCTTGTCGGATAGGCGGTTATCAGATGCTGCAGCTGGTAAAGAAAATAGCTGACGGAGAGGGAACGCAAAGTGATTTGAAAAAAATTCAGGAAATCGGGACGGCAATGAAACAAGCAGCTTTGTGCGGGTTGGGTCAAACAGCACCAAATCCCGTTTTGTCAACCATCCGTTTTTTCTATGATGAATATGAAACGCTGATACAGCAAGCGCAACAGAAAAAAGCGGAAAAACAAAAACTGCAGGCGGAATTGTCCTCCATTGAACATGAAATGAAAAAATTAGATGAGAGAAAACCGGATTCAACACTGCCTGCTGCGGGCTGTTCCGGACAATGCAAGAAAGAATGAGGGTGCAAATGGAAGAAATGATTACACTGACAATCGATTCAAAAGAAGTCAAAGTCCCGAAGGGAACTTCTGTTTTAGATGCAGCCAAGATGATACAGGTGGATATTCCGACTCTGTGTTATCATCCTGATTTGCATCCATCAGCTGCTTGCGGCATTTGCATCGTCAAAATCAACGGACGAATGCTGCGTTCCTGCTGTACGCCGGCAGAGGAGGGAATGGAAGTTATTACACGAGATCCGGATATTATTGAAGCTCGGCGAACGGTTTTAAAGTTGACTTTAAGCAAACATCCCAACGAATGTTTAACTTGTCAAAAAAATGAAATGTGTGAGCTGCAATCCTTGGCCGGCAAATTCGGTATTCGGGCAAATGCGTTTGATAATATTACACCAACGCCTTTTGAAATGCCGAAAGACGCCAGCACAAAATGTATTGTGTTGGACCCGCGTAAGTGTATTTTATGCGGTCGCTGCGTTGAAGTTTGCCAGCATATTCAAAATGTATGGGCTTTGTCGATACTGGATCGCTCTGTAAAAACACATATTGCCCCGGCCGGTGATTCGCGCTTGGCTGATAGTCCATGTATTAAATGCGGCCAGTGTACGGCACATTGTCCGACAGGTGCTTTGGTCGAATATGATGACAGTGAACGCGTATGGAGTATGTTGCAGGAAAAGGATAACTACTGTGTTGTTCAGATTGCGCCGGCGGTAAGGGTATCTATGGGAGAGGCCTTCGGATATGCTCCCGGAACCGTGACGACAGGGAAAATTTATGCTGCTTTGCGTAAAATGGGCTTTAAGGCTGTTTTTGATACCAATTTCGGAGCCGATGTGACCATTATGGAGGAAGGTTCGGAATTCGTAGAGCGCTTTGTTAAAGGCGATGGTGTTTTGCCGATGATTACCAGTTGTTGTCCGGCATGGGTTGATTTTATGGAAAAGTTTTATCCTGACATGATTCCTCATTTTTCGACATGTAAATCTCCCCATGCGATTGTAGGTGCTTTAACAAAGACATATTATGCTGAAAAAATCGGTGTTGATCCTGCAAAAATCAAGGTAATTTCCATTATGCCCTGTACGGCAAAGAAGTTTGAGATTCTCCGTTCAAAAGAAATGTTTGCCAGCGGCTTTCAAGATGTTGATGTATCTTTAACAACGCGGGAAATTTGCCGTATGATTAAACAAGCGGGCATCGATTTTGTGAATTTGCAGGAAGAACGGGCCGATAGTCCTTTGGGAGAGTATACGGGTGCGGGAACGGTTTTCGGCTTTACAGGCGGCGTGATGGAAGCAGCACTCAGAACTGTTCACTATCTGGTGACGGGAGAAGAAATGAAGCCGGAAAATTTGGAAATTAAGCCTATTTTGGGTGTTGATAAAGGCATTAAAGAAATGACGATGAATTTGGCCGGCAAAGAAGTTCGGATTTGTGTGGCTCATGGAACGGGCAATGTCGAAAAAGTGATGCAGCATCTTCAGGAGGCCAAAGAAAAAGGAGAGGAACCCCCTTATCACTTTATCGAAGTTATGGCTTGTGATGGCGGTTGTATCGGCGGCGGTGGGCAACCGCTCGGGGTGACGGATGAAATTCGCAAGGCTCGCATGGCAGGTTTGATGAGTGATGATGAATTTTCGGAATTCAGATGTTCTCATCAAAATCCGTCCATTAAACAGCTGTATGATGAATTTTTGGGCAAGCCGCTGGGTGAGAAATCACATCATTTGCTGCATACGAGTTATCAACCGATTCCGCTTTATAAGCGATAAAGAAAAGCCCCTCTCGGGGCTTTTCTTATGAGCATTAGGGATAACAAAATTCATTTTACCTTCTTCTTTCAGGTTGGCAAAATGTATTTTCTTTTTCAATGTAAAAATTGACTTTTTGACAAAACAGTGTTATAAATCAGTTTTACTCAAGAGGCAAATATGACTTACAGAATCGAAACTTTACCTGTCAATTTTGAAAAACTGACAGCCCTTGCCGAGGCCTATCAGACATCTTATTGTCAGCTTTCCGCAGCTTACAAAAAACGGACAGAAATGGCATTGTATACATTGGCTTATTTTTATCATAAGTTGGATTCTTTTTCCAAAGATCCTTCATCGGATGTTTTTGTATTATCTGAAAACGAAAAACCTGTTGGTTTTGTGCGTTTTTCTCCCGTTCCGACAGCCTATTTGGAAGCTTTTCACGGACAGGTCCTGCAACAGGAAAAAGGAGTGTTGGATGGCGTTTCTTATCAGTGGACACGTCGGATTGAGTTTGTTCCGGGCACACAAATAACAGATCGAACCATGATTTTAAATCAATTATATTTATCGCCGGTCGTTCAGGAAAAAGGATTTGGTACGGAACTTTTACGCCATACCATGCCGATTATGCTGGACAAATATGATGATTTTATTGTGGAATATAACCTGAAAAATACACGAGCAATGGCTTTTTATGAAACAATCGGTGTCAAGCCTATTGCCAAAACGCAAGATTTAGATCATATTATTGATAATGAAAAGTATATCAGTGAAGTCGGTATTGGTTATGCTGATCTTCGACAGACTTGTCGTAAGCTTCAGCAGAAACATTTGATGTATTTAACGCAAGCACCCGTTATTTTAAACCCATATCAAAGGCAATATGTGTGATGATAAAACTGAAAACATTAAAAACACCGTTGGGAAATGAAGTCAGCTTTTGGGGAGAGCAGAAAATTGCTCCACAGCATGTTTTGTTTTTAATCGGTGGGTTTCATGGTGATGAACCTGAAGGACCTTATTTATTGGAGCGTTTTATCGATTTGTATCAAAGTCGAAATTGCTGCAGCGGATATGATATTTATGTTGTTCCTTGTTTAAACCCTGATGGCGCGGCGTTAAAAAAACGGGAAAACGCTCATAATGTGGATTTAAATCGTAATTATCCGACACATAATTTTAAAAGTGAAAGTTTTAATCCACACA
Source organism: uncultured Alphaproteobacteria bacterium (assembly GCA_944391565.1). GTDB lineage: Bacteria > Pseudomonadota > Alphaproteobacteria > CAAHEQ01 > UBA3637 > CALXXX01. The sequence goes on along the minus strand of CALXUB010000025.1, from coordinate 82,204 downwards.
CGGGAACAGCTCAAAGCGGAACACCCGGTTCTGAAATCGAAACACAATGGTTGATGGGGTTGGTGGAAGCTTATCGTCCAAAGCAGATAATAAGCATCCATTCGGATTTGAAAGTCGTTGATTTTGATGGTCCTGCCGAAGATTGGGCAAAGCAGATTGCTGTTTTGACGGGCTACCCTTTGGTGACGAATGTTGGCTATCCGACCCCAGGTTCTTTCGGCACTTGGGCAGGAATAGAACATCATATTCCGGTGATTACGTTGGAAGTTGATAGGGCGCGAACGGAAGATGAGTTGGATAAACTATGGACAAAGTTAAATCCTTTGTTCCAGAGTTTTTTATGAAAAGACTTAGCACTTTCTGAGATAAACAAAAGCTGTAGGATAAAAAAATCTCCAAAAAGGACTGGACATTTGAAAGTGCTTGGTATATAAAGAGGCATATTTTTTGTATGCAGGTATGTAGAAAGGAAAAGAATATGGCAGATACCACAAAAAAAATGAAAATGATGGACGGCAACGAGGCGGCGGCTTCTGTTGCGCATCGTTTGAATGAAGTTTCAATTATTTATCCGATTACACCGTCTTCACCGATGGGTGAGTGGGCCGATGCTTGGGCCGCGGCTGGTCAAAAAAATATCTGGGGAAAAGTGCCGACGGTCGTTGAAATGCAATCTGAAGCCGGTGCTATCGGTGCTGTTCACGGTTCTTTACAAGCCGGTTCTTTGACAACAACTTATACGGCTTCACAAGGTTTGTTGTTAATGATTCCGAATATGTATAAAATCGCCGGTGAACTGACGCCGTTTGTTATGCATGTAGCGGCTCGGACTTTGGCAGCGCATGCTTTGTCCATTTTCGGGGATCATTCTGATGTGATGGCCTGTCGCCAGACGGGATTTGCCATGCTGGCTTCTAATTCTGTTCAGGAAGCACAAGACTTGGCGGCCGTTGCGCAAGTGGCGACTTTGACATCTCGTGTGCCGTTCTTGCACTTTTTTGACGGTTTCCGGACATCTCATGAAATCAATAAGATTCAAACTATCTCTGATGATGAATTAAAAGCTTTGATGGAAGGTGTAGATACAAATTTTGTTGCCAAAAATGCATTAACACCGGATAAACCTGTTGTTCGCGGAACGGCACAAAATCCGGATGTGTTTTTCCAAACACGTGAAGCTTCTAACATTTACTATGATGCTGTACCGGATGCGGTTGAAGCCGCTATGCGTAAGTTTGAAAAAATTACGGGTCGTGCATATCATTTAGTGGATTATGTCGGTGCATCTGATGCCGAAAAAGTGATTGTTGTTATGGGCTCTGGCGCTGAAACGGCAGAAGAAACAGCAAAGTTCCTGAATGCTAAGGGTGAAAAACTGGGTGTCTTGAAGGTTCATTTATTCCGTCCGTTCCCGACAAAAGCTTTCATCGCGGCTTTGCCGAAAACAGTCAAAATTATCAATGTTCTGGATCGGACAAAAGAATCCGGTTCTGTCGGTGAACCGTTGTATTTGGATGTCGTGACGACTTTGGCGGAAGCCGGTTTGGCAGGTATTAAAGTCTTGGGCGGTCGTTATGGTTTATCTTCTAAAGAATTTACTCCTGCTATGGCAAAAGCTGTGTTTGACAATGAAAGTAAAAATCATTTCACAGTTGGTATCGAAGATGACGTCACGCACACGTCTTTAAACTATGATAAGCACTTTGATATTGCCGGCAATGATGTCACCCGTTGTATTTTTTATGGATTGGGTGCGGATGGTACAGTGGGTGCCAATAAAAACTCCATTAAAATTATTGCAGACGGTGATGAATTTTATGGACAGGCTTACTTTGTTTATGACTCCAAAAAGTCTGGTGCAATGACGACTTCTCATCTGCGTTTTGCAAAACATCCGATTAAAGCACCGTATCAGATCGAAAAAGCCAGCTTTGTGGCAATTCACCATATGCCGTTTATGGAGAAGATTGATATGACATCTTGCCTGGCAGATAATGGGGTGTTGTTATTGAACACAATTGTTCCGCCAGAAAAAGTTTGGGACAGCCTGCCGGTAGAAGTCCAAAAAGATATTATTGCAAAGCATGCAAAATTGTATGCCATTGATGCTGTGGATGTTGCCAAAAAAACGGGAATGGGCCGCCGCATTAACACGATTATGCAGACATGTTTCTTTGCAATTTCCGGTGTTTTACCAAAGGAGGAAGCAATTGCCAAGGTAAAAAAATATGCCGAAAAAACATATGCCAAGAAAGGGCCGGAAATTGTTGCGGCCAATATCGCGGCTATCGACGGCAGTTTGGAACACTTGCATGAAATTCCGGTTCCTGCCGCTGCAACAGCCACTCATACACGTCAACCCGGTGTTCCGGCTGATGCACCAGAGTTCTTAAAGCGTGTCACTTCTCCGATTATTGAAGGCAAAGGCGATCAAATGCCTGTGTCTGCTTTCAAAGAAGTTGTGGATGGGACTTGGCCGACAGGTACAACGCAATACGAAAAACGCCGGATTGCAACGGATATTCCTGAATGGGATCCCAGTGTTTGTATTCAGTGCGGTAAATGCGCAATGGTTTGCCCGCATGCAGCCATTCGTTTGAAAGTTGCCGCAGCCGGCTTGTTGAAGGATGCGCCGGAAGGATTTAAATCCGCTGATTATAAAGGTAAAGAGTTCCCCGGTGACAAGTTTATTGTTCAATGTGCACCGGAAGATTGCACAGGATGTTCGTTGTGTTCTCAAGTTTGTCCGGGACGTTCTCGCGAAAATCCGGAACACAAGGCTTTGACGATGCAGCCGATTGAAAAGAACTTGGATCAGGAAATCAAGAATTTTGATTTCTTTAAAAAGCTGCCTGAAGTTGATCGAACAAAGATTGAACCAAAATTGGTGAAAAATGTTCAGTTGTTGCAGCCATTGTTTGAATTCTCGGGTGCTTGTGCGGGCTGTGGTGAAACACCGTATGTCAAACTGATGACGCAGTTATTTGGTGATCGTTTGATGATTGCTAATGCAACCGGGTGTTCTTCGATTTACGGTGGAAACCTGCCGACAACACCGTATGCTAAGAATGCAGACGGACGCGGACCGGCTTGGGCCAACAGTTTGTTTGAAGATAATGCTGAATTCGGGCTTGGGATGCGTTATTCCGTTGACAGTAAAATGGAATTTGCCGCTCAACTGTTGAAAGATCTTGAGGGTTCAATCGGTGGTGAACTGGTTAATGCTTTACTGATGGCTGATCAGTCAACAGAGCAGGGTATTAAAGAACAACGCGAACGGGTTGCTGCTTTGAAACAAAAGTTAGCTTCTGTTGCTGATGATAAAGCTAAAATGTTGGCTGAGTTGGCCGATTACCTTGTTAAAAAGTCTGTTTGGATTTTGGGTGGTGACGGTTGGGCCTATGATATCGGCTATGGTGGTTTGGATCATGTGCTTCATTCCGGCCGAAATGTCAATATTTTAGTGATGGATACCGGCGTGTACTCCAATACAGGTGGTCAACGCTCCAAAGCAACACCGATAGGTGCCTCTGCCAAGTTTGCGGTTGCCGGTAATGATTTACCGCCTAAAGACTTAGGAATGATCGCTATGAGTTCCGAAAACGTTTATGTGGCCAAAATTGCTATCGGAGCTAAAGATAGTCAAGCTATTCAGGCAATGGTTGAGGCTGAATCTTTCAATGGTCCGTCTTTGATTATTGCTTATGCGCATTGTATTGCACACGGCTATGACATTGGTACACAGGGCTTAGAACATCAAAAAATGGCGGTTGAGACCGGATTATGGCCTTTGTATCGCTTTGATCCACGCCTGTTGGCAGAAGGAAAGGTGCCTTTGCAGCTGGATTCCAAGACAACCAAGGATGTCTCTGAATTCATGAATAGCGAAACACGCTTTAAGATTGTTCAACGTGCTGATATTGAACGCTATGAACGTTTGGTTAAGCTGGCTGAACAACGGATTCAGAATCGTCTGAAATTGTATGATCATTTGGCTAAGGCTGAATAAAATTCGGACATCTTATAAAGACCGCTCTTTTTAGGGCGGTCTTTTTTTTTGTTGCGAAGCGATTCCGAATCGCAATTTTGATTCGATTCTTCAAAAAAAAGCTTTTTTTCTTCCAAAATTGAGTTTTTAGTGCTGAAAAAATCCTAAAAATAAATTTTTTTTATGCCTAAAAAAGCTCATATTTTCTTTAATTTAAGATAAGTATTTGTTTTTATTGTATTTTTGTGAATACCCCAAGATTATATATTGGTTATATATAAAGAGTGTCTTTTTAAAATTAAAAATTCGCAGTATGATGCTAAAAGTAAGCTCGATGTTGATAAAAGGAGAAAGGAAATGTTAAAAGAAAATAAAAAACAAAATACTTGGGAAAAACAAATCAAGTTAATCGCTGAGAGATTTGAAGATCTGGAAAATGAACTGCGTGCCCAAAATTTTAAGGAAGCAGCTTTTTTTCTGGGGACGGCAGAATATTCTTTTAGAGACAAGATTGCTCGTGAGGCGATGAAGTCTCAGAAGAAATCTACTCGTTGTTAAGACCCGTGTATTAAAAAAAAAGAGGAATGTCTACAGACATTCCTCTTTTCCTTTGACTAAAAAGCGTAAGTATAACCCAAATTAAAGGTGTGTGCGTCGAAATTGGAACCAAAGTCATAATCATAACTGAAGGAAATATGATTTTGTCCCCCCAACGTTAAAGTAGCCGCAGCACCGAAAGTAAAGACATTTCGGCCGATATCGATTCCTTTTGCTTTCATCCATGGGGTATATCCGATGAACTGACTTTTATTCGAAGCTTCCGTATCACCAAATTCATGGGCCCATCTGGCTTTTAATTCAGGGGTGAAGAGGACATTTTGTGTTCCCATGTTGAACAATGCAGTTATTTCAAGAGGTGTTTGAATGGATTGATAGCTGTCATTTTCGACCTTTAATGCTGCGCTGGAGCCTTTTTCCGTGAAATCATCAGTTTTAAGGTAAGCATAATCAACACCGACTTTCGGGATTAACACAACATGTTTACCAAGTTCGATATTATAGCCATAAGCAAGTCCTCCAGCATATGTCTTCATATCATAACTGGCTTTTGCGGTTTCGCCTAATGCCGAGATTTTTCGTTGTGTGTCATTGGCATTGACCAGATAAGTTGCATAGAAATCAACAAAATGATGACCGCCGGGCAGGGCTTCTCCGTAAAGACCAAAACCATAGGTGTCAATGTCTGATTTGAAAGAATTATCATTTTGATCAAGCTCACCTTGACCGAAAATTCCCATAATCCCTAAGGATAAGTTTTCAAAAGCAATGTCAAAGCCAGCCGTCACACCATAAGCATCGTAATCAAAACCTGAAATGCCCTTATCATCATCTTGACTCATCATCAAAGCATAAGGTTTGACCCATACGCCGCCTGCATCCGTGCGATAGCTTTGCGGAGGGGCGTAGTTCTCATTAGTCGAGTCAACGGAATAAAGCGTATAGCGTCCGTTTTGCAGTATATAATAGTCACCTCCGCTGCGCCCCGTATAATTGACATATGGAGAATAATTCGTTTTTTTCGGAGGAGCGAATTTATCCGAAGCCTGTCTGATTTCAGCTAAAACATTTGTTCTGGTTCGATTAAGAACAGATAAAGTTCGAATGGCTGCTAATGTTGTGTTGCCATAGCTTTCAGACGACAATTGCTTCATCATGGAAGCCGCACTTTGTGCAGAATCCGCATAAGTAATGGTGTCAAGAAACAAGGGTGTTTCACTTTCAGCCGTTAAACTGTCGTTGATCGTGTCTAAGGCTTTGGCAACTTCTTCAACATTACGTGACGGATTTATAACAGAAATTCCTTCCTGGAAGGTTTTAATACCGTTGACTGTCGCATAAATCGAATTGTTTTCAATTCTGAATGCCGGATTGTCCCACAAGAAAGAAGTTTGGAAGTAGGCCGGTGTTCCGATAATAGAATCTGCCGAGATAATTTCATATTCTTGACCGGCCGATATGTTTCGGATAATCAGCTTTGTATGATTTCCTAAATTCAGAGTTCCAGCAATAGAAATCCTGTCCGAATCAGTTTCAGAGGCACGTAAGTCAATGGTACTGCCAGCCATTGTAGTGACATCCGTTATTAAATTCATGACATTTAATCCTTCTTCTTCGACTTTCAACGTTGATACAGCCAATGTGCTGCCGTTTTCCAAAGTTAAACTGCCATTTGTAATTTCAAACATTCCGTTTCCGGATAAGGTCGATCCTTTGCCAACTGTGACGTCGTTGGCAATCGTGACTTTATTCGTCAGGTCTTTGTTGTTCATTTTCAGACTGCCGCCGTTGAAGATGAGGGTGTCTACATCCATGTTTCTATCAACAGATAAAGTGCCTTGATTTAAATTGACGGTCGTGTTGGTGACAGGCTGTAATGCATCGCTGAGTCGGACCAATTGATTTGTATAAACATCATGATTGACGTTTAAAACGGAATCAGTTCCTAGCTCAATGCCTTCTTCTTGATTGCCAGGATGCAAGCCTTTGATAGCTCGGATTGTGTGATTGACGTTAAAAATACCACTATCCAAAGTGACTCTGTCTAGGGTGATTGTGCCCGAAGAATTAAAGATATTTCCGGTTCCGACATCAATGGTAAAAGTAGTATTGACAGCCTCGTCGTCTAATTCTGCGATATCACCTGTAATGTAATTTCCTGTCACTTTCAGGATGGCATTGGCACCCAGTGTAATATCTTGTACAGAAACAGGGCGCGTGATAGACAATCCACCGCTTGAAATTAAAATATGGTCTACATCAACCGTATTCGTCGTTTCATAAAAGGGTCGTTCACCGGGCAAAGTATCATCTAAAGCAATCTCTAAATTGGTATTTGTGGCACCACTGACACGTTGAATGGGATCATGAATATAGACAGATTCACCGACAAATTTTAAATAAGTGTCTGAGTTCATATTAATGACACCTTTAATATCTCCGGATAACTGCAAAGAGTTTTTATCAATCAAAATGCTGTCGACATCGATAATACCGGATAAATAACCATAGTAGCTAGATTCAACACTAGAGACAACCTGAACATCCGAACTTCCTTCTGCTTTCTGAAGACTTCCGATAATAGAACCGCCTTGACATTGTCCGAAGGAAGAACATAAGTCGTTGTTGCTGGCGCTGTACAGATAAACCCGAGAGGTGCTGCCAACCGTAGTTGGCACGCTTAAAACACCGCTGGTGGTAATTGTTGCCTCGTTGCCCATAGTGAGTTCATTAGCCTGCACCATTGAACCGTTTTCAAAAGTACCGTTATCTTGAAATAAAATTTTATCTGCGGTGATGTTCAAGTTTTCGGAAGCAATGAGACCATAATTGCCCAATGAAATAGAATTTTCAACATTTAAATTAGAATAAATACTTATTTCATTTTCTTCGACAGTATATGTAAATTCTTTACCGGAAATAGAGGCATTATCCCCCATTGTCAGATTTTTGCTTGTAATATCAGCACCAACCAGGTCTATGGATCCGTTGTTCCCCATTGACCAATTGTCAACTTTTGTTGTTGCATTATTTAAGTAAAGGGTTGAAGTAATTTCTCCGTTTGAAGTGTCCAAGTGCTGATAGGTTGTTGTTATGCTTTCTGAACTAAAACTACCGTTATCTAAAAATGTTAAAGAAGAAGCAGGTTCCGGGTTTTCTTCAGTCGCCGCCGGTGCCGTCAGAGTGATATTGCCACCTTGATTGATAAAAGACGAGTCATTTTTAAAGCTGATATTTTGTCCGGTCATGGTGGCAGCATGTAGGTTTTGTAGACTGTTTGCCTCTCCCAGCGTTAAATTACCGACGTTCATGGAACTCTCTTTGTCGTTCGCTGGGTATGTCGCTTCTATAACAGTTGGTTCTTCTCCTTCCGTTTTACTGGGAATTGTAATTTCAATCGTAGGAGCGAGTAAATTCAATTCATAATCAGCTCCGTTGACAATTGTCGTATTATCACCGGTTGTGAAGGTCTCATTGACATTGAAGACACCACCCATGTTGTTTGAAATATAAGAGTTATTTCCGATTGTCAACGTGTTGGTTTCGATTTCACGAACCATTGTGTCGTCGGGTTCTCCTTCATATGGACTCATATAATTATGAATATAGGCTTGGTCCCCCATTTCAATAGAGTTATTTCGAATCGTGCCACCGTTATGAATAATACCGTTTTGTGTAAAAACAAGCTTGTCTGTTGTAATCGTGTGATTGGCAGAAGGCAATTCATCATAAACATCGTCACCGATCTGAGTCGCAAAATAAATACCACCGTTATTAAGTACACCGTTTTTGCCAAATGAAATTAAATTGTCGTCATCATCTCCAGTTGTCTTGTTAATCATACTCCCTTGATTGGTAATATAAGCATTGTCGCCGATTAAAACCGTTCCGCCTACTGTTCCATTATTCCTGAGAGAACTACCGTCTGTTTCCTTTAATTGAATGCGCTCAATCGTTCCGTCGTTATAAATATTTGCGGAAACAGGTCTACCACGATAAACGGTGGAAAAAATACCGTATCCGGCACTCAAACCTGTTCCTGAGACCAGCATATTCCCGGAATTGGTGATGTTTGTTCCAGGCAAAGGATCTGTTCCGTTGAGGTGTAAAACATAACCATTTTGGCTTGTCAATGTGTGATTGTTTGAAAATGAAAAAGGTGTCCCATTGCTTTGATAAACATGCGTATCACCTGTTGCCGTTTCATCCGCTTGCGTTTCAGTGGTTCCCGTAATGACATGCAAGGCATCAGCCAATCCCGCCTGAGGGCAAGAAAGCAAAGTCCCAATTAACAAGGAAAAAGTCCATTTTGATCGCATGACAAGCCTCGTTTCTTAAAAAAAGGTTAATAAAACATCCTTATTTATGGCATACTTTAGGACAGGGTTCAAGTATAAAATCAGTTTTTTTCGATATTCAATTAAAAGTTGTTTACATTTAAAATATGCAATCTATAATAAAGAAGACTTTTTGATAAAAAAGAAGGGGGAAATTATGAAAAAAGGGTTATATTTTACATACTTGTTTGTTGGAACAACGATGTTGGCTTTTTCTGCCACGGCACAGGAGCTTTTGATTGAACAAACGACAATGCCGCAAATTGCGCCGGCTCAAGTACCCAAAGGAGCTGTGGATACAAAGATTGAAAAGGGGCGAGATACGCTGCCGGCCGTTCAGACTCCTGTTGATCAGAAAATAGATGAATCAAAGGAAAAGGCAGTTCTTCAAACCAATATGCCTAAAAGTGTCAAACAACGTCAAGAACATGCTCGACAAAGGCATGCTCTGGCTAAACAGGAGTCATTTGCCCAAAAATATGCTGATTTTAAGCAAGACTTGAATAATAAAATGGGGCTTTCATATTCATTAGATATTTCCATTATGGGACAGCGGGGTGCTCCGAACGGTAAAGGAACGCCGTGGCAGACACAATATTACGGCAGCGTTGATTGGAATATGTATAAAAGTAAAATTGGTGACGGATCGCTTCAGTTTGCTTACACGGACATTCATTATTGGGGGAAAAGCGGGGCTTGGTTGAACAATCGGTTGGCGTTGGCCAGCGAGTTGAATGATTATACTTCAAATGAACATTATTTTGATCAACTGACCTACACACACACTTTACCCGGAGATTTCAGTTGGTTATCAGTCTCTTTTGGTCAATTTCCCATGTATAATTGGGATGGAACGGAATACGATTCGAATCAACAAACAAATTTTATTAACATGGCTTTGTCTCAAAATGCCAGCTCTACTTATCCCTCAGCCAGTTTGGGTGGCTTTGTGACAGTGACGCCTAACAGTAATTGGCAGTTTGCAGCGGGTTTCCAGGATGCCAATAATACGACCGGCAGTAAAATTGACACACATACTTTTCATGAAAAGAAGTTTACAAGCTTTGTGTCGGCTTCTTTCACGCCCACAATTAAAGATTTAGGTGCCGGTCAGTATTCTATTTTGCTCTATAATCAGCCGGGAGTCGAAGAACAACCGGGAACGACGAATGGTTGGTCAATTAACGTGGCTCAGAGTTTCGGAGAAAAGTGGGCACTTTTCGGTCGTGTTAATGGTAATACTGGTGTTGAGCCCATTAAGCAATCGTATGTTTTGGGGACGGTTTATAATAATCCGTTAAACAGAAATGCTTTAGATCAAATTGGTTTTGCCGCTGCCGTTAACAAATTAAATAAGAATGTAAACGGTTCCGGAACAAGATCGGTTGAAACAGTTTTGGAGGCCTACTGGGCCTGGGGCTTATCCAATTTTGTCACAATTACGCCGGATGTGCAGTTTTATATCAATCCGGGATTGGATTCTGATAAAAATACGGCAACGGTAGCCAGCATTCGTGCGACTTTCATGTTCTGAGTGTCATTTAGTAGGTTATGCGAGACGACGAACCCTCTCGCTAAAAAGAACTTGACAGGAATGAATATGTTAGGTTAAATTAACCTAACTTTTAAGAAAATTTGGGAGGTTTTGGCATGGTTCGTCTGCCTGATTTGTTTAAATTATTAAGCTTTTGCATGTTTATTTTCTGTTCAAAGGCCGTTTTGGCTCAGAAAGTTTCAGAGCCGGAACAACTCTGCACCCAAGAGCAAATCGTTTGCGATGTCGATTCGGTCAAATGGTGCTGTCCCTCTGGTTCCGTATGCGGTAAGGAGCGTGAACGATGCTGTATCGGAGATACGTGTTGTCCTTTTGGTGAAACACCGTTTTGTCTTTCTTCTATTCGTGGAGAATGTAAAACGGCAGGGTGTTGCCCAGATGGAAAAGTGGTTTTGGAAGATCCTTTAAAGACTTACGGGCCTGTTGTTGAAAATAAATGTGTTGATCCTAAAACTTGTGCTAAAGGGTTGATAAGTTGCGGATTGGATTGTTGTCGTGCGGGGGAAGTTTGTGCCGGATATGAGTGTTGTTCCCCCGAACAGGTCTGCAACGATGTCTGTTGTCCGCCGGGACAAGTTTGCGGTGCGGATGGAAAGTGTACTTGCGGAGAAGACAAGACGACATGTGACGGCTGGTGTTGTGACGCATCAAACCAATGCGGTGAGAATCCGGGAGAATGCTGTTCAAAAGATATATGCTGTGAAAATGAAGAGTTGGCATACTGCTTTCGAGAAACAAACGGTGAGTGTTTAAAATGGGCTTGCTGCGGTGCCAACGGAAAAGTCACGCAAGTGCCGACGGATGGAGATGTGACCATTTCCATATGTATGACACCTGAATTTGTTAAGGCCAGCGGGGTTGATACCACGGTGGAAGATACTTTATGGATGGGAAAAGAACTCTGCGGAGAACATCCTGTTTCCTGCGGCAACGGCTGCTGCGGCGTTAATCAAACATGTGTTAACGGTGTTTGTCAATGTGCATCGGAAGATACATACTGCGGATCCTGGTGTTGTGACGGCAACAATACCTGCGGGATGAAGCCGGGGCGGTGTTGTTTGGGAGACAAATGTTGCGAAAACGGGGCACAGGCCTTTTGTTTTAAAACGGTAAAGGGCGAATGCGTCCGTTGGGGATGTTGTCCGAAAGGAAAGGCTATTCAGACCGTTTATAGTTCGTTAAAAACGGATACGATTATCACGGTATGTTTTAATCTGTAATCCTTAAAAAGAAAAAATTTCTTAAGGGGCGGCGTTTTTACAAAAAGCGCTTGCTCCTTTGTTTAAAATCGATTATAACCATACTATGTCTTTAATAAAGTCCATAGCCACTTTGAGTGGGTTTACGCTGCTCAGCCGGTTAATCGGTTTTTTGCGGGATGTTTTGATCGCCCGTTTTCTGGGGGCAACAATGCTGGCAGACGCCTTTTTCGTGGCCTTGCGTTTTCCCAATTTGTTTCGAAGTTTGTTCGCAGAAGGCACTCTGAATGTTTCTTTCGTTCCTTTGTTTTCTCAGGTTATGAAAGAAAAAGGAAAAGAAGGGGCGCGACAATTCGCCAAAGATGCTTTCAGTTTGTTGTTTTATATCCTTTTGATTTTTACATTGGTGATAGAACTTATCATGCCTTGGGCGACGCTTGTTTTGGCGCCCGGATTTGATCAAATTCCCGGGAAATTGGAAGTGACAACTTATTTAAGTCGGATTACATTTCCTTTTTTAATGGCCGTGTCTTTGGTTTCACTGTTGTCTGGAATATTAAATTCCGTCGGTAAATTTGCCGCAGCCGCCTTTGCTCCGTCTATTTTAAATTTAATGATGATTCTTTTTTTGGTGTTAGGCACGCCTTTTATGGAAAACTCTGCTCAAGCCTTAGCTTGGGGCGTTTTTTGGGCTGGAGTTTGTGAATTGATATGGTTGACTTGGAATGTGTATAGAGCGGGCTTTTTGTTCGGATTAAAAGGACCGTTTTTGAGTTTATGTCATGTTTCCGAAGATTTGAAACTTTTATTTAAACGGATGTTGCCCGGTGTCTTTGGTTCCGGTGTTTATCAAATCAATTTGTTTTTGGATACATTTTTTGTTTCTTTTGTCGGAGCCGGTGCTGTCTCATGGCTTAATTATGCACATCATTTGTTTCAGCTTCCCATTGGTATTATCGGGGTTGCCGTAGGAACGGCCTTACTGCCGTTTTTATCGCGCTATTTGCATGAAGGGAAGTATCAAAAGGCTCGACATGATTTAAACCGAGGTTTGGAGGTTTCGCTTGTGATGTCAATTGCCTCGATGCTTGGATTGATTATTTTGGCTGTACCGATTGTTTCGGTTTTGTTTGAGCGAGGTGCTTTTACCTTTGAAGAAACAATTCCGACGGCGCGTGCGCTTCAAGCATTTGCCATCGGACTGCCCGCTTATATGTTGACTAAGGCGTTGGCACCGTTTTTCTATGCCAGAGGAGATACTAAAACACCTGTTAAAATCGCTTCGTTGGGTGTTGTTGTCAATGCCTTATTATGTTTGACTTTTATGCAGTTTTGGGGGCATGTCGGCATTGCTTTGGCAACAGGGATTACGGTTTGGATTAACGCAGCTCAATATGTGTTTTTGTTGAAAAGAAAAGGCGATTTTAAATTAGATATTTTATTTAAATATCGGTCGGTGCGTATTTTGATCTCCGGTATTATCATGGCTTTGTTTTTGACTTTGGCACTTTTCGGGTTGAATACCCTCTGTCGGGATTGGTTGCATTTACCGCACTTCATTCCTTTTATTCTCTTGTGTGTTTTGATTTTTGGTGCTATGATCACATACTTCGGATCATTAGTGCTAATGAAAGGGATTCGCCTGAAGGAAATGAGACGGTTCTTAATGCGTAAAAAAGATCCGGCTCACGCGATTAAGCAAACATGAAAGAGGACGCGGATGAAAAAAGAAAAAAATAAAAAAATATTTTCATTTCAATCTGTTAAAAGTTTTTTTTCATCTTTTTCTTTAACAAATACATTGACTGCTTTGAAAAAAGGCTTGGTTAATTTCTTTCGATATTTATCTTTAATTTATAAGAAACCGTCAGCCTTTTTAAAAATAACACTTTCTTTTGCATTCAAATGGTGGAAACGATTGTTAATCACTTTTTTGATTTTGATTTTTGTTTTATATCCGATTATTGCATGGCAGTCTGAAAAAATCGATGTTAATCCGCATTTCCGTGGGACAAAGGTAAAAGCACCAGCTTCACAGGCGGTGGAAACAGCTAAAGAACTGATTGATCGAGAAGTTTCCGACTATGGATGGAAAGCTAATTTACCCTATTTGTTTCCATCAGCCATGTTAGACAACATGCCTGCTTTTCAGCAAGGCATTATTCATGCTTTGGCTGAATTTTCATTTGTTTTGAATGCGCCTCAAGCTCAAAAAGCAGCTTCTTTGCTTTCATTACCAGGGGATGTTTGGTATGTTAATTTTTCATCTTATTTAAAGCCTTCCATACCATCGAATCGTTCTTATCGTAAAGCTCGCCGTTTGCTAAAGGCATATAATCGAGATTTAAGCCGCGGCGCGCAAAGATGGGATGCCTCCGCTGAAAAATTAACAGATATCTTATCACAAATAACCGCTGATATGGCTGAAAGTATTGATATAGTCGAACAACGAGTTGACAAATCTCCGTTGTTGGATTTAAAAGCAGATAATTTGTTCTATTTTATGAAAGGGCAGGGATATGCTTATGCTTTATTGCTTCGCGACTTGCAAAAAGATTTTGAAACATGTGTAATAACACCGGAAATAGAAGGCGCTTTCGAGGATGTTCTTTACGCCTTTAATCGGCTTTATCGTTATCAACCCGCTTGGATTATAAATGGTAAACCGGATGGATTTTTGCCTTCACATCTGATGGTTCAGGCTTTTTATGCCACGGATGCAGTTTTGGCTTTACAAAAACTTATTCATGAAATAAAGGATACGAAACAATGACAGACATGACGCAAGAAGAGCTTGAAAACGTAATACAAAATATTATTCAAATTCGGATACGCCCGGTGCTTCAGGCTCATGGTGGCGATATTGCCTATAAAGCTTTTAAAGACGGGGTTGTTTATGTCGAGCTGCAAGGAGCTTGTCAAGGTTGCCCGGGCGCAATAGAAACCCTTAAAGGAAATGTAGAGCACTTTTTGAAACTTCTTCTGCCTGAGATTAAAGAAGTACGTGATGTCAACATGATGACCACAGAGGAGGGGGAATGCTGAAAGTTTATATGCCGGTTGTGTTGGGCGTTCTTTTCTTCTGGGGAATTTTGGAAACTGCCCTTTATTTCTATCAAAAAGAAACTCAACCTGTTCCTTCTGTCTCTGTGCAGCTGGAAGAAAGACCGTCAAGTGAACGGGTTTTTGTTCAGGTAAAGACAACAGAAGAATTGGCCGAGAAACTGAAGAATTTTGACCGGTTGGCTGTACCCAGAATTTATATTGAGAACTTTCCGGGTGATTTTTCTTGGAATGCTGATCCTGCGTTATTTGTAAAAGCGCTTTTGCCCTATATTCTTTATCAGAATGAGCAATTGGAGGCCGAGCGTAAAGAACTGTTTAAAATTTCTACGAAAATTTTTAATAATCAGCCATTGACAGAACAAGAGCAAAGTTTTTTTAATGCCCTGGTGACAAAGTATGAAGTTTTTGAAGTTGGACCTCTTAGTCAGGCTCATGAACTGTTGCAAAGGGTTGATAAAGTTTCTCCGTCTTTGGCAATGGCACAAGCTTTGGATACAACGCAAGGCGGAAAAATCAATTTAGATGCCCCTTTTGGGATTTATAAGTGGAATGAGAAAGGATTGTATGACCGTGAACGTTATCCAACACTGGAAAAGGCTGTCGAAGAGTATGTTTCTCAGTTAAACAAAGCTGAATCATATTACCGTTGGCGAGGATTAAGAACGATTCATCGTCCGACAAAGTATGCTCTGCCGGGGCGTGTGTTCTTAAAGGGATTGGCTCCTTATGAACCGGATAATCCAGACTATATTGAACGAATCAGAGGGGTTTATAACCAATATTTATTAGATAATTTAGATTTCGCAAAACTTGAGGAAGGAGAAAACTAATGTACGAAAGCGGTATGTCTAAAACAGCGAAAGTTTTATTTTTTATTATTGTAGGTTTATTGGCTTATTTCTTAATTACCTTGGGCGGGTGCGGTCGAAATCCATATCAAGTTCCTTTGGAAATTGCTGATAGTTCAGGCAATATTAAACTGACTCTTTATGTCGAAGAAGCAGATACGCCGGCAAAAGCAGAAAAAGGTCTCATGTTTCGGGAAAGTATGCCGGAAAATGCCGGTATGATTTTTCATTTAACAGAACCACGTGTTTTTAAAATGTGGATGAAAAATACACTTATTCCGCTCGATATGTTGTTTTATGACGAAAACGGGGTTATTGTCGAGATGGTTGAAGGAGCTAAACCATTGGATTTGACGGTTCTTGGTCCGGATTATCCGGTCAAAGGCGTGATTGAAGTGAATGCCGGCATTGTTCAAAAATACAACCTTTCAAAAGGGGATCACGTTAAAAGTTTGAAAAAATAAATTGACGCCTTTTTTAAAAAAGGATATAAGAAAAAAATCTGATGCTGCGTGAATGAAGCGCAGTGAGCGAAAGAGCTTACTGGTCCGGCGCTTGCGCGAAAAGGGACAAAGGTCGGATGGACTTAAAATGTCGGGGCGTAGCTCAGCCTGGTAGAGTACTTGCTTTGGGAGCAAGGTGCCGTAGGTTCAAATCCTATCGCCCCGACCAATAATGAAAAGCGGAAGAATATCCTTTCGCTTTTTTTGTAGACTACGGCCGAAAAAAACAATAACACCTTTTACATTGCGAGCAAAAACAATTTTGAAGCTTTTGTTCTAAAACCAGGAGAAATTGATGAAACTATATTTAATTAGACATGGAAAAGATGATGAACGATATAGAGGCGGTTGGTCTGATTTAGGGTTAATAGAAGAAGGAGAAAAGCAAGCATCCCAATTAGCCTATTTTCTAAAAGAGAATCAACAAGAATATCCAATATCCAAAATTATATCCAGTGACCTGAAAAGAGCAGTACAAACAGCTAAAGCAATACAAAAACAACTAAATGTTCCCATGATTTTATCAGAAAATTGGCGAGAAATAAATAACGGCGATTTGGCGGGCATGCTTAATTCTGTTGCATCAGAAAAATATCCTGGGTTATTTTTTAATACACTCAGGATGGATGAATGTTATCCGAATGGAGAAAGCCCAATAAACTTTTTTAATAGAATTAAAGATACCTTTTATGAATTATTAAAAAAACAAACAAACGATAAAGTTGCTATCGTGACTCATTCAGGTGTTATTAACGTCATCTATCACATCGTGAAAAATATTGAGTGGTCAAATAAAAATAAATCCTTTCCAGTTAAAAATGTGAGTTTAAATGTACTGGAATATGAAAATAGAAAAGCAGCTTTTATAGAAGAAAATAAGATAGTAATTCCTTTGTGAACGAGGATGTTCCGCTGATGTAATTGCCAGAGGGAAAAGTAGCTGATTTACTTTGTTTTAATTTTTTCTTGTTTTTTCCATGATGGTATTTTAAAATTTAGCATTTATTTCAAACAGAAAGGGCGTATATGTTTCTCCTAAAAAAGGTTCACTTAAACGGAAAAGAGCAAGATATTCTTATTAACGGAAATCAAATTTCTTGTATTGAAGATAATATTGAAAATGATGAAGCCGAAATTATTTCTTGTCAGGGGAAAGCCATATTGCCTTCCTTTTGCAATACGCACACACATGCCTCTATGATGTTTTTGCGGGGAATTGGTGAGGACAAGGAACTTTTTTCGTGGCTGAATGAAGATATCTGGCCGCGGGAAGCTAAATTAACTTCAGAGATGATTTATCATTTATCTCGCTTTGCTATATTAGAAATGATTAAAACTGGTACGACTCTTTTTGCGGATATGTATTTTTATCCGCAAGAAACAATCCGTGCTATTCTGGATATGGGGATCCGTGGAGCCGTTTCATTTCTTGGAATGGATTTTTTTGATGCAGCCAAAACAGACGCTCAATATAAGGAAATGGAAACATTTTTAGGCCAAAAAGCGTCTTCTGATAGAATAATAAAAGGGCTGAGCTGTCATTCTATCTATACAACCTCCAAGACATTGTTTTTAAAAGCGCATGAATTAGCAAACCAATATAACACTTTTTTACATATCCATTCTTCTGAAACAAAACAAGAAATTAATGATTGTTTAAAGGCACATAACTGTCGTCCGGTTGATTTATTAAACCAATGGGGTGTGTTGGATGATAAAACCGTTTTAGCGCATTGTTTACATTTAGATGAAGATGAGATAGGTATGTTAGCTGAAACAAAAGCGGTTATTTCCCATTGTCCATCATCTGCTTTTAAGCTCAATTCGGGACAAATGGACTTGGAAAAATATCTTGATGCCGGCATTCGTGTGACTCTTGGAACCGATGGTGTTTCATCCAACAATTCATTGTCTATGCTTTGGGAAATGAAATTGGCAGCCTTATCCGCAAAGAATAAAGCGAATAATATATTGGCCGGAAAAGTCAATGATATCTTTCACATTGCGACCAAAAACGGTTTTGATGCCTTTGGCCTGAATGCAGGAGAAATTGCGGTCGGAAAGTTGGCTGATTTTATTTTGGTTGATTTAAGAAATGTGTTTTTGATGCCTAATCATAATTTGTTTTCAAATATGATTTATGCTGCCGATAGTTCTTGTATTACAGATGTTTTTTGTAATGGTGTTCCTGTTATGAGAAATAAAATTGTGCCAAATGAAATCGAAATTATAGATAATTTTAATCAAATCATTCAATTTTTTAATTGATAACTTTTGTAAAACTATACTTTTTACAATATGGCTGCTTTTTCAAAACCTGTTATCTATTCTTACAACACATTCATTCGATGCAGGTTCTTCAAACTGTTTTTTCAATTCATTAAAATGTTTTAAATTATAATCAGCGATAACTCCGCTTCTTTGGGAAATCCTAGCCTTTAGAACATGATCCGGCGCATAAACATAATGAATAACGGGTTCAAAGCCCAATTCATTTGCTTTTTGACAGGCTTCTTCTCTGCTTTGTTTTGTCCAAAAGCCCATATCAAAGATAACGGATTTATTTTGGTTTGCATATTCGGCAGCTTTTTCCCAGAGTAGGGCAATTGTTTCAGAAAAGCAAATTCCCCAGTTTTTTTCATATTCAGCTTTATCAAAAAAAATCATGCACCATTCATCCGGATTTAAATGGATTGCTCCGGTTTTTTCAGCTAAATTTTTAGAATAGGTTGTTTTTCCGGCTCCCAAAAATCCACAAATTAAATAGCAAGTTGGCTGTTGAGTAATGTCTATGTTGTCCGGTTTAGTCGGTTTCATTAACAGCGATTTATTTTCTTTTGTAATCCGCATCGTATGAGCAGATTTACGCATTTAAAATCTCCTTTACTTGATCTGGATATCTTTTTTTTGTTTCTGAAACGCTTAAATGTTTTGCCAATAAAATCGGAGTATCCAAAGTGATGCCGGGATAATGAATCTGCATCCGTTTAAGGCCTGTTTTAACGTCAGGTGTGCGTTCGTCAAAACCTTCCGTTTCCAAAGCCTGTTTTAGCGGTAGATAATACACTTGTGTCACATAAACCACCTCTGCCCATTGTTCTTTCGGGCAGTCTTTATAGAGCAAAAAGCCCTTATGAACAAAGCCTTCGTTCAATCGAAGAGTAGAAGTTTTTTCTCCGTTCAAAAGAGCCGGCCAACGTCGTTCAACCAAATGCAACCATTGTTGTTTTTTGGATAAGGTGTGCTCTATAAAGCCTTTAATAATTTCTGCAGTTTCTATCGGGGTTTGGCACTCATTATTGATAATAAAGTCAGAGTATGGACAATTTTGATACCCTTCTTCATACATTTGACGAATGCGATTACACTCCCAATCATTCAGTTCTCGGGTGCCTCTGTTTTTTAAGCATTTTTCCAAACTCGGGGCAAGCGTTATGTTTAAAAATTGCGTCTGGTTATCTTCCATTGCTTTCCAATCCTGGTAAGTTTTGTCTGCAATCGGATAAGCAAAAAGGATTGTTTCATACATATGTGTTTCTTTTAAATTACGCAACTTTTGATTCAGTCGTTTATGACGTTCTTGCCAGCCTTGTTGAAGAGATAGTTCCTTTTTTTTCTGTTCTTCATCGCTCATCAATTCGTCCACTTCAATAAAAACAGTCTTCGGCAAAAGATTTACCAAGATTTTGGAAACTGTTGTTTTGCCGGCGTTCATCGGACCGTTGATGTTAAGTATCAGCATAATACCTCTCTTGAATACCAATTATAGAATAATTTAAACAAAAAATCAAATGTATTGATGCTGATCCTTTATAAGGTTTACAGCTTTAGGAGGAACGTCACCCGAAAATTAAAGCAAAGATTTTTGAACGCGACAAGGAACACCATAAGCAAGGCTATCAGGAGGAATATCATGCGTGACTACACTGCCGGCACCGATAACACTGTTATCTCCAATTTTTACACCGCTCAAAATCGTGCAATTTGCGCCAATCCATACATTATTTCCGATTTGAATATCTTGAACAGTCTGCCAACCTTCTAAACGTTTTTGCGGATCCAAAGGATGCTGAGCTGTGTAAAAGCCAACATAAGGGCCGATAATAACATAATTGCCGATGGTGACTTTTCCTCCGTCCCCGATTGAACAATGGTGATTGATATAACAATGATCCTTAATTTCAATATTTTGACCATAATCACAATGGAAAGGCAGTTCAATCCATGTATTTTGTCCCATTTTTTTAAACAGTTGCGGAAATTGTTCTTTATGAATCTTCAAGCGTTCTTTAGGTGGTGAATGATTGATTTTGAATAAAATTTCAGCAGCTTTTTCTTTTAAGGCCAAAAGTTCTTCATCATTTCCTTTTAAAAAGATATTATTTTCAGTCATCAATGATACCTCATACTATGAAATTTAACATAATTGTTTAAAAAAAACAAGTTTAAAACTGAAAAGGGAAGTTTGTTAATGATTAAAAAAACTTTAGTGCCTTTTCTTCCTTTAAATAAAGTGTTTTTAAAATAAAACTTGACAAAAATATCTCTTTATTTATACTTAAAATGAAGTAAAATAAAAAAAAGGAAACGCCATGACCTGTCAACTTGATAAAAAAATACCGAATTTTTTGGAAGACTTGAGTCTTGTTTTTCAATCTCTTTATGACGAAGAATGCGATATTCTATGCAGAAATGAATTGGCAAAAGAGGTATGGCAGGAACGAAAAAATGGTGATCGGCAACGGGTGTGGTGTTTAATCCGTTCATATCACCGTAAGTACCCTGATTCTTTAACAGCTCTTCATACACGAGAACGCTCTTAAACTTTTCCTTTGACACTCTGTTCCCAAAATGTTAAGACAGGCTTGGGAGTAAGTATAAGATGAAAACGTCTGTCGAACCAGTTTTGGAAATTGATTTGGGGGCTGTCACCCACAATTATGATTACTTAAGTAAACTTGCACAAAAGGCACAAATCGCTTGTGCCGTAAAAGACGATGCTTATGGCATAGGGGCAAAAAATGTTGTGCGTGCTTTGAAGGGACGGTGTTCAACTTTTTTCGTTGCCTATGTTTCTGAAGGGCAAATTGTTCGATCGGCGGCTCCGGAAGCCGAAATTTATGTTTTGCAAGGTGTTGGAACGCAAGATTTGCCATTGCTTAAGGCGTATCGATTAACACCTGTTTTGTCAAGTTTACCGGATGTTCAATGGTGGACATCTATTACGGATGATGATTATGCTTTGATGATTGAAACAGGTTTGAACAGATTAGGCCTTCGACCAGAAGAAATCAACGCTTTAACAAGTTTACAAAGAGAAAAAACAACTCTTGTTTTATCTCATTTATCTTGTGCGGATGACCCGACACATCCTTTAAACGATTTGCAGTTGGCTCGTTTTCAGGCACTGAAGTCTTTTTTCCCGAATGCACGTTTTTCTTTGTCGGCTTCGGAAGGTTTTTTGTTGGGAGCATCCTATCTGCAGGATATGGTTCGAATTGGTGCTTTGCTGTATGGCATCAATCGTTCTGAGGCTGTGAAAAGCAGTATTCGTCCCGTTATGTCCGTAAAGGCAGCGGTTTTGCAGACTGCTATTTTACCAAAAGGAGAAAGTGTCAGTTATGGTGCTGTTTTTAAAGCCGAAAAAGAGATGCGATTGGCTGTAGTCGGTTTGGGCTATGGGGATGGCTTGTTTCGCTGTCTAGGGGAAGGCAAAGGTGCTTTTTATTGGCAGGAACGTCGTTTGCCGGTTTTGGGGCGGATTTGTATGGATTGCACGATGTGTGACATAACTTCGGCGCCGGATATAAAACCAGGTGATTTTGTGGATGTTTTAAACGCTTTTTATACCGCGGATGAGATGGCTGTGGATGCCGACACAATCGGGTATGAGATTATTTCCCGATTTGGTAAAGGTTTACGTTTCAGACGATTGGTAAAGGAGACTTCATAAATGACCCATGAGGAGTATTTGCGTTTAGCCATTGAAGAAAGTGCACGTTCAGTAGAGGAGGGTTCTTCACCTTTTGGTGCTGTTATTGTGCGGAATGAAGAGATTTTGGCAGTTGAACATAATTTAGTTGTGCCATGCCAAGATCCGACAGCTCATGCTGAGGTGACAGCCATTCGTGCGGCTTGCGCCGAAATAGGAAGTTATGATTTAAGCGGAGCCATTCTTTATACATCTTGTGAACCGTGTCCGATGTGTTTGAATGCTGCAAAGTGGGCAAATATCAAAGAGATTTATTATGCTTGTGATCGTGATGATGCTGATAAAATCGGTTTTCGGGACAAGGTTTTTTATGAGCAAGATGTTGTTCATATGCATCATTTGAAAGTTTCCGAAGCTGTCGATATTATGCAAAAATGGTATCAATCTGAAACAAAAAAGCCTTATTGAGGAAAAAATGCGATCAGAAACTGAGATGATGAATTTAATTTTATCCGTTGCACGTCAAGACGAGCGTATACGGGTCGTTGCCATGAACGGATCAAGGGTCAACGCATCCGCACCGGTTGATTCTTTTCAAGATTTTGATATTGTTTTTCTGGTTCGTGAAATAGATTCTTTTTTAAAAAATGATCAATGGTTGGATGTTTTCGGTCCGCGAATGATTATGCAAAAACCGGAAGCTATGCATTTATTTCCACCTTCTTTAGGCGGATGGTTTACTTACTTGATGCTCTTTCAGGATGAAAATCGAATTGATTTAATGCTGATACCAGTTGAAGATTTGGATCGATATTTAAAAAATGACACATTGACACGTATTTTGCTGGATAAAGATAATTTAGTTCCTCAAATTCCGCCTCCGGATGATAAAATGTGGCACGTTTCCCAACCATCGGAAGCTTTTTTTCAAGATTCTTGCAATGAATTTTGGTGGCTTGTGCCTTATGTGGTAAAAGGTGTTTGTCGGCGGGAGCTGTTATATGCGGCAGATCATTTACAGCTTTTGCGTAATGAAGTGTTTCGAATGCTGTCATGGCAGGTCGGTTTTGAGACGGATTTTGCTGTTTCTGTCGGAAAGAATGGGAAGTATTTAGAGAAGTATATTCCTTCTGCTGTTTGGAATAATTTTATATCCACTTATCAAGCCGCTTCTTATGACAGCCAGACAAAAGCCTTGAAAACTCTTATGCGTTTATTTGATCAAACCGCCAAAGAGGTAGCGCGGTTTTTAAAAACCTCGTATCCTCAGTCGGCGGCTGATCAAATTGCTGCTTATGTTGAACGGCATCTATCTGTTATTTCGTTTTCTTAACCGTCACTTTTTTCACTTTATTTTGAGCCGCCGGCAGTTTTGGGATGTTGACTTTTAAGACGCCGTTATCAAAATCGGCCGTCACCTTGTCGACATCAATTTCCGTTGGCAGCGGAATGGTCCGTTGAACGGTACCGTATGAACGTTCCGAGAAATAATATCCTTCGCCTTCTTCTTCACGTTCATGCTTTTTCTCACCCGAGATAGTCATGTAGCCGTCTTTGGAGACGTTGATTTCTAAATCTTCCGGATTCATTCCGGGAAGTTCAGCCATGACTTTAATGGCTTTTGATGTATCTCTGACTTCAATATCCGGTTCCAACAGCGCTTGATCATTCATGTCAGACCAAGGTGTCACGAAGCTTCTTAAATGGTGATCAAAAATTCGATTGATTTCATTTTGAATTTCTTCTGATTTTTGTTGTTGCATGCTTTTATTGTTCATACGTGTTAAATTTTTATGTGACATTTTATCCTCCTTTTGTTTCTGTAAAAGTATGTAAGTTGCCTTTTGAGAAATTCAAGAGGAAAAATAAAAAAAAGTTAATCCAATTTTTTATTAAAGAACCAACCCGCGAAGCTGAGCGTGAGAAAGGCGATAATCAACAATGGCCAAATATTCATCCAAATATTTTCAATAGGAAAATCTTTCAGGTAAATGCCTTTCATCAGCCTGAAAAAGTAAGTCAGCGGATTGATATAGGCGAATTTTTGTAAGTAAACAGGCATATTTTCAATAGGTGTCACGAAACCCGATAATAAAACGGTCGGAGCCATAAAGGCGAAAACACCTAAAATAGCTTGCTGCTGGGTTTGGCAAAGTGTTGAAATAAATAAACCAACCCCTGAAATAGACAGCAAAAAAATGGTGATGCATCCGTATAGTGTAAAAACGGAGCCCATCAGCGGAATATGAAATAAATATAGCGCTGCCACAACCATGATTGTCACGTCCAGCAGCGTAATAATAATGGCCGGAATTGTTTTGCCAATTAGAATTTCATAAGGCTTTAACGGTGAAACAATAATTTGATCAAATGTGCCGAGTTCTTTTTCTTGGGCGACAGCCAAAGCCGTAATCGAAAGTGTCATAACCATTGCTAAGATACCGGTTAAAGAAATGACAATAAACCATTGATAATCAAGATTTGGATTATACCAATTCCGAATATCAATTTTTATTTTGGATGTCGGCGGTGTCACTCCTAAGATTTCAGATTGATAATTGTTGACAATTTGGGTTGCATAATTTTGGACGATTTGGGCTGCGTTCGATTTGCGTCCGTCAAGAATAAATTGAACTTTAGCCGGTTCTCCTCTGTATATGTTTTTAGCAAAATCATTGGGAATTGTGATGGCCAGGTAGACTTTTTGACGATCAATCAAACTCGTCATATCTTGCTGGTTATTAACATGATAAACCGTTTTAACGATGGGTGTATTTTCGAATTTATCTGTCAAGCCTCTGGAAATTTGTGAGTTATCTTTATCATAGATAACCATGGAGATATTATTGACTTCCAAAGTTGCTGCAAAGGCAAACAAAGTCATTTGCAGCAAAGGCGGCAGTATGATCATAATACGGTTGCGCGGGTCGGACCAGATAATTTGAAACTCTTTAATAATCAATGCGATGAGGCGTGATAAACGAGAAAAACAAGAACACTTCATGCGTCCAGCCTCCGTTTAGTCATGTGATACAAAATCATGAAAAGCAACACTCCGTTAATAAGTAAAAAAAGACTTTGAGGAATAATAACACTCCAAACATTTCCGGCCATATACAAGTTATTGATACCGGGAACATAATAGCGGGCAGGGACAATATAGGTCATAAATTGGATAATGCCCGGCATGCTCGGAATTTCAAATAAAAAACCGGATAACATAACAGCCGGCAGAAAACCGAAAGCTGCTGCGGTAATGGAAGATAAAAACTGATTTTTGGAAAAAGTGGAAACAATGAAACCTTGTCCTAATGAAGTCGAAATGAACAGGCTGGTCGTTATAAAATAAGCTACATAAGATCCCCGGAAAGGAACACCGAAAACAACAATGGCTAAGAATGTGCAGAAGATTGTTGAACACATGGCCAAACCATAATACGCTACATACTTGGCCATAAGTAAATCCAATTTTGTCATTTGTGTTGTTAAAAGTGCTTCCATCGTGCCACGTTCCCACTCGCGCGCGATAACAAGAGCGGTTAAAATCATGCCGACTAAAGTCATAATAATGGCAATAGAGCCAGGCAAAATAAAGTTGCGACTTTTCAATTCCGGATTAAACCAAACGACATTTTCAATTTCAATCAGATTGGAAACATCCAATCCTTTTTCATTGCCGTAGATTTTCATCCAATTTAAAACCAAACTTTGAACATAGCCGGCTACGAAAGTTGCAATATTGGGATCGGTTGCATCCGTGATAAGTTGAATAGGAGCTGCATCTTGTGTTCCTTGCAGCATTTTAGAAAAGTTGTTCGGAAAAATAATCATGGCCTTAATACGATCACTCATCAACGCTTTTTCCATTTCCTGACGATTTGTATAGCGGGTGACGTTTAAATAACGTGTATGTTCAAATCCGGCAATCAAATCGTTCATTTCGTCCTTATAACCGTCAATCAATAAACCCACACGAATATTGTTGTTATCCAGGCTGATTGCCGTTGCAAAAATAAGAATCAATACAAAAGGCAAAATAAAGGCGATCAAAATACTGCTGGGATCCCGAATAATCTGGAAAAACTCTTTTCGAATTAAGGCATTTAAAACTTTCATGAGCTCGTCCTTTTGTCATATTCCAAAATGGTTCGGATAAACGCGTCTTCCATGGTTTCATGAGCTTTTTTAATTTCAAACGGAGCTCCTGTTTTAATGGCTTGACCTTGATAAATTAAAGCAATGCGATCGCAATATTCTGCCTCGTCCATAAAATGTGTTGTCACCATGACGGTGACGCCTTTTTCCACCATAGCGTTGATATGTTTCCAAAACTCACGGCGGGTCAAGGGATCAACGCCACTGGTCGGTTCATCCAAAAATAAAATTGATGGATTGTGCATAATGGCACAAGCCAAAGCTAATCGTTGTTTGAAACCAAGGGGCAAGTCTCCCGCATGAGAAGTCAGGTAAGGGCCTAATTTAAAGACATCAATCATGTCTTGAATGCGGTTTTCCTGCTGATCGCCTTTTAAACCGTATATACCTGAAAAGAAACGCAGGTTTTGCATGACGGTCAGTGGACTGAACAAAGAAAACTTTTGGGCCATGTAGCCCAGTTGTTCGCGTGCTTTTGCCGGGTTTTTACGCATGTCAATTCCGTTAATGAAGGCTTGTCCGCTTGTGGGTCGGCTGAGCCCGCACATCATCTTAAAAGAAGTCGATTTTCCGGCGCCGTTTGGCCCGAGAAGACCAAAAATTTCTCCTTTGGCAATTTTAAAGGAAATATCTTTAGCTGCCGTAAAATGGCCGTATTTTTTTGTTAAATGATCTGCTTCAATCATAAAATGCGTCGTATTTTGAATTTGTATTTGTCCGGCAACTTTTGATTCTCCCATCGGAGTTCCGCCTAAAATATCAATAACAGCATCTTCAAAACGCGGTTTAACGGGTGTCAGGAGATTTTGAAACACTTTTTGTGTTTTTTTATCAGGTGCAACAAGGCGGACAGCGTCTCCTTGAATAACGGCATCTACAATCGGATTTTCACCTCTTAAAACTTGACGAAGCAAAGCTCTGGGAGCCGTCTTTTTTTCTTTCATTAAGAAAACATTACCTGCCATTTGCCGTGTTAATTGCTCAGGTTTACCGTTATAAAGCAGTTTTCCTTCATCTAAAAGCAAAACTTCATCAAATTCGGCAGCTTCATCCAAATAAGAAGTCGACCATAAAATACTCATTCCATTTTTGGATAAATCGCGAACAAGCTTCATAAGTTCTCGTCTTGAAATCGGATCCACGCCGACGCCGGGTTCATCTAAAATCAAAACTTGCGGTGTGCCCAGCAAAGCACAAGCAAGTCCCAGTTTTTGTTTCATCCCGCCGGACAAACGTCCCGCCAAGCGATCCGTAAAAGGAGCAAGCCCTGTCATCTCCAATAACTCTTTAAAAGCTTCTTCCAGATGAGATAAATTTTTCAGATCAGCATAAAGATCTAAGTTTTCTTGAACACTTAAATCCTCATATAAACCGAATTTTTGCGGCATATAACCGACCAAGCGATGTAATTCATCTGATTGTGTTTGTGTATCCAATCCCAACACTCGAATTTGACCGCTTGAGGGAACAAGAAGTCCCAAAAGCAAACGACACAAAGTTGTTTTTCCGGCGCCGTCTGGTCCGACAACGCCCACGATTTTGCCTTTTGGAAGCTGAAAGCTTAAATCGGCAATGGCTTTATTTTGGCCAAAGATTTTACAAACATGTGAAAGTGTGGCAGCGGCTTGTTCCATTTATTTGACTTTGATTGTGATGGGCATGCCTTGTTTAAGAAAATCGTCTGGATCATCAATAATGATGCGTGTTCGATAAACCAAATCCGTTCTTAGTCCGGTTGTCTCAATGGTTTTGGGAGTAAATTCTGCTTGAGGAGAAATAAAACCGACATGTCCATGATAAACTTTTGGTGTGGAATCCGTGGATATTTCGACTTTTGTGCCGATTTTGAATTTACCTAAGTCCGTTTCCTGAATATAACTGCGAGCCCACATTTCGTCATTCAGAGAAAGCGTATAAACCGGAGACCCGGCGGACAACATCGTTCCGGGTTCTTGAATACGAACCAAAATAACACCATTTGAGGGCGCATAAAGCTTTGTGTCATGATAGCTTGTCTCAGCCTCTGCCATAACCGATTCCATATAAGCCACATTTGCTACAGCTTCATCTCGGGAAGCCAAAATATCATCGCATTGTTGTTGGGAAACAATATCTGTCTCGCACAAAGAAATATTTCGTTTATAACGACGTTCTGCATTTTTTAATTGAACCCGAGCTTGTTCAAGTTGTGCTTTGGCCTGATCAAGTCTGTTTTTGATCGGTTCTTCATCCAAAATGGCAACGACATCGCCGGCTTTCACGGGATTGCCTTCTTCAAAAATCATTTCTTGAAGCCTGCCGCCGACGCGGAATGAAAGATTGACCTGACGAATGTCAACATTTCCGTAAAGAGTGACACCATCTTCATTCGGTCTGTGCCGATAAAAATCCCATCCGGCGATTAGGAAAAGAGCAACTAAAACACCTCCAACAATGAAGAGGGCTTTTTTTGTTTTAGATTGTTTTTGAGGCATTTATTTCTCCTTATTTTATTTAAAAAATCTTAGTATCTCTTTTTATAAAAAACAAGATTTTTTTATTTTCTTTTTAAAGAAGTAAATAACAAAAAAATTGACAAAAAAATAAAGTCTGATATATTAAAGCACAACTGATGAAAAGGAAAAAATGGATGAGGTGTTTTCATTTAACCAGAATTGTAGATATGAATGACATTAAGAAAGAAGATGCCTATCGTGTCGGAAAGGATATTGCCATTGTTGTTGATGGGGCGACGGGCTTTCAAAAAGATATTCGTCCTGACGGTTCGATTGTTCCTTTGGCACAGATCACGAACGAAACGCTGAGTTCCGCACGCATTTGGGCCGAAAATTTGGCTGAAAGTTTATATAAACGCGCAAAAACAGATCCTTCTTGTTGGATGACAATTCTTAAAAAAAGCATGCGAGAGGCTTCACGTAAAATGCCGTTGGTTCGTTCCAAATTTGAAGCTTTTGAAACGCCGTCTTCTCCGGTTCTGATGATGCGTGTTCTTCATGGCGTGATGGAAGTATTGGGTTCCGGTGATTGCGGTCTGCTAATCAAGTACAAAGATGGGTCAATTGACAGCTTTGTCGGAAGTGCGATTTTGGAAGAAATTCGACAAAAACGCGAAGAGAAAATTCGTTCTATTTTTCCGGACTTTAATGATAAAACCAAAGAAGAACAAGCCAAAATTCGATTTTACTTTATGAAAGAAACGCGCCGGAACTTGGGTAATTTCAAAAACGGTTATTTTGTTCCGCATATGAATGGAACAAAAAATATGCACCGTTTTGTGGGTAAACAAAAAGTTGTTTCGGCCAATCAAAATCGTTCTTTAAACTATCATCAACGCGGAGATATATGGGAATTGTATGCAGAGGTTGATAAAATCGACACTCTTGTTTTAAGCTCAGACGGTTTTGTTGAACGGATTTTAAAAAATCAATTGGCAACGGCGGCAGATTTGTTGGAAGCCGTGACCGATCCTGTGAAAATTACGAAACTTGCTGCAGATTTAAGAGCCGTTGATTTGACATCAGACAGCAATCCCCATGCAATGGCTATGAAAACAGTGAATAAAAGTGTTCAAAAAACGGGCAGTGCGGATGACGCTACAGCTTTGTTCGGTTTTATTCAGGTTAAATCAAAAGATGCTTTCCTAGCCAGGCAGCGGCGTTTACCTGCTTTAAGAGAGCGGGATTAAATGCTTTAAATCAACTTTGCTCCTGCAGAAAAGCGTTCTTTGTTAAAAAAGACTTGAAAGCAATAGCAATTATGCTAAAATGCTTCCTCTAAATTGTTTTTTTTAACGAGGATTATGATGACGAATTACAAAGAAACCAAAAAGTTGGATGACAAATTCAATCCAACAGATATTGAAAACAGATGTTTATCGTTCTGGGAAGCAGATCAAACCTATAAATATGATAAAACAGCCCAACGCGTTAACACCTATGTCGTCGATACGCCGCCTCCGACTGTATCCGGTTCTTTGCATATCGGTCATATTTTCAGTTATACCCAAACAGATGTGATGGTTCGTTATAATCGCATGCTGGGAAAATCTATTTTTTATCCGATCGGTTGGGATGACAACGGCTTGCCGACCGAACGGCGGGTTCAAAATTACTATAACATTGCCTGCAATCCGGATTTACCATACGATCCTGCTTTTAAACCGGTGCATGACCCTAAAAATGAAGGACATCGTCAGGAAGTGTCTCGTCAAAACTTTATTGAAGCCTGCGATATTTTAACGCAAGAAGATGAAAAAGTTTTTGAAGACATTTTTCATCGGATTGGTCATTCATATGATTGGGATTTGAAATATACAACCATCAGTCCTAAAGCAATTGCAGTTTCTCAGGCCTCTTTTTTGGATTTGGTCGAAAAAGGCGTGGCTTGTTCTGTTGAAGCTCCGACGATTTGGGATGTCACTTTTCAATCAGCTGTGGCTCAGGCGGAAATCGAAGATCGCGAAATGGACAGTTTCTTCCATGATATTCGTTTCGGCGTAGAAGGCGAGCCGGATGTTTCTTTTACCATTGCAACGACACGTCCGGAGTTTTTGGCGGCATGTATCGCTGTTGTCGCACATCCGGATGATGAACGCTATCAGAAATATTTTGGTAAAAAAGCGATTGTTCCTTTATTTGATATTCCTGTTCCGATTGTGCCTTCCGAACACGCGGAAATGGATAAGGGAACAGGTATTATGATGGTTTGCACTTTCGGTGACGCAGCCGACGTGGCATGGTGGAAACAATCCGGCCTGCCGATCAAGCAGATTATTGACTTGGACGGTCGAATTATCAAGCAGACTTACGGCGAAGGGCATTTTGTGTCTTTGAATGTCGAAAAAGCTAAGCGAAATTATGACGCCATTGCCGGTTTAAGGGTAAAAGATGCTCGGGCTAAAATCGTTGAATTGCTTAAAGAAGAAGGAGCTTTGGTCGGCGATTTAAAACCGATTAAACATCCGGTTAAGTTTTATGAAAAAGGAACACAGCCCTTGGAGTTTGTTTCCAGCCGTCAATGGTTTATAAAAATTTTGGATTATAAAAAAGAGTTGATTGATGCCGGTCGTCAGATTAAGTGGTTCCCGGCACATATGCAAACACGATATGAAACATGGGTTGACGGTTTGAATCAAGATTGGTGCATTTCTCGCCAACGTTTCTTCGGAGTGCCGTTTCCTGTTTGGTATCCGTTGAATGAAAACGGTTTGCCTGACTACGATCACCCGATTTTTGCCTCGAAAGATATATTGCCGGTGGATCCTATGATTGATGTTCCGGCCGGTTATACGGAAGACATGCGCGGAAAACCAAATGGCTTTATTGCTGATAAAGACGTTATGGACACATGGGCCACATCGTCTTTGACACCCCAAATCGCGATGGCTTTTGCACCCGAGGGAAATAATTTATCTTTGCCGTTTGATGTCAGACCGCAGGCGCATGACATTATTCGCACATGGGCTTTTTATACAATTATGAAAGCTTGGGCTCATAATAAAACAATCCCTTGGAAAGAAGCCTTAATCAGCGGTTTTATTTTGGATCCTGATCGCAAGAAAATGAGTAAGTCTAAAGGCAACGTGGTGACGCCCATGCATTTAATTGAAAAATATTCGTCGGATGCCGTGCGCTATTGGGCCAGCCGCGCTAAACTGGGAATTGATACGGCTTACGAGGAACAAATTATGGAGCAGGGCCGAAAGCTGACCAATAAATTCTTTAATGCCAGCCGTTTTGTTTTCCAAATTGTGGAAAATGCAGCTCTTCACTTGAATGAAGATTATGCTTTACATATTACGGAAGCTTTTGATAAAGCTTGGATTGCTAAACTGATGGAAGGTGTCGCCGGAGCAAGAAAAGCTTTTGCCGCCAACGATTATTCTTTAGCTTTGGAAAGCACGGAACGTTGTTTTTGGAGTTTCTGCGATAATTATCTTGAAATCGTCAAAGGACGTGCTTATGGAGAGAATTCCGCTTCGGCAGTTGCAACGTTAATGGTGACGATTGATCTGTTTGCCAAATTGTTTGCTCCGTTTGTTCCTTTTATTGCCGAGGAAATCTATCAATGTCGCTCCTGGGGAAAAGAAAGTGGTTCTGTTCATAAGCAATTATTTCCGAAGACTGAAGATTACTCTTCTCAAACAGGAGATGTGACATTATATGATAAAGTCGTCGAATGCGTGGAGATGGGTCGAAAAGCCAAAGCCGAAGAAAAACGCAGTTTGCGGACGCCGATTTTGGAAATGACAGTATCAGCTAATGAAAAAACGTTGGAATTCCTGCGTCAGGCTCAATCTGATTTGGAAAACGTGTTAAACATTAAAGAACATAAAATTATCTTTGAAGCCAAATCAGATGAAATGTCCTTGATGAATTGTATTTTGGGCGAAGACGAGAAAAAAATCAAAGCTTCATAAAATGAAAGGAGAGGCCGAAAGGCCTCTTTTTTTTGTTCTAAAAGTGAAAAATTGACAAAATAAATATTTTATGCTAACTTAACGTTATTAAACAAGAAAAGAAAGGGATAACAATGGTTGGCACATATTTTCTTGAAAAAAATAAAGCAATTTCCGAAAAAGACCAAAGCCGTTTAACATACCCTCAATCAAATAAGCTTAAAACGGTTGCTCAGGATCTTTGCTCAGATGAAAAAGCAGATGAAGAATATCGGAAATTTCTTCTTAAACAGGAAAATGGTACTTTAGCCGGTATGGTTGCAATGGCAGCTCGACTACGTTCACGTTCTGAGTAGTTTTTGAACTTCGACATAGTTTATTTTTCCGGTGCTGAGTAATGGAATCTTTTTTATAAAAATAATTTCCTTTGGAACCCATAATTCAGATAAGCCTTGTTGTCGAAAAGCAAACAAAAGCTCTTTACGGTTTGCCTTTTCTTTTTGAGTCACTAAAACCAATTTTTCGCCTTTTTTCTCATCTGGTAAAGCTAAAACACCTTGAATAACCCCGGCCCATATTTTATCAACCGCCTGTTCAACAGCCGAAAGAGACACCATTTCTCCGCCAATCTTTGCAAAACGTTTCATGCGTCCCAAGATTTTAATATAACCTTCTGTGTCTATATTGACAATATCTCCCGTGTTATACCATCCATCTTTAGGAGAAATCAAAACACCGGGGCGATTGTTTTTTAAATATCCCTGCATGACATTATCGCCATGAACCCATAATTCTCCTCCTTCTAGGATGCCCGAAACAGGTTTGAGCTTGTATGTCATCCCAGGTAAAAGTCGTCCGACAGTTCCGGGTTTTAAATACATGGGTGTATTAAGGGCAATAACAGGACTGGTTTCTGTTGCACCGTATCCTTCTAAAATTCTTATGCCAAACTTAGTCATCCAAAGAGCGGCTGTTGTGTCTTTTAATTTTTCACCACCCACAATGGCATATTTTAACTGAAAAAAGTCATAAGGATTGCCCATGCGTGCATAACCGGCGAAAAAAGTATCGGTCCCGCAGATGATTGTTGCGTTTGTATCATAACTCAGTTCGGGCACAATACGATAGTGGAGTGGTGTCGGATAGAAAAAAGTTCGAATCCCTGACAGCAAAGTGACAACCGTTCCTACCCCCAAACCAAATGAATGAAACATCGGTAAAGCATTCATGAACCGATCTGATGCATTAAATGCCAGTATGCTGGAAAGCTGATAACGATTGGCCTGCAGGTTTTTATGGGACAACAAAACGGCTTTGGGTGTTCCTTCCGAACCGGATGTAAATAAAATAACGGCCGTTTTTTGCGCCGAATTTTGCGGCTTTGTTTGTTTTAAATAATGCCAAAATCCTTTTAACTTTTGATTTAAAGTCATATTTTGTGCAACTTCTTCCAGATAAATCAAACTGATTTTGTATTCTTTCAGAATTTGTTCAAGACTTTCTAAATGAGCTTGCTCAATAAAACGATGGGAGGTTATGATTGTTCGAAGCTCAGCAGCTTTTATCGCATTGATCAGTTGTTGAGAACCGTTTGTAAAGTTCATCATGGCAGGAACTTTGTCAATCCCGATCAGAGCAAAAAAGGAAATTACTGTCGGCAAAGCATTTGGCAGCATTATGCCAACTCGTTGTTCATGCTGGAAGAGAGATTTAAAATGCTCACCTAATACATAAGCTTTTAAAATAAATGATTTGAATTTTAAAGGTTTTCTTGAAATATCCTCTGCTATTAAATGATTTTTTCCAGTTAAGTGCATGGCTGTTAAAAGAGAAGTGAAGATATTTTGTCGAGTATCTGCCGTTTCGAACATCATGCGGGTCATCATGTCATAAAGCTGACGGGAAATCATTTGTCGACGCTCTCGGCCTTTGATTTCATCAGGGATAGAAAAACTTTGCGGTTCAAGCAATGTGAGTGTTATTTTAGGGAAAAAACGTGTTTTAACTTTATCTTTTAAATACGAGAACTTTGAATACTGTGCTCCTTTGATTCTTAACGGCAAGACTTTGGCATTTGCGCGTTGAGCAATCACACCGGCACCTTCATAAATTTTCATCAATGCTCCTGTAATCGTAATTCGGCCTTCGGGAAAAATCATAATTTTTTTATCTTTTTTGACTTCCTCAATTAAAGAACGAAGAGCCATAGGATTAGTCGGACTCAGCGGAAACAGATCGACGAATATTCCAAAAGGTCGGATAAACCACTTGCGTGCCCAAGTTTCATGAATGGCAAAAGTAATTCTTTCCGGCATGAAAGCGCCGATTAACAAAGCATCTAAAAGAGAGGTGTGATTTGCGATAATGATGGCTCTTGCTCCTGCTTTTTTATAGTTTTGCAGACCAGTCAGTTTTACGCGAAACAGCAAACCTAAGAATGTTTGAAGAATAGATTTAGGCAAAGCTTCCGGCAGTAGTTTACAAATATAGCAGGCAATGCCCAGTGAGATTAGACCAAGGCATAAAAACAATTGTGCTACATTCAAGCCCATCGTCATCAGAAGTGCTGCGAATAAAGAAATCATAGCCATTCCAAAGGCGTTGATGATATTATTTCCGGCAATAATTGTTGCCAGATAGGCCTTGGGAGCTTTGTTTTGCATCAAGGCATTCAAGGGAACAACGTAAAGTCCTCCGAAGAACGCGACCATGAATAAGGAAAGAGCCAAAATCCATCCGTTTTGAGCGCTTAAAATATGCCAGATTCCTACGGGATCGTTTGATTTTTCCCAAGCTTGAAGAATGCGATATAGTAAAATACAACTGATCCCCATGCCGATGGCGCTGACAGGGGTGTACGTTGCTGCGATTGTTCCTTTTAAAAGCTTATTACAGGCCAAAGATCCTATACCGACACCGATTGAAAATAAAATTAAGAAAAAGGTGACGACGCTCGGTTCCCCGTTTAATACGTTTTTGACCATAGGAAATAACTGAGATAATAACGCAACACCGATCATCCAAAACCAAGTTGATCCTAAGATGGCACGAAAAACAATTTGATTTTCACGAATCTTTTGAATAGTTGAGAAGGTTGATTTAAAAATATTGATATCAATAATAACAGTCGGCCTTGGAGCTGGTGCCGAAGGAATATAAAAACTCGAGATAAATCCCACAATGGCACAAGTCAATAATAAACCTAAAACAGTTGATTCAGCCAGGCCTATTCCGAAAATCGTTCCTAAAATAATAGCTAAATAAGTTGCCGCTTCAATATAAGCATTTCCGGCAATTAGTTCGTTTTCTTTCAGCTGTTGTGGAAGCAAAGCATACTTGACGGGGCCGAAAAAAGCAGATTGAACACCCATTAGAAATAAAAGAAGAACTAATAAAAACTGACTTTTCATTACAAAGACAAAAGCAACGCATGCCATCATTATTAGCTCGGCCGCTTTGGTCAAGCGGGCAACTTGGGCGCGATTGTATTTGTCCGCAATTTGACCGGCCGTTGCAGAAAATAAAAAGAATGGCAAAATAAACAAACCGGCAATGACATTCACCATCATTGTTCCTTGTTCGGCAGATAGGGCGAGTTTAAAGGTAATCAACGTCATCAATGCATTTTTAAATAAATTGTCATTAAATGCACCTAAGAACTGAGTAATGAATAACGGTAAAAATCGACGTGTACGAAATAAAGTCGGTATTGACATGTTTCGCCTCCTGTTTCATATATATAACCTCATATCGATAAAAAATAAAGTCTTACTTGTTTGATTTTTGGCTTCAATCCGATTCGTGTTTTGTTCTTATAAAATTACATTTTTTTATAAAAATTTTTAAAATATCTTTTTTTTAAGTTTAATTTTAAGATATTAAAAAATAAAATAATTTTTAATCTCACTTCTTTTCTGAAAGATTAGTTGACATTCGTAAAATTATGTGAATAAAATAAGACGTTGCCGAACAAATAAGGAGCTTATAATGTTATTAAAATCTAAACAAAATAAGAACTTATCCCAACTGGGGGGAGGGGGGATAACCTCTTCTTTGCTCGGCTACTTTCATGATACGACAGCTCTTGTCGTATAGGTAAGGGTGTTTTTTTTATGAGGAGAAAAATATGAAATATTCAAATACAACACTTCGTGAACTGAATGCACAGTATCGTAGTGTTTTAAAAAAATGTTTTTTGTTTAATGCGGCTGTTTTTGTGGGAACTGTTATGATAGTTGCTTCTTCTGCAGCGGATACAATACAACTTGGAGATCGATATTCTCAGACAAGTAAACTTTTTATTGCTAATGACACAGAAGCTGTTTTACAGGCTGGTTCTTCCGTTTCAAACAATACAAATTTAACAGATGGAATCGGAGGTGCTATTTACATTGAAAAGGCCGGCGGCAGTTTAGTTGTTGAGGAAAATGTTGTATTTAATAACAATGAATCTATAAAATTTGGTGGCGCTATTTTTAACCAAGGAACCCTTACATTTGAAAATGGAGCAACTTTTAACGAAAATAAAGCAAATGGTGGTGCCGGAGGAGCTATCTACAACCAAGGAACCATTAACGCTTTAGATAATATGACTTTCAGTGTAAACTCCGCTGTTCAAGGTGGGGCCATCAATAATGCTAAGTTAACTTTGAATGGCGCTGTAGGAACAATTAATTCTATCTCTAATTCTGTTTTCTCTAATAATTCCGCGGGAACCTCTCAAGGTGGAG
The DNA here is from genome assembly GCA_944391565.1 of uncultured Alphaproteobacteria bacterium. GTDB lineage: Bacteria > Pseudomonadota > Alphaproteobacteria > CAAHEQ01 > UBA3637 > CALXXX01. The sequence continues at coordinate 44,936 of CALXUB010000025.1, read as the reverse complement.
CCATTCGAAATCAGGGTGTTATCGGTTCTATTGTTAATACGACATTTGATAGCAACACAGCAGGCAATGGCGGTGCTATCAACAATGGAACATGGGGCGATATTGACACTATCTCCAGCATTGAAAGTGCTCGCTTCACTAATAACAAAGCGTCGGGAGGAAACGGACAAGGAGGGGCAATTACAAACGCAGGTAAGATTGGTTCCATAAAAAGCGTGATCTTTGAAACAAATACCGCTGATACTATTGGCGGAGCTTTTGCAAACGTTGCACCACAAACAAGCGATAAAACAATTGAATCCTCTGTTGCTTTCGAAGACGTGATTTTTACCGGAAACTCGGCTGGAGAGAATGGTGGTGCTATTTATAACGATGTTCGCGGCATTGTTAATTTATCAGGAACAAATTTGTTTACCGGCAACACGGCCGCTGGTGTCGGAAATGATATTCATAACCTGGGTAAATTAAATATTACCGGCGGAACGACAAAAATCAGCGGTGGAATTACGGGAGATACTGGTTCTTTAATGGTTGCCGAAGGCGCGACTCTGGATATCGGAACGGCCTCTGTTTCTCAAGGGACAGCAACTTTTGCTTCCGGTTCAACATTGAAAGCAAGTTTGCTGAATTCTTCTTCTTACGGTTCTTTAACGGCAGATACTATTTCGGCAGATGGAGCAAATTTATTCTTGACGGTTGGCGCTGCCGGGGAATATACAATTTTGACTGGTGCGGGAGCTGACAGCTTTAACGTTGCTACACAAGATGTTGCCAGCTTGTTTGCTTTAGAGAAAACATTTAATGAGCAAACAAATACGCTCACTTATATCGCCACTCAAAAAACAGCAGATCAGATTGCTGCTGATACGGGTATTTCCTCGGATGCAGCCGGTGTTTTAGCGACTGTTGCCAACGGGTCAAACGATACGGCGAACCAAATTGCACTGAATATGCAAAATCATTTGGCTGAAGGAAATACTGCAGCTGTTGAACAAGCAGCTTCTGACTTAGCACCGACAACATCTTCGACGGTTCATTCGGTTGCAACCACCGTTCATTCTCAAATTTTGGGTGCAGTCAACAATCGTTTGGCAGCTCCGGTAGTAGGGCGCTCTGGTGGTGATATAAGAGCGAAGTTTGGTCCGTGGGCTCAAGGGTTATATAATCGGTCTAAACAGGATTCTTCTTCTTCGACACCCGGTTTCCGCGGTTATACACAAGGGGTTGCTTTGGGTGTAGATGCTGAGCTGAACGATGCTTATACATTGGGTATCGGTTATGCTTATAATGCCACTGATGTTAAAAGTGCCGGCCGAAAAACTGACATTTACGGGCACAACTTCTTCATCTATGGTGAATATCAACCGAATGCCTGGTTTGTAAATGCTACTTTAAATTATAGCACATCAGATTACAAGGAACACAAACTTGTGACTGGTGTCAATGTTGACGGCAAATACGATGTCGATACATGGGGCGGTCAATTTATGACCGGTTATGATACCGAAATCGGTTTGACGCCAAAAGCCGGACTGCGCTATTTGCATATTAAACAAGACAGTTATACGGATACGTCAGGACAGCGGATTGAAGCTGATGATTCTGATCTGTTGACGGCTGTTATTGGTGCTGATTATGCGCATGCCTTTGTCGAAAACGGCTACTCCTTAACACCTGAAGTGCGGTTGGCAGCAACATATGATGTTGTTTCTGACAATGCCGATGCTGTCGTGTCTATGGGAACTTCCTCTTACACGGCAAGCGGGAAACGTCTGCCGCGTTTCGGTGTTGAAGCCGGTGTCGGTGTGACGATGAACATTGCTGATGCAATGGATATCACTTTGAATTACGATGCAGGTATTCGTCGTGATTATACAAGCCATACCGGTACCTTGAAATTGAAGTACAATTTCTAAGTTCTATCAGGATATAAAGAAAGGAGGCTTTCATTAGAAAGCCTCTTTTTTTAACGCATCAAAAAATGTTGACAAAATAAAGAAAATCAGTTAAACTGCTTTTTATTCCAGAATGAGGATAAAAAAAAGAACTGAACACATCATGTTCAGCATGTTATTTTGTTAAAACGAGGAAAAAATGAAAGAATTGATCAAAGCCGTTGACTTAGGAGAAGTAGAACAACTGAAGGATTTGTGTCGTAGTATACAAAACGTCAATGACGTTGTTGATGAAAAAAAACAAAATCTGTTAATGCGTGCGGCTGAAAAGATAGATGTGTTAAATAAAGATGCTCAACATGAGTTAAGTGAAAAACGTGCCAAAATTGCAGCTTATCTGATTGAAAGAGGTATCCGCGTTAACGAACTGACAAATGGCAAGTCTGCTGCGCATTTAGCTGCATTTCACGGACACGTCGGTATCATTCGAACCTTGTTAAAAGCAGGCGCTGATTTTAACCTGAAAACAGATTACCCATTACATTTGACGCCGCTTGAGATTGCTTTGCATGATGAACGGGATATCATGTTATTTTCCGAGCATTCTCAGATTGCATTGGAGATTCTAAAAGCCGGTGTTCAAAAAGATTTGAATAACGGGGCTAACTTTTTTGGTCTTCCGCCTTTGTTGATGGCTATACGCAAAGGAGATTTTGCGGTTATATCTTATTTGTTGGAAAACCGAGAAAGAAACGGTTTAGATGTCAAAGGCGTTTCTTCCGAATTAGCAAACGCCAGTTTGTTTTGTGTTTCAAAAGCCTTAGAGTTTCGTCCGAAAGATAAAACCGATCAGTCGCCCTGTTATCAGGCTTATCTTTCTCTCTTTAAAGCTTTAACGGAAGCCGGTGTAGATTACAGTCAAACGGACAGGGATGGAGACTCGGCTCTTTCTTATATTGAAGGATACAGAATGGCAGATTTTATGCGGGTATTGAAGCGGAAAGTCGGAACGCCATTTGTTTTACAATCGTTAGTCAGATTACGTGAAATTAACAATATTCGTTATTAAAAGAGACTCTTTAACGGGCTTTTTAAGGACACAAGAAATGAATGGGCGTTGTGGTTTCGCAAAGTAGGTAGGTTTTTTGTGAGGCACGATGAAAACCGTAAATAGCATGTTTTCCCTCAAAAGAAGTTGCATAAAAGATATTCTGAGCTTTTTGGTCAAAACTGACAGCCGTAGCATAAGGCGCCGGAAAAACGATTTCTTCTGATTTTTGTATCAAAGAATAAAGTCGAACATAATTTCCGTCAAAATACAAAATTTCAGATTGAAGTGGTGACAAAGCGGCCAGATAAACATTTTGGGCAATTATCGTTTTTTCATCCTGACAAAAGCACATCAGTTCATGATGCGTGTTAAAATAGAAAAGCGATTCGGTCAGACGGCTCCAAAAGGGAGGCTTCAATAGGGCAGGTATTTCGGTTGTTTTTTTCCAATTTTTGATTTTCTTTTGAAACAGACACAGACTGCCGGAAGAAAGAGGACTTAACAAATCGGCCTCGATTAACGCCATTTTTTTCGAGTTAGATGCGAATGCCGGATAATAGAAATATCCAAAAACAGAAGCTATTTCCCGAGGGGCAGAATGATCAAACTCCAACGGTGTTTGTGTGATATGGGTATTTTCTCCATCAAAAGAAACGCCTCCCAAGTGTTTAAAATCAGCAGAAAGAGCAGGAAAAGAATCAACTTTTTTAATTTTACATAACCGACCATCTTTCATCAAGACAAACAAAAAATCAGTCTCATCGATAAAAAAAAGACGATATGGTGACAAAATTGTGATACTCATTTGCTTTTCCTTTACTTTTATTCTATATTAGTTGAAAAAAATGTATAGTCTTTTTTTAGGAGGAAAAATGTCGGAAGCTCAAAATCGTTTTTTGCAATTAAGTTCTTTTATGAATGCTGAAATTATCGGGCAGGAAGCTTTAATTGAACGGATGTTGATTTCGCTTTTGTCTGACGGTCATTTATTGGTGGAGGGCGCACCGGGCCTTGCGAAAACCAAAGCAATTAAAAAATTGGCTTCTGCGATTGAATGCGACTCGCATCGTATTCAATTTACGCCTGATTTATTGCCGGCGGACATAACAGGCAGTGATGTTTATCGCCCCGAAAACGGGACTTTTGTTTTTCAAAAAGGTCCCATTTTCCATAATTTAATTTTGGCAGATGAAATTAACCGTGCGCCGGCAAAAGTTCAATCTGCTTTGTTGGAAGCTATGGGTGAACGCCAGGTGACGGTCGGAGCGACAACATATATTTTGCCGGAGCTGTTTTTGGTAATGGCAACTCAAAACCCCATTGAACATGAAGGTACTTATCCACTGCCCGAGGCTCAGCTCGACCGTTTTTTAATGTTTGTTAAAATCGGTCATCCGGATATCGAATCAGAACGTAAAATTCTGCGTCTGGTTCGTGATGAGGCTATTCAAAGACCTAAACCACCGTTTGAAAAAATTTCTCAAAATATGGTCAAAGAAGCTCGGCGGGAAGTTTTGAGCGTTCATTTATCTCCGGAATTAGAGGAGTACCTTATTCAATTTATTATGGCAACCCGCGATCCGTCCGTTTATAGTGCTGAACTGGCTTCTTATGTGGAATACGGTGCAAGTCCTCGAGGAACATTGGCATTAGATATTTGCGCCAAGGCTTGCGCTTGGTTGCGAGGAAAAGATTATGTCATGCCGGAACATATTCATGCAGTGATTCATGATGTGTTGCGCCATCGAATTTTGCTGTCGTATGAAGCTGAAGCCAAGGGAATGACACCGGATGCATTTATTGACCTGTTATTAAAAGAAGTCCCACTGCCATAGGAGTTTCATGATTACCACCGGAGATAAAGCCGTTTTTGCCAGTTTGGAAAGTTTGATACAAGACCAGTATCAGACCTATCGATTAACAGCCTTTCCGGACAGGAAAACATCTCGTGTCAATAACGGTAATTACCGTTCGATTTTTAAAGGACGAGGCATGGACTTCGACGAAGTGCGTGAATATCAGCAAGGAGATGACGTTCGTTTGGTTGACTGGCGGATTACGGCACGTCACGGCAAAACCTATACGAAAGTTTTTCGGGAAGAACGTGATCGGCAAATCTGGTTTTTGCTTGATTTTCGCCATGGCATGCATTTTGCGACGCGCCAGGCCTTTAAATCTGTGATTGCCGCTCATTTAGCGTCTATGACAGCTTGGTTTTTCCAGGGAAAAGGAGACAAGATCGGAGGTATCCTTCTTTCCGATGAAGAAATGAAACTTTGTAAACCATCTCGCCTTTACCGTCATTTGATCGAATTTTTGGCTAAAATCAGCCAAATGACGCGACAAAATACATCTTTAAAACCAATCCAGGAAGAAATTTCTTTATCAACGGCTTGTTGGAAACTGCGCCGGACATGTCGAAACGGCAATTTAGTTTTTGTTATCAGCGATTTTTCAGATGTTAATGAAGAAACTTTTAAAAGTTTAGCTTCTTTGGCTAAAGGCAATGAAGTTATTTTAATCAATGTCTTTGATGAGCTGGAAGGGCGTTGTCCCGTTCCCAATCTATATCCGATCACCAACGGAGAAAAAATAGCGGCACTTGATACACGTCAACCTGCTGTGCAGAAAGCTTACGTTAATTATTTTGAAAAACGACATGCTTCTCTAAAGGATTTTGCAGCAAACTATCACGTCCACTATATTCCGATTTCGACCGGCATGGACTTTTATGATGTCTTTGCTCAATCTTTACGAAGGAGACATAAATGAATATCGATTTGTCGGGTTTAAGGGATATTCATTTGCCTGAAGAACCGGCATTATTGCCTTTGGCGTGGGGGTGGTGGGCTGTTTTATTGATTGGCGTTTTACTGTTATTTGGTTTATATGCTTTACTTATTGCTGTCGGAAAGAATCGTCGACGTTTTGTCCTTCAACGTTTGGAAGCGATCAAAAATCTCTCCGGTGCAGAGTTTCTAAAGGAAATTACCTTTTTAACAAAACAAGTGGCTATCGCTTTGTATGGTCGGGAAAAAGTGGCTCCGCTTTACGGACAGGCATGGGCAGATTTTCTGAATAGACACGGTTCTGTTCATTTTTCAAAAGATTTTGTAGAACTTCTTGAAAAAAATATGTATGCTGTAAAAAAAGGTCTGACACCTCATCAAAAAGAAGAAGTTTTCAGACTTTATAAGACTTGGATTAACGAAAATTTGAAAAGAAAGGATTAAGGATGATGTCTACTTCCGCTCAATTATTAGAGACAATAGCTCGCTTTACCGGTGAAGATGTGACCGCTTTTCGGCAATCTTTAGATGCTTCAAAGCCAAAAGCTCAAGAAGTTGCGCATCATTTACAAAGCCGACATATTCTGGCAACCGGTATTTCCGTTGCGGCCGAAATTGAGTATACATCACTTTCCGGTAATCATCAGGATCGTCATGTTATCATTCGCCGTGTGATTAAAAGCGGAAAAGAAATTTTTATTGATGCTTTTTGTGAGGAGATTAAGGCACCCAGACTAATAAAACTTTCTTCTATTTCTAAAATTACAGATCAAACAGGTAAGGTTTATTCCAATCCGGTTGATTTCTTCGAGAATGAGTTGGGTGTTCAGTTGCAAGAAAAGAAGCCGACTTCTACAGCTCCTCAGTATCAATTTTCATCGTCGATGACAAATGGTGAAATGAAAACAGCTATTGACAGAACACGTAATGAATTAACGGCTCTTTTGTTTGTGGCGGCGATGGATGGCCACAAAGATCGTATTGAGTATGATAAAATGGCTCAGTATGTTCATAAACGTTGTCCGGACTTAACTTTTAATGATGCGGATCTTGTTCATTACTTAACAATGATTAACCCGGATACGCAAAGTTTTTACTTGTCTTTGGAAAGAATTTTGGGGATGGACGGTTGGATTGTTAAGATGTTCTTAGAAGCATTGATGGAAATGATTATGTCAGATGGAGAAGTTCATGAGAAAGAAAAGTTGTTTTTGGCTGAATTTTTCCGTATCTTAGAAGAAGAGGGATTTAAAATAGAGTTTTAAATTTCTGTTTACCTTTCTTTTTTATACTAACCCAAGACTAACAGATGAGAGAATAACATTTATGATTCGATTTTTACTTCGGGCTTATTTTAAGCTGTTCCGTGTTCGTGTTTATTGGCTTGAAAAAGCTTCTGCACTGCCTACTCCTGTGATTTACATGGCTAATCATGTTTCTTCATGGGATGTGTTGTTTTTATATGCTTTCTTGCCCGGACATTTGTGTTTTGCCCTTAATCCGACGACGATCAGACAAAAAAGAATTCGAATATTGATGCATTTTGCAGATTTATTGCCTTTTAATCCTTTGGATCCTATTTCCATCAAAAACTTGTTGGCAAAATTAGAGGCTGGTCAATCTTGTGTGATCTTTGCAGAGGGTAAGATTACCGAAACCGGGTCGTTAATGAAAATCTATGAAGCACCGGGAATCCTGGCAGATAAAGCAAATGTACCGCTTGTTCCGGTTTGGATTACCGGTACACGGCATGGATATTGTTCCAGAATGCAGCAAAAACATATTTTTCGGATGTTGCCTAAAACAACAATTACAATCCAAAAACCCGTTGTTTTTAAAATTAAAGAAGAAACGCGTCGTGACAGAAATTATATCAGTAATGAGCTGTATCGGTTGATGTTGGATATTTCTTTCCGTGCGACTTATAAACCGGAAGCCTCTTTTTTCAGTGAATTGATGCAAACTGCCAAAAATAATGCTCACAATGGTTTATTCAGTCGACCAATGTTCGTAGAAGATACACAACGCGTGCCGCATTCTTATAAAGATATCATTGTTAAAAGCTATTTATATGGTCGTTTTTTTAAGAAAATTGCAGATCGTCAAGAACATTTGGGTGTTTTATTACCAAACTCTATCGATAACTTGTGTGTTTTAATCGGATTGATGGCATATGAACGTGTGCCGGCGATGTTAAATTTTTCTTCGGGACTTGCGAACGTTGTTTCTACCAGCAAAACAGCTGTTCTCAAAAGTGTTTTAACTTCTCGCACATTTATCGAAGAGCAAAAACTAACCCCGATTGTCGATGCTTTAACAGCAAACGGAGTTCGTATTTTATATTTGGAAGACATTAAGAAGTCTATTGGTCTGTTTGCTCGTTTAAAAGCTTGGATCTCATATAAATTCAAATATGTGCCTTATCCCAAAAGCGGTACTCAAAAAGCATTGGTTTTATTCACTTCGGGGTCGGAAGGATCACCTAAGGCCGTTGTTCTAAGTCACCAGAATATTTTATCCAACATTCGTCAGCTTGCAAGCTTAGTAGACATCAATGAAACAGACACCATGTTTAATATGCTGCCGATGTTCCATTCATATGGATTGGTGGGAGGCACTTTTTATCCGCTTCTTTGCGGCGGTAAGCTGTTTTTATATCCTTCACCGCTGCATTATCGGATTGTGCCAGAGTTGGTTTATGAAATCGGTGCAACAATGATGTTTGGAACGGATGCTTTCTTCAAAAGTTATGCAAAAGTGGCGCATCCTTTTGACTTTCATACTTTACGTTTTGTTTTAGGCGGCGCAGAAGCTATAAAAAAAGAGACACGAGACATCTATATGGAACGTTTTGGCGTTCGATTATTCGAAGCGTATGGTGCAACGGAAACATCTCCCTTTTTAACGACCAATAACGCCACCTTCTGTCGTTTTGGCTCCATTGGTCAAATCATGCCTGCGATTGAATACAAGCTTTCTCCCGTCTCTGGAATTGAAAAGGGAGGTTCTTTGTGTGTCAAAGGACCAAACATCATGATGGGCTATATGTTTGCTGACAACCCGGGTGTTCTTGTTCCCCCGACAGACGGTTGGTATGATACCGGAGATGTGGTAGAAGTGGATGATATGGGCTTTTTCTATATTCGCGACCGAGTCAAACGTTTTGCTAAAATAGCAGGAGAAATGATTTCTTTGACAAGTGTCGAAAAAATAGCTGCAGCCGTCACACCCGACAGTACTTTTGAATATGGTGCCGTTGCCGTGCCACACGAGACTAAAGGGGAACAGATTGTTCTGGTTTCAACAAATAAAGATCTGAAAATTCAGGATTTACAACAATTGATACAAAAAGAAGGCTATTCGGAATTGTATTTGCCACGTGTCATTTTATATCGTGATGCTCTGCCGATTTTCGGTAGCGGAAAACGGGATAATATTACGTTGAAAAAAGAAGTTTTGGCTGAAATGTCTCATTCTTGAAGGAAGACTTGATTTTTAAGTGACTTTCTTTTATGATAGCGACATCAAAATAATTTAGGATAAAAAAATGAAAAAAGAAATTATTGATCTGGTTTTTCCAAATCCGCTTCCTTCTATTGAGGAGATTGAAGCAAAATATCCGCCGCGGCAGTTGCCTGCCGGCGCGATTGTGACCCGTACGGCTCCAAGTCCAACCGGCATGCTGCATCTGGGAACACTTTCCGCTGCGTTATTGCCGGAACGAGTTGCTCATCAATCCGGTGGTGTATTTATTTTGCGTATTGAAGATACGGATCAAAAACGCCAGGTGGACGGTGCCAAAGATTTAGTGTTGAAAGCCATAAAAGAGTATGACATTCCCAATGATGAAGGTCCTGTTTTGAATGCCCCGTCAAAAGGGGAATACGGGCCTTACATTCAAAGTGAACGTAAAGAAATTTATCAGGCTTATGTCAAAAAATGGCTGGAAGAAGATAAAGCTTATCTATGCTTTTGCACGGAGGAAGATAACGAAAAAACACATGAAATGCAAAGCAAAGCAAATATTCGACCAGGATATTACGGACCTTTCGCAAAATGCCGTAAATTGACGGAAGAAGCTGTCTTGGAAAATCTGAAGGCTGGCAAGCGGTTTATTGTTCGTTTTAAATCTCCCGGACACTACACCAAAAAAGTCATTATTGAGGATTTGATTCGCGGTCGGCGTGAGTTTCCCGAAAGTGATTTGGATATTCCCATTATGAAGGGTGACGGACTGCCGACTTATCACTTTGCTCATTTAATTGATGACCATTTAATGGGGACAACACATGTGATCCGCGGGGAAGAGTGGCTGTCTTCATTGCCTTTGCATACACTTTTGTTTCAGGTCGCCGGTTGGAAGGCTCCGAAGTATGCCCACATTTCTCATATTCAAAAACTGGATGAGAATGGAAACAGACGTAAGCTTTCTAAACGTTTAGACCCGGAAATAAATCTTACTTACTTTGATGAAAAAGGGTATCCGAAACCGGCAATTATTGAATACTTGCTTAATTTAGCAAATTCGAATTTTGAAGATTGGCGCCGCCAAAATCCGGACAAGTCATATAAAGAATTTCCCTTTAATATCAAAAAAATCGGTTCTTCCGGTGCTTTATTCGATTTCGTCAAATTGGACAGTATTTCACGAGACATTATCGGTCGTATGACGGCAGAAGATGTTTATCAGCAAGCTTTGGCGTGGTGTGAGAACTATGATGTGCCTTTCGCCATGCTCATGAAAGAAAATGCCGATTATATGAAAAAAATCCTAAACATTGAAAGAGAAGGGGTTAAAAAGGTTCGTAAAGACATTGTGAAGTGGTCTGATGTCAAAAAAGAAGCATCATTTTTCTTTGACGATCAATTCACTTTAACGACCGGAGAAGCCTTTAGCATACTAAAACCCATGTCTGTCAATGACATAACAAATATTTTAAATGATTTTGTTGAACTTTACGACGAAAATGACGACAAAGATCAATGGTTCCAAAAAATGAAAGATGTCGCCGATAAAAACGGGTTTGCCTCGGATATGAAGGCTTTTCGTGAGAATCCGTCGCTTTTTAAAGGCAATGTATCTGATGTCGCAAAGGTTTTAAGAGTCTTTATAACCGGCAAAGAGCAGTCTCCGGATTTATATGCCATTATGCGAGTCATGGGGAAAAATCGGGTCTTAAAACGGTTGAACAGTGTGTAAACGAAAGAAAATAAATGTTTGAAAAAATAAAAAAATCTCAATTTGTCGTAAATTACAGACGCATGTGGCCGTTTGTTAAACCGTTTTGGTTTCGAGCCCTTTTGGCAACTCTGATTACCATTCCGATCGGTTCTTTGGATGCGGTTATTGCGTTGTCATTAAAACCATACATGGATATGGTTGTCATTGATAAAAGCGTTGCTTCTCCCTTTTATATTCCGCTTTTGATTGTTTTGTTTACTTTAGTTCAAAGCGGTCTGGACTATTCGTCCACTTATTTAAATACTTGGGTTGGTTCCAAAATAACCATGGAATTAAAGCAAAAGCTCTATAAGAAGTTAGTTTGTTTTGAATCTGCTTTTTTTGATAGTTCTTCTTCAGGCATGGTTGTTTATCGTTTTGACAATGATCCTAATTTAGCCTGTTCCGGTCTTTTGAATAATTTGAAAGTTTTTACATCCAGGGTTTTTTCTTCCATTTCTTTAATTGCTGTTTTGATTTACACTTCTTGGCAATTGGCCATTATTGCGATTTCAGTTTTATTGATTTCTCTTTATCCACTTACTAAAATTCGAGAGAAAATTAAAGAAATCACAAAACGAACGGCAATGGCCGGCGGTGAAGCCGTCACGCTTTACAATGAAACGTATGCCGGCAACAAAACAATTGCTTCATATAATTTGCAAAAACATCAGCAGCATTTGTTCGAAGAAGTTTTACGTAAGCTGTTTAAACTATCTATTAAACAAACGCAGAAAACCGGCTGGTTATCACCAATGATGCATATTATCATTTCTGTCGGAATTGCTTTGGTTATTTGGGCCGGCAGTTCATTGATTATGAACGGCACGATTACCAGTGGCAGCTTTGTGGCTTTTATGACTGCAATGTTAATGCTTTATACACCGATTAAAAATATCGGGAAAAACTTTAATCAGGTTCAGCTTTCTTTTATGGCGATTGAACGTGTCTTTGAACTGTTGGAGCTACCTGTTCAAATTAAAGACAAAAAGAATGCGCGGCCTTTAGAGGGAATAAACAAGGAAATTACTTTTAAGGATGTTGACTTTGAATATACACCGGGAGTGCCTGTTTTAAATAAAGTAAATCTTCATCTAAAAAAAGGGCAGATGATAGCTTTTGTGGGAAATTCCGGTGGTGGAAAAACAACGTTGGTTAATTTAATTCCGCGTTTTTATGATATTAACACAGGCTCTATTCAAATTGACGGCGTTGATATTCGTGAATTCACGCTTGAATCATTGAGAGATAAAATTGCTGTTGTTTTTCAAGATAATTTCCTTTTTTCCGGGACGATTCGTGACAATATTTTATTGGGTAAACCTGATGCAACACCCCAAGAAATTGAAGTAGCAATTAAGAGTGCTTGTTTAGATGATTTTGTTCATCATTTGGAGCATGGTTTGGATACGAATATCGGTGAACGAGGCATTCTGCTTTCCGGCGGACAAAAACAACGTGTCGCCATAGCCAGAGCTTTTTTGAAAAATGCACCGATTGTTATTTTAGACGAAGCAACTTCCGCATTGGATAATAAATCCGAGGCCATTGTTCAAAAAGCGATTGATAATTTGATGAAGGACAGAACAGTGTTTGTTATAGCACACCGTTTATCGACCATTCAAAATGCTGATAAAATCGTCGTCGTAAACGAAGGTCACATCGTGGAAGAAGGAACCCACGAAACATTGCTGAACATTGAAAACGGTGCTTACCGGGCATTGTATATGGCTCAGTTTAAAACTAGATAAGTTTTTGTTCCTTTAACTGTGTCAGGATTTGAAGTCTCAGATCGCTGAGCAGCTTATTTTTCAAGTTAATGTCTTTTACGGCGGCGGATAGTTCAAAAGTAATCACAGCACCGGAGATATCTGTCGCTAACACAGTCGGAGCAGGTGTTTTGGCCAGTCTTTTTTCTGCGGCGGCGACTTTTAGCAAGACTTCTTGCACAGCAACAACATCAGAAGTTTGAGGAACTGAAAAATTCAAACTGATTAAATTCGTTTCCTTTTGTGTACTTAAATTGGTTAAATCTGTGCTGAGAACAGAAGCATTCGGAATTAAAATGCGGACACCGTTAGCTGTTTCCAACTCTGTAGAACGAATGTTAATTTGTCGGACAATTCCTTCTTTACCATTGATGATTACTCGATCATTAACTTGAATGGCACGTCCGAACAACAAGATAACACCAGAAATAAAATTATTGACGACGTTTTGCAGTCCAAAACCGATACCAACCGATAAAGCTCCGGCAAAAACAGCGACGTTTTTTAAATCTATTCCAAGTTCGGATAAAACCCAGAAAAATGCGATTACAAGACCAATATAACCTGTAATAGAAACAATCGTCGCCTGAGTTCCCGGATTTAAATCTGTTTTGACAAGCAATCTGTTTTTTAAAATACGCTGCAACAGACGTGTGACAAACATAACGACCAGAAAAATAACCAATGAGAAAAAGAGCGGAGCCAAAGGTATCGTCACTTTGCCGATATGAAGTGTTGTTAATGTCGTTTTGAGAGAAGGGGAGAGACCCAATAGCAATGCACCACCCAGCATAACCGCAAAAAAGATTTTCTCAATTAAAGACGCTTTTGAAGACATTTTTCCCTCCTTTTTCTTTTTTTAGAAATAAAGATAAAAATTTCAAAATCAAGAGACCTTTCTTTCTTTTTTTTGCCATCCTTTGGCTGCACGACTAATTCGATCATCAATTAACCCTTGGAAAGGTCGACGCATTGTTCCTAAAACAACCGGAGTTTTACAGCCGGTCAATTCATATGTAGTCCAGGTTTTCTTTTCCAGGTAATAACGAGCTAAATCAGCGAACAAACGTGCTTCCATATATTTCCCTAAATCAGAAATATATACTGCGGGTTTTTCTTTAAAACGCGTGCAAATTTGTTTAAAAATTGATTTATGTTGCGGTAGAACGTATCCGTCTCCTGATAAAAGTTTTTTAAATTCATTGAAACAAACGGGATTATGCCATCCCCCGCCGAAAAGGATAAAATGATTAGGTAATTCTATACTTTTGGGAACAAATTGAAGTGTAAAAACAGCCGTATAAGCTGCAAAATACTCGGAAGTATAAACAACATCATTAAAATCAACGGGATTTTGAAAAGCAGCGATTTTTTCAAATTGATACCAACGCGGATCACCGGAACGTGGCGGTTTAACCAAATAAAAATTATGTCCACCGGGGGTTTGTGCGCTTTTTTCAAACAATTCCCGTAATAATTCCGGTTTTAATTTTCCTTTCGAACCATACTTACCATTTTCATCATACGGATCCGAAGTATTCCGTCTGATCAGTTTATCCGTGAATTCATTAAACGGACCCGCATCCCAGCCTAACAAAGTCTTTTCAGTGACAATCGCTAAATTACTGGTGTTGCCGGCATTATAAAAAACGGCACTTTTTAATCCCAAACCTTCAGCAATATGTTTATTGTGCGGTGGAACCAGCGGAGCTCCTTCACCGCCACTTATGATTTCATCCGAACGGAAATCATAAATGACGGGAATACCCGTTAAGTCAGCCAATTTTTGGCCGGATCCCATTTGAAGTGTGTATGGAAAGTCATTTTTTTCAGGACATAATGAAGGACCACAATGATCCAGCGTTTGTCCGTGAAAACCGATTGCATCGATGGACGAAGGTGAAATTTGATGGTCAGACAACAGTTTTAATACGGCTTGAGAAACGACATGCAGATAACTATCATGTGTTTCCAAAAAAAGAGGCAGAGATTGAAGCGTATCCATATCTATATCATCTTCATTAACCAAACAGCGAAGTGTCAATAAAGCATTACGCAATGAAATAGGATAAGGGACAGACAAACCGGCAATATCATGAATTTCATCTTGATCCGAAAACTCCGTCAGAACAACATCTACGGCATCTAAAGAATTTCCTGTCATAATCCCGATAATTCGCTTCATTTTAATCCTTCCAAGATATTTGTGAGTTCATATAAAGTTGAACAGGCATAATCAACTGACACAGATTGAAACTCTGTATCAGCTGGGTTTGTTCCAACCAAAATACCGATCGCATCAGAATAGTTTTCAGCCATTTTCATGTCCGAATAACCATCTCCGATGCAAATTAAACGTTTAAAAGTAAAACCTTCTATTGCCTTATCCGTAAAGAAATGAGAGGGCTTATCCTGAAACGCTTCTTCGGCACCAATGATACGTTGAAAAAAAGAGGTGACATTTAATAAACGAGCTTCGTTTTGCAAAAGATCTGAAACCTTATTGCTGGCCAAAACATTGATGAACCCCTTTTCGTGAGTATAAGTGAGAATTTCAAAAGCGCCTGGTTTGAGTTGGATATGTGATGCAAAATCCGCATAAGCTTTCAAAAAAATACGTTGCGCTTCAACAGCTTTTTGTGGTCCCACCAAGTCTTGTATCAAAGTCTGACCCGATGTGTTCATGGCTTGTTTGCTTTGCTCTTTTGTCCAAGGAGGCATGCCGTAAAAAGCTCGCATGACATTCTGAGCTGTAAAAATAGCTTCGAATGTATCAACAAGAGTGTTATCCCAATCCCATAAGATTAACGTGGGCTGCATTTACAGGGCTCCTTTTGTTAAAGAGAATATAATTATACGTCACAAATAAAACTCTGTCAATCAATGTTAAGAAAGTATTTATTATTCTGTTTTATATTTAAAAAAGGCAGGCAACAATGATGAATTGGATTTGGCTCTTTTTTATACTATCTTCTGTTATTATTTCCATATTTAACGGAAAGATAGGAGATGTTTCTAATGCAATACTTTCATCCGCACAATCAGCAGTCACCATTTGTATCGGTTTAGTCGGAATTATGGCTTTATGGCTTGGGTTGATGCGAATTGCTCAACAATCGGGCATGATTGATTGTATTGCGCATTTTTTATCTCCGTTATTAAAGCGTTTGTTTCCAGGCGTTCCAAAAAACGATCCCGTTCAGGCAGATATTGCCTTAAATATCTCAGCCAATGCATTGGGTCTCGGCAACGCTGCAACACCTTTTGGTATTAAAGCGATGGAAGGTTTAAAACGTCTTAATCCAAACAAACCTGACACGGCTTCAGATGATATGTGCACCTTTTTAACAATCAATACGGCCGGTGTTCAGCTTATACCAGTATCTGCTATTGCTATTTTGATGGCCGTCGGAAGTGAGAATCCGGGCGAAATTCTTTTGCCAACGCTGATTACCACTTTTTCGGCCCTTTGCATCGGTGTAATTTTTGTGAAATGTTTGATTAAATTATCTCCTAATCCGGGGAAAAAGAAATGATAGAAAGCTGTTCTTTAGCGATTATTCCGTTGTTGGTTGCCTTTTTTGTTGCTTATGGCGCTTGGCATAAGGTTCCGGTTTATGAAGCCTTTACGGAAGGAGCTAAAGAGGGATTTGATATTTCCATTCGCATTATTCCTTATTTGGTTGCGATGATGGTTGCTGTTGCAATGTTTCGGGCCAGCGGAGCCATTGATCTGCTGGCTTTGGCTTTTGAGCCGGTATTAGAAATAATCGGTATGCCGGCGGATCTTTTGCCGTTAGCAATAACACGCTCATTGTCCGGCAGCGGGGCCAGGGGGATTTTTGCTCAAATTGCAGCAACATACGGAGATAATGATCCGGTGACAAAAACAGCCGCGGTTATGTTGGGCAGTTCAGAAACAACTTTTTATGTTTTATCTGTTTATTTCGGTGCAGTAGGCGTGAAAAAATTTCGACATGCCGTTGCAGCGGGTATTGTTGCGGATTTGACAGGCATTTTAGTGGCTTTATTCGTTTCAAAGCTATTCTTTTATTGACTTTTAAGAAAAAAAGAACTATCCTTTTGCTTCAAAAGGAGAAAAGGATGACAAAAAAAATAGCTGTAGAACAACGTATTTTTGAAGATATGATGCGTAATCCGTTAAATTTTTTAATGAGCTTAAGTCAGCTGGCGCAAATGAAACCTAAAACACGGACAAAAACCAGATCAACACGCAATAATCCACACCCTGATCAAGGGAAAACACGTTAATTGGCATAAGTTCCCGAAAGAACTGCCTGTCCCAATATGTGGCCCTTCATGGCATCATGCAATTCTTTTGGTGTAAAGCCGGTTTTTAATGGAAGCTTCGTATCTAAAGCATAAACATGCAAATTATATTGATGCGGTGCATTCGGAGGTGCCATTCCTCCGTACATGTTAACTCCCCAACTGTTCTCTCCCTGAATAAAATCAGCCGCACTTATACTTTCATTTTCGGCCAATGCAGAACGCGTTAAGTTTGCCCCTGACCAATGAACCCATGTGAAACCGGCAACAGGTATCGCATCCGGATCGTCTAGAACAAAAGCAAAAGTTTTTGTTTCTTTCGGTGCATCAACAATTTGAAAGGGCAGGGAATAAGTCGGCATTTGATTTAAAAACTGACTTCCTCGTTTACCGTATTTATCATCAATAACGCCATTGACAATTCCAGTACTTGTGATAATCATTGTTTCCCCCAAACATATTTGAACAGAACTCAATATAACAGATAGTCCCCAAATGATCACTCGTAAAGAGCTCATGCGTCTTATTTTGTTTTGGGGACCATCAATAAGCCCAAAATTTTAATCAATTCATCCCGTATTTGCCGTCTGTCAACCACAGCATCAATCATGCCGTGTTTCATCAAATACTCAGATTTTTGGAAACCTTCCGGCAGCTTCTCACGAATAGTTTGTTCAATGACGCGCGCCCCGGCAAAAGCAATTGTTGAATCCGGTTCAGCCAAAGCAACATCACCCAACATGGCAAAGGAAGCTGTCACACCTCCGGTTGTCGGATTAGTCAAAAGGGTAATATAAGGGAGTTTTTTTTCTTTTAACAGCTTGACAGCCAGAGTTGTTCGAGGCATCTGCATAAGTGAAAGCATCCCTTCCTGCATACGTGCACCACCGGAAGCCGGTATCAGAATCAAAGCAGCTTGTTGTAAAGAAGCAAGATTCGCTGCTGCGATAATGGCTTCTCCGACTGCCGTTCCCATAGAACCGCCCATAAAAGAAAAATCAAAAATGCCAACAACTGCGGGAAAACCACCGATCAGACCATGTGCAACCAAAATAGCATCTTGCTGTTTTGTCTTTTTACGGGCATCTTTTAAACGGTCTGTATATTTTTTTAAATCAACGAAACCTAAAGGGTCTTCTTTCACTTCCGGCAGTTGGATAAGGGCATAATGTCCTCCATCGAAAAGCATTTCAAGCCGCTTTAAAGGAGCCAGTTTAAAGTGATAATCGCAATTCGGACAAATAAAAGTATTTTCCTCTAATTCCTTGTGAAAAATCATTTTTTCGCACTTAGGACATTGTGTCCATAAGTTATCGGGAATTTCTTTTTTCGGAACCAGTTTACTGATTTTCGGTCGAACATAGTTAGTCAGCCAATTCATGACCGTATTCCTTAATTATTAATCCGTTTTCTCAACATTTTACCAGCTTTGAAAAAAGGCACATGCTTTTCTCCCACGCTGACCGAAGCACCGGTTTTTGGATTACGCGCCTTACGCGGTTTACGCGTCCGAACGGAAAAAATACCGAAACCACGCAGCTCGACACGATTTCCAGCCGACAAAGCATTTGAAATTTCACTGAAAATCGTTGTCACAATTCTTTCAACATCTGTGTGATAAAGATGTGGATTTGCTTTTGAGATGCGTTCAATTAACTCAGATTTTGTCATTTTATTCCTCTCTTTGATTATTGATATCTTGAAAGTGCCACAAGCCCCTGAAATTGTCAATAGAAAATCACATCTATCATGATTTTGTCATAAATGCAAAAGTCACAAAGCAACACAAACCCCGTTGATATTGGTTTGTCCCGTAGCACAGCACAATGTGCCAACAGGCAATGTTCTATCTGTCAGACAAACACACGTGTCAGTAACTGCTTTTCCGTAAATGCACGTTCTTTTACCTGTTTCTGCGTCTATTGGCGCGCAAGCTTCTTGAAAATAGGGTGAACAACCGGTTCTGTCTTTTTGACAGTTATTACCACATGCTCCTGCTGATGTCACATACGAATAAGTTGAGTTAATACGATAATACCACATATCTTTTGAAGCATTAACGCAACCGTAATAAGGGTTGGTATTGTAGGCAGGAAGACGTTGCCACGTAAAGCCATCAATACAATCAACAGGGAAACAATCTCCCACAGCCGTATAACCGGTATTCCAGTTCACACTAATACCGCATTCATAATAAACTCCATTTTCAACAAGTAAAGCTGGATGATATGTTTTTCTTCGACAGAGAGTTCCTTTTTCAAAATCTTTACAGCAATACCCATTTTCGTCTTCGTACATACCGACCGACATTAATTCACAAACGTTTTTGTTTAAACAGTCAGAGCAGGGAGGTATATCGCAAGTTCCGCAAAGTGTCCCGCCATAAGTCGGAGCCTGACTTAAATAACATGACCATTGTGTCGTTGAAGCACGTTTGCAAAAAATAACATCTCCATCTGAACGCTGGTTGTCAAATCGGCATCCGGTATCCCATCCTGAATGAAAATAAGTTGATGAAGTTAAACCATCTGGAAATTGTTTACAAACATTTGGATCACAAAGGCCGGTATCTATACACTCTCCTTGTAGATTACAGGGATCAGAACCACAGGGGTTTGAATCATATGACAACTGCCGGCACAACACATCTGTTCATCCAAGCAGTCTGGAATACAGATATTTTCAATTTTGTCCTGAAATTTGCTAAAATAAAACGCCACTGTATTGTTGTCTTTTGTGCAAATATTTTCTCTTATATAACGAACATCATTGACGGCCAGAACCAACTCATTTTCTTTCGCCACTTCTAACAATAAGCGGCATATGCGAGGAGAAATGGAAAATACGTCAATGTGAAAAACTTTTGAATCTTTGGAAAAAACACGAAAAAAATAGTCTTTTCGAGAAAACTGTTCAGTTTCAGTTAAAGTCAACTCTCCAGATTGCATTTCATAAAGGTGAGGGGTGTCAAGTGCTGCTAATTCAAGCATATAAACATGATTAATAATCTCATTTGCCTTGACTTTGGCTAAAGCCCATTGAATCGCAGAAAAAGCACCAATCGATAACGTTCCGAAGATAGCTAAGACAGCCAGCATCTCTAGTAAAGTTCTTCCTTTTTGAAACATGTTTTTTTCTCATAAAAAAAGCGCCATGATGAGAGGCGACTGGAAGTTGGAAACTACAAAGAGGTAGTGCGTCATATTCGACCATGACTGGACTTATTTTGACACCTTCCAGTCGTGTATGACTAAAAGGTATGCAAAATTATCGCATTTGCTTGCGCTCTTTGAGGGTTTCCACACCCCAAAGTGAGAATCACTCACTTCAAATTTTATTTTAAAGAAAAAAGATAAATAGTCAAGTGGTAATCATCTGGAAATTTCGGAGAAGGTTGTTTGTTTTATTTTTTTCTTTAAGTTGCTGCTTTAAAAATTGCTTCAATTTTAAATTCGATGGTTTTAGTGAGCAATCTTTTTAAATAATCCACAAAGTTATCCACAACCTTAATTAACTATTTGAATTAAAAGGGAAGTTCACCCTTTTTATCTTATATAATTGTCGCATAATTTATATTATGTATACAGGAGTTTTAAAAAAATGAGAAAAAACAATTATTTAAAAAAACAATTAGAAATTGAATTGTTAAATGAGTGTATCGAAAGTTGGCGTTATTTTGCTTTTAGGCAGGAAAAACTTTTGCGCCGTTCGTTGGATTTTGTCAGTAATGTTCGGTCGTTTTTGTCAGAACTTGGCTTGTCGCTTGAATCTGACTTAGAGCGCGATATTGAGCGAGTTTTGGCTGGTGATTTTATTCCATTGAGAAGACGGAAAACAAAATAAAAGATACCCGCTTATTTAAGTTCAATTTCCATTCCATCATAGCAAGGACGAATGGATGGCGGTAATTCTCGACAAAGCGCTGCATAGTCCATTTTAGCCCCCATATGTGTCAGAAAAGCTTGTTGAGGCTGAACACGTTCAATCCATTTCAAAGCTTTTGCCAAATATAAATGCTTGTGATTTTCGGTTCGTGTCACACAACCCAAAATCCATGTTTTAATGCCCTTCAATGCTTCAAATCCCTCATCTGTAAGCTCATCAACATCTGTATTGTAAGCAAAGTCACCTACTCTGAAGCCCAGACTTTTTCCGTCGCCATGATGCTGCAAAATCGGCAAAAAAGAGATATCTTTGATTGTAAAAGCTTCAAAAGGATGAACTGAATGCAATTCAAATGTCGGATACTGTTGTCCGATGTAAGCCATTGGATTTAAATAAAAATAAAATCTTTGTTTAAACTCTTCAACATCTTCTTCATTCAAATAAGCCGGAATAGTCATCTGTTTATCAACAGCATAGCACTTAACATCATCAATGCCAGCCGTATGATCAGCATGCAAATGTGTCCAAAGAACAGCATCTATTTTACAAACATTTGCTTGAAAAAGCTGCATACGCACTTCAGGAGGCGTATCAACCAAGATTGTTGCATCACCCTCTTCTATTATTATTCCGCTTCGTGTCCGCCAATTTTTGAGCTCATGCGGATCGCAATCACCAAACCCTCTGCATCCGTTGGGAAGGCCATAACTGGGACCACAGCCTAAAATTCGAATTTTCATATAGGCAGTTCCTTTCCCAACTTATTTTTAAACAGATGTTTGAAATTGCTCATTAACTGGTTCTCCAACACATCTTCCGGAACTGCTTTAAGCTGTGCCAGAGCTTTAAAAGTTTCTATGACATAGGCCGGCTCATTTCTTTTTCCTCGATAGGGAACCGGAGCCAAAAAAGGAGCATCCGTTTCAACCAACAGCCGATTTAAAGGCAGTTTTTTAACAATTGTTCTTAATTCTTCCGACTTTTTAAAGGTAATGATACCTGAAACCGAAATATAAAGTCCCAAATCCAAAGCCGTTTTTGCCAGCGCTTCTGATGAAGAAAAACAATGAATCACGCCTTTAAAAGGTTTGTAAATCATCTGTTCTTTTAAAATTGCTTTCAGGTCAGCATCAGCATCTCGCGTATGAATAATCAACGGCATATCCGTTTGACGAGCAGCTTCAATGTGAATCATAAATGACTCCTGCTGATATTTTCGGTCAACATTCTCATAATGATAATCCAAGCCTGTTTCTCCGACTCCGATAATTTTTAAATGATGCAGTGATTGCAACAAATCTGGCAATGTAATCATATTTTCCGGTTCGACGGATTCCGGATGAATGCCATAAGCTCCATAAATAAAAGGATATTTCTCAATAACTCCTATCATATCAGCATATTCTTTCGG
The DNA here is from genome assembly GCA_944391565.1 of uncultured Alphaproteobacteria bacterium. Taxonomy (GTDB): domain Bacteria; phylum Pseudomonadota; class Alphaproteobacteria; order CAAHEQ01; family UBA3637; genus CALXXX01. Next base: position 22,625 of record CALXUB010000025.1, on the reverse strand, counting down.
TTCGGTAGCAACATTCAGAATTAAGCCGACGTTTTGGGAACGAGCGGCTTGTATGATACGTTCTCTTTCCTCGTCATATGTTTCAAAGCTTAAATGGCAGTGGCTGTCAATAATCATTTTTCATGTCCTATTTTAAAAAACACATTGGCCAGCATATTTTTCTTATCCAAATATAAAGAATCTGTATCTTTAAAAGCCTGATTCATATCTTCCCAAAGTTGTAAAAGACGACGGCATTTATCTGGGGACAAATCCGCTTTCTTAGCCAGCTGCAACACATAAAACAATAACAAATCTTTCAAAAGAGTATATTTTTCCGTTTCTTTGACGGCGCTTTCGCAAATTTGGTAAACCATTGAAACATCCAAAACCGGCGCATCCAAAACAGATAAAACCTTTTGATATAGATCAATCCCTTTGTTTTTTATAATTTCATTTACTTTTCCGATACTTCCTCTTGAAAGTTGAACTATTACATCAACACAAGAAACTTCCGGATAAGTCTCCATGATATGGTTTTTCATCTCAAAATCAGATAGCGGCTTTAAATTCAAAACACGACATCGGGAACGGATGGTTGGTAAAAGCTTGCCGGCATTATGGCTGATAAGGAAAATAACTGTCCCGGCCGGCGGTTCTTCCAAAGCTTTCAGCAAACCGTTTGCAGCCGCCGTGTTCATATCATCCGCGGGATCAATAACTAACACGCGCCATTGATCGTTTCCGGCAGTCAAAGACAAAAATTGCAAAGCACCTCGAATGTCATCTATTGTAATTTCCTGCTTTCTGGATCGATTTTTTTCAACAGTTTCATCTAATGCTTTGCCGGCATTCAATGTTTTAATAATGTCCCTCTTCTCTTCTTCGGTAAAATCACGTTCAATCCATTTCAAATCTTGATGAAAACTGATTTCCTGGTCTTTCCCCGTAAGCAGCAGTCCTGCAAATCGTCGAACCAATGTTGATTTTCCGACACCGTAAGGTCCCGTAATCAACCATGATCCGGCAAGTTTCCCTTTTTGTTGAAGGGATTTTAATTCTTCCAAGGCTTGATTAACAGACATGGAGACGCTCTTTCAAAGCTGTAAGAATCTCTGCATGAACCAGATTTTCGGGTTGGTCGGCGTTAATGACGACACAACGATTTGGCTCCCGAGCGGCAATATCCAAAAACCCTCTTCTCAGATTTTCGTGAAATGACAAATTTTGTCCTTCCATTCGATCTAAATGAGCCCGTTTTTGAGCCCGTTCCAGTCCTTTTTGAGGATCAATATCCAAAATGAATGTTAAATCAGGTTTAAAATCGCCGGCTGTTATGCGATATAATACTTCAATATCGGAGCGTGATAAAAGGTGATCATTACGTCCATAACCTTGATAAGCCATTGTCGAGTCCGCATAGCGGTCTGAGATAACCCATATTCCTTTTTCCAATTTTGGCCAAATAACTTGTGTCAGATGATTGCGTCTGGCTGCTGAAAATAAAAGTGTTTCGGAAATCGAATCCCATTTATCTGTCTGACCGGATAGCAGAACATGACGAATTTCTTCAGCAGCCGGAGATCCTCCCGGCTCACGAGTTATATGATGTGAAACACCCTGTTCGGTCAAAAAAGCATCCAGTTTTTTGATTTGGGTTGATTTGCCGCTGCCCTCTCCACCTTCCAAGGTAATAAAATAACCTCTTTTATTGGGCATCTGTTTCCCCTTCAGTGCCGTAGAACAAACTTTTTAATGCCAAACCCATTTTCCCGAAATAACCGATTTTCCCTATATTTTCCTGTGCAATTAAAGGGAAAGAATATTTTGTCCCGTCTTTTAACAAGATATTCAGTTCAGCCACTTTATCTCCTTGATGAACAGGAGCTTTTACAGGGCCATCAGCTGTCACAGTCACTTTAGCGTTTAGTTTATCCAGTCGATTAAGTGTGACAAGAGCGGGGTCTTTTAAAGTGACGGGAACCGTTTTCTGTGTTCCCATCCAAACGGGGATCTGTTCAACAGTTTGTCCCGGAGCGAATAAGGAATAATTGTCAAATTCCCTAAATCCCCATTCCATAATGCGTTTTGCTTCCATTCCGCGGTCTTTCATGGTTTTCAGACCATTGACCACTAAAATCAAACGCCGTTTGCCGTCTTTGCTTTTGGCCGAACCTACCAGACCATGTCCGGATTTGCTGGTATGACCTGTTTTCACACCATCAGCTTGATCAGGCATGCTATACAAAAGAGGATTGCGGTTTTCCTGATTGATCCCGTTATATTTAAAGCTTTTAATCGAATAATAAGGATAATATTCCGGAAAATTTTGAATAATAAGTTTAGTTAATTGAGCCAATTCTTTCGGCGTCATCAAATGCTCTTTATCCGGCCAACCGGTCGCATTTTTAAACGTGCTTTTCGGCAAACCCAATTCACGTGCCTTGATCGTCATTTCCGCAGCAAAATTTTCCTCCGAGCCAGCAATATTTTCAGCAACCGTAATACAAGCATCATTACCGGACTGAACGATAATGCCCTTTAATAAATCATCAAGCTTTACCTTTGAATGCGGCTTTAAAAACATTGTAGAACTGCCGCTTTTTTCACCGCCTTTGCGCCAAGCATTTTCACTAACTTCAAATTCATCCGTTAAGGAAAGCTGACCTTTTTGCAGTTTATCAAAAACGATGTAAGCCGTCATCAATTTACTCATGGAGGCAGGTGCCATCAGTTCATCACCGCCTTTATCCAGCAAAACGGCCCCGGTATCATAATCCACCAAATAAGCGTAAGAAGCCGTTGTATCAAAGTCAGCTGCAACGGCTGCGGACGCCATTAACAAGCATGAAAAGCCCAATAATCCGAAGTTTTTCATTTTAAATCCTATCTGCTCATTTCTTGGATTAAGCGTGTATCATCAAAGCCGGCAGCTCCTAAACGGTCCATGGCAGCAACGGCATCGTTTCCGTTAGCATATGGTCCTAAACGCACACGATACAAGACACCCTTTGCCGTTTGTTTTTCAGAAACAACAACCGAACCATAAGACGCTAATCTTTCCCGCATTCGCTGTGCATTTTCCGGATTGGAAAAAGCCCCAGCCTGAACATAGTAATTTCCAACAGATGTCGTTTGAGGCGTATAAATCGGCTGAGGCTGAGAAACTGTTGTTTCTGTTGTCTCCAGTTCCTCAATCGTTGAAGAAGAAACCGTTTCAGCCATCACGGGGTTAGCCAATGGAATCGGGCTGACCGGTTCTTGCGCCGTTTCAATCGGAGGAACATCCGGCAGCGGCGGCCCGCCTACAACTTTTCCTCCATTTTTCAAAATTTCTTTTTTCAGTTTTTTACTTTCATCTTTCATTACTTCAACACGAACTTTCGCAGTCCCTTGTGCATCAAAGCCCAAAATCTCGGCGGCTGTTTTGGAAACATCAATGATTCGATTATTGACAAAAGGACCGCGATCATTTACACGAACGACAACAGATTTGCCGTTTTCCAAGTTTGTCACCTTAACGATTGAAGGCAAAGGCAGTGTTCGATGAGCCGCAGTCAAGGCATACATATCATATTTTTCACCGTTTGCAGTCATCCCATTATGGAAATCAGGCCCGTACCAAGAAGCAATTCCGACTTCTCGATAGTCATAGTCTTCTTGAGGATAATACCAAATATTGTTTACTTGATAGGGTGTTCCGATCTTATAGACACCGCTGGGTTCCAAAGAAACATAATTTTTACCGCTGGAGCGCAATAAGCTGCCGTTATCGGTACATCCGGCCAAACAAACCGAAAGAATTGAAAGGCTTAAAAGTACTTTTTTCATCTGACATTCCTTTGTTGTAAATTCCTTTTTTAGTTTTTACATCATTTTAAGATTTTTTCAAGAACTTCTTTTGATAAAAATCCATCTTCCGGTAAACCGTGCTGTTTTTGGTAAGCTGCAACAGCCTTTTTTGTTCCACTGCCAAGTCTGCCGTCGATGACACCTTGATAGTATCCAAGTTTTTTTAATTTTTCCTGCACCTGAATAACATCACTTTTATGCAAATTCTTTTGCTCCTTAAAAGACCGAACATCAGAGCTCTCTTTCCCTGCGATTTGATCGGCCAGCAAGCCGATAGCCAATGCATAAAAATCCGAGCGATTCCAACGTTTGATAACATCAAAGTTTTTGTAAACCAAAAATGCGGGACCATTCGCGCCTTCTGGCAAAACAAGATGCGCGGAAATATCCAACTCCTCGGGACGATACGCTCGTCCGTCCATCCGCAAAAGTCCCTCCTCTGTCCAAAAAGATAGCGGATAAGAAGCCGTTTTATCAAAAGAGGTATTCCAAAAATCAGGCGGCAATTCAACCTCCCGACCCCATGTCAAATTCTTATCCCATCCCATGCGCGACAAATAATGTGCAGCAGAACCTAAAGCATCCGGAAAAGAATTAACAATATCACGCCGACCATCTTTATCCACATCGACGGCATATTGGAAAAAAGTTGTCGGCATAAATTGAAAATGTCCGAATGCACCGGCCCAAGATCCCTGTGGGACTTCGATTTTATCTTTTTGTAATATTTTTAAAAATGTGATCAACTGTTCCGTAAAAAAGGCAGAACGTCGTTCATCGTAGGACAAGGTTGCTAAAGCGTCGAGGATATTTGTCGTTCCTTTTGTTTTCCCATAATTTGTTTCCAAGCCCCAAAAAGCTAATAAATAAGCCGGCGGAATTCCATACGCTTGATAGATTTCATTCAGCAGCGTTTTTTCTTTTTTTATCCATTCCCGCCCTTTTTTGACACGTTCCGGTGTCACCATCCTTTTTGCATAATTGGAAAAAGACAAACTGAATTCCGGTTGCTTGCGGTCCAGTTCAACAACCTGAGGCAAATATGTCATTTTCGGCACATTGTTTTCAATTACCTCGGCAGAAATATTTTCTTGAGCGGCTTTCAGCGCAAATTGCTGTTTCCAAGCTTCAAAGCTCTGCTCGGCCCGGCTTGTGCCGCTGCAAAACAAAACTCCTAATAAAATTATGCTTAATTTTTTCATACTTTGACTTTAAAAAAGCTTTTTATAAAAGTCAATGAGATATTTAACAAGGAAATGGCGGATGGGGAGAGATTCGAACTCCCGGAGGGTCGCCCCTCAACGGTTTTCAAGACCGCCGCATTAAACCGCTCTGCCACCCATCCGCAGTACAAACTACTTTCAAGCTTATAGATACTTGAAAAGCCATCATTTTTCTTGGCATATGCCGTCTTTTTAATAAAAGATGTTTCTTTTTAAGACAAAAAAGAAAAAAAATCAAGAAAAATTTTTCGCTTGTATCTTCTGTTTCTGATTTATGATCCTTTATTGACTCGGCAGCTTTTTTGGAATACTCTGAAAGAAACAAGTGTAAAAGGAAAAACATGTCCATCTCTAAAACAAATGTCATGCGTATTTTAGAAGAAGCTTCTGTTCCTTATCAAGCTTTTTCATACAATCCGAAAGAAGGAATTGATGCCGTTTCTGTTGCTCGACAACTTAACAAAGCCTCTGAACAGGTTTTCAAAACCTTAGTGACGCAAGCACCGACACATCAACATTCCTTTAATCATTATGTTTTTGTGATTCCCGCCGATCAAGAGTTAGATTTGAAAAAAGCCGCAAAAGTTGCCGGTGTAAAAAGTCTGGAAATGATGCCGATGAAAAACTTATTGCCGTTGACAGGATATGTTCACGGTGGTTGTTCACCCATCGGCATGAAAAAAACATTTCCGACTTTTATTGATGAAACCGCCCTTCTCTTTGACTCTTTTTGTGTCAGCGGTGGAAAAATCGGCCTAACTTTGCAGATAAAGGCAGAATCTCTGGCCGATTTAATCCACGCAACTTTTCATGATTTAACCAAAAACAATTCCGATAAGTTTTAGAATATCAAACTAAAGCCGACCAAAATGAAACAATCTTTTGCTTCAACATGTTAAGGTTTATATCCGACCGGTTGAACAATCAATACTTTTTGATGATCCGACAGTTTCAACAACTGAGGCAACTCTTCATAATTCACCATGCCCAACATAACCGTATTCAACCCTTCGGAAGCAGCAAACAAATCCACATTTTGATATATGGATCCTGTGTGTAAAGCTGAATAGAAAAGCTTTTTTTCTCCTTCGGCAAAGTCTAATTTATTATAATCCGAGACATAGATTAAAACGACAGGAGCGCTTGCCAGCATTTCAGACTGTTTTCCCGTTTTTGCTCGAATATCTTCTTTTGAAATCTCCTCTAAAGTATTTTCTTGAGCATTATAGAGGAAAACACCCTCCGGCAAAGCAACATAGATCAATGTATCCTGTGCGTTTCGTGCCGTTGGTGCGGTTCTTCTGCCATCCGGACGATTTTCACCAAAAGCTGCCCACAACAAATTCGATAAAGTTTGCATATCCATTTTTTTTACCGGATTGAACTGACGACTGACATGTCGTTCATTCAAGGCCTGCATCAACGGCATTCCCCCTTCTTTAACCGGTGGCGGTAATGGCAGCGTCTCTGCCAAAACAGAACCAGTAAAAGCCAAAGCGCATACACATGTTAACATCCATTTTTTCATTTTTACCTCCTATTAGATGAAATATAAGCTCAAAATAAGACCAATGCAAATAGGAATACTGAGATTATCATCAATTTTTAATGTTTTCTCATAAAGCTCAACCATGGCGGCGACAGCACATGAAATTAAAGCAATAGCAAAAAAACCACCCGGCAAATGAAAGACTATACCGAAAAACAGATGAACAATGTAAGCCGTTAAAAAAAACGCTGCCGTTCCTTCATAACTTTTCCCATTTTTAAAATGAATTCGGCCAAAACGGCGTCCAACCAAAGCAGCTGCCGGATCAGCCAACAACATACTGGTCATGGCAATGACGGCAATTTCTCTGTGAAAAAGAAAAGCGCTTAAAAAAGCCCCTGCTAACACATACGGCGAACCGGAAATCCTGAATTTTCCCTGTATGCGCTCTTTTTCCCGCATCATTTTACCAAAAAAACGATTATACAATGCGGTCACATATGGCCAATGGCGATAAGTCGCATACTCAATCATGACATTGCCCAGCAGCAAAATAAGAAAAACCGCTGAACTAAACATTTTCGGCGTCATATAAATCAATAAAGGCATCCACAATGAACTGAAGTGGATCAGTTTACGATAAACTTCTTGGCGATATGATATTTCCATATTTTGTCTCCTTCAGGCGTATCAACAGAGCATAAATCAATGTTAAAATAACCCAGCTTAACACAGCTGTAAATAATGTATGAGATAAAAAATGCTGCCCGCGCAACATTTGATAGGCGCCGGCTGTTATACCCAAAACAATTCCAATCGACAGTCCGATATATTTCTTCTTTTTTTGTTCAAAAACAAAATAAAGCGCCATAAATGCAAACCCCGTCGTTGCATGTCCGGCCGGAAAGCATTTACCTCGTTTAGGAGGATTAAAATCTTCGGGATAACTGCCTAGAATCGGAGTGAACGGATAAGAACCGTCATATTGACTTAATTGAACAGGACAGTAAACATTCGTCACTTGCTTCAGACTGGAAATCCCCAACGGAACAATCGTCAGACTCAATAAAAGCATTAAGAAAGATTGCCTGTATTTTGTCCAGGATCGATAAATAAAACTAAAGCCGTATCCGATTAAAGAAAAAAGGCCTGTTCCGATGACAAGAACTTTCATACCTTTATAAAGAAAAAAAGAAAGACTTTGGTGAAGTTCCGGATAAATTATCCATTGTTTCTTATTGAAATCAAAGAATAAATTCTGAAATTGAAGATCCCAGTCTGTTTCTTTCTCCAATATCAAAATAAGCACTAAAAAAATCAATCCGACCCAAAACGTCGTCTTCATTTTACTCCTTTAAAAACTGCTCCCAGTCTGTTGCATATTGGTAATAGGCAATCGCTTCTTTTATATTCGGTTCATCAGCAGAAGTCGGCTCATGTCCGTCAACGCTGATTTGTTTTACGGGTTTTAAAACAACCTCTTTTCCATCACGAATGAAGCCGATTCGTTGATAATTACTGACAAAATAACGAGACACATAATCAGGTTTTAAAACATCCTGCCCGAAAAAGCGGCTTTCATAGTTAAAATGCATCAGACCCAGTAAAGTCGGCAAAATATCCATTTGGCTCATAACCATATGATGCTGTGCCGGTTGGAAAATCTTCGGCGCATAAATAAACGCCGGTATGTGATGATTTTCCACATTTAATTCTTCTTTATTCGTCACGTCCGTATCACTCATTTCAACAGCTCCGTAAGCACAGCAGACGAAAACCGCATAAACAAACGCTTTTACAAAACGATGTTTGATTTTAACAGGCTGTTCAGGTTTTAACGCAATCATTCGACGGAAAAGATAAGTAAATAACAGCGTTATCAGGAACATAATCGTCAACAGCGGCACAACAGGATAAGATTGATAAATATTGCCGATGACTTCGTTTGTGTATACCAGATAATCAACCGCTATGAAATTAAATGCCGATTCGAACTCCTCCCAAAAGAAATATTCAGCCATTTCCTCAAACAAAACGCCGAAGGAAAACAAAAAGAAAAAGATTAAAGAAATCCATTTATCCAATCTTGTCCCTAATTTTTTGGAAGGAATAAAAATCAAATAAAGAACATACGGAATAAGTAAAAATAAAGTCGAAGCGATAGTCGTTCCGATGAAAACCAAAATCATCAGAAATAAAGGCCAAAAGCTCAAATCAACCTTTGTATACGTCGTAGCAAAAAGATACCCGGACGTTAGAAATTCTGCCAAAAATTGAAATAAAACAAAAGGAAGCAGGCGTTTAAAAAAGTATATCAAATTCTTAACTGTATTCGTCATTTTCTATTCTTTCTATAGTCTTTATGCATAAAATTATATGCATCGATAAACACAGTTCAAGTCTTTTTTTAATTTCTATGAAGTTTTTTCTATCAGGCGTTGATAGATTGGTTTCATGTGTTCCTCGGAAATATAGTTTGAAAGCCATTTGACCGGAAGCCATTGGACTGATAAATTTTCCATCGGAGCAACCCTGGGAGTTTCTTCTTCTTCAGCCTCCAACCAATAGGTCAGGTTAAAATGCAAGTGAGAAACAACCGGTACTCCTCTCTTTAAATGAGGTTTAACAATCAAAGGACAAACATCAATAAAGTCTGGTTGGACAACTCGGAAATTATCAATACCGCTCTCTTCTCGCGCTTCTTTAATCGCTGTCCATAGTAAATCGCGTTCTCCGTCAGCATGACCGCCAAGCCATGCATAACTATTATAAATTTTATGATAAGCCATTAAAACCTTATCTCTGGCAGGGTTTGTCACCCAGGCTGATACCGTCACATGTCCGACGCAATTATCCCGGGTCCAGATATTTTCGTGAAATCCTTCTATAAACTGAAGAAAAGCATCCACATTTGCAGCTTCCTCCTCATTTAAAGGCTGGAAATCCAAAAGTTGTTGTTTTAAATTCATTTTCTTCCTCTTTTTGTTATGTATCTTAAAAAAGAGAAAAGAAAAACTCAAGTTTATTTTACAGATGCTTGTTTTTTTTATTTCTCACCTTATTTTAAACGAGGGGAGAAATAAAATGGATAAAATAAAAACATCTGGATATTTTTTCGGTTTTGCTGCCGTTTTTTTATGGAGTTGGAATGTCATCATTTCCCGCTACTTGGCTGATTTAGTACCGGCATTTCAAATATCTTTCGGTCGATGGGTTTTCGCCCTTTTAGCCTTGCTGCCTTTTACGGCAAAGAGCCTATGGCAATATCGCTATCATTTTTTGCGTTCATGGAAACTGATGCTTGTCATGGGCTTTACATTGGCATTCCAAAATTATTTTGTTTACCGTGCCGGTCATACATCCATGGCCATTGATATGTCTTTAATTGCAACCACAGGGCCGCTTTTTATGGTTTTAATGTCTGCTTTACTTTTTAAGATCTTTCTAAGCAAACGTCAATTAATTGGCCTGATCCTTGCTTTTTTGGGAGTTTTAGTTGTTATTACACATGGCAGTTTATTAAATTTAAAAGGTTTTCATTTTGTCAGCGGGGATTTTTGGATGTTGATGGATGCTTTATTTTTCGGATTTTACAGTGTAATTCAGACAAAGAAAGATCCTGTAATTCCTCATTTAACACTGTTATGCGGAACCATTGTGTTGAGTTTAATTATTTTGTTCCCTTTTTTCCTTTACACCCTTCCCGCCGCACCGCTGTCTGAGTTGAACGGCCGTTCATGGGGATTGATTATTTATTTAGGTGTCTTTAACTCCATATTCGGTTATCTATGGTGGAATATTGCTCTTGAAAAGCTTGGGAACGTTCAAACGGGTTTAATGTATTACACGATTCCGTTGTTCAGCACGACTGAAGCATTTTTTTTACTGCATGAGAAAATATACGAATCCCAAATTTGGGGAGGCCTGCTGGTTCTGACGGGCATTATTCTTGCCAGTTTTCATACAAAAAAGGCCGGCATTGTCGGCCGGCCGTAATTATTATGACTTAGGCGTTTCAAGTTGAAACACTAAATCGCCCTCCGGGGTTTTCAAAATCAATCTGTCGCCTTGCAATTGATAAGAAGTGACAGAATGTAATTTTTTTAAATAATCAGCTTCAAACTCCATTGCTTCCGGTGGACCGGCCATCATTGTTGAAGCCAAAGGCCCTAATCTCAGTTCATTTTTTTCCCATTGGTAAGAGCCAAAATACCGATTTACTCCTGAAAAACCATACACTCGATGTTCCTGTGCATCAAATGCCAGTGTTGCTTCGACATTTGCCGAGCTTTCCGTTAAACGGAATTCTTTCCCGACAAAAGGTTGCGCAGACACGTTTGCATTAAACATCAAAAACAACCCTAAAGTTAAAACTGCTTTTTTCATAAGCCTTCCCCCTTTTCATGCAAATCACTTTTATTCAAGTTCCCAAGCCCCTCTGACCGTCGGATTGCGATGCAATAAATGTGATGTCACTTTTTTAACTTTATCATTTAAAATATAGCCTACATAATGAGCGTGATACTGCACTGTTCCGGCAGGTGTAATCAGCAAAGCATTTTTTAAAAACGCATCATCTTGTGACGTCAGAATCATCGGTTTTCTCTGAAGCAATCGTGTGCGGGCAAACAAAACAACATCATCAATAGAAGCATTCATAACGGGATCAAAATATACCGACTCCCCTTTCGGGGCCAATAAAACACCTTTTTCCTTTTGAGTCGTCAACAGTTCGTACGCTTTCATCATCACGGGGAAAGGCATTAACTGAGCATTTTTCATTTCTTCCAGTTCGTTCCTTCTCAGCTCAAAAACGACTGGTTTTTGTGTCATAAATAAATTACTTTGTTTTAAATAATTCAAAGGCAAAAATAAATCAAGATTGATCAAAAACTTATTTGCCGTGTGAGCAGCTTCATCAATAATCTCGGGTGTTAAATTTTTCTCTTGAACCGCCTTTTTAAAGCGTTTCAATGTTCGGTGACCGGCTCGGGACAAATAATGCACATCTTCCAAACCATGACATGTGTCATAAGTCTCTAACACCTTGATTGCCTTTAAAAGAGTCCGTTCGGATAAAAGTTGAGTCGTCTCTTTTGAGGAAAGCCGTGCTTTCGTCAAAGCTTGAATATCTAAAGGAACCTTTTTCAAATGCTCCGGAGCCTCTGCCAACACTTTAACAACCGCCGGCGAGTAGATCTCATATCTTAAAAATTCGTTCAAATAACGTTTTACATACTCTTCGTTATTACGTAAACTGTAAATCGTCTTGGGTTTTAATATCAATTTAGTATTCACTTTCATCTCTTTTCAGGCATTAACTTTCTTAAAGAAAGAAAAATTATAATCATTTTTCTCTCTTTTGTCAACCTTTAGGATAATTTTTTATGACTTGAATTTTTTAAAATCTGTTCTAACTAATTAAAGAAAGGAGATAATCATGCAAAAAGTTTTAATCATTAACGGGCATCAAAAGTTCCCTTATAATGAAGGAAGATTGAATCAAACACTGATGAATGAAATGGCAGAACGTCTGAAAGACGACTTTGACTTAAAAACAAGCATTCTTCAAAAAGGATGGGACGTAGAAGAAGAAGTTAAGAAATTTGAATGGGCAGACATTATTATTTTCCAGACACCTGTTTATTGGTTCAGTGTTCCCGCGTTGTTGAAAAAATATATGGAAGAAGTATATCTTTACGGCATTTTCTATAAAAGAGCATCGACATACGGACACGGCGGCCAATTCAAAAACAAAAAATATATGCTGTCTACCACATGGAACGCACCCAAAGAAGCTTTTGACGATCCGGCAGGCTTTTTTGAAGGACGTTCGACAGATGACATTTTAGTTGCTTTCCATAAAACTCAACAATTTACAGGAATGCAGGCACTGCCCAGTTTTTCTTGCCATAATGTGGTTCATCAACCGAACATTGAAGCTTACCTGACATCTCTTAGGCAACACCTGCACTCAGTATTTAACGTGTAAGAATTCTGCGGACTCCCCTCATCAACTGTCCAAGAGAAAATTCGCAAAAGCGGAGTTTTGAGTTTTCTTTTCGGTTTAACCGATAACGTGCCTTATTGCGCAAGGCTTTTAAACTTGATCGATAAGTCGAAGGGACCCAATCAAAATTCAATCTATCCAATTGTGCCCGACTCAGCCCTTCCAACAAATTGGAAGGTTTTTTACTTGAAAAATACCGATTAAAAACAAAGCGTTCCAAAGAAACATCCGGATGAATACCCTTAAAGTTTTCAAAAGAAGACTGCATTGTTTCAAATTCTTTTAATGACAGAGGAAAAGATGCAGGCAGTTTATTTGAAAGATTCGGGCAAGAAACGATTTTAAGCCTGGTTAGCTTTGTTTCTTTTGAAAGACCCGTCAAATCTTTAAAATCCGCACAATTTTCAATTAACAGATCTGTTAAAGAAGAAGGCAGATATGCTCCGACATTTCCTTTTAATTCTTCAATGTCTGTTAAAGTCAATGTTTCCAAATTTGTTTTCGAATTCAATCCCTTTAAATCTACGATGGAAACATCTCTGATCACCAATTCTTTCAATCCGTCAGGCAAAGCGTTTGCAAAACCATCCGGCAAACTTCCACGATTCCAGCTTAAAGAACGCAAATTGTTTTGAGAAGAAAAGTGCAACCCGTTTTCACCGCTGCAGTCAAAAATATCCAGCGTTTTTGTTTCCTCGGGTAAATGAGCCAAAAACGGTGTCAAGTCGTGAATACCCATTAAATAGAGCGTCCGTGCTTTGGGCATCTTGGCCAAAGTTAAAGCCGTGCCATTTAAAAACATTTGATCGGCATAAACATTTGACAAATCGTTGATCTTAGAAAAATCAACTCCTTCAAGTTTTAAGACGTTCACATGAAAAATTTTATTTTTCGGAAGTTTTTTTAAATCATATCGAGTTTTCTTATCCGTAAAGTATAAGTTTCCCTCTTCATCTTCGCGCAAACTGACTTCCACAGTTTTCGGCGCAAAGAAGTTTTTAAAATTCATTGTCTTCTCCTTTGTTAAAAAGAAAATATAACATTTTTTTCTTTGTTTGTCAAGTTTTCTCTTAATCTTTATTTACTTCTTTACGCTTTTTGTTTTTTATGATACTTTAAAGTATTAAAAGAAAGGAGATCTGCAATGGATTTTACAAAAATGCACGGGCTGGGTAATGATTATATTTATGTAAACGGTTTAAAAGAAAAAACTCGTGATTGGTCTTCATTAGCTCGTTATCTCAGTCCGGCTCACACGGGAATCGGTGCGGATGGTTTAATTTTAATTCTGCAGTCTTCTAAAGCTGACTTCCGAATGCAGATGTTCAACGCTGACGGATCTGAAGGAGAAATGTGCGGCAATGGTATCCGTTGTGTGGGAAAATATGTATATGATCATCGAATGACACATAAAACAAAACTCACCATTGAAACAAAAGCCGGTGTCAAGACGTTATTCCTGACGGTTTCTCAAGGCCGTGTTCAAGAAGTAAAGGTCGATATGGGAGAACCGTTGATCGAAAAACAAGAATTGACAGTCACGCTTTCAAACGGCAGAAAATTTACAGGTGTCAACGTTTCTATGGGAAATCCGCATTTTGTCACTTTTGTTCCTAAATTAACAGACAAAGATGTTTTATCTTCAGGACCTTTGTTGGAAAAAGCTTCCTGCTTTCCCAATCGCACGAATGTTGAATTTGTTGAAGTTGTTGATAAAACACATTTAAAAATGCGCGTCTGGGAACGAGGCAGCGGTGAAACCATGGCCTGTGGCACAGGAGCTTGTGCCACCGTTTGTGCGGCTGTTTTCAAAAAAATCTGTCAGCAGGAAGTTCAAGTCGATCTGTTGGGCGGATCGCTTTTTATTAAATGGGATACACAAAATAATCATGTCTTTATGACGGGGCCCGCAACAACGGTTTATAAAGGTCGCATTAATCTCAGGCATCTTTTGCAAAATATGCATCAAAGATGACATGCTTCACAGTTTTTATCCGTTTCCATTTGAATCGTACAATGATGAATGCCGAATCGCTCTTCCAAGATTTTTTTTGCTTTCGGAACCAATTTTAAATCTTGACCGACAATATGACATTCCAAAGCCACCTCTTGTTCATCAATATTCCAAACATGGACATGATGAACATCACAAATACCTTTGATTTTTAAAAGAGCTTCTTTTATTTCACAGATTTTCATATCTGAAGGCGTTGCATTCATTAAAAGCGCGACCACTTGGGGAAAAGTGAAAATCGCCTGAGCAATCATGTAAACAGCAATCGCCAAAGCAATCAATCCGTCTACAAAAGTCCAACCGAGGAAAACAACAAATACCCCCGAAACAATCACGCCGACAGATCCCAATGCATCTGCCAAGTTATGAACAAACAGCATTTTCATATTCATGTTATGATCAGCATCATGGTGTGACAATTTTGCTGTTAAACCGTCAATCAATAGAGCTAATACGGAAACCCATATGATAACGGCTCCGTTGATTTCCTCCGGAACAAATAACCGAACGGTCCCTTCATATAAAAGATAAATACCAGAAATAAAAAGCAAGATCAAATTAACAAAACTACCAATTGTTTCGGCTCGTTTAAAACCATAAGAGAAACGCTCATTTGCTTTTTTGGTGCCGATTTTATAGGCGATAATTGCAATTAAAATCGAAAAAGCATCGCTCGTATTATGCAATGCATCTGCAATCAAAGCAACACTTTGTGCATACAGGCCGAACCCGATTTCAAACAAACTTAACAAGATATTGATCAAAAAAGCAATAAACAATAAACGTATTGTCTTTGGTTGAACAGCGTGAACATGAATATGCGGCATTTTTACCTCCTACTTTTCAGCCTATGCGGAAAACGGCGTTCTGTCAATCTGCGTTTAAGTTAGCGAATATGAGCAGAAAGCGTTTGCTGTAATTGATTGAAACGTGCTGTTTGTAGTTTTTTGATATAAAGAGCGCACATATCCTGCATTTTTTGAGGAAAAGTCGGAACAGGATGTCCCATTTTTTGAAAAGTTAAACGTAAAAAATGCTGAGTAATTTTCTCGGGGGTTTTCTCTGACAACGCCACCTGCAAAGATGCGTGATAGTGGAAATGTCCCAAGAAAGATAAATAATAAAGTGCCATGTCAGGAATTGTTTTAAGAAAAGAGACTTTTACGATCTTACCGCTCATGAATGCTTGTTCAGCCTCAGGTGAAAACTGATCTTTTGGCATTAAATTCTTAGACGACATTATATTTTCTATTTCCAAAAGTTGTGCACATTTGTCGGCATCTTTTAAGACTTTTATGCCTTCTAAAGCCGTCTGTTGCTCAAACATATCTGCTTGACGAAATTTTTCAGCCCAAAATTGAGCATTTTCATAAGCCCCTTCCCGATTTTGAAGGATATGCCCGCCGGTAGTTATCACAGGAACAAACAAAGTTTTCATTTGTTCAGGGTTCATTAAAATATTTTTCGGATCCGACTGATCATGCATCATTACCGGTATGACAACATTCAATGATTTTAAAGGATTGTCTCGTTGAAGAATAAGTGCACTTTCCATGCCATGATTTTTAAACAAAGGCATTTTATGCATTGGTGTTGCCTCGATAGAACGGCCCAAGTCCATGAACAGAGCTGCTTTAAGATAGTCTTTTTGAATTGTCTTTCGACGCAAAGAAAGGCTGTCTTCCGTTTTAATAATTCTTTCTGCCAAACGAGCCGATAAAAGCGCATGTTGAAGCCGAGAATTTAAAAAAGCTCTATAAAACTCATATGCAGGGTACGGTAAACGCTGACGATCGACAAATTTCGGTTTAAAACACGTCTTAAGAAATTGAATATCTCTTCCGTTCAACAGTTCCGAATGCAACATTTCATTTTATCCTTCCCTTATAATAAAACTGTAATATGTTTTATTTTAACATAATTTTTGACTTTTTTCAATCCCAAGCCCCCTTCTCGACAAAAGAACTATTTTATTTTTCCAAGAAAAGACCATATCTTTTCTATAACTTAATGGAGAAAAATATGTTTCAAATCAGATCGGCTGACGAACGCGGACATACACAGATTGATTGGCTGGACAGTTTTCATAGCTTCTCATTCGGGGATTACTATGATCCACACTTTATGGGGTATAGTGTTTTGCGTGTTTTAAACGATGATTTAGTAGCTCCCAGCGGCGGCTTTGCAACACATCCGCATGCCAATATGGAAATCGTCACAGTTGTTATAAAAGGCGTTTTAGAACACAAAGACAGTTTAGGCAGTCGTTATCTTATCCGTCCCGGAGAAATTCAAAAGATGACTGCCGGCAGCGGCATTCAGCATAGTGAGTTTAATCCTTCACTTCAAGATCCTGTTCACTTTTTACAAATATGGATCATCCCTGATGAAGAAAATATAGATCCTTCTTATCAACAAAAGAGCTTTGAGATAAACGAAATGGCAAACAAACTTCGTTTAATTGTTTCTCCCACTGGTGAAAAAGAGTCACTGCTCATTCACCAAGACGCGTACCTGTATCAATGCCAGCTCCTTCAGGACGGAAATGTAAGATATGAAGCACACCCTGACCGAGCATTATGGATTCAGGTAGCCGAAGGGGCTGTCAGTGTGAATGATAACCCCCTTATCGCCGGAGATGGCTTGGCCGTTTGGAATGAACAAATGGTTTTAGAAATCTCCGGCATTGATTCGCAAAATAACCTTATTTTAATGGACTTTCCACAATCACTTCAACGAACGGCCTCTTGATGTTCCAATCTGTGATCGAATCCGCTCAGGTTATTTTATTATCCACACTATTTGTTTCCAAAGGAACATGAACAATACAACGATCCGAAACTGCTTTGTGTCATATTCGGTATTCAAAAGAAAACAAATGACATCTCCTTTTTGCAAAACTCTAGCCGAATGCCCTTTTTCCGATTCTTTTTTCAGAATAATTCTTTGAGTTCACGTTAAGTTAAGTTTTTATCATTTTAAATGTAAATTTCAAAAATTATAACGCCGTTCCTCTTTTGGGACGGTATAAGGTTGACAGATCAACACCTTCAAATTCCAATAATTTAATTTTCTTATCCAATCCACCGGCATAACCAGTTAAACTGCCATTTGTGCCCACGACTCTATGACAAGGAATAATCAATGAAATTGGATTATGACCGACAGCACCCCCGACAGCTTGAGCTGACATTTGTTTTAATCCCCTTTCTTCAGCTATTCTCTTCGCAATTTGACCGTAAGTCATAACTTGACCATAAGGGATCTCACACAGAATCTTCCAAACGGATTGACGAAATTCACCACCGATAGGTGCCAGTGGCAATTCAGAGATTTGAGGTTGTTTACCTTGAAAATATCTGTCCAACCAAGCTTTTGCCTGTCGAAAAAGTGCCAACCCATCATTTCGATGCATTTCTTCTTTAACTGTGTCTGCAAAATATTTTTGTCCTTTTATCCATAATCCGATAATATGCTCACCATCAGAGCCCAACGTTATGATACCAATCGGAGAATTATAATCGGTTTTATAAAACATTTTCATGTTCCTTTCCTAAAGACTTGCATTAACTGATTGTAGCATAATGAATAAAGTTTTAAAATTACTTTTTCTTTTCCTTTTAAGATATTGAAAAATATAAAAAATATCTGTAAATATATTTTTAAAAAGTTCGAATCTTGCGCATCGGCGCACGATTTTAAAAACAATCATTCGAACTTTGGAAATAAATAACGGGAAAGTAGGATATTCCTTGCATTTCCCGTTCTCTGAAATGCAAAATTGCACTTCTCATCGTATTTGGCGATGCTGTTAGCCTAAAGTTGCGGAAAACTCCCTCCTCCAGCAATAGACAACTACCATTTATTTTTCCTGTATCATAGCATCAGCTACTTTTTGCGTAATATCTTGTCCGCCGAATACCAGTGTTCCTTTGGCAAAAACATAATCCAGTTTTTCTTGTTTTGCAACATCGGCAATCAATTTGCTTAAATTAGCATCAACGGCCTGAACCTTCTGCAAGTGGTTTTGTTGCATAACTTGTTGCTTCTGACTTAATTCTTGCTGATATTTTTGTGCCAACGAATTTTTATCTTCCGACACACTTTGTGCGGCTATCTCGGCATTTGCGGCCTTTACCCACTGTTGTAAAGCGGCAAGATTTGCCTGATGTTCTTGTCTTAAAATCTGAACTTCCTTGATATGACTTACAAGCCATTGAATATCAACTACTCCGAATAAAGGTGTTTGATTGGGTAATTTGCTTGATGTTTTTGTATTTTTCTTGTCCATTATCTTACCCCCTCAATGACATATTCGGTTATATCGTCAGCACCGGAAATCACCATTCCTTTTACAATAACCAAATCATAACCTTTTTCATTGGCAATTTTGGTTATGTCTTCGCTTATTAAAGTATCAATTTTTTGCAATTCCTGAGCATATGCTTGTTGAACTGCTTGTTGTTTTTGGTTTAATTCCTGCTGATATTTTTTAGTCAGTTTTTCCTTTTTGGAAGAAACTGTTTCTTTTTCAATTTCTTTTTCAGCGTTGCTTAACCATGTCTGGAGTTCTGCCATTTTGCCTTGGTGTTCAATCTTGAGGGCGTTTACGGCTGCTGAGCTATTAACCACTTTTTGAACATCAACCATAGCTACTTTGACAGAAAACATAGCTCTAGCACTAAAGCCCAAAGTAAATATTAAAATCGCAGCAATTACAGAGATATAGTATTTTTTATTAGAAACAAAATGTTTTTTTATATTTTCAATATTAGACATTATTACACCTTTCTTATTTGTCTTTTTAGAACAATAAATTAATTCCTAAGCGATAGGCTTGATAGTCATTAGAACCAAAAGCATAATTTCCAACTAACGCCATACCTGAGAAGAAACTTCCTTTATCAAACTTACGAACAAGAGCAACACCTATGTCATGATAGTCGTCAATAAACAATTCGGATCCATTATAAAATGTATAAGCATAAGAACCGTTCAATGCCCATTTATCGGTAAAATCCCAACGTACTGAAACGCCATTTTTGAAAATAGTATTTTGCAAATCATACTCTATTTCATAGTCATCGACTTTTAGTGAATAATCTCGAATATATCCGACCATATTGGTCAATCCATAAGTAAAATTTCCAACCGGTATCTGCAAATCACTGGTTAAAGTACCACTATATAATATTCCGCCGGAAAGCATATCTTCTGAACCAATGGCACCAACACGACCTGCCGGAATCAAATTCCATGACATTTTATCATTATTAATGACAGGAATTTTCAAGCCTAAACCAAGCTGCGCAGCATAAGAAACAGAACCATCCATATCGGCATAAGTCAACGGCATATCAAACAACAAGGCATAACCACTGTTTCCAAAATTAAAGGTTTTAGCCAAAGGAAGCGAATAAACCTTAGCTTTCTTTGTATCTCCGTCAAAATCAAATCTGTGTTGGGATGCATTAGGCGATATATAAGACACAAAATTTCCCAATACACCGCCGCCTGCACGTTGGAAGGAATTATCTGTCATTGTAGCCATTAAGGAATTTGGGTTACCGGCAACCATATCATAGGGAGTTTTTTCAACACCGGCTTTTAAGATTTTTTTCATTAAGCCGTCTTTGTTATTTTTAAGCCAATCTTTTAAGAGCTGAAAACTCTCTTCTTGGGAACCGCCATCAAAAGTCATATTATGGATATCAGCATCGGGCACATTGAACGTCAACACGGCGTTATTATCAAATCTCAAAGTCATCGGAATCCCGCGAAAATCAATTTGTCCAAATGATGCTTTAGTATCATCATAACCGCTGATTATAGAATCCAATGTACCATCTTCATATCTATCAAACAAATCAATAACAGATTCAAAACCCCGAGTTTCATCAATATTTCCTTGTTGCAGATGCAAAGTAAACATATCTGCCTTAGCGGTATTGGCAAAGCACAAAGTCGCAAAAACAAGTGCTGCATTTTTTGTGTTAAAAAATTTTTTTGCCCGGTTGTGCATTTAAAAAAACTCCTTTCATTAAGTTATGGTGGAAACCCCGAGGAGTTGTTTCCTCGGGATAAGACTTTTGATTAGAAATTATATCTGGCTCTGAACATTCCGGTATGACTGATATAATCTTCGCGAATGCCGGCATCATAACCAATAGAGAAATTCCAGTCGTTGACATCGGCTTCAAGCCCAAATCCGACTTCAAATTCTAAGCGGTTAATTTTTTCTCCTGTTACATCATAATTTATACCGGCAATATCAACATTGGCATTGTTATCATCTTTTATGACATCATAAGTAACTGCCGCTCTGGCTTTCGGAGTCCAATGAATACCATCTTCTCCGGTAAAGGTTTTAGAGTATTTTGCTCCGGCAACCAAAGTCAGAATATCATTATCATCAACACTGATATGCTGTCCTACATAGTCGGTGTAATCGTCCTGACTGATGTGAGTAAAGCGTAATCCTGCTTCAGGTGTTATACCATTCGGCAAATCATATCCTACATAAGCAGACACTCCAATATTTTGAACATCATAATCGGCTGAATTATGCTTACCGTTAACATCTGATTTTTCGTCATAGCTGGCAAATCCATAATGAGCCATTCCGCGAACATACCATTTGGCTGGTTGATATTTTCCGTAAGCAAACAAGGTGTGTCCATCAACGTCAATATCGCGGTCAAGCGAATCAATATCTGTTTGATTATTGGCATATCCGAAACCAATCATGGTATCTTCATTAACTTTGCCATCCATACCCAATGCAAAACCGGCTGTTTTTCCGGTAAATCCGGCATGAGTAGAAGAGCTGTCTTGTTTTGAATAGTTATACAAGCCTTCCATCCATGCACCGACATTTTGGAAGGTATCACCACTGTTCAAACCTTGCATATCCTGACGGCGTTCAATCTGTTTGCCGATAAGGTTATTAACATCAACCGTAGTACGGGCTACCGCACGAGAATCCGTCGGAGCAAGATTATTCAATGCCTTGACATAACCGGTACTGTCATGCTGGGACAATTCATTCAAATGTGCCTGCATATCATCGGTTGCGGCGTTTCCGGTTGTCGGAACCTTGTCCCAAGCCTCGGCGGCCTGTGCGTTATTGATATTTCCGCCACCTTCATTGACAATATCCGTCGGGGAAGCGGTATAGGTAATCTTAAATTTGCCGTTGTCATCTGTTGTTACAGCGTAACGGTTGTTGGAAAGCATTTCGGCAAATTTTCCACTAGATGCTCCGTTTACCGTAATCAAATCCAACCCTCCGGTAGAAGCATCTCTTTCGGTAATCAGACCGGAAGCCACCGTCATGGATAGTTTGGACGATTCACCTAAATCTAAGTCATTAACAATGAGCTTGCCGCCGGTATAATCACTGGAATCCTTAGCCATGTCGGTAATGGTCATCTTCAATGTACCGTCAATAGCCGTATTACCTAAAGTTACCTCATTCTCTCCGATATCCAAAGAACCGTTTTGAGCGATTATGGTATCGCCCAGTCCGGCGTTTTCGCCCCAAAGAACATCACCATTAATAATGGTTGAGCCGTTGCCGGTTACGGTTTGATTCAATGTACCGCTGTTTAAGTTTAAAGTTCCTTCATTTGCGATAGCTCCGCCGATATTATTTGCTCCAATAGTTAAAGAATTATTGGCATTAACAGTTATGGCTTGAGAAATAAGAGCGTTACTGGTGACATCGCCTGCGATAATGGTTGTACCTATACCAGTAATTGTATTAATATTATCTCCATCCGTCAGCTCTAACGTACCTGAATTAACAACGCCTGTGCTTGCAATCAAACCGCTTGCATCGGTGTTAAGGGTTGCACCTTCGGCAATAAATATATTATCTTGCGTGATTGTGCCTTTGTTTGTGGTTGTTCCTGAGATCTCTGTTGAACCGTTTCCTTCAATACCTTTTTCAAGAGTGTTTACTCCTGCAAGGTTTAAAGTTCCTGCATTCACAATATCTTTATTGTTATTTTCAAATTTGATATTTGAAACATTTAATGTTCCATTATTTGTTAATGC
>CALXUB010000024.1 GCA_944391565.1 uncultured Alphaproteobacteria bacterium | reverse complement strand
TAACCTTTTCAACTACTTAATCCTCTTTTCCATCTTTACTCTTCCCGTTCAAGCAAAAGTTATCAGACGACAAGCTTACAAAGTTTGTAAGGTGCAGGAAGAAGCATATTGGAACGGATCTTCCGCTCAATGCTGCGACACCAGCGAAGGGAAATATAAACTTGTCAAAAACTACAAAAACGGCGTCGGTGAGGCTGGTTATGCCTGTTGTGAAATCAAAGAAACCAGTGTTGAAGAAAGATATAATACATGGAACGGAGAACAAGTCATAGAATACAAAAACATTGCAAGCGATTGGACAGTTGTTGGTGCTATCAATGGTAGCTGTTGCGGTAAATGGACAAGCGGAAATGAAATTACTTATTCTCCCGGCGGAGAAAAAATCTACGAAGAATTTAATCATTCATATTCATATAGTATTAAACAAAACGGAGGTGTTTACTATTGTGCAAAAGATTGGACAACAAAATGGATTCAGTTTTCAAGCGAAGACACAACTAACAGTTATATAAATACGGGTTATTACACCTCTGAGGGGCAGTATTGTACTGAGATGGAACACTTTTACAATGATGTTTCAACAGGAGGACCTCCAAAACAATGTTGCACAACCACAAGTGGAGATCCTGCCAAAGGAACATGTGAATACATCTTTTAAAAAACGGAGCGTCATGCTCCGTTTTCCGTTTTAAATTTGCTCAATAGGATAATTTCCTTTTGAGTAGACCAGCATCAAGTTGGCAATCCGTCTCATTTCGCCTTTAATCATTTGAACGGTTTGATGGCGATTGATGCTTTTACTCCGCTCGGCAGCATCCAACAAAAAATGATCAACTTGGACACCATGCACGATAAATTCCATCAGCATATTTTTATCACCGCGTTCCGCAATTAAGTAAGCCACAGGCTCATACCATTGGAACTCTTCATTAGCTAAATATTTCGCATTCGGATTTGCCCCTTTGTTTAACAAGAAATGCACCTTTGCGGAATCATAAGCTAAAACAGCCTGAACCAAGGATTTATCCAATATATTTTGTTTCTTTTGATTATCCATTTTCTTTTTCCTTACCGTTAAAAATTGATTTAAACAAAAACCATTTTGATTTAGCTTCCGGACGAGGCGCTTCAAAACCCATGTCAATATGAACAATGTCTAAAACATCCTGAACGGTTTTAACGGAAACGACTTTTCGTTCCAACAAAGGAAGGGAATGACCCAATTCTTCTTCCAAAATCAACAGCATTTCCGTGTAATCCAAACTGTCAAAGCCAATATCATTCTGTAATTTATCATTCAGCTTCGGTTGATGATAAATCTCTGCCTGTTTTTGAATAGAATTCAAAACAATCTGATCTACTTCTTCACGCGTTCGCATTGCTGCCTCATTTTTACGTTTTACCACTTCTTTTTTTTACGGACACTCAGCCTTTAAAACAAAGAGAAAGTTATTTTAATCTTTTTTTTCATTTTGTCAATCTTTTTTGATGAAGAAGGTTTTTTATTTTTCCCTTGCATTTTTTTTCAAAATCAGGATACTGTAAAGCGGAAGGACAAAAGCGGACGCAGGTTCAAGCGACCGGGTCAGGTCCGGAAGGAAGCAGCTCAGCTTGTGCAGGCGGGTCGTTTTCTGCCCTTCCACCGAGTCTTTTTAGGAATGAGCATGGAAAACGAGCAGCAAAAATACAGGGTTCTTGCCCGCAAATACAGACCGAAAGTCTTTTCCGACTTAATCGGACAGGAAGCGCTTGTCCGAACCATAACAAATGCCATTCAAAAGGACAGACTGGCTCAAGCTTATATTTTAACAGGTATCCGAGGTGTTGGAAAAACATCCTCCGCTCGCATTATTGCACGCGCTTTCAACTGTGTGGGACCTGATGGAAAAGGGGGGATGACTCCGAATCCTTGCGGTGTCTGCAAGCATTGTCAGGATATTGCCAACGACTGTCATGTAGATGTTATTGAAATCGATGCTGCCAGCAATACAGGTGTAGATAATATTCGTGAAATTATTGAAGGAGCAAAATATAACCCACTGTCGGCTCGTTATAAAATCTATATCATCGATGAAGTTCACATGTTGTCTAAGTCCGCTTTTAATGCTTTGTTAAAAACATTGGAAGAACCTCCTGAACGCTTAAAATTTATTTTTGCAACAACCGAAATCCGCAAAGTGCCTGTGACAATTCTGTCACGTTGTCAACGTTTTGACTTACGCCGAATCGATCAAAAAACACTGACGGATTATTTCAAGAGCATTGCTCAGAAAGAAAATGTGACGGCTGAGGAAGAAGCCATTGCTCTGATTGCCAAAGCCGCGGACGGATCTGTGCGAGACGGTTTATCTTTGCTGGATCAAGCCATTGCACACGGCAACGGTGACGTGACAACAGAACAAGTACGTCAAATGATCGGTTTGACAGATAAAACGATTTTATTCGATTTATATGAAAAATTGATGCAAGGGAAAATCGAAGAAACGCTTAAAGCTGCTGAAAGTCAATATAATTTGGGAACTGATCCATTGATCTTAGCCCAAGATTTACTGGAATTAACACATTGGCTCACTCGCATCAAGATTTCACCCGAATTGGCAAACGACATTACCATCTCTGAAACGGAAAAAGAAATGGGGAAAAAAATGGCCTCTTCTTTGGCAATGAGTACGTTGACCAGGACATGGCAAATGCTGCTTAAAGGCGTTTCTGAGATTAAATTTTCGGAAAGTCCTTTGAAATCTTTGGAAATGCTGTTGATTCGCCTCGCTTATGCTTCCGAGTTGCCCACGCCCCTTGAACTGATTGAAGAGTTCAAAAAAAATCCGGCCAGCGTGTCAGAGGCTCAAAAAAAAACTGAAAAATTAGCCTCTCCTCCGCAATCTGTTTCGGAAAAACCTTCTATCTCCCCAAATCCGACGCCATCTGTGTCTCAGCCAATGGAACGTCAGCCGATCCGTTCTGTCACAGATATTGTTGTTTTAGCAAAAAAAGCAGGAGAAATGCTGCTATCCTTTAATGTTGCCAATTTTGTCCATCCCGTTGAAGTCAACATGGGCAAACTGCACTTTACCGCACCGGCTGATGCACCGGGCAATCTGTGTCAAACGCTTCGGCAATTTTTAGATGCTCAAACAGGTATAAAATGGGATATCGCCATTGTGGAAGGAACCGGCGGCCATTCACTTAAAGAAGAAGCGCAGGAAAATAAACGACGGCTCAAAGAAACACTTTCGGCTCATCCTTTGGTACAAGAAGTTCTATCAGCTTTTCCGGGTGCTAAAGTGGATACTTTTCACCTGCACAAAGGCGAAACATTTGATGATACACATTCTTTTGATAAAAATGATGATGAAAACATGCTTTAAGGAGAATAATCAATGCCCAAAACAGTTATAGTCGGCCTCAGTGGTGGTGTTGACTCTTCTTTGGCTGCCCTTTTGCTCAAAGAAAAAGGATACCATGTCATTGGTGTTTCCATGTCTATTTATGATAAAGATATCCCAACATTGATGCCGGCCGGAAATGCATGCTATGGCCCAGAAGAAAAGCAAGATATCAAAGAAATTCATTTGCTGGGTCAAAAAGTCGGTATTGAAACACATGTTTTTGATTGTGCGGCAGATTATAAACGCTTGGTTTTGTCTTATTTCAAAGAAGCATACTTGCAAGGTGTGACACCGAATCCTTGTGTTAAATGTAATGCCGTCATGAAGTTTGGTTTGCTGCAACAAAAAGCGCGTAATGCCGGCATTGATTTTGATTATTTTGCAACCGGCCACTACGCAAGAATTGACGAAAAAGAAGGTCGATTTCTTTTAAAAAAAGCGGCTGATTTAAAAAAAGATCAAACCTATTTTCTTTATCGGCTGACACAAGATCAATTGGCCCATACCTTGTTTCCTTTGGGTAATATGACCAAAGAAGAAGTCCGAATTTTGGCAAAAGAAAGGGGGCTAAGCGTCTACGATAAGCCGGATAGCCAAGATTTTTATGCGGGCGACTACAATGATTTACTTCAAATGCCTCCCAAAAAAGGCGCCATCATGCATGTCAACGGAACAGTTTTAGGCCATCATCAAGGTTATTGGAATTATACCATCGGTCAGCGAAAGGGATTAGGTGTTGCCTACAGCGAACCGCTTTTCGTCTTGGATTTGGATGCACATCATAACATTGTCTGGGTTGGTTCAGCTGCTGACGCTCAAAAACAGGAAGCTCTTGTCTCCGATTTAAATTGGATAGCCTTTACAAAACTTGATAAATCGCTTTCCGTTCTGGCTAAGCAGCGATCAACGGCTATTCCGCAAAAAGCACTTTTAACCCCAGAAGGAAACAAAGTGCGCGTTCACTTTGAACAACCGCAGAAATCTATCACGCCGGGACAATCCATGGTTTTCTATGATAATGATATTGTTTTGGGCGGCGGTATCATCGAACGACAATAAAACAACGAATGAGTTTCTTTCAAAAAAGAGCTTTTTAAGCATTTATTTTTCATAAAAAATTGACAAAATGCTCTTTTTTCGATATTCTATAAGAAAGAGAGGGCATCATGTTTGAAACAACGCAAATGCGACAACAAAGAACTCAAACAAAGACAAACTGGACTGTGCGGTTTGCCATACCGGTTCGTAATCTGCCCGAAAAACCTGCTTTACACCAAGAAAAACCAAAAGACTCCATTAATCAAAATGCAGCCATGCATGATTTGGCTCATCGGCCGGATATGCCGCCGCATGTGCCCAAAATTGATCCTTCGCATGAACATGCATTTCAGCCAATGGAATCCAATGCCAACAAACCATTTGAAGCGGCTAAACGTATGGAACTGTATCGCATGTCTGTTGCACGTAAAGAAATAACGGAGGCACAGCAAAAACATGGTCTTCAGCTGACCCAGGAACAAGCCAATCGTTTTATCCGAATGGCAGGAGCCAATCCTTTTGCTTTAACAGAAGATGGTGTCGGTCTGATAAAAGGGCTTAAAGAACAAGAAAATAAAATGATGGAGATCATGAAAGATGATGGGAAAGCCCCCGGAAGCTTGAAACCGGATGAACTGATGAACAGAAAAGCGGAAGCACTCCAACAAGCAACCAAAGGTATCAATATTCCTCGTTTCGGAAGAATTAAGCTGAACACGAAACAACAAAATATACGAGCCGAATCTTTAAATGAAACAATCCGAAAACAACCCAAAACAGTGCAAATGGTCCGCGGTCAAATGAAAAAATGGCGTCAGCGTCACACGATGTTGACAACAGTAGCATTGCGTCGACTCGGCCGTGTCTAAAAAAAAACTCCCTTTCGGGAGTTTTTTATCAATATTGCCAACCGATGCTCATCATCAGACGATGATCCGGCCGCGCATCTTCAACATGATCCGGATTTAAGCGTGTTCCGATTTCAGCTTGGAATGTTAAGTCCTCAATCGATTGAGCATAATAAAGTCCAAAATTTAACTCCCGGGCTTTCGGTTTCATGGAAACATCAAAGCTCTCTCGATAGATTTCATCCGTCACAGAATCTCGACCAACCGGTAAATTAAAGCTAGCCCGCCCGGAACGAACACGCAACGGCGAAGACATCTGCATTCCGAAAAAAGTTTCGGGTTCCGGTTGATATTTGGCGTTGATGGCAAAGCTGTCACTGGTCAAATCCGTCATTTGCATGAAAGCGTTTAATTGACCGGCTGTGTTGCTGACGCCGTAATAATAACTGGCTTCCAAAGAAAGCTTTTCTGTCGGATGAAGACCAAGCTTTGTTCCCACAAAGTAAGTTGAGGTCGATGATGTTTCAAAGGCACCCTGCCCTGACAATCCGAGGAAAGAACCCTCCTCACGCAACATGCCGCCCAGAACACCGACTGAAACATATTTAAAAGGTTGATATGTTATCTCTGCTGAAGAAGTTTGCATTGTGTTGTCTTGTTCAAAATCCAAAAAATCGTTGCCATCAAAGAAACCGTTATCTCCAAAAGCCATCGACATTTTAAAAGAAAGATCTTTCGTCAGTTTAAACTCATTTTCAAGTCCGTAAGCATTTTCCATTGTCATAAAAGGATTTTTCAAATTTTTGCTGAAATAATCACCGCGGGTATGCATAGTATCTTCTGCATAAAATAAATTAAATGAAGCATTTTCGCCCAAATGGAACGTCATATCAAAAGATCCCACATTTAAATCCGAATCCGAACGACGACTTTCAGAAAAAGCCATGGAGAAGTTTTCTGAAACATTCATTTTCTGCACCGGATTACCTAAGGTAAACATCTTTAAATTATCAGCAAACGCTTGTTTAGAACGATGTGTAGAACGAACCAAACTGGATGTAGCAATCGGATATGCTCGTGCATATTTATCCAACATGACAATTTGTTTCGGTAGTTTTTCCGCCAAAGCAGAATTGAAAATCCGTGGCATTGTCACACGGCTGCCTGCCAAAGCAATTTGATCGGTTTTAGCCGAATTTCCGGTTGCCAAGGTTAAAGTTCCAACGGGACGGGTAGCGGCTTCCAAATTCAACAATCCGCGACCATAAACTTCATCCACACCAGCCTCACCCAAATCCGTAGCCGTTTCAAACAAAATCGCAACAATTTCTTCAGGCGACAAGTATGGAAAAGCACCAGTCATAACGGCTATGCTGCCTGTCACGACCGGAGTAGCCATAGATGTTCCCTGCATCTCTTCATATCCCCCGCCGGGAACCGTAGAAACAATCCCATCCCCAGTGATTGTATCCTCAGCAGTTCTATACAGTTCACCGCCTGGTGCAGCCAGACACCACATGGCAGCTGGTCCGCATTTCTGGCTGTGGTAAGTCAACTCATTGTCGGAATTAACAGAAACAACACTGATCAGCAGGCTTGATGCAATCGTTGTCGTATCCGAAGGATAGTCCGTAAACGGTTGTAAATTGTTCTCTGCATCCCGATAGTATAACAGCTGAGGAATAGATTGTGGCGCTGAAGACTCTATTGTCGGATTTAAATCGTTTCCATCATTACCCGCGGCAAAAACCGTAATCGTCTTTCTTTTTTGAGCACCTGTGTCATCCACATCAGCAATGGCATATTCTAACGCTTTTTTCAAACTGGTATCATAACGGGCATTGAAAAAAAGTTGGTTCAATAAGACAAAATCATCCATATAAAGACTTGAGCCCCAACTGTTATTAACAACCACAGCCCCATTATCCACAACGGTTTTATAAGCCTCGATTAAATCTTCATCATGAGCTCGGGCCATCCCAAACGGCCTCTGAACCGAAACAACTTTTGCATCATAAGCAACACCGTGCATACCTATGTCGTTTTTGGAACCCGCAATGATACCTGCCACATGCGTTCCATGATTGTCAGCACTTGTCGGAGGCATCGGATCACCGTTTGTTGTATCCCAATCATAATCATCCGGAAAAAGTAAAGCCCATTCATTCCAATCAGCCTCATCTATTGTTGTTGTTTTTCCGGTTGTTCCATCTGCTTCATAGAAAGTCGCCGTTCCGTTTGCATAAACCCAACAGTTTGTGCGGTCTCCGTTCCGACAAGGACCATAGTTGAAATTTCCACCGATGACTTTACCCGCATCATCTCGCAAAACATTATTGGTTAAGTCAGAATGTGTATGGTCTAAACCATCATCTAAAATACCCACAATTACTGGCTCTCCGGTTGATTGTCCTGTCGTCTGATCAATATAAGTTCCTGTATACCCGCGAGCATAAGCATATTCTGCTTTAATTTGTCCCAAAAAATTAGAGCCGTTCAACAAATTTTCTTGCGTGAACTCTGGTGTTCTAAAGGCTGCTGCTAATTGCTCTTCTGTCGGATCGACAGGCGTAGAAGGATCAGTCGAGGAACTGCCACCGTGATCATTGTCATCATCTCCGCTATCCGCAATTAAAATAGCAAGCCCGGTTCCTCCGGCCAAAACCGCACCAGTCCCCAACCAAAAATAAGGTTCCTTATAAAAAGGAACGACTTGTTGTTGACATCCCATGGGACCGCAGTTTTGCTGAAGCGTGTAAAATTTGTTTAATTGTGAAGGCGGCATTTGACGCATACAAGCATGATTAGTTGATGCACCTTCTTTTATCAATATATCATACCCGACATAATCACCCGCCATAACTGAAAAACAAAGTGCTGTTCTGTTTAAACTGTCAACCGCATCAACATCCAGCCCCCGCTGCTTGGCTGCATGAAGGCCAATGGCATCCCGCTGCTGGACATATGATAAAACCTGTAAAATAGGTTCTCTTGATAAATCCAAAGCATGTGCTGATGCACAAAAAGCCAATAAACTGCAAGCGGCAAAGACAATTTTTTTCATTTTATTCTCCAAAAGTATTGGTTAAATCTGTATGCAGTTTAAAATAAAATAGTAAACAAAAAATAAAGAGCTCTTTGTTTTATCAAAGAGCTCTTATCTTTTCCGACAGAAACAGTCAGATATGACTGTTAATCCATTCAACTAATTGTGATTTAGGCATACTGCCGACTTTTGAGTCAACAGGATTTCCGTCTTTAAAAATAACAAATGTCGGAATTGTTTGAATACCAAATTGACTGGGGGTTTTCGGGGCATCATCAATATTCATTTTAACAACTTTAATTTTACCGGCCATCTCATCTGCAACTTCGGTCACAATCGGCAACATTTGTCGACAAGGACCGCACCATTCGGCAAAGAAATCCACTAAAACAGGTCCGCTCGCTTTCATGACTTCTGTTTCAAAACTGGAATCATCAATTATATTCATGAGTTTTCTCCTTTTTTAAACGACATCTTTTTCAAGATAGAGTTATTCCAAAGGCTTGTCAAGAGGCCATCTGGGTCTGGCACGGAAATCCAATGTGTTTGTCAGCCCGAGTCGCAGCCGTTCTATTCCTGCCCATGCAATCATAACACCGTTATCCGTGCATAATTTAACAGGCGGCGCCGCAAATTGCAAACAAGCTTTTTGTGCCAGTTTTTCCAAGGCTGCCCGAAGTGAAGTATTAGCTGCTACACCGCCCGAAACAACCAAGTGCCGCCCTTGAGGATATTTTTCTTTAAACAAGCAAATACCATGAGTCAAACGATCTATAATCGTATCAACGACAGTCGCTTGAAACGAAGCACACATATCTGCTTTATCCTGTTCAGTCAATATACCCAGCTCTTCAATTTGATGCCGCACAGCCGTTTTCAACCCTGAAAAAGAAAAATCACAGCCTGCTCGTCCTTTCATCGGATGAGGCAACGTAAAGCGTTTTGAATTACCTTTTTCGGCCGCCCGCTGAACATTCGGTCCTCCGGGATACCCCACACCTAACATCTTGGCAACTTTATCAAAAGCTTCTCCGGCAGAATCATCTATTGTGCCGCCCAATCTTTCATATTGTCCGGGGCCAATAACTGCCAAAATTTGACAATGCCCTCCAGAAGTTAATAAGAGTAAATATGGAAACTCTATTTCATTGGTCAGACGCGCCATCAAAGCATGCCCTTCCAAATGATTAACGGCAACAAAGGGCAACCCATGAGCCATCGCAATCGCTTTTGCTGTCATCACGCCGACAATGACTCCACCGATTAAACCAGGCCCACCCGCAACAGCAACTGCCGACAGGTCTGAAAAATCAATCCCTGCCTCCTGCATGGCTTCTTTAACGATCACATCAGCCTGTTCCAAATGCGCCCGAGCGGCAATTTCAGGCACAACTCCGCCAAAACGACGATGCTCTTCATATTGAGACCAAACAACCGAAGATAAAATTTCCTTTGTATCCGAAACAATC
This sequence comes from uncultured Alphaproteobacteria bacterium, assembly GCA_944391565.1. GTDB lineage: Bacteria > Pseudomonadota > Alphaproteobacteria > CAAHEQ01 > UBA3637 > CALXXX01. The sequence continues at coordinate 3,806 of CALXUB010000024.1, read as the reverse complement.
GCACACGCTGTTTCATCACAGCTGGATTCAATTCCCATTACTAACATTCAAGTCTTCCGTTTTAAATAAATGATGACGGCTCCAGATCCGCCTTTATGCTCCGGAGGCACTTCCGTTCGGCTTATTTTATCCTTTATTTCTTTTTTTTCAAGCCACAAAGGAAATTCTTTTCGTAAAAGTCCTTGCCCGGCATGCCCTTTTCCCGTCACAACGATGATTTTTCGCGTATTGGCTTTGATATGTAAGTGAAAAAAATCAATAAAAGCTTCATAAGCTTCTTGAAGAGTTAAACCATGCAGATCTAATCTGGGCGGTAAAAGGGTCGGAAATAAGAAAAAGTGTCGAATCGGACGTAGTCGCGGCAGATTTTTCTTCTTCAAGGGCGTCACCGTTTTCGTATAGGCCTCCCATAGAGCTTCATCCTCCAACTTCATGACAAGCCCCTAAAAAGATGTCGGAGGTGTTTGACCCTTCGGCCACAATAAGTAATAACGTCCCGAACTTTTCATCCGGCCGGCTTTTTGAAAGGCCTTTTCACCATAACCCCAAAAATAATCCCCACGAACGGCTCCCTTTATCGCAGAACCGATATCCTGGGCGACAACTAATTTTTCCACAGACTGACCATCCGGATCTGTCGTCACCAAATACAAAGGTGTTCCCAGCGGAATAAAACGCGGATCAACTGCCAAACTGCGTTCAGGCGTTAAAGTGACCCCGGCAGCCCCCATCGGACCATCTGCCTCAGGCAAAATTCGAAAGAAAATAAAGCGAGGGTTTTGTGCCATTAAATCTTGTGCTTTTTCAGGATTTTGCTGCAGCCAAGCCCGAATATGGGGCATTGACGACTTTCCTGGTTCCAGAAGTCCTTCCTTTGCCATAATGCCGCCGATGCCCTGGAAAGGATGACCGTTATTTCCCGCATAACCGACATGCACGACACCTTGTTCCGTTTCAACACGGCCGGATCCTTGAATGTGCAAAATAAAAGCGTCAACCGCATTATCAACCCACAAAAGAACCGGAGCGTTTACAGACTGTTGTTCAATTTCAGCACGCGTCAAATAAGGTTGGAACTTACCGTTTTCAATTCGTCCCATCACGGTCCCTTTATCGCCTCCAGGTGAGCAAACCGTTTTCGTATCCAATTTAACCAGATCTTCCGGCAGTCCGTAAAGTGGCACATTATTTTTTTCATCTTTGATAAAAGATCCATGTAAAGAAGCCTCATAATAACCGGTAAAGGTTCCCTGAGCATGGCCGTAAGAGTGCACCTCATAAGGAACCAGCATAGCCTCCAGATAAGTACGGATTTGTCTGTCGGGACGATCCTGAACCCGCAACAAACCGGCACAAAAGTTTTCCCATTCCGGAGACGGTGCAGCACATGATTTCAACAAAGCAGGCATAGCTTCGGTTAAAGAATCCTGCCGCCATCCGGGCAGCTCTTTAAAAGAGACACGTTTTAAGTCAAAAGATTTCTCCGGCTCGCTTGCACAAGATATCAAAATCAAAAAAACAGCCGCCAAACAAACTTTTAATTTAAGCATGTAATGCCTCGCTTTTTGTGGCTGTCACTACCCAATTTGAGCGACCTTTTGGCTCTTTTTCAAAAGTCCAGATATCCAAAACTTTTGTAATCAAAATCGGATCTCCTTCCAAAACAGTTCCCTCTTTGTCTTTCAAAACATTCATTTGTTCCGAAACAAACTCAACCGTCACTTTTGTCGGCAATTGCCCATCAGACTTCTGCAAAACTTTAGAAGAATCTATTGCAATCAAAGAAAACTCCATCTTTTGACCGTTTTTCTGCCGTGTTTCAATATCAGCAACAAAAGCTTCATAAACTTTTTGAGACAAAAGCGGCTTTAAGGCCTCCTTATTTCCGTAAGCAAAAGCTTCAACTACGGCGTTGAATGCCATTTTAGCACCCATTAAAAAATCTTCTTCATTAAAAGAAGGTGCTTGTTTTGGCTTTTTTTCCGTCTTTTTATCTTTAATTAAACGCATTTCCAAAACCTGCCCTGATGTCGCGGAGATCAAACGCACTTTTTCTCCTTGAACCGGCTCCCGTCCTAAAACTGAAATTAGCTTGGAAACAACAAGAACAACAATAATCGTTAAAATAATCCACTCTGCTTGCATTTTAATCCTCTTTTCTTTTTGTATGTAGAATATCAGTTTTTTTTAAAAAGTATATATTTTTTTGCTGACAAACCTTTTTTTTTCGTTTATATAAGTATATAAGAACTTATTTTGAGAACATCAATAAAGGAAAAATAATGACTGAAGAAAAACAAACTCAACAACCAAATCTTCAAATAATGAGTCAGTATATCAAGGATTTCTCTTTTGAAGCTCCTCAAATGCCCTTTTTGCTGGCTGAAATGACGGATGCCCCTAAAATTGATATTTCTATTGATGTCAATGCCAAAAAAGTAGATAAAGAAAAAAATATTTTCACTGTTGATTTAATCGTTAAAATCAACGCCAAAGCTAAAGAAAAGACAGCTTTTATTTGCGAGTTGACTTACGGCGGTTTGGTTATGTTGAATATTCCGGAAGAACATATTCAACCCGTTTTATTGATTGAAATTCCGCACCTGCTTTTCCCTTACGTCAGAGCAATCATTGCCAACACGACACGAGAAGCCGGTTTAGCTCCTCTTGCTTTACAACCGATTGATTTTGCCGCCCTTTATCGCAGCAGATTAGATGCCGAAGCAAAAAAAGCAAAAAAGGCCACAACGAATTAAGTTTTCTCATTCCTCTGAGAAAAGGACAGCCTGCGATGAGCAGGCTGTTTTTTTAACATTTTTGGACAATATCCTTTGGTATAAAATTTTTTATATTTTTTGCTTGATTGCCCCCCCCCCCCCCTATGGTAAAGTGGGAATAAAGAGGACGAGTCGCCCTTAAATACGCACTCCTGTGGGTCCTCTCCTTTGAAAAAGTTGAATATAATATATTAAAATTTATTATGAAGGCTTCTCATGATCCCATTCTCATTCCAACCTAAACGTTCTCAATTCGGCAGATCCATGCTAGAGATGCTGGGTGTTTTGGCGATTATCGGGTTATTGAGCGTAGCGGCATTGGCGGGATTTACTTATACCATGAACAAACCAAGGCCAATGAGACCATCCACGATGTCATGCTCAGGGCCTCCAACGTTCCCATGATTGACGAGTTTTATACACAGAGAACGGGCGACTATGAATGGATGTTCGCGGGGTTGCCCGACAGCGGGGAAACGGGCTCTTTTTATACCATGGACACTTGGGTTTCCGATATTAACGGATACATTTACCGTGTTGTGGTTTCTGATGTTCCCAAACGGGTGTGTCGTCAAATTCTGGCTTTGGATCCGACCGACATTGACGCCATTTATGTGGAAGGAGACAAACCGACCGATGATGAATGTCCGAACGAAGTAAACAGAATGGCTTTTTACTTTGATGAATATGGGACGGGCGGACATTTGCCGGACATTGACAAACCCGATCCAGATGATCCGGACCCGGACAATCCGGATCCGAGCCGCCCGATTTGCATTGGTTCGGATTGTGATGAGAACGGGCAGTGCACGGGTCCTGACTGCACGATCTGTGTTGGATCGGATTGTGACGCGGACGGGAACTGTATCGGCCCTAACTGTTCGAGCTGCACCGGGAGGGAGTGTGGACCGGACGGAGAATGCACGGGCCCGGATTGTGAGAGTAATAACTATGCGGAGTGCAGTCCTGCCTGCGGGTCTTGTGAAGAATGTGTCAATGGTTCTTGTCAGGTCAAGACATGTGAGATAG
>CALXUB010000023.1 GCA_944391565.1 uncultured Alphaproteobacteria bacterium | reverse complement strand
GCTCTCCTTTCTGTCCTGCTCTTATGAGGATCATACCGCTTTCTAACATATCTTCACAAAAAAGTAAGACCACTTCTTTGCGAATCTTTCCCCTCCAATCTATCATACCCCCCCCCCCATCAAAAACTTTCTTATAAAAAAAAGCCCCTCAAACGAGGGGCTCGCCTTCAACAAAAAAAACACCTTTAAACAGCCGGACTTGGAACTTTAGGAACCTGTTTAATTGGTACCATGTATTCCCGCACAATAGCATCATCATGAATCTCCACCATCAGCAATTTTTTCAAATTTGCCAACGGGGTCCGAACCTCATCCGGAACTTCGCTTAAGTAAATAGTCTGTCCCTCATTTCGATACAAAACGACCTTATCTTTTCCGTCATAGATAATTTGAGGTTTATTCACACCACCCAAACGCGCACGAATGGCAATTAGAATCTCATCCTCCTCGTTCAAAAGGATTTCATATTCATTGATCGGTTCAACAACGACTTCAGACATAGGCAACCTACCTTAATTTATAAACACGACAACTATTATTTAGTTATAACGCATTTTTGTGAATAAAAAAAGAAAAAAATCAACTTTTTTATGACAAAAATCTTGCTAAATCTCCGTCTTACGCGAGAATCCAAAGCAGATAAAGCCCCAACAACACTCTGTAAGCCGCAAAAATAAAGAAAGATTGCCTTTTAAGCCATTTCATTAAAAACCAAACCGCCGCTAATCCACCCATAAAGGCAAACAAAATCCCCATCCAAAATGTTTCATTCAGCACGCTTAAATCATGCTGTATCCACAAACCGCCGATATGCCAGACCGCCGCAGCCGCAATCACCGGAACAGAAAGCATCATTGAAAACTGAGCCGCATCGGTGCGTTTCACGCCCCGCATTCGTGCAGCTGTCATCGTAATACCTGAACGACTGGTATTACGATGACAGCTGCACGAATGCGGGGCGTAATACCTGAACGACTGGTTCCCGGTATCAAAGCCAAGCACTGTGCACACCCGATATAAATGGCATCACGGAATGTCATGCTGTCGATATTTTTCTTGTTTTTTCCTTTTTTATCAGCAATATAAAGAACAATACCATAAAAAATAAGTGTAAATGCAATAATAAAAGGACTACGCAAAGTCGTTTCAACCCATTTATCCAACAAAAAACCGACGATTAAAGCCGGAATGGTGCCAATAACCAAACACAAAAACAAATGTCGAGCGGCTCCTTTTTTATAAAACGCCGTTAAAATTTTCCAAAAAGAAGGCCAAAAATAAACAACAACAGCAAACAAAGTCCCTACATGCATGCCGATATCCACAGCGACCCCCTGATCTTTCCATCCGGTAAAATATGGGACCAAAATCAAATGAGCCGATGAACTGACAGGTAAAAACTCCGTTATACTTTGAACAACCGCCAAAACAAAAGTTTGAAATATATCCATTTGTCACCTACGCTTTTATGTAGACCTTTTTATCTTTTGTGGTATATCATTTTCATGACGAAAAGGAAAGAACAAAAGTGAAAAGGTTTCTAAATCAACTCAAAACAACTTTTATGGAGGAACATGAAAGATGGCCTCTGTGGCTGCCCGTTGCCTTTGGCTTCGGCATTGTTGTTTATTTTCTGCTGCCTGTTGAGCCGCCTTTTTGGTTTGGTTTTATTTTACCTCTTTTAACCGGCATTCTGGTTTTATTATCGAAAAGAAAGCCTTTTTTGTTTTATTTCGCTTTGCTTTTATTTTTTACGGCACTTGGATTTGCCCGCATTCAATGTCAAGCTCATTGGGTAAAAGCGCCTGTTTTAGATAAAATATACCACAATGTCACAATTGAAGGACGCGTTGAGAAAAATGAATTTTTTCCCTCCGCACAACGCTTGACATTGAGTGATTTGAAAATGAGCAAAGTGCCGATAAAACTATTAAAAGTCAGAATACGCATTAACGGTTTGAAAACAATAGCACATAAAAATGATATTGTTCGATTAAAGGCCACTCTTCGACCACCGGCACTGCCGGCTTATCCGGGCGGATATGCCTTTGTTCGACGAGCCTGGTTCATGCAGCTGGGAGCAACCGGTTATTCCTTATCCGAAATTGAAATATTGGAAAACGAAAAATACGATTTTTTACACGAAGCATTGGATAAAGTCCGCCGTCAAATCACTTTGCACTTGATGGAACTTCTCCCACCCCGGCAAGCCGCCGTCGCCATCCCGCTTGTCGTAGGAGAACAAGGCATCGCTCCTCGACAGACATACGATACTTACCGTGATGCTGGAATTGTTCATGTCTTGTCCGTGTCCGGTTTTCATATGACATTGATTGCCGGCCTTGTTTTTGCTTTTGTTCGTTTTTCGTTAGCTCTTATTCCGGCGTTGGCTTTGCGACTGGACACAAAGAAAATCAGTGCCGTTTTGGCTTTACTTGTCACCTTTTTATATCTGTTGATTTCCGGACAAGCCGTTCCGGCTGAACGAAGTTTTTTAATGATTGCCGTTGTTTTATTGGCTGTTTTATTTGACCGTCAGGCCTTGTCCATGCGCAATGTCTGTTGGGCTGGTTTTCTTATTTTGCTTTTCATTCCCGAAAGCATTATGACTGCCAGTTTTCAATTATCGTTCGGAGCCGTTGTTGCGTTAATTGCTGGTTATGAAACCTTCAAAGCTCCGATTAGCCGTTTTATTCACAAAAAGCGTTCTAAACTTTCTCGTTTCTTATGGGCAGCTTTTTTAGGTTTTTTATTGACAAACATTGTCGCGCATGCCGCCACGGCTCCCATTGGTATTTATCATTTTCACAGATACGCCAATTATGGTATTTTGGGCAATTTCCTGACAAGCTCTTTGTTTGGTTTTATCATTATGCCCTTACTTTTAATCGGCACGCTTTTGATACCCTTGGGACTTGATTCGTTTTTCTTCAAAAGTGCCGGTTTCTTTTTGGAAATTGTCGGAAAGATTGCTGAAACGGTTGCCGATCTTCCTAAAGCCTCCGTTGTAATGCCGGCCTTTTCGAACTGGGGATACGGCTTAATCATCTTGGGCGGATTGTGGATTTGTTTATGGAAGAAAAAATGGCGGTTATGGGGCGCCGCAGCAATTTTTATCGGCTTTTCAACTGCTTTTTTCAGTGTCTCACCGGACGTCTACATTGCCCAGGGCGGCAAAATATTTGCCATCCGTGATGAAAAAGGCATTTTCCATTTTTCGGAAAAACGCAAAGAACGTTATGTTCGCTCCCAGTGGATGGAGGCAGCCGGCACAGATCCCCTCACGGCGCCTAAAACACGAAGACTGATTGATTTTGCTTATACGGTGAAAGGCCTTTCCATTGCTTTCGACGCCAGTACCTGTGCCAAAGCGGACATTGCCTTCATCCGGGAAAAATATCCCGAAGAACCTTGTTTGGCTGCACAGGTTATCGACAGAAACACACTCTGGATGAAAGGAACTCACGTGCTTTACATTCAAAACGGCCGATACAAATTGGAAAATGCAGCTGACAGCCTGGGAAGCCGCCTTTGGAATCCGCTTGTCGAACGCGGATTAAAATGAATACTTGATTCTTTTTTCTTTTCAGTTCAAAATAAACAAAAAAACAGAAAGGAGTTTAAAATGAAAAAGTATCTTTTGGGACTTGTCTTAGGGCTTATTCCCCTGACCGGTTGTTTTCAAACGGCGGACATCGAACCATCGTTCAGATCCGATATTTCTACCCCGCAAGGCGGAATGCAGCCTCCTCCGAATTTTGCACAATTTAAAGATATTCCCATTCCTGAAAAAGCCAGTATGGATTTAAAGCGCACTTTGTTATTCGGCAGCGATCCGTTAATCGGCAGGCTTGTTTTCAACGCGCCTTATAATCAAACCAGTGTTTTTGATTTTTACATGCTGGAAATGCCTAAATTCGGCTGGAAGGAAATTACCGTTATTCGCAGTCAGAACAGCATTATGACCTTTGAACGTGATAATCGTATTGCAACAATTCAGTTAAGTTCGGTCGCTGTCGGCGGAACGGATGTGCTGTTTGACATATCCTTTGCCAAAAACAACAAAAGCTATTAAGGAAGTGCTTTTAAAACCTTTTTCATTAACGTTGAAAAAGCATACGTGGACAGTTCGGCTTTTGAAACAAAAGTTCCGTCTTTCAATGCCGGCGGTGTACTTTCAACGGTCGTTGAAAAAAGAGATAACGTCAAATCAAAGTGGGTAAATACATGGCGGATTTTTTTATGGTGATCCGTCCATTTGCTTTCAAACGGAAAATGCATGCCGTCATCTGTCCATGGCAATTCCCAAAGTCCGGAAAGCAGCCCTTTTCCCTTTCGTTTTTGAATAAATAGATTTCCCTTTTTATCCCACACAGCTAGAACAACGCCTTCTTTTTTCTTTTTAGCCAATTTTTTCAAAACCGGTATTTCTTCGGCTATTCCCCGCTTAGCTGCTTCACATGCCTGGACCCATGGACAAATCATGCATAAAGGATTTTGTGGACGACAAACAGTCGCTCCCAAGTCCATAATCGCAGAAGCATAATCAGCTCCGTGTGTTAAAGAAGTCAGCTTTTGAGCTCGTTCATAAATATCATTTTTATTTATTTCATTTTGAATGCCGTAGAGCCGGGCAATAACTCGAATAACGTTGCCGTCAACGACTGTTTCCGGCTGATTAAAAGCAAAAGCGCAAATACTGGAAGCCGTATAAGGTCCGATGCCCGGCAGTTCCAGCAGCTTTTTGCGATCAGCAGGAAAATGACCGCCATACACCTCGACAACGACATGTGCACATTCGTGCATTTTTTTCGCACGCGTATAATACCCTAATCCCTGCCAAGCATGTAAAACCTCATCCAAAGAAGCTTCTGCCAAAGCCGTTATTGTTGGAAATCGTCTCATCCATTTTAAAAAATAATCATGGACGGTTTGCACTGTTGTTTGCTGCAACATAATTTCAGACACCCACACCGCATAAGCATCCGGTGCGGCACCGCCTTTGGTGCGCCAAGGCAAATCACGTCCGTTTTGGGCATACCATGTTAAAAGCGCATCGGTTAAGTTTTTCATGATGCTTTAGATTTTTTACCATACATAACGACTTTTTTACCGGTATCATTCATTGTCACCAACACTTCCTGACCGGGTTGAACTTTTCCTTGCATAATCAAGAAGGCCAATGGATTTTCAATCTCATGCTGCAATAATCGTTTCAATGCACGCACACCGAATTTAGATGTGAATACCTCATCCACGAACCATTGTTTTGCTTTGTCATCCACCGTCACATGATAACCGACAGCCTGAGCCCGTTTTAACAACTTACCCAAATGAATTTCAATAATCTGACGCAAATGATCTTCATTCAGCTGATGGAAGGTGACAATATCATCAATACGGTTTAAAAACTCAGGTCGAAAATACTGTGTCAGCACTTCAATTCGCTGGTAGCTCGGCAAATCCGATGCAACGTTGGATGTCATAATGATAATCGTATTTCTGAAATCAACTGTCACTCCCTTGCTGTCAGTCAAACGACCATCATCCAGCACTTGCAACAACAAAGTTAAAATATCCGGATTGGCTTTTTCAATTTCGTCGAACAAAACGACTTGGAAAGGCTTTAACCGAACACCTTCCGTCAACAAACCGCCCAATTCAAAGCCGGGAGTGCCCGGCGGCGGACCGATCATTCGGGTGACACTGGATTTTTCCATATACTCAGACATATCCAACCGCAGCAAAGCTGTTTCATCATTAAACATAAACTCAGCCAAAGACTTTGCCAATTCTGTTTTACCGACACCGGTTGTACCGATAAACAGAAAAGATCCAATCGGTCGGTTCGGATCCTGCAATCCGGACCGAGACCGACGCAAAGCATTCGCCACTACAACAACTGCATTATCCTGCCCGACGACCCGTTTGCGCAAATGTTCCTCAGCCAAAGCCAGCCGTTTTTTATCCTCAACATCCACTTTTTCCAAAGGAATACCTGTCCATGCTGCCACCGTCCGCATTGTATGTTCAATTGTGACGGTTTTGTCTTGTGCGTTCATTTTTCCTTCGGCATGATCCATCAACAACAAGCTGGCTGCATCATCTAACAAATCAATCGCCTTTTCCGGCAACTGGCGTTGTTTAATATATCGATGCGATAAATTAACTGCAGCTTTTACAACCTCTTTCGGAATCTCAACATTATAATGGGTTTCAAAACGTTTTTTTTGAGCTTCCACGATTTCAACGGCTTCATCTTGCGTCGGTTCTTCCAAAAAAAGCGTTTGAAAATGTTGTAAAACCGCGGTATCTTTTTCCACATAACCGCGATAACTAAGCGGATCAGCCTCCATGATGCAGTTGACGGCTCCGTCCATAACCTTCAGTTTTAAGAACTTGGCCGGTTCTATATTTTCCGGATTAACATCTGTTCTAGCCAAAAAACTGACATCTTTGGTATAAAGGATTTTCTGTCCCTGAGAGGCATAAATATCTTCAAATACAGCTTTCAACCGTTGCGCATATTCTTCATCATTTTTAGTATCCAGCATAATAGCGGCGACATCTACACCGACAATATGCTTGGTTTTCAAAACCTCCGGCGCCTGGTCGGAAATCAGATAAGCGGCCAAACCTTCCACCAAAGCCGTTTTACCGATACCGGAAGGACCAACGATCAAAGGATTATTTTTGGCTTCCCGCAGCAAAATATGAACCAGCCGGTTAATTTCATCTTTACGACCAACCAAAGCGGTCAATTCTCCTTTTTGGGCCTTTTCCGTATAATCAATTAAATATTTTGATATTTCAGACATTTGGCTTCCTTTCTTGCTTTTTTTACATTTTACAGCGGCTGTCTTAACAAAAGATTAAGGAATTTAAGGAACAATAAGAACATAAGGAGACACATATGACTTTTCAAAAAATAACCGTTTTTGGCGGGGCGTCAAAGACAATTAACGGAGATTACGCACCGGAAGCTTATCGATTGGGGAAACTCATCGGTCAAAAAGGTGCCACACTTGTTTTCGGGATCGGAGACAATGGAATGATGGGAGAAGTGTTCCAAGGAGCGCTTTCGCAAAACGCCCCCATCCGCGGTATTACAACAGAAAAACTACTGGATTTGCAATGTGAAAATCCTTCGCTTTTCAAAGAAGGAGAAATCGAAATCGTCCCTAACTTATCCGTTCGCAAAAAACAAATGTTTTTAGAAGGTGATGTTATGTTTATTTTACCGGGCGGATGGGGAACAATTGATGAATTTTCCGAATTTGCCGTTTTAATCCAAACGGGCGAGATTATGAAAAAGCCGCTTGTTTTTATCAATCTGGCCGGTTTTTGGTCTCCGTTGAAAGAACAACTGGAGCGCATGTATACGGACGGCTGTGTCAACGAAGCACGACTGGACTTTGTCGCTTTTGCTGATACCGTTGATGAAGCCTTTGAAAAAGCACAAAACATTCAAAACAAATTAGATGCCCTTGCTTCTTAATTTAAACTATCTTTTTTATATGGTTCTGTCACCGGAATTATAATAAATTAGATTGTTCAATCGCTGCTCGAACAAAAGCCTTAAACACCGGATGAGCCGCAAAGGGTTTTGACTTAAATTCCGGGTGAAATTGACCGGCAAAAAAGAACGGATGCGCAGGAATCTCGACAATCTCAGGCAACAAACCGTCCGGAGATTTACCTGACACCACAAAGCCTTTATCCAATAATTTATCGGCATATGAGATATCCATTTCGTACCGATGCCGATGCCGTTCATAAATCTTATCCGCCCCCTCATAAATTCGACTCGCCAAAGACCCCGGTTGCAAAATACAAGGATAAGCTCCCAACCGCATCGTGCCGCCCAAATCCCCCTCATCCGGACGAATGGTCTTTTGACCGTCTTTTTCCCAAACTTTCATACGCGTAATAACAGCCGTGCAGTCCGGACCAAATTCACTGGAATTGGCATTTTGAATCCCAAGCAAATTCCGACAAGCTTCGATAACCGCCATCTGCATGCCAAGACAAATCCCAAAAAACGGTATCTTTCGTGTCCGGGCATAAGTGACAGCTTTAATCTTTCCTTCTATCCCACGAGAACCGAAACCGCCGGGCACCAAAATACCGTCAAACGGACTGAGTAAACGTGCAACTTCATCTTCATTCAACGGTTCCAGTTTTTCACTGTCCACCCATTCAATATGCACTTTTGTTTTATTGGCAATCCCAGCATGAACCAAAGCCTCTCGCAAAGATTTATACGCATCGGGCAAACCGCAATATTTTCCCACAACGGCAATTTTAACGTCATGCTCAAAATTATTCATGGTATCAATAATTGTCTGCCATTTAGACAAATCAGGTTCCGGTGATTGTTCCAACAATCCGAAATGTTTCAATACCTGCGTATCCAACCCTTGCGCATGATATGACAACGGAATCTTATAGATATTATCCACATCCAGGGCCGCAATTACATCATCTTTAGACACGTTGCAGAACAATCCCAATTTGCGCCGTTCATCCTGTCCTAAATTAACTTTGCTGCGGCACAACAAAATGTCAGCCTGTATACCTGATTCAAGCAATTTTTTCACAGCCTGCTGCGTTGGTTTCGTTTTCAGTTCCCCGGCCGTTTCAATGTAAGGCAGCAGCGTCAAATAGACAAAACAGCAATTTTCTCGACCTTTTTCATTAGCAAACTGACGAATCGCCTCTAAAAACAAAGTTCCTTCAATATCACCAACCGTACCACCGACTTCATAAAGAACAAAATCTTCATTTGTCAGATCCGACTCCAAAAAACTTTTTAACTCATTCGTCACATGTGGGATCATTTGAACCGTTGCGCCCAAATATTCGCCTTTACGTTCTTTAGTCAGCACATTGTAATAAATTTTACCACCGGAAACACTGTCTGTTTTATGGCAAGAAACACCGACAAACCGTTCATAATGACCCAAGTCCAAATCCGTTTCAGCGCCGTCATCGGTCACGAACACCTCACCATGCTGATAGGGCGACATCGTTCCCGGATCAATATTCAAATAAGGATCCATCTTGCGCATGCGAACCTTATACCCACGAGCTTGCAGCAGAGAACCGATGGCCGCAGAGGCAATTCCTTTTCCCAAGCTTGATACAACACCACCTAAAATAAAAACATACCTAGCCATCGCCGATTCTCCTTATTTGGTTTTTCCCTTTCTAAAGCAAAACGCACATAGAATCAACATAATTATTTAGGAATTGAACTTCCTCTTTTTATTTCAAAGGGATAAACAGAATATCATAAACGATTTTTCAACACGTTTATTGACTATTTTGCTGCCTTTATTAAAAACGCTCTTTTTGATGAGCTAACGCTGAAAAATGCTTAAAAGAAGGATGTTTTATTAAAGAAACAAGAGCGACCTTTTCTCCTTTTGATAAAAAAGCAGGACCATTAAACTGCGCCTGAAAATCAGGCTTACCATCCCCATCTTTATCCAAGTCAACTTCATGAGTTATCTGACCATTTTGGTGAATTTCAACAGAGCGTGTCACCATCGCATAAGAACTTTTATCTATCTCGGACAAATTCTGTCTTGCTTGGACTTTTGGTGACTGAGTTGGCTCCTTTTTACTATTTTCTTCCTTTACAATCGTCTTACTGGTTTGCTGCTCATCTTTGGAAACACAAACGGATTGAACAACTTGAGTCTGTTTTTCTTGCTTTTCCTGTGATTGAGCTGGCTTATCACCTTTTGAAGAACTTAAATAAGCCACTAGACATGTTATTCCAACTGCGAACAAACTATATACATCATTTTCTCCTTTTCAACATGTCAGGAACTGTGAAAAGGATAGGATACATTTCTTTTGTATTTTTGTCAAGTATTTTGTTATACTTTAATTCATCGGAAGGACGGTCGTATCAGTTGCTTCGGTTGACAAAGAGGGTTTATCCATTACATGTTCCCCCACATCACGCAATTTACGTTCAATAGCTCGCGTTCGCGTTCCGGCTTCGTCCAATGTTTTACCGGCGGCCTCAATATTCTTTTTGACCTTTTCCACCCACATACCGTATTTATTAAACTCCGTTTTTACCTCACCCAAAGCTTGCCACACTTCGCCGGAACGTTTTTGAATGGCAAGCGTTCGAAACCCCATTTGAAGGCTGGTTAAAAAAGCGCCCAAAGTGCTGGGTCCGGTAATCGTAATCTTAAAGTTTTTCTGAACAAAAGCCGACAATCCGGGACGGCGCATAATTTCTGCATAAAGCGCCTCTGTCGGTAAAAACATAATGGCAAAGTCTGTTGTTTTAGGAACTTCAATATACTTATCGTGGATCCGTTTGGCTTCGTTTTTAATCCGCCGTTCTAGCTCAACAGAGGCACTTTCGACCGCCGCCACCTCACCTTTTTCCGAAGCAATAACCAAACGTTCATAATCTTCGTACGGAAACTTGGCGTCAATCGGAATAAGCCCATCCGGCAAACAAACGCAATATTCAACCAATTCCGTTGTTCCTTCCTTAATTTTGACATTTTTCATATATTGTTCCGGCGACAACATTTGCTCCAACAAAGCGCCCAACTGAACTTCACCCCACACACCACGCGTTTTAACATTGGTTAAAACCCGTTTTAAATCGCCAACGCCCAAAGCCAGATTTTGCATTTCCCCCAATCCTTGATGTACTTTTTCCAGACGCTCTGATACTTGGGAAAAAGACTCTCCGATGCGTTTTTCCAACGTTGTTTGCAGTTTTTCATCCACAGTCGCGCGCATTTGTTCCAGCTTTTGAGTATTTTCCTGGCGCAATTTATCCATATGTTCTTCCACTGTTTTACGCAGGCTGTCATTGAAACTCAATAAACTACCGGTCAGTTCTTGACGCAGTTGCATAGCATCTTCTTTACCGGAACGTTCCAAACGTTCCAGATCTCGGTTCAAACTTTTTTTATGTCCTAAACAAAGGAAACCATAAACCAAAACGGCTAAGTTAATAACTAATAAACTGACAACAATAATCAAAATTAAAGATGTATTCATTTTTCCTCTCTTTTCCTTAATTATAAAAGAATACAAAAAAAGAACAAGCGTTCATAAAAAGTTTTTTCTTGATTCCGTTTCCAAACAAACTAGAATGCAATCGTATGAAAATATTTTTTTGTTTTTTAGCGGCAATTCTATTTACTTTGACTCAATGGCTTTATGCAACCTTTGGCGTTGTGTCTTTTGAACAGCTGATTTTCCATTTATACGTCCCCATTTCCGGAACTGATCCCAAAATTATCTGGAAATCGTGCCTTTATATTCCGCTTGGCATTTTTCTTTTATCTTTTATTTTCATCAAAGCTATGCAGATAAAATGGATAAAAAAATATGCTTTTTTATATGCTGCCGGATTGAACATAGCTGCTTGTCTTTTTTTCTGTTTCAGACTTTCGGTTTTCAGCTATGTCTGGTATACCTTTTCCGAACCTTCCTCTTTTTATGAAACGTATTATACAGTGCCACAGAAACAGCATAATACTGTCACGAAAAAGCCAAAAAACCTTATTCTCATTTATGCAGAATCAATAGAAAACACATATACGATGACAGATTTTTTCCCTGAAAATCTATTGCCCAAGCTTTCTGAACGTGCAGCAAAACAAGTCTCTTTCAAGGGCTTTTTTCACGTGGAGGGTACGCAATGGACAACTGCCGGCATGGTTTCCACGCTTTGTGGGATTCCCATGAAAAAATTGAGCAAACGAAAAGATCACAATAAAACAGCGCAAATCCAACAAGCTTCCTTATTGCCCAGCGCCTATTGTGTTCCTGATTTTTTACATGATCACGGTTATCAAACTTTTTATTTAACCGGATCCGATATTACCTTCGGCGCCATTGGTGCGTTTATCGACAGTCATTCCTTTGATGATTATTTTGATCTCATCAAATACGGCAAAGAGAATATCACCAAAGAAACCAAAGGCTTATGGGGTTTCAATGACAGAACCTTGTTTCAACTGGCACGAAAAGAATTAAGCCGACTGGCTCAGTCTGACAAACCTTTTTTCTTAATGATGAATACGATCGACTCTCATCACCCGGATGGTTTTGTGGATCAAACATGTCCGACAAAATATGGTGATTTCAAAGATGTTGTTTTATGCACGGATCAACAAATTGATTCTTTTATGACTTGGATTGAACAACAACCATTTTACAAAGAAACAGTTATCATCGTTTTAGGCGATCATGTTGCAATGAAGAACACACTTTATAAGACACTATTGAAAAACAACCAACGCGAAGTGTTCAATTTATTTATCAACAGTTCCCTGTCAAAACCCTCTGACCGCCCGTTTACTTCATTCGATTTAGCACCGACGATTTTAGAAGCAGTCGGTTTTCCCTTAGCCTCGAATCAGTTTGGCTTAGGCATATCCTTATTTTCAGACAAGAAAACACTGCTTCAAAAATTTTCCTATCAAGAGATTGATGCCGAACTAAAAAAGCCTTCCATTTTTTATACATCCTTGTTTCAAGAGAAAGACTAAATAAACTTTTGCCTTGCCAAAGCTGTTTTTTAGGTGTATGTTGCTTTCATCTGCGTTGATGCCGATGACACGGCGGAGCTGAAGGAAGAACGGGCGACAGCCTTATTAGAACCTTCCGGGTGTGCCCGTGACAGCGCGTTTTAAGGCGGTCTTCAAGCCGTAAAGTAAGGTGGCACCGCGAACGAAATTCGCCCTTACACTTAAACAAAAAGAAGGATTATAAAATGCATACATACAGAACACATACCTGTGCCGCGCTTCGAGCTGAAGACGCCGGTAAACAAGTTCGTTTATCCGGTTGGATTCATGCCAAACGTGATCATGGGAATTTATTATTTATTGACCTGCGCGATCACTACGGCATCACACAATGTGTGGCAGACACCTCCAGCCCGCATTTCGAAGCGCTGACCAAAACACGTCCGGAAAGCGTTATCAGAATTGACGGAACAGTGGTTTTACGCGAAGGAAATACCGTTAATGAAAAACTGCCGACCGGTCAAATTGAAGTTCAAATCAATGATATGGAAATTTTATCGGAAGCAGATGTTTTACCGATGCAAGTCAACGGTGATGCGTCGGACCTGTCTGAAGAACAACGACTGACCTACCGTTTTTTGGATTTGCGGCGTGATAAGCCGCATGCGAACATCATGCTTCGTTCTCAATTTATTCAAAGTCTTCGTCAAAAAATGTGGGCGGCGGGTTTTACGGAATTTCAAACACCGATTTTAACGGCTTCGTCACCCGAAGGCGCTCGCGACTTTTTAGTTCCGAGTCGGTTGCATCCCGGTGAATTTTATGCTTTGCCTCAGGCACCTCAACAGTTTAAACAGCTGTTGATGGTTTCCGGCTTTGACCGCTATTTTCAAATAGCGCCCTGTTTCCGTGATGAAGACAGCCGCGCTGATCGCAGTCCGGGGGAATTTTATCAGTTGGATGTTGAAATGTCTTTTGTCACACAACAAGATATCTTTGACGCTGTCGGACCGGTTATGCAGCAAACGTTTGCCGAACTGGCAGGAGAACGAAAAGTTTCTCCTTATCCGTTCCGTGAAATCCCCTTTGATGAAGCAATGCTGAGTTATGGAACGGATAAACCTGATTTAAGAAATCCGCTTGTGATTAAAGATGTCACGGAAGCATTCAGAGGCTCTGAGTTTGGCATTTTTGCTTCCATGATTGAAAAAGGAGCTTTCGTTCGTGCCATCAAAGCGCCCGGTGCGGCTGACAAACCCCGCAGCTGGTTTGACAAATTAGGCAACTGGGCGAAAGAAGAAGGGTTCGGTGGGTTGGCCTACATCGGTTGGACAGCGGAAGGAACCAAAGGCCCTGTCGCCAAAAACTTGGATGATGCTCGTCTGCAGATGATTAAAGCGACTTGCGAAGTCAATGAAGGAGATGTTGTCTTTTTCGTTGCCGGAAAAGGTTCTAAAACAGCTAAATTTGCCGGACGTGTTCGCACAATTTTAGGCGAAGAACTTGGTTTGATAGATGCAAACCAATTTATTTTCTGCTGGGTGACAAACTTCCCGTTCTATGAAGAAAATGAAGAAACGGGCGTGATTGAATTTTCGCACAACCCGTTTTCAATGCCTCAAGGCGGTATGGATGCTTTGTTGAATAAAAACCCACTGGAAATTAAAGCCTATCAATTTGATATGGTTTGCAACGGAATTGAAATTTTATCCGGTGCTATTCGGAACCATCGCGACGACATTATGTACAAAGCGTTTGAAATTGCCGGTTATGGAAAAGAAGTCGTTGAACAAAAATTCGGCGGTATGCTGAGCGCCTTTAAGTTCGGTGCTCCTCCGCATGGCGGCTGCGCTTTTGGAATTGATCGTCTGGTTATGTTGTTGGCTGAAGAAGACTATATTCGAGAAGTCATCGCATTCCCATTGAACCAAAAAGGACAAGATTTACTGATGCATGCGCCCGGTACTGTCACAGAACAGCAACTGCGTGAACTGCATATTAAATTACGTCGTTCCGAAAACAAAGAAAATTAAGTTTTCTCATTCCTCTGAGAAAAGGACAGCCTGCGATGAGCAGGCTGTTTTTTTAACATTTTTGGACAATATCCTTTGGTATAAAATTTTTTATATTTTTTGCTTGACTGCCCCCCCCCCCCCTATGGTAAAGGAGGAATAAAGAGGACGAGTCGCCCTTAAATACGCACTCCTGTGGGTCCTCTCCTTTGAAAAAATTGAATATAATATATTAAAATTTTATTATGGAGGCTTCTCATGATCCCATTCTCATTCCAACCTAAACGTTCTCAATTCGGCAGATCCATGTTAGAGATGCTGGGTGTTTTGGCGATTGTCGGCTTGTTGAGCGTAGCGGCATTGGCGGGATTTACTTATGCCATGAACAAACACAAGGCCAACGAGACCATTCACGATGTCATGCTCAGGGCCTCCAACGTTCCCATGATTGACGAGTTTTATACACAGAGAACGGGCGACTATGAAT
>CALXUB010000022.1 GCA_944391565.1 uncultured Alphaproteobacteria bacterium | reverse complement strand
GATGCTGCCTCCATTGCTCTGGTGAACCCGTCCCTAAAGCTTACTGGGATGGAAACTCCGGTATCTGCTGCTTCGGTCAAACTTACCAAAACCAAAACGGTGATTGGGCATGCTGCCAAAGGGATTCTTCTAGTCCGCAAGCCACTAAAATCATTGATGGCACAGGTTATATGTGCTGTCCGAAAGGAAATAAAGCCTATACAGACAGAAACGGAACAGCCCGTTGCTGTAATGGAACACCTTACTGTTATGAATTCCGAGACGGTGGATGTGAAGCCGATTCTTCGAAAACAGTCAATCTTTGTTGTGAGGGAAATGTTTTTGCATTTCAAGCCGGACCGACAACCAGCCTTAATTTTTGTTGTCCGGAAGGAGAAAGTTTATATGTTTATGAAAGTGAATCTGCTCCTAACGGTCATATTACAGTTCCAGAATATGGGGGCTATACAAAATGTTGTGAACAGCCTGTAAAAGCCTGTTGTGTAGATAAATATTGTGGGGAGTGTGTCAGTTGGGGTGTTTATTGTGGGGAAGATGCTTGTCCGACACCGGGTGAGTATTGTCCGTAAAGAAAATGCCATAAAAAAATCCCCTCTTTTACGAGGGGATTTTTGTTCAGTCCTTTTTATTTTTCCAAGACCTTAACGCCCGGCAGTTCTTTGCCTTCCATCCATTCCAGGAAAGCTCCGCCAGCTGCAGAAACATAAGTCAAGTCTTTTTTGACACCTGCTTTTTTCAGTGCGGAAACTGTGTCTCCGCCGCCGGCAACAGAGGTGAGCTTCCCTTCTTTTGTCAGCTCGGCGACAGCACGTGCAATTTCATTGGTTGCCGTGTCAAACGGTTTGATTTCAAACGCACCGACAGGACCATTCCAAATCAATGTTTTGCATCCGTTCAAAGTTTCAATAAACTTTGCCGTTGATTCGGGGCCAATATCCAACAACGGTTTGCCGGCCGGCAAATCCGTGACAGCCGCAACATGTGGTTCTTGTCCTTCGCCGAATTCATTTGCCCAAACCAAATCAGTCGGTAAAACAATCGTGCAGTTGCCAGCATTTGCTAAAATATTTTTAGCCGTGTCAATCATGCCGAGTTCCACCAAAGAACCTTCACCCATCGGAATACCTTTGGCCGCCAGGAAAGTATGAGCCATTCCTCCGCCGATAAGCAGATAATCTACTTTTTTTACCAAATTCGCAAGCAAATCCAACTTTGTGGAAACCTTTGAACCGCCAACCAAAGCAGCAACCGGATGAACCGGATTGCCGAGTGCTTTATCCAATGCCTCCAATTCGGCCTGCATTAAACGACCGGCTGCTTTGACAGGAACATCATTTGCCATTCCGGCAGTAGAAGCATGCGCGCGATGAGCCGTTGAGAAAGCATCATCCACATAAATGTCAACACCTTTTGCCAACGCTTTTGCAAAGGCGGGATCGTTTTTTTCTTCCCCTGGATAAAAACGCAAGTTTTCCAACAACAGAATATCGCCATTTTTCATATTTGCAATGGCTTCATCCACTTTTTGTCCCACACAATCATCGACAAACGTGATTTTCTTGCCGGAAGCTTTTTCCAATTCAGGCACAATAAATGCCAAAGAAAATTCAGGCTTTCTTTCTCCATCGGGTCGACCGAAGTGAGATGCGACGATGACTTTAGCTTCTTTGTCAGCCAATGTATTCAATGTCGGAACAAAACGGTCAATGCGTGTTGTATCCGTCACTTTTCCGTCTTTGGCCGGTACGTTTAAGTCAGCACGAATAAAGACAACTTTGCCTTTAATATCGCCTAAATCATCCAAGGTGTTAAAATTTGACATGTTTTTCCTTCCTTGTTCAGTTAGTTATCATAAATGACCTGTGTGCAGGGATGCGGTTGAACCGGAGCAGATTGAACGACGACAGGCTGCGGCACAGGGGCAACGGGCTGTTGCATGACAACAGGCTGCGATGCCGGTTGAATCGGTGCTGTTTGAGCCGGAACCAGTCCTTTTGTGCAAATGCGATATTGCAAATAGCTGGTTGGGCTTTTTTGAACAGTCTGCACCGTATCACAAACCACATTTTCCGTGTATGTTTGAGTGGTTTGACAGTTGCAAGGCGGTAATGGTTCATTCATGTACACATTTTCCGTCTCTTCGGTGCTTTGACACCCTGCAAGTGTTAAAATACTCAAGCCGATTATTAAAGCTTTTTTCATTTGTTTCTCCTTTATTTAAAAAGACAAAATGCCGGGCACTTTTCAGGGTGCCCAGCGTTTGTTTGTCGATTATCAGATGAGTTTTCCCATTGCAACAGCTGTATCCAACATTCTGTTCGAGAAACCCCATTCGTTGTCATACCAGCTCATCACGCGTAATTGTGTTTCACCCATGACTTTTGTTCCGTTAGCATCAAAAGTTGAGGAAGCCGGATTATGCGTAAAGTCAATGGACACCAACGGCAGATCGTTATAGCCCAATACACCTTTGAGTTCGCCTTCGGCATACTTTTTCATGATGGCGTTGACTTCTTCAACCGTCACCGGTTTTTCCATGATCAGATTGGCATCGACCAAAGAAACATCCGGAGTCGGGACACGAATGGAAACACCGTCCAGTTTACCTTTCATTTCGGGTAAAACCAATCCGATGGCTTTGGCCGCACCGGTTTTGGTCGGAATCATGCTCATGGCTGCAGCGCGGGAACGATACAAATCCTTATGCAGCTGATCCAAAATCTTTTGATCGTTTGTATAAGAGTGGATGGTTGTCATGAAACCTTGTTTAATACCGATTTCTTTGTTTAAAACATAAACAACCGGCGCCAAGCAGTTTGTCGTGCAGGAAGCATTGGAAACAACAATGTCATCCTTTGTCAGCGTATTTTGGTTAACACCGTAAACAATCGTTTTATCTGCACCATCTGACGGAGCAGAAACCAAAACGCGTTTTGCACCGGCTTGAATATGAACCATTGCTTTTTCTTTTGCAGCAAAAATACCCGTACATTCCATGACAATGTCGATGTTCATTTCTTTCCACGGCAGTTGAGTCGGATCTTTTTGTGCAATCACTTTTGTGCGGTAATCACCGGCAACCAAATATTCGCCGTCCGCATAGATGTCCATGTTCGTAATGCCATGAACAGAGTCATACTTTAATAAATAAGCGTTCGCTTTGGCATCACCCAAATCGTTGATTGCAACGATGTCGATGTCTTTGCGTCCGGACTCCAAAAAGGCGCGATAAACCAACCGTCCGATACGGCCAAAGCCGTTAATTGCTACACGAATTGCCATCTTTATTTCTCCTTATCTTAGTGGCTTTTAAAAAATCACATTTATACATAGCGCGATTTTTTAAAAAAATCTACTCTAAAATGCATTCTTACAGGTTTTGTTTGAAATAAACGAAAAAAAGTGTTATTCTTAAAGAAGATAGAAAAAAAGAGGCGCTTCATGGGACAAATGTTGAAAAAGGTTTTGACACATTCTGTCGTTGTCACTTTTTCCGATCAGGAAAGGTTAGCAACCCTGTGTGCCATGGCAAAAGGCGCTCTGCCGACGAATTTTATCGGAATACTGGATCGCTTGTTGGAAAAAGGGGCCTCCTTTACAAAATCCGATTCAAAGGGGATAACGCCGTTATCTTTGGCTTGCAAAAGCGGGAATATTGATGCTGTTTCGCTTTTTATTGCGCGGCACGGGGACGTAAATGCCTATCCTTCTTTGCTGACGGACGCCGTTGAGGGGGAAAACGGACCCATTGTCGAACTCTTGCTGATGCGCATGACGCCAAAGTCGGTTTTGTTCGCTCAAAAAGAAGCTTTTCGGCGCGGAATTACGCATGCTTTTCAGGAAGAAGTCGATAAATACGCCAAAATCATTTCACATGAAAAACAACAACACGAAAAGATAACACGTGAATATCCCGAATTGATGACGTTTGAAGCCATCCGTCCGCCTTTAAAAGTGCAAGTGATGGATTATCTGAGTCAGTTTCATCCTTTTTCCGCTCAGAAACGGGCGGATGCACGGACTTTGGTTGCCTTAAAGCGGGCCTATCAACGACATGAGAGAATCCATTATGAAGATGCTTTGATTGATGCAGTGATGCGTCGTTTACCGCAGACGTTTGATTTTGTTGAGCACATCGGAGCTCCTTTTTTGGTACAGGAAAAAGCTTTTCAGAAAATAAAGGATGATCCAAAAGAGGATGTTTTTTTGGCCAATTGGCTGGATGTGACGGATTCGGTTTGTGTTTTGCGGCGGCATCGGCGTGAAGTTTTTTGCCGTCGACATCGATTTTTTAAAAACATTTCCAGACGGTTAAGGTTTTTCTCCCGCAAACCTGTGAATTATTGGGAGGAAGCAATCTTGTTAAATCGCACGGCCCGGAAAAATCCGCCCGTCTTTTCAAAAAAAATAGTTTTAAAACCCAAAAATACGCCGACGGTTGAGAGGCAGACTGAAGTTGAGAAATCTTCTTCTTCTGTCTTGGCTCATTTTAAAGACGGGGCGGAACGATAGAATTTTTTTCCTACTTCTTTTCTTTGCTTTTTTATGAAAAATCGGTATGATGAACAAAAGCAAAGAAAAAGGAAGAAAAATGATCGCAAAATTAACGGGTTTGGTCGATAATTTAATGGACGGATGGCTGATTTTGGATGTCGGCGGTGTCGGGTACAGAGTTTTTTGTTCGAATCGGACGTTGTCTAAAATGCCAGCTCGAGGAGAAGCGGCTCAGCTTTATATCGAAACGCAGGTGCGGGAAGATCATATTCATTTGTTCGGATTCGCAGATGCGGCTGAAAAGGAATGGTTTTCCGTTTTAACCAATGTTCAGGGGGTCGGCTCTAAAGTCGGACTTGCCATTTTGTCGGCTTTATCGCCTGAAGATCTCAGTATGGCCCTTGCAACCGCAGATGCCAAGGCTTTTACAAGAGCTTCGGGGGTGGGACCCAAACTGGCTCAACGGATTGTTTCGGAATTAAAAGGAAAAGGGCCATCGGTTGCTTCGACAGCAGTGCTTGATATGCCCTCCGGCGGCGGCATTATCAATCATGTGGTGGAGGAGGCCATTTCTGCTTTAACCAATTTGGGGTATGGCCGCAGCGAAGCCGGTTTGGTGATTGCGTCAATTTATAAAGAGCATACGGATGCCGGAACAAGTGAGCTCATTCGTCTTTCTCTGAAAGAAATAGGACAAAATCATGGTTGAAGAACGTATCATTACACCGCGAAAATTGGCCGGAGAAGAAGAACTGAACGCTTCGATTCGGCCCCAAACACTTGCTGATTTTGTCGGACAAAAACAGGCGTGCGATAATTTGCGGGTTTTTATTAAAGCAGCCAAAGAACGGGGTGATTCTTTGGATCATGTTTTGCTTTATGGACCGCCTGGGCTGGGTAAAACCACATTGGCTCAGATTATCGCCAAAGAATTGGGAGTCGGATTTCGACCGACAGCGGCACCGATGATTTCAAAAGCGGGAGATTTAGCCGCTATTTTGACGAATTTAGAGCCTAACGACGTTTTGTTTATCGATGAAATTCATCGGCTTAATCCGACGATTGAAGAAGTGCTGTATTCGGCAATGGAAGATTTCCAACTGGATTTGGTTATCGGTGAAGGACCGGCGGCACGTTCTGTTCGGATTGATTTGCAGCCTTTTACATTGGTCGGTGCAACAACGCGTTCCGGTTTGTTGACAACGCCGCTTCGGGATCGTTTCGGTATTCCTGTTCGATTGAACTTTTATAACACTGACGAATTACAAAAAATTGTGACGCGGGCCGCCCAGATTTTGAAAATCGGTATGACGGAAGAAGGAGCTCGTGAAATTGCCAAGCGTTCCCGCGGAACACCGCGTGTTGCTGGTCGTTTGCTGCGTCGGGTGAGGGATTTTGCCGTTGTAGCCGGTAAAAAAGAAATTGATCACGAGATTGCCGACACGTCATTGTGCCATTTGGAGGTGGACAAAGCCGGATTGGATGCCATGGACAGGCGTTATTTGCGTTGCATTGCTGAAAAGTATGGCGGCGGTCCGGTCGGCGCTGATACGTTGTCGGCTGCTTTGTCCGAGGAACGGGATACAATTGAAGAAGTGATTGAGCCTTATTTGATGCAAGAAGGGCTTGTTCAGCGGACGCCCCGCGGACGGATGTTGTCTCAGGCCGGTTTCAAGCATCTGGGAATGTCGGCTCCCGATATTGTGCCGACGCTGTTTGATGGAGAAAAGGAATGATTTTTACGTTTGATATTCCGATTTACTATGAGGACACTGATGCCGGCGGGATTGTTTATTATGCGAATTATTTAAAGTTTGCCGAACGGGCTCGAACGGAATTCTTGCATACTCTGGGATTGACGAATAAAGAAATGCTGGAGCAGGGGTTTGCCATTGTCGTTCGCCGTGTTGAAATCGATTATAAATCTCCTGCTCAATTGGAGGATGTTATTTCCGTGTCTTCTTCGTTATTGGAATTGGGTGCGGCCTCTATGGTCATGCGTCAGACGATGACACGGAACGATCGGGAACTGGTTAATTTAAAAGTGTATTTGGCTTTTATTGATGTAAAAGCTTTGCGTCCCGTTCGGATGCCTGATGCATTGAAAGAAAAATTAAAACCGTATTTGGGAGAAGAAACATGCAGCCGCAAATAGAAGCTACAACACGTGTGACAATGTCGCTTTGGGGAATGTTTGAACATTCGGACATCTTTATGCAGATTTTAATGATCGGCTTGGTACTCGCGTCTGTTTGGTCGTGGGCCATTATTATTGATAAAATTCGTTTTTTTCGTCGCATTCGGGAGCGTTCTGCCGCTTTTGAGCGCCGCTTTTGGTCAGGAACCTCTTTGGAAGCCTTATATGAAAAAATGGAAGGCAAGCCGACGGATCCTTTGTCTGCCATCTTTATTGCGGCCATGAAAGAATGGAAACGTTCCAGCCGGAATAAAAGGGAAATGTTAACAAAAGGGGTCAGTGTTCAGGAGCGGATTGATAAAGTTATGCAAATCGCAATTGACCGTGAAGTAGAGGCACTCAGTAATCACATGATTTTTTTGGCTTCTACCGGCTCTGTTTCTCCCTTGTTGGGATTGTTCGGAACGGTTTGGGGGATCATGGATAGTTTTCAATCCATCGGGGTGACAAAGAATACGAATATTACGGCAGTGGCGCCGGGTGTTGCCGAAGCGCTGTTGACGACGGCAGTCGGCTTGGTGGCGGCTATTCCGGCCGTGGTAGCATATAATAAGTTTTCAAATGATATAGATCGCTTTACAAATCAAATGGAGACTTTTGCGGGGGAATTATCCGCGATTATCAGTCGGCAGATTGAGAATGTGGGAGGCGAAGAATAAATGGCTTTTTCTGCACGCAAACGCCGGAAACAAACCATTCGATCGGATGTTAATTTAACACCGCTGATTGACGTAATGACTTCTTTGTTGGCGATTTTTATGATTACGACGCCGATGCTGACGACCGGTATTCCTTTGTCTTTGCCGCGGGGTGACGGGCAAACATTACAGGGGGATGAAAAAACGCTGGATTTAGGGGTTAATCAAAAAGGAGAATATTTCATCGGTACTCAAAAAGTATCGTCTCAGGAAATTTTACCGAAAATTCAGGCGATTGTTTCGGAAAATCCGCAAATCAAAATGATTATCAGCGCGGATAAAAATACCTCATACGGCAATGTGATTGAACTGATGGCCCTTTTACGGGCTGCCGGCTATACACAAGTCGGGCTGAAAACAGATGCGGAGGCGATGCAGGTACCGCGTGCATTGGCGAAAAGGAAATAAACGGTGGGCGGCTCGTTTTTTTATTCCGTTTTATTACATGTCATCGTTTTCGCGATGCTGTTGTTTCAACTTCCTGCATGGGAAAAACGACGGATCGAAACAGTCAGCGCGCCCATTATGATTGATTTGCGCCAGGTGGAAATCGCTGAAAAAACGAATCTGCCGCCGTTAAAAACGGTTCAAAAGCCCAAACCCAAAGCCGTTCAGGCTCCTAAACCAAAACCGGCACCGCCTCAGGTTAAGAAAACGCCTTCGAAAGTGTCGGAACCCAAGCCTCAGCCGAAGCCTAAGGACGCAGTTAAGGCTGTTGATACAAAGGTGAAAAAAGATACTGCCGTCAAACCTGTACCTCAATCGGTACCAAAGCCGGCGAATCGGCCGGCGGCTCAGCCTTTGAAAGCACCGGCAGAAGAAACAAATGATTTGGACAGCTTGTTGGCGTCGGTTGAAAAGATTTCCAAAAAGCTGCCGGAACCGAGCTTGAATGATATTGTGGACACCGTGACGCGTGAGGGAATAACCGGCGGCGTTAAAGGGGGTGTTTCAGGATCTTTGGCACAAAAGCTTTCTGTTTCCGAAATTGATTTTATCCGAAGCACCGTGCAGCGGCATTGGAATATTGATCCGGGGGCCGAAGGCATGCAGGATATGGTTATTGAAATTAAAGTTTCCGTGGATAAAAGCGGGCATGTGTGGGATGTGAAAATTGTTGATCAAAAACGTTTTCGATCGGATCCGGCTTTTCGGTCGGCCGCAGAAAGTGCTAGACGAGCTATTTATATTTGCGATAAAATGGGAGCAGAATCACCTTTCCAGATTGTGGCGTCAAAACATCCCGACAGCTATCATCATTGGAAAGACATGACGTTTATGTTTAATCCGTTGGACGGGAATGTCTCGTAGGATGAGGGAAAAATGAAGAAGTGGATTGTATTTGTTTTAAGTTTTTTGTTTGCAACAGGAGCACAGGCCGAGCTGAAAATAGATATTTCAGGGGCTCAATCCAACCCGATACCGATCGCGGTGGCCGATTTTACGGGGACTTCTTACGGATCGGATATTCGCGAGGTGATTGTTCAGGATTTGGAACAATCCGGATTGTTTCGTATCATTCATCCGGATGCTTATATTCAAAAAATGGAAAACGTAAATCAAACGCCTCGTTTTTCAGATTGGCAAGCCGTGAATGCGCAAGCGTTGCTGTATGGATCGGTCGAACGAACGGATGATCAACGTCTGAGAGTTTCTTTCAGATTATGGGATGTTTTTGCCGGTCAATCCATGGAAGCCAAAGCTTTGACGTTGCCGGTTCAGGATTGGCGACGGTTGGCTCATATGATCGCCGACATGGTTTATTCGCGGGTGACGGGGGAAAGCGGTTATTTTGATACACAGGTGGTGTATGTCGCCGAAAGCGGTCCGGCCAGAAAAAGGGTTAAACGTTTGGCGGTTATGGATCAGGACGGTGCTAACCATCGTTATTTGACGGATGGCAAAGCCATGGTGTTAACGCCTCGTTTTGCACCGAATATGCAAAAAATCGCTTATATGTCGTTTAAGGGTGGAAAACCACAGATTTATATGATGAATTTAAATACGGGCCGGGAAGAATATTTGGGATCGTTTCCGGGCATGACTTTTGCGCCGCGTTTTTCACCGGACAGCAAAGAGCTTTTATTGTCCTTGGCTCAGAACGGCAACAGCGAGATTTATCTGTATCATGTGGACGATGGACAAAAAACACGTCTGACAAATCATCCGGCCATTGATACAAGTCCCAGTTTTTCGCCGGATGGTCGACAAATTGTGTTCAGTTCTGACAGAAGCGGCTCTCAGCAGTTGTATGTTATGGATCGTGACGGCAAAAATGTTAAACGAATCAGTTTCGGAAGCAAAGGAACCTATGCGACACCGGTTTGGTCCCCGCGCGGCGACTATATTGCTTTTACCAAAATACAAGGGGGAACTTTTTATATCGGTGTGATGCGTCCCGACGGCAGCGGCGAGCGTCTGATTACGCAGGGATTTTTGGTCGAAGGACCTTCTTGGGCTCCCAACGGTCGTGTATTGATGTATTTTAAACAGCTGCCTTATACACAGGATGGAGAACGTGGTCAGACGGGTCTTTATTCCATTGATATCACGGGCTATAACGAACGATTTATCCGCACACCGGGAGAAGCATCGGATCCGGCTTGGTCTCCGTTGCTGCATTAAGCTTCAGAAAAACATTTTTCTTAAACAAAAATTAAGGAATGCCGGCGTAAACTTATCGAAAAGAGTTTGACGTCAATAGCTGAAATAGGGGTATTTCGATGAAAAAGACATCTGTATTGTTTGCGTGCGCTTTGCCGATTTTGCTGGCGAGCTGTTATTCCACACCTGAATTTAATGAAACACCGGTTAAACACTGCAAGTACAAAACCACGATGGGGTGTGATCCGGAAAATTTCTATCAGAATGCGGCTTTCCGGGATTGTGTTGAGGAAACAGCTTATATCAAACAGAAAAATAAAAAAACAGTTGTTTTCGGGGAAATGGCCTCGGGTGAAAGTTTGGTTATTCCCAAAGCTGTCGGTATGGAAGAAATGAGCGATCCCAATATGGTTTATCCCGTTGTCGATGTTCGAAAGACCGCTGAAAATGCAGAAGTGGTTATTATGAACACTTCGGCAACGCAAGAAGACATGGCAATCCAAGAAACAACCATCGTAGAAACAGAAAAAACAAAGACAACAACTACAACCGAAGAACGGGTGACGACGGCCTTGTCCGGTGAACGGTTGCCGATTGAAGCCGCGACGGCAGAAGAGTTGAACGGTTTACCGGAAACAGGAGATCCGAATCAGGCGTCTTCCTTTAATGTTGAAGTCAGTGTGGAAGAAGAAGTGACACAAACTGATGTTGAACCACTTTCCGAAACATCAAACGAACCGGTTCAACTTGAACAAACGGAAACGGTCGAGGAAATCGTTGTCGGCGAGCCTGTGCCGGCTTTAGAAACGGAATTGATAAATAATGAAAAAGAAGTCTTGCCTTTGGAAGAAAAATAGGCTAAGACATAATATGTTATCATCTTATAGAAGGAGAAAGAATATGAAACACATTTTATTTGCTTTATTGGTTGGCTGCACTCTTTTGACAGCTTGTGCTTCTGATGAAGATGCTGCTACAACAACAAAAACACGTTCTTCTGCAGTTGAAACACTGCCTGCCGAAGACAAATAAGAGGTTTTCAATGAAAAAATCGTTCCTGGCTGCTGCTTTGGTTTGCGCTATGCTGAGTGCTTGCGCGTCGTCGGATAAAACAGGTGATGCGACTGCTTCGGCAGATCGGATGAATGCCTGGTCTGATGCCGACATTACGAACTTAAGCGATACCCGGTATGCGGAGCAGTTTAAGAATACTGTCAATCCGATTATTTATTTCGGTTTTAACAGCTCTTCTTTGAATGGAACGGCTTTGACGATTTTAAATGAACAGTTGGCTTGGTTGCATCAAAATCCAAATGCGATGATCGTGATTGAAGGTCATTGCGATGAACGGGGAACGCGCGAATATAACCTGGCATTGGGGGAGCGTCGGGCGAACGCCGTTCGGGATTATTTTGTGGCAAACGGCATTGATGCCGGCCGGATCCGGATTATTTCCTATGGGAAAGAAAGACCGGATGTCTTCGGTTCTACCGAAGCTGCATGGTCCAAAAACCGTCGTACGGTGACAATTGTGAATTAAAATTATAAAAAAGACTTTTAAAAAAAGTGCTTTGTCAGTATAAATAGACAAGGCACTTTTTTTATCAAAAGAGGAAATAATGCAAAAAACGTTTTTTGCTGCTTTGGCAGTTTTGTTGTTATGGCCCTGCTGGGGGAGGACAGAGCTGGCTCAGGACGAACGGGCGATCATGGATCGAGTCGATCGTATTGAGCGGGATTTAACATTGCTTCAGCGAAAAATCTATAAACAGGATACCGGGGAGGATGTCTCTGTCTCTGAAGCACCGATGGGATCTGTTCAGCATTTGTATGCTAAAGTGGCAGATGTCGAACGAATCGCAATGGAATTAACGAATCAATTTGAAGAACTGGCCTATCAGCAAAAACTACTGTCTGAACGAGTGGATCGAATGAATGCGGATCTTGATATGCGTTTTGCTGAATTGGAAAAAGTTTCCTTATCGGCTCCGGCAAAATCTCAGCCCGTTGCAGAAAAAACAGTTGCTGAAACGCCGGCTGCTGCCTATGAGGCTGCCTATCAACTGTTAAAACAAACGGATTACGCCGGCGCTGAAAGAGCTCTGAGAGCTTTTTTGGATAAATATCCATCAGATGCTTTGGCCGGCAATGCTCAATATTGGCTGGGTGAAACGTATTATGTTCGTGGTCAGTATGAACCGGCTGCCGTCGCTTTTGCAGAAGGATTTAAAAAATATAAAACTAGCACAAAAGGACCTGATAATTTGCTTAAATTAGGGATGTCTATGGCGCGGTTGGAAAAGAAAAAAGAAGCCTGCACGGCTTTTAAGAATTTGTCTAAAGAGTTTCCGAACGCTTCTCAAACCTTGCAAAGTCGTGCCAAGAGCGAGGCAGAAAAACTGTCGTGTCCATGAGCTTTCCTTCCAAGTTAAATCAAGCATTTGATCGGCTTTTGCCGCCTTTGGACCCTTCTCGATTGGCCGTAGCTGTTTCGGGCGGGGCGGACAGTCTTGCTTTAACATATCTGGCAGCCGCTTGGGCAAAGCAGCATCACATTTCCTTTTGTGCTGTCACGGTTGATCACGGACTTCGTCCCGAGTCGCAAAAGGAAGCGCAGACTGTGCATGATTGGCTGCTTCAGGCAGGCATTGACCATACAATTTTGACATGGACGGGAACAAAGCCGCAAACGCGAATTGAAGAAAAAGCACGCGAGGCACGGTATGCACTGTTGACGAATTGGTGTTGTCAGGAAAAGGTGCCTGTTTTATTGCTGGCGCATCATGCCGATGATCAAGCGGAAACTTTTTTCCTGCGTTTGGCTCGTCAGAGCGGTTTGGATGGGTTGTGTGCCATGCCTGAAGTTTTATATCGCCGGGATATTGCTTTCGTTCGCCCGATGCTGACCTGCCATCATCAGGAATGTGCGACGTATCTAAAGGAAAAACAACTGCCTTGGATTGAAGACCCGATGAACCTGTCGCCGCTTTATGAGCGTGTGAGGCTGCGGGCAATCCAGCCTGTTTTGGCAAAGGCGGGCTTGACGGCCGAAGCTGTTTGCGGTTCTGTTCAAAGACTTCAACGCGTGCGGGCCTGCTTGGAACAGTTGACGCGGACATTTATTGAAACACAAGTGACACGAGCCCCGGCCGGATATGCTTTTGTACCGCACAGCAGTTTTGCATCCTTGCCGGATGAATTAAAAATTCGCGTTTTGGCTGCTTTGATGGCTTGGGTAAAAGGACGTTCTCCCAGACTTGCACAGTTGGAGGAGCTTTTGTCAGATTGGCCGGTAAAAACAACTTTGGGCGGCTGTCGAATTGTTCCGTCAAAAAAAGGATTTTACATTTCAAAAGAAGTCTCTAAAATGGAGGTCGTGACACTGGAAGCGCAGCAAGAGACCGAATGGGAAAATTATGTAGTGACGGTTTCTCGTCGAGTTCAGCTAGGGCCTCTTAAAAATGCTTTAAAAGTTGACGGTATTCCGGCGGCAATTCGAGCGTCATTTCCGGCTTTTTTTGATGAAAAAGGGCTTTTATGGGTTCCGCATCTTGAATATAAACGAAAGAAAGCAGATATTAAGGGACAGATACGATTAAAGGAACAAAATGATGGAAAATGAGAATAAAACAAAGGAAAAAAAGATTTCATTTATTTGGTGGCTTGTTATTTTTGCAGTTGTTTTGACAATTTCAAATATGTTCTTCGCACCAAAGCCGGATAATGTCGTTGATTTGCCTTTTTCGGATTTATACAAACAAATCGAAGAAAATAATGTCACGGAAGTGACATTGAAAGGTCAGGCGTTGCAAGGTAAGCTAAAAGACGGCCGTTCTTTTACAAGCTATGCGCCCGAAGAGTCAGGTCTTGTGCCGGCATTGCGTGATAAAGAAATTAAAGTGACGGCTTTAAAAGCTGATAATGATGATTTTTCGTTTGGCTCAGCATTGCTGACATGGCTGCCGATGCTGTTGTTTATCGGGATTTGGATTTTCTTCATGCGTCAAATGGCTTCCAGCAACGGCAAAGCCATGAGTTTTGGAAAATCCCGAGCACGGCTTTTGGGACAGAAAGATAAAGTGACTTTCAAAGATGTTGCCGGTATTGATGAGGCAAAACAGGAACTGCAAGAGGTCGTTGATTTTTTGAAAGAACCTTCTAAATTTCAACGTTTAGGGGGAAAAATCCCCAAGGGAGTATTGTTGGTCGGCCCTCCTGGAACCGGAAAAACACTTTTGGCGCGTGCGATCGCCGGTGAAGCAAACGTTCCTTTTTTTACCATTTCAGGGTCTGATTTTGTCGAGATGTTTGTGGGCGTTGGTGCATCGCGTGTTCGCGATATGTTTGAACAAGCTAAAAAAGAAGCGCCTTGCATTTTATTTGTGGATGAGATTGATGCAGTCGGTCGTCAGCGCGGTGCCGGGCTGGGCGGCGGTAATGATGAGCGGGAGCAGACATTAAATCAGTTGTTGGTTGAAATGGACGGTTTTGAGACAAACTCGGGTGTGATTTTAATCGCAGCGACGAACCGGCCTGACGTTTTGGATCCGGCTTTGTTGCGTCCGGGTCGCTTTGACCGTCAGGTGGTTGTGCCAAATCCGGATGTCAACGGGCGGGAGGAGATTTTGGCTGTGCATGTTCGTAAAGTTCCTTTGGCGCCTGATGTTGATATTCGTGTGATTGCACGGGGAACTCCCGGTTTTTCAGGCGCTGATTTGGCCAATTTAATTAACGAGGCAGCTTTGTTGGCGGCACGACGCAACAAGTTTAAAGTGACAATGTCAGATATGGAAGATGCCAAAGATAAAGTCATGATGGGGACGGAACGTCGTTCCATGGTGATGGATGAAAAAGAAAAACGAATGACGGCTTATCATGAGGCCGGACATGCGATTTGTTCGTTGCATCTGCCGGAGTCGGATCCGCTTCATAAAGTGACCATCATTCCGCGCGGTCGCGCCTTGGGGTTGACAATGCAGCTGCCTGAAAAGGATAAATATTCGCAGTCATACACTTATTTGAAGTCTCGGATTTCCACTTTATTCGGCGGCCGTGTGGCGGAAGAGTTGACTTTCGGTACCGATAAGGTTTCAACGGGTGCTTCCAACGATATTCAGGTGGCCACCAATATTGCCCGTCATATGGTGACAGAATGGGGGATGAGTGAGACGCTCGGTCCTGTCGCTTACGAGGAGCCGGAAGGTGAAGTTTTCCTGGGGCACAGCATCACTCGTCATAAAAACATCTCTGATAAAACTGCAGAAGAGGTTGATCGGCAGATTCGTAAAATTATTGACGATGCTTATGAGGAAACACACCGCATTCTGACAAAGCACAAAAAAGAGTTGGAAACTTTATCTGAAGCACTGATTGAACATGAAACACTGACAGGCGAGGAAATTCATCTGCTTTTGAAGGGTCAAAAGCTGCCGGAAAAAAATACTGCAACGCCGGCTTTTGTACGCGCCAGCGTGCCGAATGTCGGAGAAGTTGCTTTGACTCCTCCCGCTGTTTTACAGAAAAAAGAAATAACGACCAAATCAACGGCGAAGAAAAAATCAAATAAAGCCTAATTCGCGTGCTTTAATCAAAATTTGGGTGCGGTTCATCGCACCCAGCTTATGAAACAGGCCATGGATGTGCAGTTTGACTGTGGGTTCCGTTATACCCATCTTGGCTGAGATTTGTTTGTTGGATAAGCCCAGCATCAAATATTGAAGCACCTGGATTTGACGTTTTGTCAAACTACCGCCGGAAGGCAGCCGGTAGCTTTGCGGTTCCGCCGGCAAAGGTGTTTTCTTTTCCAACACCAGTTGCGGCAGGTAAACACCTTCATGCATCAATAGACCTAAAATGTGCGGCAGTTTGGCAGGTGTCATGTCCGTATAAGGGATAAAGCCAACAATCCCTTCCTCAAAGGCTTTAACGAGTAAGGGCGGATCAATGGTTTCTCCCATTAAAACAATTTTTGTGCGAGCAATCGAATCCAAAAGGTCTTTAATGCGTTGAAGCCAGCTGATACCCATAATATTTAAATCTAGAAACAATAATTCCGACTCATCTGATTTAATTAAATCCAACAATGTACAATCCCAGTCTTCACATTCCACAACTTCCGTTTCCGGATCGATGGAGAGGATGATTTTTTTGAGTTCCTGTCTGCGTTCAAAAATTTTTTCGCCTAAAATGATTTTCATGATGGTTTTCCTTTCTATCAACCTTCAGTTGTATTCTTATGGGGTAGGTAGAGCGTCATTCAGATTTTGTCAATCAAAT
Organism: uncultured Alphaproteobacteria bacterium; assembly: GCA_944391565.1. Classification (GTDB taxonomy): domain Bacteria; phylum Pseudomonadota; class Alphaproteobacteria; order CAAHEQ01; family UBA3637; genus CALXXX01. The sequence continues at coordinate 7,841 of CALXUB010000022.1, read as the reverse complement.
TTAACAAGATAAAATAAAAGAAAATGCGCTTTAACATCTTTTTTTATAAATAATAGACCGATGAAAGGGGCTGCGCTTTTGTAAAGAAAAAGACCGCCGTTTTTTTCGGCGGTCTTTAACCCATTAGTCTTGTTTGAACATGTTTTTAAAAGAGTCTTTCAGGTTTTGACCATCTTCTTTTAAATCCGTCTTTTTTTGTTCCAGATCGGCTTGAATCTGATCACGCGTTTCTTTCAGGTTTTGTTTAACCTCGTTCATTTGTTCTTGTACATTGCCGATTGTTTGTTTTAACAACTCTTGGCCTGAGGCAGCAAAACTTTGTAAAGCTTGAGTTGAAAAAGCCGATAAAATCTGTGCTAAAACCTCGGAAATAGTCTGACGGTTATTTTGTCCGATATTCGTCAAATGCAGCGGCGGAATAGGTAAGGTCACGGATTGTTGGGTTTTTGTCAAGCCGGAAGCAATTTCAATCTGTGCACCCGTAATGGTTAAGTCCCGGATGGTTAAAGTCTTTTCGCTTTCAGGGGTATCAGTTTTCTTTGATTGATCATTTGTTCCGTTTTTATTTAGGTAAGCATTGATATTTTTTTGAATTGCTGAAACATTCGTTCCGTTGCGATTTATTTCAAATGTTGCTTTTGCGTCTTGAATGTTAACTTGATCGACAACAATGTTCTTTTTGAAAACAGAAAGCGGATCGACTTTAACATTGATTTGCCCCAGTTTGAAAACGGTCGGTGTCGTAAAACCGGATGGGTTTCCTATAGTTAATCCGGAAATTTCAATTTCTCCTTTGAATAAAGAAGTTTTTACCGACGAAATATTCACACTCGTTCCCGTCACCGGCGGAACAAACTTTTCAATTCCCATCTTGATAAAGCTATCCATTGCCAAATAAGCGGCAACCGCTAAAGCTATTAAAATGATAATTAAATAAATAAAAAATTTTTTCATTTTTTTCTCCCTTTTTATTTTATACTTTTTTCAACCTAAGGTAGAAAAGATAAAAAGGCAAGAAGAAAAAGAAAAAAACTTAAATTTGGTTTTGAATTTCCGTCATTAAAGCTTGTTCCTGACGGCGCAGATGATCGACGAATTCCCGATGTTGGGTAAAGAAATCATCTCCTCTGGCATAAATCGCCAAAGCGATTGCATCCAAAGGATTATAAGCCGTTCCTTTAATCAAGTTTTCAAAATACAGTTTTTCAAAATTCGGGGTGCAGCGCAGTCGCCATTTTTTAGGATTGCCGGGTTCATTATAACGTCCGGGCTGTCCTGTCAGGCTGGTGAAAAAAGCTTGAACACGACGAGCCGGACAAGCCAGCAGTTCGCCCCACTTCATGCGTACCAAAGCCTGGGGAGAAGATAAACTGGGCGAATAATAAAAACGTAGGTCTTCGGCCAGTTGCATAGCATGGCGGACTCGATTTTCCTGGTTCATGGTTTCATAAAATTCCAGTGTTGTCGGTGTGTCATGCGTGTCTAAAACCGCCATGTCGATCGGTCGGGCGTTTTTTAACCGATACATGTGATTGGGATCCCAGATGTTAACAAACTGTGAAACCAACATATGCCCCAATCCGCATAAGTCCATAACCGGGTTCATTTGCTCCGGGCGATTGCCTAAATCCTCCGGATAAATTTGTTCAACCGTCGCGTTGTTTGCCCGCATTGCTTTTAAGATAATTTTTTCCGTTATTTCCGCAAAAGCTTCGGTCGTGTGTTTTGTGTATTTTTTTAACAGAGGATTTTCCGGCGAAGAATATAAACGGCCGTTGGGAATGCCTTTTTGGTGCGATACCAAGTAAGGATTTACAAATCCGATATAGTGATCGATTCGAATGCCGCCTTTATAGGTTTTAAACATGGCGTCAAATAATTTATACATAAATTGTCCGGCCGGTCCCAAACTGCCGTCCGGATTGAATAAAAAATCCGGATTGAATACTTTAAAGTTCCAGTCCCGGCTGTAATCGGCAAAAGCATCCGGCGGTGATCCAAGCGTAAATTCTTTTATGAACAAATGCGGTTGAGCAATTACCATAGAATCCGGGATTTTAACTTCCAGGTCTGCAATAGACGGAGCTTGTTCGTTTTGTGCCGCACGATAAGCCAAATAGGCCTCAAAAATGTGTCTTTGGGGGCTGAAAGGTGCATAAAAATCCGCATCTACAGCCAAGTAAGGGCGTTCTTGTTGAAAAGCATTGATTTCTTTTTGAAGATTTAATGCGAACTTATCATTTTCTACCAAGCGTTTTTCATAAGTATGCCAAGCCTCGCTCAGTGCTTTTTCATACAGTCGTCCGACAACCGGAAAGGAAATATCCACCGGGTTGGAGGGTGTTTTATAGATTTCTTCCAACGTTGCTAAACTAAGCAGATGTCCGCCTTCTTCGGTCGTTAATTTTTGAAGCGGAATATAAAACGGATTTTCCCCGTACGTGCTTTCATATGGTGAATAAAAGGGAGGAAATGTTTTACCCGTCGGTCCCAAAAGGATTTTGTGAAAAACAGAATTAAAAAAATCCAAGAAACGTTTGGCGCCTCGACCGTAAGGCGAACCGATCCCCGTATCTTCATCCGGCGAAAAAGCCGGCATACACGGGCCGGGAATGGTGACGGCCACTTCTTTGTCAAGAATACGATAGCCTTCAGAAATCAATTCTTTGGATTTGTCCCATTCTTTCATCTTTTGCCTCATCGTGTCGTAATCAGCTTGTTGTGTGAATCATATCCTCCGGTTCCCAAAAGTCCATAGAGGTTTTTAAAATCATTAAACAACTTAACCCATAAATAGGCACCATAGTTCGGATTAACGGCAAGCTCACCCGTTATCATCTTTTGTGCGTCCTGCAATGCGGCATTATCAAACTGATAATTTGTTTCCAAAGCACGGATCCCTTTGTTCTTTAACATTAACATAAACTGCCACAGTATCTCTTGCCCCGCGTCCAGACAGCGATTGTTGCAGGTATCAATAAAGCTTTGGCTTAGAAATTTACCGGCGTTAATTTTAGCCGGATGGGCCACACCCAGGAAGCCGAAACCGGATTGAATCCATAAATCAAAAATATCATCCGTGTTTTGATAGGGATCTAATTCGGCCGGTGGGTTAAAGTCGTGGTTGATGGTGTGACACAAATGTTTGATCTCTTCGTTTCGAGAGGCATCATTAACTTTTGAAACCGCATATCGGGTCAAACGTTCGGCATAACCCAACCCTTGGTTTTTAGCAAGAAGCGGATCTTGTGCCAAAGCGTCTTCTTTCGAAATGTCGGCCCAAGGATACCGTTCTACCAACCGACGGATAATTTCATCGCGCGCTTTGTTGCGTGTCTCCTGATGAAGCTGAAGAAAAAGTTTTATGTTTTCGTCAAACGGATTAACTCCATAAAACATCAGTTCGTATTCCATCGGAACACGCTGCATGCTTTGATCTTTCCATACCGCTCCCATTTCAATACCAAGCACGACACGCAAGTTTTGATATTTTTCATAATGCTGCGTCAGCTCTTTTAAAACAGGAAGCAGATTGTCCATGCAATCATGATCCGTGACGGCGATTGTCAAGGCCGGCATGCCGTCATTCGGTACAAGTGATGCAATGGCGTCCGCGTAAGTCGCGGCTTGTTCCAAAAGCTCTTTGACATCAAAAGCGCCGTCGGATGCCTGTGTATGCAGATGCAGATTAAAGCGAAACATCGGGTCATTCGGACCGATGGCTTGAAAGTTTCGATAGACCGCAAGCGGTAAAGTGTTGCTGAGCTCTTGTGCGCCCATAACGGAAAATAAACGATATTCCTCGCCATTTTTTAAACCAAGATTCAATGCCAGAGCTTGGATGTAATGGGCATCTGTCGGATAAAAGAAAAGACGATCCCAAAAAGTTTGTTTTAACGTTTCTCTTTCCATAAGTAAAGCGCTCCAAAATGGATAATGGCATCTTTTCCGCAAAGATTCCCAATGTTCATCACATATCCGGGCAATCCCGGATTTAAAATATTAGCGTAGGTGACATGACCGGCATCAATTAGTTGAGGTGTGCGAGGAGACTTGCATTGCAAGAAATTAGAATCTCGAATGTCATTGATGTAAACACCCAGTTTTGAAATAGCCGGCACAATGTTTTTGTTAAAATCGACCGGATTTTTATAAGTGTGTTTACGATTCGGGAAACGAAAAGTCGTTGCATTTGTTTCGCGGTAAAGAACGACATCGTAAACGAAATTATAATATAAAATCTGTGGCGCCATCGGGCAATTATTTAACTTCAAATAGAAATCTAACATCGCGTTGGAATAAGGCGAATCCGCGCGTATCAACTGATTTTCATGGCTTTTGCGCATGGCATCTGTTTGAATTTGTTTAATGTTATCTTGAGAAAACTTAATAATATACTTGTGCCGATTCGGTGTTTGAACACGCACGACGATTTTGTTGGATACAGGGTTGAATAAAGGATGAATGCGAAATTTTTTGGTGTTGACTTCGACAATAAAATCGTGAGCCATTTGTTCTTTTAATAACCGTTTGACGACTTTTGTTTTTTCCGCCAAATTATCAACGTTGCGTTTTTGATTTTTTTGTTTATCAGACAACAAAGAATCCGGTTCATGGACTTCCATGTCTTTAATTCGACGAAAGTCTGTGACGGCTTGCGATTCAACCAATTTGTCGATTAAATTTAAAAAGTCTTCTTTGGTGCCGAAATCTTTTGGAATTTCTCCAATGTCTTTCGTGGGAGATTTATCTTCAAACGCCCAGGGCGTGATGGTCGGCAGCATTTTGACGCAGTCTTCGATATCTCCTTTATCCCACTTGTACCGAAACCACAGCGGATAAAAATCCATGTAATAATTATAATACCATAGCAAAAAATCTTCCCGGGTTTTAAAAGACTCTTCGATGGCAACGGCATTATCATTTTGGCTGAGTTTATCATCCATGAGCAATTCAATGAATTTAAATGCTTTTTTCTTGTCACGCAACAAAACACGCAGAAAAACATCTAACGGATCTTCTGCTTTGTTGTTTTTTTTCAAAAATGCTTCAACCGCAGGTGAAAATGCCATTTTTCTCCCCTTTCAGTCATAATGTAAAGAAAACGGCGCCAAAAAGCAAGATTAAAATGAAAAAGGATGCCATAAATATCGGCGCATGTCGACATAGCCTTTTTGGGAAACCAAGACACCTTCTGCTTTTAAAAGTCGAGCTTGTTCGTCCGGTCCTCCGAAAGCAAAGGCCGGCGCAACGCGGCCGTCTTTGTTGACAACACGGTGACAGGGGATGATGCCGGGTTTGGGATTGACATGTAAAGCATAACCGACGGCTCTGGCTGCTCTGGGAAAACCGGCAAGACAGGCAATTTGACCGTAAGAAGCGACTTTTCCTTTCGGTATTTGACAGACAATTTCATAGACTTTTTGGTTAAAATTCATTTTTCCTCTATAGAAAATCAAATAAGTCCGGGCTTTTATACAAGCGCGGTTCTTCTTTATAATAATGACCATCAATCGTTGCTTTGGCACGCCGTTCGCCATAGGCGCTTTTTTGTTTAAACCAAAAAGGAACATCGGCTTCTTGGCACCAGTCCCGCAAAGAACGAACCCAATCATCAAACATCGGACGAGCATAAGGTCCGCTTTCTCCGCCAGCAATAACCCAAGACAGACCGGTTAAGTTCAGTTTATCTATGGCACCGATAAACGGCTCTATGCAAATAAATTTGTTGATAGCTTTAGTGGCTTTCAAGTCATCTAAACGATGACGGTAAGCATTTGATTCGATCGTGACACCCATAAGGATATTAGGTGTCCATTTCAGCTTCGGTGCAATTTGTTTAAGCCTTTCCGAACGTTTTGTCAGAACCATAAAGACATGAATATCACATTTGTTCATCACATTAAAGACTTGTTCAATAAAAGCATCGGGGACGTCTTCATGAAATAAATCACTCATGGAGTTGACAAAAACTTTCTTGGGTTTTCGCCAGGAAAGCGGCATTGTCAATCGTGACGGAATCAAATGAAGTTTGAAACCGTTTTCATAATCTTTAACTTTATTGTGTTTGAATTTTTCGGCAATCACACGTGCATAACAATTTTGACATCCCGCCGAAAAGGGGGTGCAGCCAATGACGGGATTCCAACTGATTTGCGCCCATTCTATATTTTGATCTTCTTCCAGCATTTCGTTTTCCTGTTTTCAACAAATTACCTGATTTTCAGGTAAACTGCAATCTTTATCTTTGAAAACGAAAGGCCGGGTAAAAATAAAATTAGGATACTTTTTTACGACCGAAAATCAAACTGACGACAAATAAAACAATGCCGACGATAAAAACAACTTTAGCCGCCCAAGCAGCTGTCCCGGCCAGACCGCCGAAACCTAAAGCAGCCGCAACAATCGCAATGATTAAAAAAGTAATAGCCCATCCGAACATTTTTTTTCTCCCTTTATTTAAAAGACCTTATTTAAAATAGGGATCGAAAAAAATAATAAAAGATAGCCTGTTGTTTATAAGCAAGAACAGAAATGGTCTATTTCTCTTTTATTACGCTTTATTCAATGCATTGACTTTTATCTTCTGAGACACCGTTTTCACAATATGTGCATAAACCGAGTCTTTCCCCATCTTCTGAAAAACGTTCCGAAAAGTCAAAAGCTCTTTGCGGGCATTTTAAGCAATCCGATTGTCGTGTCGAAAAAGTTGTGGCCGATTGGGAACACAAATAGCAGTTTCCATATATAAGAACTGGCGCCATCATAAAAACGGTTGGGACATTGACGGCAGGAAGCGATGGTCGAAGGGCTGTTGGCGTTATTTTCTGTGCTTGTGCAGTCATGACATTGAAGATGAGCCCCGAATTGTCCCGTCGGACAATTCCAAATACAGCCGGTTCCGATAGATGTTCCTTGACAAGTATAGCAAAAACCGTTGGGCTCACCGTTTACTGTGTTGTTGCTTGGTCCCAGATATCGATTCGGGCATCTTTGACATTCGGATAAATTCGTGTGATAGGCAATGCCTGAGAGAGAACAAAGAGAACAAGTACCTCCTGTTTCTTCTGTTCCATCGTAAAAGCGGTTTGTGCATTGCTGACAGCTGGCTTTAGTCGCATCTCTTATAGATACCGAAGACGAGTCACAGGGCACACATGAATTGCCGGTTTTGACTTCTCCGTTTTCAAAAGAGCAGGAGCGATTAAGGCATTTGCCACATTCTCCGCAGTCAGCATCTTCCCGACAAACCTCATTGAGTGCTGTTAAAGTTGAATTTAATTCTGTATTGAAATAAAAAGCGAGGGTGTTCGGTGTTTCTTGACAGCTGTTTTGTTCAGTATTGATTATGATTTCCTCAAGCCAGTCAGGTTTTCTTTTTTGAACAGCTGTGCAAAGACTGTAGGGGATGTCACTCACCAAGACGGCAAAAGTTGTTTCACTTTCTTTGAAGGGTGTAAAAGGAAAAGAAGTTGCGGCTATAAACTGATTTTCTAAACTCAGTGTGTTATCAAAAGAAAGCCTGTCCCATAATTCATCTACAACAATAAAACCGGCCGTTTTAACATCTTCGATCAATTCATTGGATTGGTGTTTCAAAAAAAGTGTCCTTAAGCCGGCTAAACTTGCCAAAGTTAAAACGGCACAGATAGCCAGAACCGCCAGTATTTCAATAAGCGAACGACCTTTGGAAGAGTTTGATTGAAAACGCATTTTTTCCTCTTTTTGTCAATTTGAACGAATCTTTAAAAAAGCTTTGCATAGGGGGGGGGGGGGTGCTAATTTAAAAAAATAATTTTTTAAATTTTTTTTGGGGAATGAAAAAGTTTTTATGTTTGGTG
>CALXUB010000021.1 GCA_944391565.1 uncultured Alphaproteobacteria bacterium | reverse complement strand
GATAAGAAGAAAAAAAAAAAAAAGAGAGATGAGAGGAGTATTTAAAAAGAGAGAGTATGATAGGAAAAAGAAAAAAGGAAATAAAGATGTATTTTGTTTGGGGGGGGGGTGGGGGGATGTAAAAGTTATTGAGTTCGACATGGTGTTCTTCTTGTTTTAAAATGCTGGTAAAAGTATACACGATTCGCAGTTTATTTGTAAATATTTTTTTGGGGTGCGACACCACTGAAAATATGCCTGAAAAAAATGTGAAAAAAAAGCTTGCTATTTTGTGAAAGAACGTGTATAACTTAATCACATTCTCCAAAAGTGAACAAGAGGGTGGGGCCGAAAGCCCCGCCTTTTTTGATAAAAGAAAGGATGAACATGGATATTTTAACCAAAATTGAACAGATCATCACGCCGACGGTGACCGAAATGGGGTATGAGCTGGTGCGTGTCCTGTTTCAGGGGGCCGAAACCAACAAAACGCTGCAGATTATGGCTGAGCGTCAAGATCGCAAGGATATGCAGGTCGAAGATTGCGAACAGTTGTCGCGCGCTGTTTCCGCGTTGTTGGATGTGGAAGATCCGATCCGTGCGCGTTATACGTTGGAAGTGACGTCTCCCGGGATTGACCGCCCGTTGGTTAAACCGGCGGACTATGAACGGTTCAAAGGGTATGAAATGAAACTGGAAACGTTGGTGCCGTTGGAGGGCCGTCGTCGCTTTAAAGGGCGGCTTTCGGGCTATGATGCGGCCGCGGATCAGGTTTTAATGACATTCGAGGGCGCGGAAATTCGCATTCCGTTTGCTCAAATCAGCAAGGCAAAGCTTGTCTTGACGGACGAGCTGATGGCATCTTTTTTGAAAAACAGTTAAGAAGGAAAACGATATGGAAAACACAACATCTCTTTCACGGCCGGAACTGCTGCAAGTGGCGGATATGGTTGCTCGGGAAAAAGGCATTGAACGCGACGACGTTTTGTCGGCCATGGAGTTCGCCATTGCGCGGGCCGGTCGGTCAAAATACGGTCCCGAATATGATATTCGGGCTCAAATTGATCGCAAAACCGGTGCTATTCAGCTGGCGCGTTATATTGAAATCGTTGAAACGGTTGAAAATGAAATGACGCAAATGTCGGTTGCCGATGCTGCCAAAAAATATCCGACGCTGAAAGTAGGCGAATTTGTCATCGATCCGCTGCCGCCGATTGACTTCGGACGGATTGCGGCGCAAACGGCCAAGCAGGTGATTACGCAAAAAGTGCGGGATGCCGAACGGATGCGTCAGTTTAATGAGTTTAAAGATAAAATCGGCGAAATCGTGCATGGTACGGTCAAGCGGGTTGAGCTGGGCAATGTGATTGTGGATTTGGGTCGGGCCGAGGCTATTTTGCGGCGGGACGAGCTGATACCCAACGAAAATTTCCGTGTTGGCGACCGCGTTCGGGCTTTGTTGTTGGACGTGCGGGCTGAAAATCGCGGACCGCAGATTTTCCTGACCCGTTCGCATCCGCAGTTTCTGGCGAAGTTGTTTGCTGCCGAAGTTCCGGAAGTCTATGACGGCATTATTGAAATTAAATCCGTGGCGCGCGATCCGGGATCTCGGGCCAAAGTGGCGGTATATTCAAAAGATTCTTCGATTGACCCCCGCGGGGCCTGTATCGGTATGCGCGGTGTGCGTGTTCAGGCAATCGTCACCGAGCTGCAGGGTGAAAAAATCGATGTCGTGCATTGGTCCGCTGATCCGGCCACGTTTATCGTGAACGCGTTGGCACCTTCCGAAGTATTGAAAATCGTGTTGGACGAAGAGTCTAAAAATGCCGAAGTCGTGGTGCCGGATGAGCAGTTGTCTCAAGCCATTGGACGCCGTGGGCAAAACGTGCGTTTGACCAGCCAGCTTACAAACTGGCACATCGACGTGTTGAACGAGGCGCAGGAAGCCGAACACCGTCAGGCTGAGGAAAAGGGCCGTTTGGAATTGTTTACCTCGGCGTTGGATGTGGACGATATGATTGCACACTTGTTGATTCAGGAAGGCTTTACCAAAATTGAAGAAGTCGCTTATGTTGATTTGGACGAGCTGAGCGGCATCGATGGTTTTGACGAAAGTCTGGCAATCGAGCTGCAAAATCGAGCCAAGGCTTATTTGGAAGAAAAGAATTCGGCTTTTGAGAAAAAACTGGCATCCATGCAAATTGCGGATGATTTGAAACAATTATCCGGCTTAACACTGGAAATGTTGGTGAAATTAGGTGAACATGACGTCAAGACGCTGGATGATTTTGCGGACTTGTCTTCGGATGAGTTGATTGATATTTTGGGCAAAGCATCCGTCGACGAAGAAACGGCAAATGCGCTGATTATGAAAGCGCGGGAGCATTGGTTTGACACGGACGAGACGCAAAAATAACATTGCTCAGCTGAAGGCTGAACCGGGGCAGCGTCGGTGTTTTATCACCGGCGCGCCGGCGGATCGTTCTTGTCTGATTCGTTTTGCGGAAGGGCCGGATAAGCTGATTTATCCGGACTTGACGGAAAAATTGGGCGGCCGCGGGATTTGGCTGTCTGCATCACGCCGGGTGTTGGAAGAAGCCATTGCGCACGGGTCTTTTCGAAAAGCGCTGCATGCCCCTGTAAAAGTACCCGACGGCTTTGCCGATCATGTGGAAGAGTTGTTAAAAAAACGCTGTTTGGATTTGCTGGGGTTGGCTAAAAAAGCGGGTTGTCTGGTTGTCGGTTTTGAAAAAGTCAAAGAAGCGGCGCATCAGGCGCCTCTTGCCGTTATTGTTCAGGCCAAGGACGGTTCGGCGGCTGAAAAAAAACGCTTGACGGATGCGTTTTCGGCGGCTTTTCAGGTTGATGATTTCACGACCGAAGAACTGGATTTGGCACTCGGACGCGATTTTTGCGTGCATTTGGGAATAAAAAAGTGTAAACTGGCGGAAACTTTTAAAAATGAGGTGCTGCGCTGGCGCGCCTATCAAGATATAGAGGAAAACAAAGAATGACAGAAGAAACGAAAAAAACATCCTTGACGCTGAACAGAGGCAAGTTGGAACTGAAGCGGCCTTTGGAACGTTCACATATTCGTCAAAGTTTCGGTTCCTCCTCCAAGGTGGTGCAGGTCGAAGTGCGGAAAAAACGGACGATTCAACCGGGATCGGTCCCCTTGACGGCAGCTCAGGCCGATGCTCAGCAGGCACATAAAATCCAGCTGTTGAAAGAAGCTAAAAAAATGGAAGAACAGCGGGCGCGTGAACGGGCCGAAGCAGAAGCGCGTCGCTTGAAAGAAGAAGCCGAAGAAGCCGCAAAACGCGAACAAGAAGCAACTGAAATGCAAGAACAGGCGGCACCGGCACCCGAACCGGAAACGGAAATCAAGCCGCAGCCTAAAGAAAATAAAAAGAAATACGACGAAGAAGACGAAGAAGAAGATTTTAAATCTCGTAAAAAAACACTGCCTGACAAGGCTTTGCCCGTCAAACGTCCGAAAGTCAATGAAGAACGGCGCAAGGGCGGAAAAATCAATGTTGCGGCTTTTACCGGCAGCGATGATGACGATGACGGATGGGGGCAACGGCGGGGCCGGAGTTTGGCTTCTATTCGCCGGGCGCGCGAAAAAGAAAGAATGAAACATGCTGAAGCGCTGAAAACGGCTGAAAAAATCATGCGAGACGTGACGATTCCAGAAACCATCACGGTGCAAGAGTTGGCAAACCGCATGGCAGAACGTGCTGCGACTGTGGTTAAAACCTTGATGAACATGGGCGTGATGGCAACCATTACACAGACCATTGATGCTGATACCGCAGAGCTGGTGGCGGAAGAACTGGGACATAAAGTGACGCGTGTCGCCGAATCCGATGTGGAAGATATTTTAAAAACGGCCGAAGATAAAGAAGAAGATAAACTGCCGCGTGCACCTGTCGTGACGGTGATGGGGCATGTCGACCACGGAAAAACATCTTTGCTGGACGCTTTGCGTTCCACGCATGTCGCCAGCGGAGAAGCCGGCGGAATTACGCAGCATATCGGCGCCTATCAGGTGACTATGCCTTCCGGGCAAAAAGTGACGTTTATTGATACGCCGGGTCATGAAGCGTTTACGGCGATGCGGGCTCGCGGGGCTAAAATTACGGATATCGTGATTTTGGTTGTGGCTGCCAATGACGGTGTTATGCCGCAGACCATTGAAGCCATTAACCATGCTAAAGCCGCAGGGGTGCCGATGGTCGTTGCCATCAATAAAATTGACGTGCCGGGCGCTCATCCGGATAAGGTGAAAATGGAGCTGTTGAATCACGAGGTTGTCGTGGAAAGTTTGGGCGGTGATGTTTTGTCTGTGGATGTGTCGGCCAAACAACGCACCAATTTGGATAAGCTGGTGGAAGCGGTTTTGTTGCAGGCCGAAGTGTTGGATTTAAAGGCAAACCCGAATCGTTCGGCCGAAGGTGTGGTTGTGGAATCCAAGATGGAAAAAGGGCGTGGTCCGGTGGCAACGGTTTTAGTGTCGCGCGGAACATTGAAAATCGGCGATATTTTTGTCGTGGGCCAGGAATGGGGCCGCGTGCGGTCATTGTTAAACGACCAAGGTCAGCGTGTGAAGGAAGCTTTGCCGGCAACGCCGGTTGAAGTTGTGGGCTTACAGGGTGTGCCGGCGGCCGGAGATGAATTGACGGTTGTGGAAGACGAAGCCAAAGCGCGTGAGATTTCCGGGTATCGTCAACGCAAAGCGCGTGAGGCCATGACAGTTAAACGCGCCAGCGGATCGACGATGGAGCAAATGTTTGCCCAGATTAAAGCCGGTGAAACCAAAGAGTTCCCGGTTATCGTTAAAGGCGATGTCCAAGGCTCCGTGGAAGCGTTGCAAGGCACATTGGCCAAGATTGCCAATGATGAAGTGCGTATTCGTGTGTTGCATGCTGCGGTGGGCAGTATCAACGAAACGGATGTGGCGTTGGCGCGGGCATCAAATGCAACAATTATCGGCTTTAATGTGCGGGCTAATCCGCAAGCGCGCGAAAATGCCAAGCGTGACAATGTCGACATTCGATATTATTCGATTATTTATGATGTCGCCAATGATATGAAAAAAGCCGTGGAAGGCTTGTTGACACCGGAAGAAAAAGAAAAAATCCTGGGTTATGCCGAAGTGCGTCAGGTCATTCATGTTTCAAAAGTCGGCAACGTGGCTGGCTGTATGGTGACGGAAGGATTGGTCAAACGCGGTGCCAAGGTCAGATTACTGCGGGATAACGTGGTGATTCATGAAGGTGAGTTATCACAACTGAAACGTTTTAAAGACGATGTCAAAGAAGTCAAATCCGGCTTTGAATGCGGTATGAGCTTTGCAAATTATGATGATATAAAAGTGGGGGACACCATCGAATGCTTTGAAATTGAGCAGGTGGCGGTTTCCTTGGATATTCGGGTGTAAAAATGGTCAAAAACGAACCGAAAATGCCGACGGAACGACAGTTGCGGGTCGGTGAAGAAGTGCGACATGTTTTGTCTGACGTGCTGTTGCGTCAAGACTTGTATGACGCCGATTTGGCCGGTGCTTTGGTGATGATTACCGAGGTGAAAATGAGCCCGGATTTTTCTTGGGCAACGGCATATGTGCATGCCGTCGGCGGGCAACCCGTTCAGACACTCATTGAGGCGCTTAACCGGAACAAGGGCGTTTTTCGCAAAGCCGTCGGGCAAAAAATACGCTTGCGCATAACGCCCGATATTCGTTTTCGGGAGGATACTTCTTTTGATGAAGCCGTTAAAATCGAAGCCCTGCTGAACGACCCGAAAGTCAAAGCCGATATTGAAAAGGAAGATTGAATGTCCAACAAAGTGGAAACGCTTTTTGATTTTATGAAAAAAGATCCGGCAGCGCTGGTGCCTGCGGCTTCTTTGGCGTTATGTCGGATGCGCAGCGAACCGGGATATGGTCGTAATTTAGTTCATGCGGTTCAGGTTTATTTTTTAGGGCCCTATGTGTCCAAAGGCGTGGTCGCGGATGCTTTTTCTGTTGTGTATCAACGGCGCGTGCGTTTTTTGTATGTCTTAAAGGACTTGTTTGAAAAAGAACCAGCTTTTGAAAAAAGCTTCAAACGATTGAAAAAAGAAACTTCTGCCAAGAAAATGGGATGTTCCGTGACGGATATGGAACGGCAGCTGGCTTATATTTTCGCGGGCATCGTGCAGATTTATCAAACTCGGCCCAGAACAGTGGTTCAAAGTCGTCGGCCTGTTCAGAACGTTCCGTCGCAGCTGGTTCGCGTTTAAGGGGAACTGATGGTCAGTCAAAAAACATTTATTCGGCAAGTTTGTTGAAAAATGTCATAATTGGAGAAAAGAACGCATGGGACCTAAAATCGTGAATGATTTGAACGGTTGGTTGGTTATCGACAAACCGTATGGCATGGGATCAACCGAGGTTGTCAGTCGATTAAAGCGTCTTTTTCATCCCCGGAAGATCGGGCATGCCGGCACATTGGATCCGCTGGCGACGGGTGTGTTGCCCATTGCGATGGGTAAAGCGACTCGAACTGTGCCGTTTGTCATGAACGGCCTTAAAAAATATACCTTTCAAATTCAATTCGGACAAGCAACAACGACGGATGATTTGGAAGGTGAAGTCATTGCCACTTCGGATCATCGGCCTTCCAAAGACGAAATTGAGGCGGTTTTACCTTCTTTTACGGGCGATATTCTTCAGGTGCCTCCGGCTTACAGTGCTTTGAAAACGGCCGGCAAGCGAGCCTATGAAAAAGCGCGCAAAGGCGAGGCCGTTTCCCTGCCGCCTCGTCCCGTGCATGTTGAAAGCCTGACTTTGACGGATCTTCGGGCTCCGGATAAGGCGGTTTTGACCGTCACTTGCGGGAAAGGCACGTATGTGCGTTCGCTGGGGCGTGATATTGCTCGGCAATGCGGTTCATGCGGATGTATTGCCGAGCTTCGACGGACACAAAGCGGGCCTTTTACATTGGCTGATGCGATTTCGCTGGACAAATTGGAAAAAGAAGCGTATAGTGAAAACCCTCGAGAGGTTCTTATTCCCCTTGAAGCCGTCCTGACCGACATCTTGGAACTGGCTGTTTCGGAGAATGAGGCTCGAGCTTTGGGCCACGGAAGAGCTGTGCCGCTTCCCACGGGGGCTTGCTTTCAAGAAGGTGACTTTTTAAAGGCGATGCTGTCCGGTCGGCTCATTGCGTTTGGTTATGCTGAAGGCGGCATGTTCCGTCCCAGCAAAGTTTTCAAAGGAGAAAACGATGTCGATTACAAATGAAAGAAAAGCAGAACTCATTAAAGAGTATGCGATCAAAGAAGGAGATACAGGATCTCCGGAAGTTCAAGTCGCTATTTTGACGGAACGCATTAAAAATTTAACCGAACATATGAAAGACCACAAAAAGGATTTTATTTCCCGTCGCGGGCTTTTGATTATGGTCGGTCAGCGCCGTCGTTTGCTGGACTATGTGAAGAAACAAAGCCAGCAGCGCTATGAAACGTTGATTAAACGTTTGGGATTGCGTAAGTAATCCAAAATCAAGGGGCGTGAGGGTCATGCCCCTTTTTATCGCTCCGGATGGGCCGGGGCGGTAAGTTGTATGTAGGTATGAAAGGTAATATTTTATGTCATTGTTTAAAACTTACAAAAAAGAAATTGATTGGGCCGGCCGCAAGCTTGTGATTGAAACAGGTAAAGTCGGAAAACAAGCAGACGGGTCTGTTCTCGTCACATACGGCGAAACGATCGTGCATTGCGCTGTGTGCGCGGCGCGGACGGCTCCGGAAACGTATGAAGATTTTATTCCCCTGACGGTCAACTATATTGAAAAAGCTTATGCTGCCGGTAAAATCCCGGGCGGCTTTTTTAAACGCGAAGGAAAACCGAGTGAAGGTGAAGTTTTGATTTCTCGGTTAATCGACCGTCCGATTCGTCCTTTGTTTGCTAAAGGATTTAACAACGAAACACAAGTGACATGCACGCTTTTAAGTCATGATATGCACAACAACCCCGATATTGTCGCCATGATTGCGGCGTCGGCAGCGTTGACTATTTCCGGATTGCCCTTCCTGGGGCCCATTGCGGCCGCTCGTGTCGGCTATATGGATGGTCAGTATGTGCTGAATCCCACACTTGCGGAAGTGAAAAAATCCGAACTGGATTTGGTGGTCGCCGGAACAAAACAAGGCGTGCTGATGGTGGAATCCGAAGCTAAGGAATTGCCTGAAGACGTCATGTTGGGCGCCGTGGATTTCGGTCATCAGGGTTTCCAGCCGGTGATTGATGCGATTATCGCTTTGGCGGAAGAATGCGCTAAGGATCCGTGGGAGTTAAAAGAAAAACCGGCCGAATATGACTTGGTGAAATCCACGTTGGAAAAAGAGTTGCTGGCCGAGCTGAAAGCTGCCTATAAAATTCATGAAAAGCTGGACCGTCAGGCTGCCGTCGGTGCCGTGAAAGAAAAAGCTTTGGCATTGTTTGCCGAAAATGAAGCGGCTGCTCCGTTGGTTGAACCGATTTTCCATGAACTGGAAGCACAAGTCGTGCGACAGGATATTTTGAAAACCGGTATTCGCATTGACGGTCGTGATACAAAAACCGTCCGCCCGATTGAAGCCGAAGTCGGCATTTTACCCAAAGCACACGGATCGGCTTTGTTTACGCGCGGCGAGACACAAGCTTTGGTCGTTGCAACCTTGGGAACGGGTGAAGATGAACAAATCGTCGATGATTTGACAGGCGAATGGAAACAAACATTTATGCTGCATTATAACTTTCCGCCGTTTTCGGTGGGCGAGGTCGGTCGTATCGGGTCTCCTGGCCGTCGCGAAATCGGTCACGGCAAATTGGCTTGGCGGGCCATTCATCCGATGCTGCCTTCAGCCGAGGAATTCCCCTATACCATTCGTGTCGTATCAGAAATTATGGAATCAAACGGGTCGTCTTCCATGGCAACCGTTTGCGGTTCTTGTTTGTCTTTGATGGACGCGGGCGTTCCGATGAAAAAGCCGGTGGCCGGTATTGCCATGGGTTTGATTAAAGAAGGCGACGATTTTGCCGTTCTGACAGACATTATGGGCGACGAAGACCATTTGGGCGATATGGACTTTAAAGTCGCCGGCACAAAAGACGGTGTGACTGCATTGCAAATGGATATTAAAATCACTTCCATCACCAAGGAAATCATGGGAATTGCTTTGCAACAAGCGCATGAGGGGCGGCAGCACATCTTGGGCAAAATGGCCGAAGCTTTGAAAGCGCCGCGTGAAATGGTTTCTCCGAACGCACCGCGAATCACAACCATTCAGATTGATAAGGATAAAATCCGCGATGTGATTGGAACCGGCGGTAAAGTCATTCGGGAAATCGTTGAAAAAACTGGCGCAAAAGTGGATATCGATGATGACGGTATCGTCAAAATCGCGTCCGTGGATGCCAAGGCCGGCGAAGCCGCTTTGAATTGGATTAAAGGCATTGTCTCGGAACCGGAAGTCGGTCAGATTTATGACGGAAAAGTCGTTAAAATCATGGACTTCGGTGCGTTCGTGAACTTCTTGGGCGCGCGTGACGGATTGGTGCACATTTCCGAATTGGCTCCGAAACGCGTGGAAAAAGTGACAGATGTCGTGCAGGAAGGGGACATGGTCAAGGTCAAATGCCTGGGCATGGATAACCGTGGCAAAATTAAACTGTCCATGAAACGCGTTAATCAAGAAACAGGTGAAGACCTGGATGTGAAAAAAGAAGAACACACGGAAACGGCTCCCGAGACGCCGACGGAAGCGTAAGTTCTTTAAAAGGAAAAAGCCCTTCTTCGGAGGGGCTTTTTTTATGATTTTGAAAGGTTCTCGTTTTTTGGCTTGAGCGCTGCTGTTTTTCTTAAACCGGAGATCCGCGAATTTTTGATGGAAAAATTTTTGATGCAATCTGGCTCTGTATCGCGGAAAAATGACTTTTTCAAAAAAAGACCTTATGAAATGGAAAAGAGTCGTTTTTAAAGATAATTGAAAACAAAAATACAAAAGACTCCAAAAGAAACATGATTTTGGAATCGGTTTTTAATAAAAAAACGGACTCCTTTATGAACAAAACACTCCCTGATTATATAAATTGAATTGTGAAATCAAGTTTTTGACCAAAATTATTGTTAAAATTGAATTTTCACATCATTTTAAAAGAAGGGATTTTAATTTATACTTCAATCATGATGAAAGAAAGTCCAAGAAAAATCCTCTCATATCGAATACGGTCTTTACGCCGCGCAAAAGGATGGACTCAAGCTGACTTAGCAGATAAGATTAACAGAAGTGTCGAGATGGTTTGTCATTTGGAATGTGGAACGGCTGCAACGAAGCTGTCGACTTTACAAGACATTGCAGATGCTTTGGACGTTGCTTTTTACGAGCTGTTTTTGCCGGCAGACGAACCCAGTCTTTATCAATCCTTTTCTCCCGAATTAGTCGAGCTGATCGAGGAATTGCAGGAACAAGATGATGCCGTGATTTCTGCGCTTTTGACACTGTTTCGGTCGCGCCGGACAGAAGGATAAAGATTCTTGCTTGTCTTTTCGCAAAAAACGTGTATTCTTATCTTTCATGAAAGAGAGATAATATGAAAACATTGAAACCTTTAATGATTTCCGGTAAAGAAGTCATTCCTTTGATTGAAGGCGGCAAAGGCATTGCCGTGTCGGACGGTTGGTCCAGCGGGGCTTGGGCAGCAGCAGGGGCTGTCGGCACCATTTCCGGCGTTTTTGCGGATGAATTGGATGAAAACGGCGCTATTCTTCCTAAAAAATATACCAAGAAAACACGTCAGGAACGTCATCAGGAATTGATTGAAATGTCTATTAAAGGCGGTATTGATCAAGCCCGTTTGGCGCATGAAATTTCCGGCGGAAACGGTCGTATTCACATGAATGTTTTGTGGGAAATGGGCGGCAGTATTCCGATTTTGGAAGGCGTTATGAATTCTTGCGAAGAAATCGTTAAAAACCTGAAAACGCGTGTGTCGGGCCGGTTGCACCCCAAAATCGAGGTTTTGGGTGAAAAGGTTCAACAAACATTGGGAACGCTTCGGTTTAAAATTCAAACTCATATGCGGGACACGCTGCCCGTGATGGAAGGCATGCTGGGCGAAGCCAAAAATTTTATTCACGGGATTACCTGCGGTGCCGGTATGCCGTATCGATTGGCGGAAATTGCGTCAAAACATGAAATTTTTTATTATCCGATTGTGTCCAGTGCACGGGCTTTTCGGGCTTTATGGTTGCGCTCGTATAAAAACTGCAAGGAGTTTTTGGGCGGTGTCGTGTATGAAGATCCGTGGTTGGCCGGCGGACATAACGGATTGTCTAACAGCGAAAATCCGGAAAAACCGGAACGACCCTATGAACGTTTGGTGGCTTTGCGGCGCCAAATGAATGAGTTCGGATTGCAATCCGTTCCGATTATCATGGCGGGCGGTGTATGGAACTTGACTGAGTTCGATGATTACATCGACAATCCCGATATCGGGCCTTTGGCGTTTCAGTTGGGAACAAGACCTTTGCTGACACAGGAAAGTCCTGTTGTTCGCACTTGGCAGGAAAAACTGATGAGCTTGAAACCCGGTGATGTTGTTTTGCAGCAATTTTCACCGACCGGCTTTTATTCTTCTGCCGTGCGGACGCGCTTTATGCAAGAACTGATTGCACAAAAAGATACGGAAATGCCTTATAAAGACAAGCCCGAGACAATTTTTGTCAAACCGTTTAAAGTGTCGGCGGCGCATACGGTGTATTTAACGGCTCATGATTGGAAAAGAGCACAGGATTATATGGCTTCCGAGCGAAATATCCCCATGCGAACACCGGATTCGTCATTGATCTTTGTGACAAAAGCAGCAGAAACACGTATTAAAACCACGCGGGCTGAATGCGTCGGATGTTTGTCTCAGTGTGCTTTTTCCGGGTGGAGCCAAATGGATGGGCACACGTCTCGCCTGCCGGATCCGCGTTCTTTTTGCATTACGCGCACCTTAATGGATATTGCGCACGGCGCCGATGTTGAAGATAACTTGATGTTTGCAGGACATAGTGCTTTTCGATTCGGACAAGATCCAATGTATCAAAACGGAGTCGTTCCGACAGTCAAAGAATTAATCGACGCTCTGTTGGCCGGAAATTAAAATACAATAAAGTGAAATCGGAAGAATTCATCATTCGAGTTTCTTGCTTTTGAGCCATTATCATTATCCCTCAAGACTTTGAGGATGGCTTCTTCTGATTGAACGACTCCGCAGTTTATCTTACTGTTTTATTATTTCTGTAGGTCTTCTTTTTTGCCGTCTTTGTAATTTCCCTCTGACCATAACTGGCCGTTGTCATGATATTTTTTCCACAGTCCTTCTGATTTCCCATTTTTGTAATTGCCTTCTTCTCTTAATTGGCCGTTTCTATAATACTCTTTCCATAGTCCTTCTTTTTCGCTGTTTTGGAAAATGCCTTCTCTTCTTAGCTGGCCGTTGTCATAATAGGTTTTCCACAGACCTTCTTTCTTGCCGTTTTTATAATTGCCTTCGCTTTCTAACTGGCCGTCTATATAGTAATATTTCCATAGTCCTTCTTCTTTGCCGTTTTTAACATTGCCTTCTTTCCATAACTGGCCGTTGTCATGATAGGTTTTCCACAGTCCTTCTTTTTTGCCATTTTTGGTAATTTTTCCGCTTTCTGACTGGCTGTTCGGATGATCGTTTTTTTGCAGCCTTGTGACGGGGTCTAGCAAGACTATTCCGCCCCCTAAAACGCACAAACATAAAATAACAGCAATTTTTTTCATAACAGACTCCTATTGAAGTTGAAGAAAGATAACTTATTTTATGATTATTTTGTGAAAAGTGCAAGTCGCTTTAAAAAAATTATTGCTTGATTTTAGACCAAAAGTAGCGTATAAGGAAAAACATCTTGCGCTTGCAGCTCAGCTGGATAGAGTATTGCCCTCGTGACCAGCAAGGGTCGTGGGTTCGGTGAGCGCAAGTGAACGACGTCCGAAAGGACGGTCCCGAAGGGACGAGGGGACGGCGAGGCCCCGAGCAATCCCGCCAAGCGCGGCATTCGCAAGAATGCATTGGCGCGTTAACAGTGCGCTTGTAGCTCAGCTGGATAGAGTAGTGCCCTCCGAAGGCAAGGGTCGTGGGTTCGAATCCCGCCAAGCGCGCCATCCTTCCCGATAATCCTGCCTAACGTGTGCATTCATAATAATCTATTGGCGCGTTAACAGTGCGCTTGTCGTTCATCTGAAAAACATAAACATACTTGCTCCCAAAAGGCATAAGAGATGAGATTGTTTTTGCATGCGTGGTTCCTTTCTATTTACTTATGTTATTTTCTTTTTGGTAGGATTGCAAATTAAATAGGAGAAACAAAAAAAGAAAAAATTTTTGTGGAAGTGATTTGATTTTGATAAAAAAGTCTTGCAATTTTAAAAGAAATGAGGTATAAGCTACATCAATCTGTTTGTTGGGGTGTCGCCAAGTGGTAAGGCAACGGGTTTTGATCCCGTCATCCGTTGGTTCGAATCCAGCCACCCCAGCCAAGTCAGATAAGTCGCTAGAAATAGCGACTTTTTTATTATTTTACAAGCGCTTAATATGGTCCGTGTACAGTGTTTTTCAAAAAGCCTCTTTTTCAGCCTTACACGGACTCAAAATTCAAAAAATCCTTTGTTTTCAATGCTTCTATCTTGGGATACCTAAAAATCATCCCAGAGAGAGGAAGATGTATTCAGACTCAAATTTGATGCAAAAAATATGATGTCTATTGATCTCATCGAACCTCGATTTTCATAAAATCAAGGTTATTTTCTTCAATACAAAAACACGGCTAAAAAAGTTTTATGATTAACGCATCATTATTATGAAATAGAAAACTTGAATTGAATAATATTATATGTTATTATTATAGGGTGGAATTATGAGGAGCTTTGTTATGCATTTTTTTTGTTTTTTGCTTTGTATAGTTTTTATTTCAGTAACAGTGAATGCAAAAACGATTACAATATATTGTCAAAATGATTATAAGGGGCAAATAAATACACCCGATGGGCAATGGAAAGAGGATAAAATTGAAACGGGTAAAGGGGAGATATTTCATATTGATACGAAATTGTTACCCAATGCAACATTGTCATGGCAACAAAAAGATAATATGGGATCTCAAACTTTAACATCTTTTTTATTGGATAATTCTGTTGTTTTTTTTGAAACGATGTTAGATGGAATTAATGTCTATCAATATTATTTTTCATATAATAAAATGTTTCGTACAAAAATAAATAGCATATTGGGGTCTGCTCCTTATGCGGGTGTTTGGTATACTTCTTGTACATACACTATTCAATAAGTACAAAATTATTTAAGTCGCTATTTTTAGCGACTTTTTCTTTATTTTACAAGCGCTTATACTGGTCCGTGTACAGCGTTTTTCAAAAAGCCTCTTTTTCAGCCCTACACGGATTCAAAATTCAAAAAAGCCTTATTTTACAATGCTTCTGTCTTGGGATATCAAAAAATCATCCCAGAGAGAGGCAGATGTATTCAGACTCAAATTTGATGTAAAAAGATGTTCTTATAACACGCTTATTGCTACTGCCATCTTGGGGTACCTGCCTGCAATCTAGAGGACCTTGGGAGCCCGATCGGCACATCCCAGTCATCAAAATTAAATGCAACATCGTTAATGGAGTGTTTTTTTGCAAAAGCCTTTACATGCGAGAGTCCATGAGAGGTTATACGTATTCAGTGCAATTGTTCATTTTAACCTCTACCTATATGCATACAAAGGTTAACAAATGTGATATTCAAAATCTGCCCCTAGGGCAAGAAGTGAATAGTGCATAACCTCGGTTTATGAAAAATCGAGGTTGTTTTTTCTTCCATTAAGTGACATTGATGTCTCAAAATCAAAATACCATTTTTTTAAAATTGACATTTATTTTAGAATAAGATTTTTCCACTTAATCTTTTGTGTCGTATGCATATAGCTGATTTTCAATAATCTCTGAGATAAAATAATCTATTGCTTTATTTTCTACATGATTTCCAACGACAGCATGATTAAAGATTGGCCATGTAAAGAACAATGGAATCCACCAAAAATCCTTCACTTTTTGTGGGGCTGTTACAGAATAAACTTCTTCTCCTTTAACAATCAAGTGCATTGAAATATCCAAATTGAAATTCCACCACATTGGAAATATCCCCAATGTATATCCCCAAAGTAATCCGGAAGCAAATTGTGTTTGGAAATCTGTTCCAGTCATTATTGCATTAAAATGATAGTGATAATCACTTGCTTGAGATGGAGAAACGTAATGTACTTTGCGGAATAATTTCATTTCTTTAAAAGCATCCCTGATATCTTCTGCAAGGTCTTGTTGATTTGTTATTATATCTTCATTTGCTGGAGCAACCTCTTGCATAAACGAAACAGAGAACGTCACATCTTTCCGTTTTTCTTTTGGAATTTCAAGTTTAGTAGGTTCTTTATAATTAGGGATATCACTGGTTGAAAAAGTTGTACATCCAAATAAAAACAAAGCGGAGAAAATACCAATAAAAATTCTAATCATTTTTTTCCTCCGTAAGTTTATTCTTTTTAGCCATAAAGAAAGCATATTGATCAAAATAGTAGTTATTTATTTGTTTATATATAGTATTAGTCGTATAATATGTTGATGTTCCACTATAAGAACCATACGCTGTTGTTGAAGAATTATAATTTGCCCAAGCTCCGTTACTAGCATATACATTTCCTGAAGTATAAGATTGCCCTGAAATGGACCCTGAATGATATATTGTATTTGCTTGAGGAATTGCTATCGCTACGGTATCGGATGTTGCTCCTGTTGGTTTAATTCCAATAACAACCAGTGTTGCCCCTTTTTCTTTTGCTAAATCAACAGCTAAAGAACGAGAACACCAATGTCCGTTAAAGGCAGATGTTCCTAAAACAATATAATCTTTTTCATAACGTTTTAAAGTATTTTCTAAGTCTATCGTGTCAATAACCTTAACGTCTTCATTTCGTTTGCGAGGAATATAGGTATGAAGTTCTTGCTCTTCGTCATTATAAAAGTCTTCAAAATAATTTGTCTGACAGCCAAATAAGCAAAAGAGGGATAAGATAAGAAAAATTTTTTTCATTTTTATCCTTTTTTAAAACAATATACTATATCATATCTGATGTTTTTTCTTATTACAAGCAAAAAGTACTGTTTGAAAGTCCGTGTATTACCAGACCTCTCCAGCCAATAAAAAAAGCCTGATCTTTCGGGCTTTTTTTATTGGTTTTGGTGTGTTGGATTAGATGTCAACGAATGGCATGAGTTGGTTCGGTGTCAAGGGATGCTTTGTATCCCGCAGACACGATGTCCGTAAGGACAGTCCAAGCAATAGCGCATGATAAATCGTGCATCAGCCGATTGACAATCAGCCACCCAGCCACAGTTCAAAAATCGTCAGAAATGGAGATTTTTCTTTATTTATCATATAGTTATATTAGTTTATAAGCGCGCCATGCAAGATACATAATCCTTTCTCGGTTTGAAATCATGAAAGGGCTATATTAAGGCTAATACTCGCTTGAACCCTATGGGTATGAATATCTTATGTTGAATTTGTACCCTTGAGAGAATAATATACATAACATATTATTTTTTATTGATAAAATTAGTTTTTTTAGAAGTGAAATTGTTGACCTTCTTTAAACTTTATGTTAAAAATAATAACCATGAAAAATTTTAATAATTTAGATTTTATAAACACTCCTAAAACAATTGCATTCCACAATGCAATAAAGCAAAATGGCATAAAAGTCGCCACGGGGGTGCCATGCGGAGTTATAAGGCACATTATTAATAACATCGCTAATGATCCCAAAATACGACATATTCCAGCTACAAATGAGGCAGAGTCTATTGGTATAGCTGCGGGCGCAGTATTAGCTAATCAAAAAACGATGCTATATATGCAAAATTCAGGGCTATTTGCGGCAAGTAATAACATCGCATCCCTTTTAATCCCTTATGAAATACCTGTATATATGGTAGTTTCATATCGTGGGTGTGAAGGAGAAAACGCTCCTCAACATTTTATAACAGGATCTGCAACAGAAAAATTAATTCAATCTTTTGGTCTTGATTATGCTGTTTACCACGGTGAAAGCATGGAGAAATTCGTTGATAATGGTTTTAAACGTATAGCAAAGACTAATTTACCATTTGTTGCTTTATTAAAACGCGGGTGGCAGCATGAATAGAGAAGTTGCTATACAAACAATAATTCATAATATTAACGATGACGATTTGATCGTGTCAACAACGGGGCTTATTTCAAGAGAAATTTTTGAAAAGTATGATAGGCCAGGCAACTTTTATATGACAGGATCAATGGGAGCCGCTTCATCTATTGGGCTTGGCATCGCATTAAATACGAAGAAAAGAGTCATTGTAATAGATGGAGATTCAGCTTTGTTAATGAATTTAGGAAGTATGGCTACTTTGGGGAATCAAAAACCCCATAATTTGCTTCATATTATTTTAGATAATGGATCATATGCTTCTTGTAGTGAAGAAAAATCTTTTTCGAAAGATATTGATTTGTGTAAAATTGCAACAGAAGTTGGGTATGGAAAAGTGGTAGATGTTAAAACTGTGAATGAGTTTATCTATGCGATTAAAAACACAACCGGCAAGTTGGGATTTATCCGCGTTCCAATTAAACTAGGTGGGCGGCGGGACTTTTCTAGACCGTTAGATTTGGCTTTTATTAAGAATAGATTTCAAAATTTTGTGAGAGGCGATTAAAATGGATTTTCGAGGAAAAACACTCTTTAATGCATCCTTTGATGTTTATGCAAATAATTACGATGAGGTTAGACCATCTTATCCAGATGAGTTGTTTGATGATATTTATAAGGTATGCGACATAACAGATACAAACAGAATATTGGAGATTGGGGCAGGAAGTGGGATTTCTACAAAAAAATTAGGCAATTTTAATTGTCGTATCGTTGCAGTTGAGCCTGGGGAAAGTTTATGCAAAATCGCACGAGCTTCAGTTGCCAATAACAACAAAATACAGGTTATAAATTCTACATTTGAAGATTTTTCCACAACAGAAAAATTTGAAGCTATAGCTACTTTTACAGCACTTCATTGGCTTAAAAATGAAGATGTCTATCCAAAATTATTAAACTTACTTGCAGAGGATGGCAAGTTGATAACAGTTTGGAATAGTTTTTTAAAGGCTGAAAATACGACAACTAAAGAAATTGAGGACCTATATCAAAAGTGGTTGCCCGATATTTATGCGCCTAAAACAACAAAGGAGGTAAATGAAGGGGTTTTAAATAAATTAAATGGTCGAATTGCACAAATCGCTCATAATCCTTATTTCAATTTGATCTTTTTGAACAGGTATCTGACGCATTATAACTATGATGAAAAAACATATCCTCAGTTGCTTAAGACTTTTCCCAAAATTATAGATATAGGCGATGATGATAAACGAGAAGGTTTTTTAGATGAAGTATCAAAAGTTATTGCAAAGCATAAAGTGATTACTGTTCCTGTTTTATCTACCCTTTTAGTTTCTCAAAAGAAAGTGGATTTTTTAAACCAACTCGTAAGAGAAGAGAAAGAAAAATGTTAGATATTGATTTGATCAAAAAGTTGTCTGAAAAATATGAAATTCCTATGGAGGACAGTGTATTTATTGCTCTTAATACAACGGGCGTAGACTATGATTGTGGCTATGATCGCATGCGGGGACAGCTTCATGTAACCAATACGAATCTTTTTCCTCTGACTGTAAATGAAAATGAAAGCTATTTTTATTTTGCTCTGCCAGTTCACAAAAATAGCCCCTTCAAATTGAATAATAATAAATTACTTTTAAATAACACTGAATTAGGTCTTATGGAAGGAACTACGGAAGATATATGTAACTCTCATTATTGGCGAAGAGAGCGTACTTCTTTAAATATAAATCCTAATCAACGAACGTCCTGCAGGGGATGTAATTTTTGTTATGCTATTTACCAGATACCTCATGATAATAAGAAACTATTAACAAAAGAAGACTTTAAAAACTTTTTTGTTAAATTTCTGGATAAATATGATATGAAAGACTTAGGTGATTTAATTGAGTTATCTGTTGTTACAGGCTGCTATACAGATAGTAATCAAGTTATCGAAACATTAAAAAATATTAAGCATGTTGCAGACAATGAGTTTAATTTTAAAGGACGGTTGTTATACTTAGGATCGCAAATATCAACAGAAGAAGATTTGCAACAGCTTGTAGGATGTCAACCGATGCGCATCTGTTTTTCCATAGAAACCTTTGAAAACAGAAATAAATTAAGAGAAAGCAAAAGTAAATTGTCTATTGAATATATTAAAAGTCTTATGTTAAAGGCAAGGAAAATGGAGTTTGAGGTTACATATTCTTATGTTTTAGGACTGGAGCCGTTAAACACTGTAGAAAAATATTTTAATGAATTTCGTGAAGTTTGTAACGTGTTTCCTATTGTAAATTTATTACAAATTCACAATAAGCAGTCTGCAACAATTAAAACGCCAGAGGCTAATAATATTGAATACTTTTTTAAAGCAAGAAAAATTATAGAGAAGGCATTTAAAAGTACAGCATTAGAGCCAGAAGTATGGAATAATTATAGAAGCCCTTGGACAATGCGATTTGCAAATAAGAGATTGTCAGGGAAGCGAATACCTCATCCAATAGAAATATTTAATAAGGGAAAATGTCGAGATTAAAAGTGTGTTAATACGATGGTCCAACACAATAGTTTCAAAAATTTACCTCAGATTTAATAAAATCGCTGATGAAGTAAAAATGGTTAAACAGCAGGTTTTGATCGGTTGCTAACTTGTAGGTGTTGAGACAGTGAAGTTATGATAGATATTTAATCTATTTTGTTATCTTTTATGAAAGTTAATATCTTCTTATACCAAACATCAAATAATTTAAGTAACTTTATACTTGTATTAATCTGCTCGTTAAACAAATCTTTTTTTTTCTCTTTAGTAAATTGTTCTGGGTCCTCTTCATGATATTTGTCCCAATCTTTTATATGGTCGATGATTTGATGATATTTCTTAAAAAAATCTGCAGTTTCTTTACCTATTTGTGAAATATCTTTATTAAATAAAATTTCGCATTCATCAGCAAACAGATTAATTTTATTATACATTGTCCAATAATTTTCTTCTATAGCTGGTTTGTTTTGATAATAAATATGTTTCCAATTTTCAGCTTTTTCCCCAATTTCTTGTAAATCTTTAAACGCTTGCCATCGTTTATTAAACAAATTCAGCATATGTGCTTTTTTTTGAACTAAATATTGAAAATATGAAAATACAACTAAAATTAATGTAAAAAGCGCCATAGGCTCTAACAGTTTTGATATAAAACCAATAACTAAATTACAAATATAACAACACATTCTATCTTACCTTAACATCAAATTAATTTTGCTTATACTAAACTAATATGTAACATTTGCAAATGCAAGTTTGTGACTGATTTTAATTTAATATTACTAATGCACAGAAGTCATAGGCATCAAATAATAGTCTATAAATGACACGTTTTTCCGCCTCGCTTTGAAAATCAGATGTCTTGATTTTCTAACGATGGTATTTGTACAGTTTTTAAGTGGTTTCTATATTTTAACTTGATTCTGCCTATTGCATACTCTAATTTTTTAATATTCTTGCAAAATAAGGCGCAACTAAATTTTAAGAAAAATTTTTTAATGATAAAACATTAATAAAAGTTATTTAAGCAAAAGAGTTATTTTATTTAACTACTTTCCATCCAACTCTTTTAGAATTTCTTTTTGAAGTGTGGGAGAAAGAGAATGCCAGAGAAGAGCTAAGTCACCACTTGGGTGAATCAGTTTTTGTGTCAAGGTTTCAGCTTGTACTTGATGGCCACTCAGACAGGAAATAACATCTTTAACTAAAACGGATTGCTGTGGTTCGTCATTCAATAAATTTAATACAACGTCAGCAAATTCTTTGGTTGGTTTGATATAAATCTCAGAACTAACGGATAAGATTTTGAAAATTCGTTTTGTTTGTTCTTCTGTTGCTTTTCGGTCAGCTGATAGCTCAAAGAAAGCTTTTTTCTGAACAGAGCTTTCTACTTCTAAATAAATAGCAAAATCAAACAAATCACGGACTTCATCATAAAGTGTGCAAAATCCGTCGACAAAAACAATCTTGGATGATTTTACCGGAATGGCATTTAAAATTGTTTTACCTGAACCGTCCAATAAATGGTGAGGAATTTTGACGTCTTTGCCGTTTTTTAGATCAAGTAAATTCTGTCTTAAAATATCTAAATGAATGCTGTACGGTGCTTGCATCGCATACCCAGCAGCAAGCATTGCATCAAACGAACCATGCAAGGCAATGCCGTCTGAAAAATCTTTAAAGTAATTATCAGTTGATAAATAAGTTGCATTTGGTAAGTACTGTTTAATCGTATTCATTAAAGCAGATTTTCCAGAGGCACTTTCTCCAGAAATTGCAATTAATTTAGGTTCGCTTAAATCAGCACTCAGCAATTTATCTTTTAATGTAGGACGTACAGCTTCCACAATCAAACTGTTTTGTAAGATATCAATAATTGTTTGAACCTTGTTATAATCCATTTTTTGTTCCCTTTTTGCTCATTTTATGCATTTTATATAGTTTTTGCAAGTATTTTATATTGATTTAGTTGGAAAGATGGATTATTCTTTTGAGTAAAAGGAAACGAAAATGGCTCAAAAACAAAAAGAAGAATATATTTCAGAGAAAAACATTACTTTGGTTCGAGATTTAAATTCTCTGCCAACATTGGCCCCAGAGCAGATTAAAGCGGCACGCGCTTTATTAGGTTGGTCACAAGCGGATTTGGCCAAAAAATCAGGATATTCCTTGCCTGCAATCAATAATATTGAACGTGGCATCGCGAGTGCCAGAACGGATACAATATCAGATATTCAGCAAACATTCGAACTAAGCGGTGTGCAGTTTATTGATGGTCCGGGCGTGCGGATTGAAAATGCTTTCTTTCGTGTCAAAGTTTTGGAAGGGGCAAGTACTTTGCTGCAGCTATTGCGTAACATCATTCATGTTATGGATAAAGAAGGCGGAGAATTGCTGCTTTGCGGAATTGACGAAAACAAACTGCTTCAAATTGGTAAATCAGATGTTGCTGCTTTTCAACAGAAAATTACAAAAAATCAAGGTATTCGTGTGAAGACGCTTTGCTATCCTAAACAAGATGCGGGGATTACCTTCGTTGGCGGTGAAAAACGTTTGGCAAATGTCAAAGGACTGCCGCTCATGCCCAGCATTATTTATAAGGATCGGTTGGCATATTTATTTTTTGAAACGCCTTTTCGTATTATGATTATAACGCACGAACAAACGGCAGAAACAGCACGGAAACAATTCGATTTCATTTGGAACAATTTGTAACCGATTCGCTTTTTTAATCTCTTTTTACCCTTCTTGCATCCAAATTCGGATGCTTTTTTTATATCTCATTTATTTATTTTACATATTTTATATTTTATAAACAATTTAAAACACATATTTTAATATAAAACTATGTATTTTATATTCATTGTGTTTATTTTTTGTGTTAAATTAAAGATGTAAGCAAGGAAATAGTTTCCGGGCAAAACAAAAAGGAGGAGAAAATGGAACATTTGGGAAAAGGCGTTTTCTTTGAACTTGAAGAGTGGGTCTATGAATTATTCCTTAGTGAAGAAGAAAGCAGAAAGGAAAAAAGGCGTTTAAAACTAAAAGAACTGGAAAGCTAATTTTCATCTTGAGCGAATTGATCGGCGGTTTAAAAGGAAAAAAACAAGTATCAAAAAGAAAAGAACTTTTGAAGTTGATTGAAAAAAGAGAACTTGTACGAGAATAAAGGAGGCAAAAATGAGAGATTTAATTGATTTTGTAATTTTAGTACCCATCGCTTTAGTTTTAGCAGCTTTATAAAGGAGTTAAAAAATGAATTTAATTGATGCAATTTTACAACATGCAAATGTTTTGCAATCAACACCTGCCATTAAACAAAAATTAGCCAAGCTGATGAAGCAACAAGATGTCATTTTAGTCGCTTTATGTGGAGAAAGTGCATCGGGAAAAACAACCTTGTTGAATGCTTTGAAGGACAAAGTTCCTCAGATGTCTGTTATCAGTGCGGACAATTACTTTTGTGACATTTCTGATCGAATTTCGGAGGTTGGCTCTTTTACAAAACTGGTGGAAAGTGGATATGAAACAGAAAGTTCTCAAAACTTTCAAATGGATTTGTTATCCTCGGATTTAAAAGCCTTGAGGTCTGGGCGAACGATTGATACTCCTTATTACGAAATGCGGGATGGTTCGTCAAAAGCAAAAGCCATACACTGTCGGCCCTCAAAAATAGTGTTTGTTGAAAGCATTTGTACGTTATATCCAGAAGTTCGGGATTTATTTGACTTGAAAATTTACTTATCAATCGATAAAGCCGTTCAATGGAAGCGCTATCAAGAAAGAGCCATCACGCGTAATCAAGATCCGCTTCAAATGAAAAAGCAATTTGAGATTGTATCAAAAGCCGCTTCAAAGTACATCATACCGAACAAAGAATTTGCCGATTTAGTGATTGAAGGCAAAGTTTGTGAGGCAGAACAAAAAGCTGCTGTGCGTTTTGTCGCCTGCCATAAAGACTATCCAATCAACATTAACCAACAACATGAAAGAGAGGAATAAAATGGGAAAAGAAATCGAAAAAAAATGGGTGATGCCTAAATCCAAAATTGACCGAAAGGTATTGGCACAAAAAGCGCATGAGGTGATAGCTTTGGAGCAAGGCTATTTAGACCCAAAAAAAGCAGAGCTCACGATCGGATATAAATCCATCTATTGTGCTGGGCAGAAAATTCAAGTTTCTGATGAAGTCATTCGCAATGTTGCGGACTATATCATTGTCGATACAGTCATTCACAATTTTGCGGGTTATATCGCTGCTGACGGTTTGAACGATATGGAAATTCGTTATCGCAATTATGGGAACGAAAAATTTGTCCTGACGATTAAGGGAAAAGGTGATTTAATGCGCTTTGAAGAAGAGTTTGAAATTTCGGCGGAACAAGCAATGGCCTTTAAAAAACAAGCAGTTGGATTTGTGAAAAAAGAGCGCTTTAAAATCAACGACGGCACGCATGTTTTGGAAGTCGATATTTATGACGAGCAAATGGGCTTTGATTTTGCCTCTGTTGAAGTGGAGTTTGAAAGTATCGAAGAGGCCAATGCTTATCAGTTACCGGAATACTTTGGAGCTGAGGCAAAAGACGTGACCGAGATTAAAGCCTTTAAAAACAAAAATTTGGCGGTAGCAGGTCGGAGTGCAAATGAAGCCTTTAAAACTTTGTTTGCCGTTCGTAAAATCGCATCGCACAAAGATGTCCAAGTTCAAAACATTAACAAAAACGAGAAAGGAGAATAAAAATGAATTATAATGTGATTTCAGCCATTAAACATAACGATATGGACAAACTTCGCAAGCTGGCGAAAAATCCTAAACACATTAAACCGGATTATTTTACGTGTCGATGCGGATGTGGCAAGGAGTTTGAAAAGGAAAGTCCTTTGTATGAAGCGATTGACCAAGACAACTTAGAGGCCGCTCAAATTTTAGTAGAAGCCGGCACGCCAATTTCAGCCGTCTCCGTTCGTCGTGCCTATAGAGGTCATAAAAAGATTTTTGAATACTTTTTGGAAAAGGAACCGTATTGCATTGACTGGACAAAAACGGAATTGGAAATGAATCTGCTTGGTGACGAGATTGGTTTTGAGGGTGAAACTTGGTCTCCTGAGAGCGTTTCCTATTTGCTTGAAAATGGCGCTAATCCGAACTTTACTTGTCAGTATAACGTGGGTGATGCCTGGCGTCAAAAGCCTGTCATGGCACGTGTCATCAAAAAAGATTCTCCTGAATTATTACAGCTGATTTTGGATAAATCAAAATATGAGATTGACTTAGATTGGTATCATTGGGGTGATTATGATGGTAATACGTTTACCTTATTTTCCATCGCCAGTGACAAGATGAAATTGTTCTTACTCGACAAAGGCGCAAAAGCTGATTTTATAGAGGCTCCATCTTTGGCCGTTTTAAATAAAGCTATAGAAAAAGGCTATGATTTTAAAGCCGTGCGGAAAGTCAAACGTTTTGAAAGAGGCGATGATATAAAAGACTGGCTGTTGTGGCAGACCTTGAAAAAAGGTGATAAAAAGGTCGCGGAAGTTCTTGTCGACCATGGAGCGGATATAAAAACAAAAAAATATCCGTTGACAGAAGCGATTGTCGAATCTGACAAGGCTTCGTTAATGAGCTGGGCGTTTTCAAAAGGTCTTCAAATTTCTAAGCCAGAAGAAACAATTAAAATGGCATGCGAAAACGGCAATGCAGCAATGCTTAAAGTTCTGCTTCAAAACGGCTGCAAGTCGGACAGCATTCAGATGATGATTCTGGACGCAAGGTATATAGACGGCGAAACACGGTTGGCGCTTTTAAAGATTCATGAAAAATACGGCAAAGAAATGCCATGTAAAGTGGCTACACACAAAAAAGCGCTGTCGCAAAATATAAAAGAAAACCAGAAAGAATAATAACAATTTATTTTAGTTTTGTGATATAATATATTGATATTAAAGGAGAATAAAATGGAAAATAAAAATGTTTTACTTATTGATTTAGAAGGGACATTATGGATGTACAAAGCCCAAGATTTGGATATTGTCAAATCAAGGCCTGCGGCAGACAAGGAGCCTTATCGAGCTAGTGGTGTCGGATTTGACAGGTATTTTGACAGGTATTACAATCACAGTATGTTCGATATGCTAAAAAATGTTAAAGAACGCTATGGTTTCAAAAATACCATTATTTCATTGGCAAATGGTACTGAAACATACATTGAACTTTTGGAATTTTTTGGTCAGAATCTTGATTCTGTGATGCACTCGGAAAAAACTGATAGAGGAATGTTTGGTGATTATGAAAAAAAAGTCGGTACGAAAGATGTTTCCAGATGCGTTTTAATCGGTGATCGTTTATCTGATCTATATCCTGATGCAGACGAAAAAGGGATTACTTTTCTGAATATTTTATTTAATCCGTCAGAAAAAGATCGGATTGCTGCAAAAAAGAGCATTTGTATTTGCCAGACAGTCCAAGATGTTCAAAATGCGATTGATAAATTTATGGAGCAACAAAATCTCTTAGAGCAGAACCGTATGAAAATATTGCTTAATTCAATGGAACGTAATAATTAGAAAAGGCAATACCTTAGTGTCCTACTCACTTCACATCAGCAAAACGACTTTCAATCGTTTTCAAACCAGACAAGATTAAATCAAGATAAGGCTGTCGCATAACGGTTAAATGTTTTGTCATTTTATTCCTCTTTCTGGCAACGTTCTGGTATTTCTTTTAAGCACTTTGATAAAAGGAACAAAAAATCATCTGAAAATATTTCGAATTGCTGAATAAGTTGATTAGTGTAATTTTTATTTTGTAGCTGTACATTTAAAAGTTCATCAATAGACAAAGGAAGGACAGTATAAATTGGATAGAAGATTTTAAGTTTTGGCTTATTCCGCCCACGTTCAAAATTTGAGATGGAACGCCAAGTCATCCCAACGCGATAGGCAAATTGCGTTTGAGAAAGACCTAAAAATTGCCTTTTAGCCTTAATTTCAGTTCCAATATTTATTAAATCAATCATCGACCCTTTCTCCTTTAGGTGGGGCGGATGTTGGCAATCTAGTCTTTACGATTCTAGTTCGGCTTCTTCCCCACCAATGGTGGGCTTATCCGCCTCATCCAACCCCATAAGGGTCGGATGTTTTAAGTTTTTCTTAAAAAAACTCGTCAAGAAAGCAGCTGCCAAACCGCCGTTCTTTGAAAAACATCATAATTCAAAGACAAAACAACTCTAAAATTATTTAAAGTGAAAGTCAAGAAATTACAAAAGCATGTTAAAATAATAAAAATCTTGAGCGTATCGTTAGGCGGCATAGAGCAGTTTTTACGGTGCTGCAGCAAGATTTTTTCTTCTTTTTTTAAAAGAACGAAAACACCGACGGCAATGAGAAAACGAGAGACCATATTGTGTCCTTCTGTTGTTGATTCGTCCAATAATTGAAAGATAGCAAAACCTGTTTTTCGGCACAAGCGAAATTTTTAAAAAAGATCTTTCAACGGACGGGTAAAGAGGCCTGGCTGATGTCGGATGAAATGTTAAGTTATGAAACGGCGCTTAATAATACGGGGTCAGCAAACGGAATAGATTGTTTCTGAGCTTTTGCCAAACGGGAATGTCTCTTTTTTGCAAACGGCGTGCCTTTCTTTTTTTCTTTTGCACAATTTGTTCCAGCCGATGCACCAAATCAGCACCGATGCATTCGATATTGCTTTCAAAGTTTAAACGCAAACTTCGAACATCCCAATTACTGGAACCGATGAGCGCCCATGAGTCATCGATTAAAAACAATTTGCTGTGGTCAAACGGTGCCCAACTTTGATAAATACGAATGCCTTTTTTTAGCAGAAAATCAAAATGAGAAGCCATTGCCCAATCCATTCCGAAAATATTGCTTTTGTGCGGAATAATTAAATCGATTATGACGCCGCTCATGGCAGCCAATCCTAAAATGTCCAAGATGTTTCGATCCGGCAAAAAATAAGGTGTCACAATGACCAGGCGTTTTTTTGCAGACGCGATCAGACTGATCAACATCAGCTCCATTTTGTTTTCCGTATGATCGGGACCGCTTGTAATAACGCGGGCAGCCGTCGTTCCTTTCGCGCGGACTGAAACGGTGACAGGCGTGAATTTTTTGCCTGTCGCGAAATGCCAATCGTCTGCAAAAAGATCAGAAATCTGCCTAATCAACGGTCCTTTGATTTGAAAGGTGACATCGGCAATCGGTTTTTTGGGATGCGTCTTTAACAAATTGCCGGCAGCAATGTTCATACCGCCCATAAAGGCTGTTTTTCCGTCGACAACCAGTAGTTTTTTGTGATTTCTCAAATTAAGAAAAGGCAGTTGAATCGGTGCACGCGATGGTAAAAATGAAGCAGTTTCAATGCCTTTGATGCGGGTCAGCGATTTTAAAATGTTGGGCCAGCTGTATCGGACGCCGACACCGTCCACCAAAACTTTCACTTTGGCGCCGTTGCGTGCAGCTTGAGCCAAAGCATTCAAAAACAGTTCTCCGGCGGTGTCATTATTGAAAATATAACTGGAAAGCAAAACTTCTCGGCGGGCAGCGGCAATGTGCGCGCACATGACGGGATAAGCTTCATCTCCGTTTAAAAGCGGTGTTATGTCGTTTTGAAAGGAAAAGGCCTGAGGATATATTTTATATCCGAGATACAAAAAGCGCAAAAGCTCTTCATCGAACCGGGTCAGTTTGTCGGGGGAAATTTGTCGAACCGCGCGTTCGTCCAACAAATGAACACCGTGCAGATTTTGCGCTTTGCGAGCTATCGTGTTGATACCGAATGTCATATACAGCAGCGCTCCGATGACCGGAGACAACCATACCAACCCAATCCATCCGATAGCACTTTTGACATCGTTTTTGTGCAGCAAAATATGACAAGTTGTTAGGACCGAAAGTGCAAAGTAAAATAAACTGAGGGCAACCAGCAGCAATCCAGACATTTTCTTTCCTTTCTTTTATCGGTTTGTTTCCAGTGTAAGCGATATTCAAAAAAATGACAAGTCTGCTTGCTTAAAGGCGTTTGTTATTTTTAAACACAATTTACGATTTTTGATAGCGGCCGTTCATTGCTTTGAAAATATAGTTTTCATATTTAATGATTTGGTATTTCTGCTGGACATAATCCTTGCGCGTTGCGTTTTCGGTATAAATAGCTTCCAGTAAATCTTTAAATTCAGCTTTACCGTTGTTATACCGAATTTCGTAATATTTTGTAATTTCGCGACTGTTTTTCACATTTTTTCCGGTGTTCGCAAAAATATCCAGCGATTTTTCATAGGCCGTATAATAATAAGCTACTTCATTTAATGCCTGTGTCAGCGTATCTTTAAAATCCAACAAAGCGATTTGATAATCGGCTTCGGAAATACGAATATTGTTTTTGACCCTGTTCCAATCCAAAAACGGCAGATCAACAGAAATGCTGCCCAAAACATAGGGGAAGTCAAACGTCGTGCGGGCTTTGGATGAAGAAGAACCGAATGCTCCTTTTAACGAAACGTTGGGATACCAGTTTTTTTCTTCCGCAGTTAAGGTTTTAAAGGCTTTTTCCAATCGGAATTGACTGGCAATCAAATCCGGTCGGTTCGCCAAAACGGATAAAGGCACGTCCACATCAACGTTTAAACTCTTTTGATCCAAAATAGAGCCATAGGTCAGTTCCAGTTTTTCATCCGGCCGAATGTTTAAAATATTTTTAAGACTTTGCTCCATCTCCTTGAATTGCGTTTCGTATTCCAACAGACGCGATTGTTCACTGACAAGGCTTTGTTTGGCCTGAACATACTCCAAAGGCGCGACTTTGCCGCTTTCATACTTTTCCCGCATGATGTTTTCAATGTCCTGATACGCTTGAATATCTTTATGTGTCAGGTCAATCACGTTTTGCAGATATTCCAGATTGAAATACAAGTCGATTACACTGTTAATCAAGGTCAGACGTGCCGCTTCTTTATCCTGAACGGTTGCTTTGTATTCAAACGCTTGTGCGCTTTGTGCGTCGCGAATTTTACCATATAAATCGATTTCATAATTAAGTCCGATTTCACCCGAAAAATTATGATTGCTGTCATGCGATTTCGTGAGGTCTTTCTGCAGAGATGCACCCAAACTTCCGGATAAAGTCGGGAACAAATCCGAAGTCGCCAGGTTTAAGTTATACAGCTCTTTTTGCATGGTGAGTGCGGCTTTTAAATAATCCGGATTGTTTCGAAGCGCTTGATCAATCAAAGCATTTAACTCGTTGTTGCCATAAGCTTCCCACCAGGCATCTTGTGCTTTGTAAGCCGATCGGGTTTCTTCGGTCAGGTGTAATTCTTCGGACAAGGTCGGCACGGTAATGGAAGAAGAGGTGCACCCCATCAGGGAACACAGGCAGACAGTTATAAAAAAAGCTTTTTTTTGTTTCATGGTTATTCACTCGCTAGGGCATCAATGGGGTTTAAATTAGACGCATTTTTGGCCGGCATATAGCCGAAAATAATACCGATGGATGTGGAACAAACCAGCGCCAGCACAATAGAAGCAACTGAAAAATCCATACCGAAACTGGTGGAAAAGGTGTTAAAGCCCCAGCCCACTAACATGGATAAAGCCACGCCCATAATCCCCCCGACGATGCAGATTAACACGGCTTCGATTAAAAATTGTTGTAAAATATCCATTTGTTTGGCGCCGATGGCCATGCGAATACCAATCTCTTTTGTGCGTTCCGTCACCGACACCAGCATAATATTCATCACGCCGATTCCGCCGACAATCAAAGATATGACGGCAATGCTGGCAATCAACAAACGCATGGTATTGGTTGTGCTTTCAATTGTTTGTTTGATGCTGTCGCTGTTGATCATAAAGAAGTCTTTTTTACCGTGCAGGGTTGTTAAAATCATTTCGACGCTTTCTTCGGCGACTTGAGAATTAACATTGTCCGACACTTTAACGGTAATGGAGTTAATGTCCGTTGTGCCGTTAATTTTATACATGGCTGTTGTGTAGGGCGTCCACAAATGCATGGAATCGGACATGGGACCCGGATTGTTGTCCGGTTCGGTGACGCCGATGACGCGCAGCGGTTTTTTGTTAAACAAAATAATTTCGCCGATAGGGTTCGGATTGTCCGGGAATACTTCATTTAAGGTGTTGTCATCAATTACGACGACCGAAGCGATCGAGTCAACTTCTTCCTGTGAGAATTTTCGTCCCTGAGCAATTTTCCGTCCTTTGACGTCAAAAAACGAAGCTCCGACACCGGTGAGCGAAGCCGTCACGGAAGTGTTCTTATAAGTGATTGTCCCGCTGGCGGAAACGTTGGGGGTCGAGCTGTCAATAAAACCTTGTTTAGCCAAAAAATCCGAATCACTGACTTTTAATGTTTTGACTTTGCCGGAACGCATGTCGCCAAAACCGGTGCCGGGCATGATATCAATAGTGTTGGTTCCCATCGAGCTGATTTGTTCCATAATACGGGCTTGGGAGGCGTTGCCGAGTGCTACCACCGATACAACGGAGGCAATGCCGATAATAATGCCGAGCATGGTCAGCAATGAGCGCATTTTATTTGATAAAATAGCGTGCAGCGACATATTCAACGATTCAAAGAAGCTATATTTGAAAGCGCTTAAACGACTGCGTCGAATGTTTTGAATTTTGTCTTTCAGTTCGTTGAAAACGGAGTTCTTCCGTGTGTCGGCAACGATTCGTCCGTCTTTGATTTCAATGATGCGGCTGGCTTGTTGTGCAATATGACTGTCATGAGTCACCAAAATAATGGTGTGTCCCTGTTCATGTAAGTTTTTGATAATTTCCATCACGCGTTCACCGCTTTTGGAATCCAGCGCCCCCGTCGGTTCATCCGCCAAAATAATTTCTCCGCCGTTCATCAGTGCGCGTGCGATACTGACACGCTGTTGTTGTCCGCCGGAAAGTTCGTTCGGCTTATTGCGCAGTTTTTCCCCCAGATCCAGTTTTTTTAACAGCTCAATGGCACGCACTTTGCGGTCTTGGGCGTTCAATCCCAGATAAATGGCGGGCAGGGCAGCATTTTCATCCGCCGATAAAGTAGACAGCAGATTATAACGCTGAAAAATAAAACCAAAGGTTTTACAACGCAAATCCGCCAGTTGATCTTTTTGCATTTGACCGACTTCCACACCATTGATTTGATAAGAACCCGTCGTTGGCACGTCCAAACAACCGATGATGTTCATCAGCGTTGATTTCCCGGAACCGGATTGCCCGATAATGGCAACGAAATCTCCTTTATCAATCGAAAAGTCGACATCCTTCAAAACATGAACACGGTTATCGCCGCTTCCGAAAAACTTATTGATTTTTTTCAGTTCCACAATTTTCATTACAATCTCCTGGGGCCGCGGGCGCTTGTTGCTTTATCGGACGCTTCCGAAGAACTCATTTGAGCGATGACAACATTTTCACCCTGTTGAACACCGCTTTTGATTTCAACGTTCAATCCGTCGGATACACCGGTGACGACGGGTCGACGTTCCAAGGTTCCCGCAGCGGTTAATACTTCCACATACGGATCTGTGGAAGTGCCTTTGACGGCGATGGAGGGAACCGTTAATACATTTTCGGCGCCGGCCACGTAAATGACGTTTTGGGTTGTCATGCCGATACGCAGTTTTTCTTCCGGATTGGGAACAACCAGTCGACCATAGTAATAAATGGCTTCACTGTCATCGACAACTTCGGTGTATTCACCGTTTGTCAACAGTGTCAAACCCGGATCAATGGAACGCAGGGTTGTTTCATAGGTTTCGTTCAGGTCTGCCAGTGTGGAATAAGTCACTTTTTGACCTGGTTGAACATAAGCAATATCGCCTTCCGAAATCTCGATTAAGATTTCCATTTGACTTAAATCGGCAATTTGAACGATGGTCGGGGTGTTCATGGCGGCATTGACGGTTTGCCCCTGTTTGACCGGTACGGAGACAATCGTGCCGTCCAACGGTGCCGTAATTTTGGTATAACCCAAGTTTGTTTCGGCCGTGCTGAGGGCAATTTTGGCTTCTTCAATAGACGCTTCCAATTCAATCACACGAGATTTAGCCGTTTCATAAGTATCCTCCGTGTTTTCCAATTCTTCTTCCGAAGCGGCATCTTGTTCCCGCAAAGATTTCATGCGTTCATATTGTTTTTGAGCGATGCGCAAGGCAACTTGAGCGGCATTCAGCTGCGCTTCATAGCTTTTCAACTGCGCTTTGGTACTGTCCACATCGTTTTGCTGCGTGCTGGAATCAATCTCGGCGATCATTTCACCTTGTTTGACTTTTTGTCCCACGACCACGTGCAGTTTTTCGATTTTACCGGAAGCCTGCGCACCAACCGTCACCAGTTCAATGGCTTTGACTTCTCCGGTTGCATTAACTACTTTTTGGATGTTTTGCAGCGTGACGGGTTCGGAAATATACAAGACTTCGTCTTTCGGCCTTAACCAGTGGTAGAGAACCGCGCCAGCCGATAAAAGTATAACCAGGTAAATGAAAAGTCTTTTTTTATTTTGAAATAGGGTCATGGTCTTATCCTTCTAAAACTTTCTCTATCAGCGCATTGGTTTTTTCAAGACTGATTTGCAGTTCTTCCAATTCATTATCCGACAAACGCGAAAAAAGTTTTTTGATCACCTGACGAGCGGCCTTTTTATTGTCGTTAACGGTCTTACGGCCCTTCGGAGTCAAAAAATAATAAGTGTTTCGACGGTTGGTCGGGTCAATTTCTCGGCTGATCAGTCCTTCTTTTTCAAAACTGTTGTAGAGCATACACAAGTTTTGAGGCGAATGCCCGGTACGCTGCGCAATGTCCTTTAATTTGGCTTTCCCGATTTCTTCCAAATCATCCAGCAGAAAAATCTTTTGAGGCTTTTCTTTGGGATCCTTAATCGCGGAAAATAAAGCTCGTCCGAATCGGCGGTCGTTCGTGATCTTCTTGAGAAATGCTGCAACGACGTCATCAACTTTTTTCATGCGTTTTTTTCTTTCAATATTTGAATTATTCAATTATTTAATCATTCAATTATTGAAGTGTCAAGTCTTTTTTAGCCTTCTCTGTTCAAAAAACGATTTTTCAGACGATCCAAAAGTGTGACCTTTCCCCATTTGCGCAAAATTTGAACACTTTTCCGATCGCATGCTTTAGCATCAATGACAATTGTTTTGGTTAAATCTGAAACACTTTTTGAAGATGATTGACGGTTCAAGCGATAAATCAAATCGGCTGTGTCAACATCTTTTTCAGTAAAAGGATCTCAAACCCCTTCGTTAAAAGCTTTTTCTTGAAGTTTAAGGCGGATTTCTGCTTTGTTCATGTGTTATCCTTTCTTTGTTTCAAAACGATAACGTAAAAATCCGCCCAAGACAAGTGTTATCTGCTCCGATGTTGTTTTTTGTGCATTTTTTCATAAATTGTCTGCACAAGAACGTACAACAAAGGAATAACAAACAATCCAAAGCAAGTGCCGATTAACATGCCCCAGAATACAGGCACGCCGATGGCCTGTCGGCTGGCGGCTGCGGCACCCGAAGCGACAACCATTGGCCACACTCCCAAAATGAAGGAAAAAGCCGTCATTAAAACAGCACGAAACCGTTCTTTCAACCCTTTGATGGCTGCGGCCGTGATAGTGGCACCTTTTTGATGCTCTTCTTTGGCAAACTCCACAATCAAAAAGGCATTCTTACTGGCTAATCCGATTAACAAAATCAAGCCCAACTGTGCATAAATGCTGAGCGGCAAGCCCGTAAAAAACAATCCGATCATGGCGCCGTTCATTGCCACAATCAATGACATCAGCACCGGCAGCGGCACCAAAAAGCTTTCGTATTGCGCCACCAGAAATAAATAAGCAAAAATAACGGCCAGTGCAATTAAATAGCTGATTTGACCATGTGTGTTTTTCTCCTGATAGCTCATGGTTGACCATTCAATGGCATATCCTTTGGGCAGGGTTTCCGTTAATGCTTCAACCGCAGCCATGGCTTGACCGGTGCTGACGCCTTCTTTCTGAACCGCCGTCACGGTTGCCGCCGGATATTGGTTGTATCGTTCCACAACACGCGGCGCCAAGATTTTATGCAGCGTTAAAAGGCCTCGGAGCGGCACCATGTCTCCCTGTTGATTGGCGACATACAAATCATTGATGTTGTCAATGTTGTCCCGATAGGGCCAGTCGGTTTGAATCATCACTTTGTTGACTTGTGTTCCCAAATTGATGTCGTTGACGTAAGCCGATCCCAGATAGCTTTCAAGAGTGCTGTAAATCGTATGCATGGAGACTTTCATGCTTTCGGCTTTGGTGCGGTCAATGTCCAAAAACAGATTGGGTGTTTTCGCCGTAAATGTCGTATAAGCATAAGCTATTTCCGGCAGTTGATTTAACCGTCCCACAAAAGCCGTCAAAGCCGCATCCAATTTTTGATAGTCGGTTGTTTCACGGGATTCCAAACGAATATCCAGTCCGCTGGCCGTGCCCAGTCCGGGAATGGCCGGCATTTCAAACAGCTGAACCTCTGCCTCCGGAAAAGCCGCCAGCTGCTCACGAAGGCGCGCTAAAACGGCCGAAGAGTGCATAGAGGGATCTTGGCGTTCTTCCCAGGGTTTTAAAACCACAAAAGACATGGACACGTTTTCGCCCCGTCCGCCCATCAGGCTATAACCCACAACATTGGAAATACCTTCGATCGCGGGCTCAGCCTGCATCACGGCATTGACTTTGTCGACAAGGGCATGCGTTCGTTTCTTGGCAGCACCTTCCGGCAGTTGCAAACTTAAAACGATGACGCCTTTGTCACCGAAAATTGCTGATAAATTTTGCCCGTAATGCCGTCCAAAAAACCGACGGGAATAAAAATGGCCAACAATACCATGGACGTTGCGACCAGCGCGCCGGTAATTTCCCGCATCGCCTGCATGGTTGCCGCGCGAGCTGTCATCTCCGTGTGCTGCATCAGGTAAATCACACGTTCAACGACCACGATGGCGTCATCCACGACCAATCCGATTGCCAATAAAAGCGCAAACAGCGTAAACATGTTGATGCTGTAGCCCAGCGCCAGCATGACGGCAAACGTCCCTAAAACGGAAACCGGAATGGTTAAAGACGGAATCAGCGTTGCGTAAAAATCCTGCAGGAAAAAATAACAAACACCGACCACCAGCACCAACGTCAACAACAATGTCCAAACAACTTCTTCCACGGACGCATGAATATACTTTGTCGAATCATAACTGATGGTATAGATTAAATCTTCAGGAAAGAAAGCCGACAGTTCAGCCAGTTTGTCTTGAACGCTTTTCATTGTTTCCAAAGCATTGGAAACCGAGGACAAATTCAAAGCGAGCGTAATGGCGTTTTGTCCGTTGTAAAGCCCCGAGATGGAATAGCTTTCTTGGCCGATTTCAACGTTGGCAATGTCTTTAAGGCGCACAAGACCGCCGTCTTCGGCTGTTCGAACAATGATTTGTTCGAATGCTTCGGCGGTTGTCAAGCGACCTGTCGTTTGCAGCGTGTAAACCATCGGCGTATCGGATTGTGTCGGAACGGCGCCGACTTTGCCCAGAGTCGGTTGATAATTTTGACCGGAAATAGCCGCATAGACATCGTCTGCCGTTAAGTGGAGCGCTGCCATTTTATCGGCGTTCAACCAAACCCGCATACTGAGTTTGGAACCGTAGACCTGTAAATTACCGACCCCGTCGATTTTAGCCAACGGTCGTTCCACGTTGTTATAAATGTAGTCGCTGATGTCTTGTTCCGAAAATGTGCCGTTTGGGGAAGAAAAAACGATAAAGCCCAAAATATTAGAGGATTCGCGTTTAACGGAAATGCCTTGCCGCGTGACTTCTTCGGGGAGCTTTGAGGAAGCTTGCTGAATACGGTTTTGAACTTTTACCTGAGCCATATCGGGATCCACGCCTGTTTTAAACGTGACGGTCAAAGAATAGCTGGAATCTTCCGAAGTCGAGCTCATGTAAATCATGTCTTCCACGCCGTTCATTTCGTCTTCCAGAGGAATACCGACCGTTTTGGCAATCACGTCAGCGCTGGCGCCCGGATAAGTGGCTCGAACGGCAACTTGCGGCGTTGTCACTTCGGGATACAACGCAATCGGCAGCTGGAACAGGGCAATGATGCCGACCAAAACAATCACAATGGAAATAACAAACGAAAAACGCGGTCTTTCAATGAAAAAATGTGAAAACATCTTGTGTCCCCTTTATTCTTGAGCCGTCACGCGTGT
Organism: uncultured Alphaproteobacteria bacterium; assembly: GCA_944391565.1. GTDB lineage: Bacteria > Pseudomonadota > Alphaproteobacteria > CAAHEQ01 > UBA3637 > CALXXX01. Next base: position 44,856 of record CALXUB010000021.1, on the reverse strand, counting down.
GGCGTGAACAGCCGTGCCGTTGCCGACTTTTTGCAGACCTTGAATGATGACCTGCTCGTCACCGTTTAGACCGGAAAGAACGACTTGTTTATCGTCGATGACGTCTCCCAACCGGATATAGGTTTGATGAGCAATGCCATTTGCGTCAATCGTCATAACATAGCTGCCGTTGACGTCGGCGGATAAAGCCACTTGAGGCACCAGTAAAGCTTCCTGCTTTTTCCCTAAATGTACATAAATATCCACATAGTTGCCGGGTAAAAGCATATTGTCTTCATTCGCTAAATCAACATAGACGGGGACGGTGGCCGTGCCGGCATTGACTTCGTTGCCCGAAAAAATATTTTGCACCGGAACAGTTCGAACTTCACCGGTCGGTAGAGCGATGTCAACCGTCACGTCTTCGGAATCAGCCGTTGCTTGTAAGAAGTTGATGCGTTCTTTGTCGGAAACGGAAAAGACAATGCGGATCGGATCTGTTTGCACAATACGCGCCAGACGTGGTGTGTTGGGTGTCACCAAATTGCCTGTCGTCACCAGCGCTTTGCCGATGCGTCCCGAAATCGGGGCTTTGATTTCAGTGTATTCCAAGTTGAGACGCGCTAAGTCCAAAGCCGCTTCGCCTTGTTCCAAATTGCTTTCTGCCAAGTCTCTTTCCCGATCGGAAATATCACGGCTTTTGTGGAGCGATAAAATGCGATTGTAATCGTTTTTCAGTTGTTTCACGGCGGCTTCGGCAGATTGTAAATCGGCTTTATATTTACGCTGTTCAATCAAGAAAATGTCTTTTCCTTGCTCGACAAACGCACCGTCTTCGAACAAGATTTTTTCCAAATAACCGGAAACCTGCGGCACAATATCAACACTGTTGATGGCTTCGACTTCGGCAATAAACTTTTTCTTGGGCGCCAGGTCTTGTTTTTCCAAACCCGCCGTCAGAACATAAGGCGTCTGATGCCCGGCCGCATTTGAAAAATGAGGTGTAAACCGGTTGTTCAGGTACCACCCGAGCGCGCAAAACAAAACGGCAAATACGACCTTTGACACAACAGATATGCTTTTAATTTTTTTACTTTCATGATACTTTCCTTCAGAATAAAATCAGATGTCAGGCAAACTACGCCGGCTTTTTTCTGAAATCAAGTTTTTCAAAGGAAATGTCACTTTTTTAATGTTTTCGTATCAGGCAGCTGAATGACGATATGATAAACGGCACCGGAGGGCAGGCGGGTCGAAGAAACCAGCAGTCGGTCGTTTTTTTGGATGTTCAGGATTGGCATCAGCGTGTCTTTTGTCGCGCTGGCCAGTTTTTCTTTGTTGCCCAGCTCCAGCATATAAGCCGGGTGCCATTTTCGGATCCAACGGGATACAGATTGCGCCGTCACTCCCAGGATTTTGGCGATTTGACGCATGGATAGACCCGACATAAAAAGACTGTGAGAAATCAATTTTAAAAACAAAGGCTTGCCAGCCGGCGCCACTTTTGTAAACTGATAGCCGCAGCTTTTGCATTTCCAGCGTTGCCAACCAAAAACAACACCGTTTTTAATCAGGGCTGTTCCCCCGCATTTCAGACATTTTAAATCCATATAAACTGCTCCTTGAAAACAGAATAACATTAAAAAAGTTATAAAACAAGAAAATAAAAAAGAAGAGAAGCTAACCTAAAAGTGAGGATGAAAAACAAAAAACCATGTTCTACCTGTTAAACAGGGAGGTTTCTTATGACACAGATAACAGCAGCAGAAGCCATGTTGAACGTTTTGGAAAAGTGGGGCGTTCAGCAAATCTACGGTATTCCGGGCGGTTCAATCAATTCATTGATGGACGCGTTGTTTGAGCGGCGAAAAACAATTCAATACATTCAGGTGCGTCATGAAGAAAGCGGTGCTTTGGCAGCTTCAGCACATGCAAAACTATCAGGGCATATCGGTGTGTGTTTCGGATCGGCCGGACCCGGCGCGACGCATTTAATGAACGGCCTGTATGATGCGGCCATGGATCATGCGCCTGTTTTGGCGTTGATTGGTCAGGTGGCAGCTTCGGCCATGAATACGGATACATTTCAGGAGCTGAATGAAAATCCGATGTTTGCTGATGTCAGTGTTTACAATCGCACGGTGATGACGCCCGAAAGTTTGCCGCATGTTGTTGATGAAGCCGTTCGGCGGGCTTATGAACATCATGGCATTGCGGTTGTCACACTGCCGGTTGATTTCGGCTTTGTGCCGATTGAGCCTGTTTTTGACGGCAATGCGGCAAGTCACAGGGAAGGGGTTGTGATGCCGGATGAAAAAGCCGTGGTGCAGGCTGTTCCTTTTTTGACAAATTCCAAGCGACCCGTTTTATATATCGGTCGGGGGGCGTTCAGTGCGGCTGATGAAGTTTTGGCCTTAGCCAGACACTTTGCCATGCCGATTGTTTCTTCCGTTCCGGCTAAAGGCCTGCTGCCTGACTCAACGCCCGAGCTGATGGGAACAGCGGCGCGTGTGGCTTCAAAACCGGCCAATGAGGCACTGGCCATGGCTGATTTGATTCTTTTTGTCGGCAGTGATTTTCCCTTTGCACCTTTTTTCTTTCCGAAAGACTGCGCTTTTGTTCAAATAGATACGGATGCTTCCAAGCTGGGCAAGCGTCATAAGGCTGATGCCGTCATTTTAGGAGATGCCAAAGCAGCTTTAAGTTTGTTGAAAAAATATCTGCCGCCTCGTGCGCCGACGCTTTTTTTGAAAGCGTGCTTAAAAAATCGAGAAAACTGGCAAAAATGGATCAAAGGTTTTGAAGACAGTAAAACCATTCCATTGCGACCGGAACCTGTTTTTCGGGAAATCAACAAAATAGCTGCTGCTGATGCTGTGTTTGTCACGGATGTGGGCAACTGTACCATTTACGCGGTGCGCATGCTGGATATGAACGGTTCGGGTCAACAGTTTACGACCTCCGCCTGGTTTGCAACAATGGGGTATGGCCTGCCGGGAGGTATTGCAGCCAAACTGACTTATCCGGATCGCCAGGTTATTACGCTGAACGGTGATGGTGCTTTTTCTATGGTGATGCAGGAAGTTATGACACAAGCCAAATATCATTTGCCGATTATCAATGTTGTTTTTTCCAACAGCGCACTGGGTTTTATTGATGCCGAACAAGAGGTGACAAACCGCCATTTTTATGGCGTGGATTTATATGATGCAGACTATGCGGCGGCGGCAGAAGCAATGGGAGCTATGGGCATAAAAGTCACTCATCCGGAAGAACTGCCGGCTGCGTTTCAAGCAGCCCGAAAAAGCACAAAACCGGTTGTCATGGATGTTAAAATCGACAACAAAAGGCCCTTTCCGGCAGAAGCCATGGTTTTGGATCCGAAACGATTCTCTTCGGCCGCCATTCAGGCTTTTGCCGAACGGTACGAGGCGCATATGCCGTCGCTGGCCGAGTTGTTGGCAGAAAGCTAGGCATACGTTTTTTGCCGTTCCGCCGCCATGTGGTGCAGCAAAGGCATTTTGCAGACGGCGTCTTTGCTTTTCAGCATACTTAAAATACCGCCGTTGCCGGAACGGAACGCAATCTGTGCCGGAGACCCCATCAGCGGATGAGCCAAGTGGACATTGATGTCTTTGTGTTTTAACAGCAATGCCACAATTTCGGGACGTTGGAGAATAACGGCTTGGATTAAAGGTGTTTCCTGTTCCGCGTTGCGCGCGTTAACCCAAATGTCAGGATGGGTCAACAACTGTTTGACAATCTCGGGTTTGTTTTCGTTAATGGCGATGTTTAAAGCGCTTCCTGTTATGGATTGATAATTGATATCCAACGCCGGATGCTGCAACAGTTTTGCCAAAGCCGGAGCATTTTTATGAACAGCCAGCTGAAGGACGGATAAACCATTCACGGAGACAAAATTAACTTGGAACGTGCGGTCAATCAAATAATTTTGTATAACGACCGGCGCTTGTTGATTAATTGCATAGAAAAGCGGCGTTTGTTTGCCTTTTGTCACTGCTGCCAGATCGGCGCCGAGACAGACAGCTTTTTTAACCGCGGACAATCGACCCGTGTCAATCGCGTGAAACAAAGATTCATTCAGGTATGTTTGTTCTGAAGCTTTCATATTTTTTTCCTTTTTAATTCATACAATGAAAGCAGTTTAACATAAATGACATGTTTTGTCATCTTTTTTCGATATTATTTTTTCCGCAGGCCGGCAATTTGGCGCGCGATTTCGTCGGCCAGACGATTGACAAGCTTGCCTTGTGTTAAAACCAAGTCGGCATAGCTGTCTTTCAGCGGTTCCGAAAGGGTTGTCCGCCGCCGCGCGATGGCATAACCGGAGGTATCCGTAATGCTCCACCAGGCATCCAGGGTCATTTCCCCCTCAAAAGCACCGCTTAAGTCCGCTATTTCCACAGCAACGACATAATCAAATCGTTCGCGGGCGGAAGTTTTGGGTTTCACTTCAGCTTTGGGCAGTGCGCGGGTCATATCTTCGGCCAATGTCCGTTGCAAAAGCGAAGAAAGCGGTTCGCTCCACCGATGCGTTTCTGAAAACTTCAGTTGAATGCCGTCTTTTTGTCTGACAACAATCTGCGGTTTATCCAAAAAAGCCGGCAGTTTGACCGGATCAACGCCGATAGTGGCGGTCGTGGGAAAAGTCTTTGTCGGTTCGCCGGCTTTCAGCGTGTAAAAAGTCGTGGGCAAACTGGTGCCGATGCAGGCCGTCAAGAAAAACAACCCTAAAAAAGCAATCCATTTTTTCATCAGTATTCTCCTTTTCCTTTTAAAATCGCTTCGGGATGACGTTCAATGTAATCCGCAAAATTACGCAACGCTTTGGCCGCATCGCTGATATCGTAGAGTGTTTCGTTCACGGTGTTGAGCGTATCTGCCGTCAAGGGCGCGTTTTGTTCGATCAGTTTGTTGAGCCGTTCGCCGATTTGTGCAAACTGCGGCAAAATGCGAGGCAGTTCGTCATCCATTTGAGTCAAAATGCTGTTAAAAGTTTCCAGCGTCCGACGAATCGGCAGATTTTGAAAACCTTTTGACAGTTCGCCGATGGGCGATAAAACGGTCGGAATTTCCAAAATAGCCGTATTTTTCTCTTTCAGTACAATCGGTGTGTCGGGCAACATTTCAAGTTCGATCATCAGCTGGCCTGTCAGATAACTTTGGGTAATCAGTCGTGCGCGGAGACCTTTTTGAATAAATGCGGAAATGGCGCGTCTTTTTTCCCAAGGCGATTTGTCCGATTGAGCCAAGTCTTGGTTCGGTGAAAAACGGGCGTAAACCGGAATGCTGAAGTCCAAGTTTTTCGGATCCGCGATCAATTGTATCTTGGATACTTTTCCGATTTCAACGCCTTTAAACACTACCGAAGAACCCACGTTCAGTCCTTTAACGGATTCGTCAAAGTACATCACGACAACATTTTCTTCGTTTGTGAAAACCTTGTCAAAAACAGACTTGCTGATCAATCCGATCAACAAAGCAAATCCGACTAAAATAAAAAAGCCGATCAGTTTTTTATGGGGTTCTTTGTGCATGATGCTTACCTCTTGTTAAAAATTCATAAACGGTTTCGTTGGGCGGGTTTTTCAACAGCGTTTTCGGATTGCCGCGTGCGATAATGCTTTTGCTGGCACCGTCCAAAAAAATGCTGTTGGTGCCGATGTCAAAAATCGAGCTCAGCTCGTGTGTGACGACGACAATGGTTGTACCCAGCGTTTGATTGATGTCAATAATTAAATCATCCAGTCGTTTGGAGCTTAAAGGATCCAAACCGGCCGACGGTTCGTCAAAATAAACAATTTCCGGGTCCAAAGCCAAAGCACGCGCCAATCCGGCCCGTTTTTTCATGCCGCCGGAGATTTCCGAAGGATAAAAATCCTCAAACCCGGCCAAACCGACCAGGGCCAGTTTTAACGCCACCAGTTCGCGGATGGTTTGTGCCGAATAGGATGTATATTGTTGCAACGGCAAGGCAATGTTTTCAGCCAGTGTCATCGAGCTGAACAGTGCGCCGCTTTGATATAAAATGCCGCTTTTTTGCATCAAAATATTTTTTTCGATTGTGTCGGCTTTTGTAAAGTTAACGCCGTCAATAAAAACATCGCCGTGCGCCGGCGGCATCAGATCGGTTAACACACGAAGCAGACTGCTTTTTCCGCAGCCGGACCCGCCCATAATGATGAAAATATCGTGTGGCTTGACGGCAAAGCTGATGTCTTTTAATAACACAAAAGATCCGTAAGCAACGGTGATGTTTTTAGCTTCAATCGGAAGAATGTTTTTCATATGCCGATGACCTCACACAGCCAAGTTATGATACCGGTCATAACGATCATCCAAACAATGGCCGAAACAACGGCTTTGGTTGTCGCCGCACCGACGCTGTCAGCATTGCGGCCGGCGTTAATTCCGTAATAACATCCGCACAACGCAATCACCCAGCCGAATACAAGGCCGTGAAAAATCCCAACCAAAAAATTGGTCAAATCAAAAGCGTCAACAGAATATTTCCAATATTCCTGTGGGGAAATGCCCAACATGAAAACACCGACGGCGCCGCCGCCCAACATACCCATAAAATCAGACAGCATGGTCAAAAGCGGCATGGTTAACGTCAATGCGATGACGCGCGGCAGAACCAAAAAGTCCGAAGCAGGAATACCCATCGTTTTTAAAGCGTCCAACTCCTCATTCACCTGCATGGTGCCGATACTGGCCGCATAGGAAGCACCCGTTCGGCCCGCCATGATAATACCGGCCATAATGGCTCCCATGATACGGGTCATGCCGATGGCTACCAAGCTTGCGACATAGATCTGCGCTCCAAAAGATTTTAATTGAATGGCGCCGACAAACGCCAAAATCAAACCGACCATAAAACTGATAAGCGATACAATGCCGATAGCTTTCGGACCGGCATCCTCCAGCGCAAACCACAAATCCACGCGGCGCATCACGGCTGAGCCCGTTAAGTAGTGTCCGACAGACTGAATGGTTTGATGAATAAAACTCAACCCGCGTCGGCAGATATGGTAAAGTGCACAAGCATAAGCACCGGTTCTTTCTAAAAAACAAGCCGCAGGCGCTTTTTGCTGTGGCGGCTTGGGACGAACCGCCAAGGCCAGGTCCAACAGCTTTTTCAAGCCTTCAGGCAACGCCTCCGTCTGAAAAACCAAATTCTTTTTGTGAGCCAGCTTTTGCAGCTCAAACAAAATAATGACAAGCGACGAATCCCACTTACCCAAATCTTTCGCATGAATGTCAATGTGTGCCGGCGCATGTTTGATAACTTCCTGAAACAGCCGTTTTTTGGCTTCGGCGTCGTCATAAGCCAAATAATCCCCGCTGAGCAGCAGGGTAAGCCGGTTTTTGGTTAAAACATAATCCAGTTTCATGACAGTCCTTATTCGCTTGTTCGGCTTAGTTTAAAAGAGTGCTTCGCTGCTGTCAACGAAAAAGCACTCTTTTTTTGATAACCAGTTGATTTTTTATGTAAAAAAACAAGAAAAATCAACACTAGTCAACCGGCAGGTTATAAGCAGCTTCAAAAGCCGAGCGAATAGCCGATTCAATGCGACCGGGGGCTTTGGCGTCTCCCACGACCCAAACACGTTCCGTCACCCGTCGTGCAGCCGTTTCCAATTCGTTGACCGAGTGAACGCCCAAAGCCAACACAACGGCGTCCGTGTCATATGTTTCGTCCGTCTGTGTCAGTAAATTCGTCACAACAACCTGGGTGGGTCGAATTTCTTTAAGTCGGTGCGAGGGTAAATTTTGAATTTCATATCCTTTCAGCTTATCCATCGCATCCAGATAATGCTGCACATAAACACCTTTCCCGATGCTGTCCTGCATCTCAACAAGCGTCAGTGCATTGCCTTTTTCAGCCAGATATTCCGCGACTTCTAATCCCGTTGAGCCCGTTCCGATCAAAGCAATGCGCCTGTTTTGCAAATCACGACTGCCGTTTAAAACCTCATCTACCGTGAAAACATTTGCGCCGTTGATTCCGGGAATGTTTTGGGGCCGCGTCGGAACGGCACCGGTTGCTAAAATAATCGCATAGGGGGCTTCTTTTTCCAGGTATTCGGCCGTCACTTCCACTCCGGTTTTGATAGCAACACCCAGTAAAGCCAGTTGTTTTAATTCCCAATCCACAATCCAGTTGATTTTGTCTTTAAGCGGAGGTTTGTTGGCAATGTTAATTTGACCGCCGACCTGATGTTCTTTTTCCAAAATGACGGGAGCGAAACCGCGGAGAGCCAAAACACGAGCTGCTTCCAAACCGGCGACGCCGGCTCCCGCGATTAAAACGGTTCGTCCGGCACCGTTTTTTTGAAAATCAGGATACAGTGCTTCTCGCGCCGCTCGCGCATTGACCGCGCATTTGACGGGACCTTTGCCCGGAATGGTATCGCTGACCAATGTTTCAAAACAAAAATTGCAGGAAATACAACGGTTGATTTCATCTTCGCGACCTTCAAAAGCTTTTCGGGGCCATTCCGGGTCCGCCACCAATGCACGACCCAACCCCACAAAGTCAACTAAACCGTCTTTCAGCATTTGTTCGGCAAACCAAGGTTCTTTTACCATATTCACAGCGATGATGGGGAGCTTGACAGCGTTGCGAATGGTGCGAATTAAGTCGGTGCGGCAGCCTTGGGGATAAGTGATGGGCTCCGACAAAGCGTTAAAAGATTCATAAATGCCGTTTGAGACATTCAAAACCGCTATACCTTGTTTTTCCAACTCCTGGGCAATACGCACTCCGTCCGTTAACGTCAAATAAGTTTTAACGCCGTTGGGCGCCAAAAGCTCATCGACCGTCAAACGCACCGAAATCGGATAGTCTTTTCCGCAAGCTTTCTGTATGCCCTGAATAATTTCCTTGATGAATTCAAACCGTCCTTCAAAGCTGCCGCCGAACCGATCCGTACGTTGATTGGTGTAAGGACTGAGAAACTGAGAAATCAAATAGCCGTGCGCCGCGTGCAGTTCAACACCGTCAAAACCCGCTTTTTGGGATCGGACAGCTCCTTGGATAAACTTTTGGATGACTTCTTCGACTTCGGCGGTTGTCATCTCATGCGTCGGTTGTTGACAGACGCCGCACGGTTTGTTCGAAGAACTCCATAACGGTTCATTACCGTTCAAATAAGTAAATGTTTCGCGGCCCGGATGATGCAGCTGGGTGAAGATGACAACCCCTTGAGCATGAATTTTATCGACGGCCGCTTTTAAGGAAGGAATCAAATCGTCCCTGGCAACACTTGCTTGACAAGGTGCCGCCACGCCGTGAACATCGTCTACGCGCGTATTTTCCAAAAACATCAAACCGACACCGCCTTTGGCCCGCTCCATCAGATAGGCCGTGAAGTCCTTTCCGATGCTTTGGTCTTTATCGGCAACTCCCATGGCCAACGCCACCATCGCCATGCGATTTTTAATCTCTAAATCAGCAATTCTGCCTTTTTCAAACAGTTTCGGATATTTCATGTTTCCCTCCTTTTTTCCTCTTTTTAAAGTAAGACATTTTTGAAGCAAAAGAAAAGAAAAAAATAAAAAATCTGTTTTAGTTGCAATTTATCATTGATTTTTTGCGTTTTTTACTTATGATAAATAAAAATACAGGGTACACTTATGAAAACAGTTATTCTTTTTGATACGGAATTTGTAATGGGGCCGGGACCCAGGGAATTAGTGCGATTGGGCGCGTTAAAGCTGGATGCTGAAACGCTGGCCGTCAGTAATACATTGGATGTTTTGGTTAAACCCGAACGGGTCAGCGAGCTGCCGGTTTCTTTTATTCGATTGACAGGATTGACAGATCAGGATTTGGCCGCCAAAGGAGTTTCTTTTTCCGAGGCATGGACGCGTTTTGTTGCCTTTGTCGAAGGATTCCCGTGCTATTCGCATTCTCAGGCCCAGGCCGGCACGTCCGTTTTACTGGGCGATGGTGCCGTGCTGCGTGAAAATCTGATGGCGCACGGGATGGGGGCGGAGTTTGTCAAATTGGAATTTCATAACTTATTTCCATGGTTTTTAAACATGTATAAAAAGTATGGTTATATTTATTCCGGCAATGTCAGTTCCGGCGCTATTACCACTTTTTTGGGATTGCCGATGCCATCCGGACATGAACATCAATCGTTGTTTGACGTGTACTCGATTTTGGCGGGTTTGCGGTTCTTTAAAGAAAAAGGGGAAACACTGCCGTTTTGACCGATTTCATTTTAGGCTTTTCAAATGAAAAAGAATAAGCTATAGTGATAATAGAAAAGAGGAATAAAGGAGATAAAACATGAAAAAACTGATTCTTGGTTTAGTGGCGGCGGCTATGTGCGGCAGCCTGTGCGCGTCGGCGGCGGTTGTCAAACCCAATGCGGCGGATGAGGGTAAAATGCAACAGGCCTTTTATGTCGATTTTCTGAAAGGTTTTTTCAGAAGCGCCGTTATCACTTTGAAACAAAAAGGGATTTCGGATGAAAAAATCACGGCTTATGTGACGGCCTTGGCCAGTCGAGTCAAAGATAAAGAGTTGGCGGAAATGACTTGGCCTTGTCTGTTGGAAAAAGGGTTGCTGTCGGATCCGACAACATTTAATACAAACTTTAAAGGCGAGGATGCCAAAGCTTGCTTTACACCCTGGATTAAGAAGTTCCAGGCGGAAACAAAAGATCTAACGCCGATTTTAACGTCAAAATAAAACATTAAAGAGTTTTACGGCTTCTTTTTTGAGCAAGCCGTTTTTTTTGTTGATTTTTGTTTTAAAACAGTGTATGTTTTCAAACATCGTTGGGGTATCGTCTAATGGTAGGACAGCGGATTCTGATTCCGTCAGTCTTGGTTCGAGTCCAGGTACCCCAGCCATTAAAAAAGTCCGCCCGTTCGGGCTTTTTTTTTATGACAGAGGCAGGGATTTATAACAAAAATGTTGATTGCTCACATATTATGTCCTAGTTTGTTTGAATGCAAAACAATTCAAGAAAAAGCAATTTATAATAATTGTTATATTTTTTATGACAACCATTGATAAAGTAAAAAGAGGAGATATTTTTTTATGAAGTTTCTTTTTTCTTGACAAGCATATTCTAAGCAGAGTAGAAAAAAACAAACAGAAAGGAATATGACGATGAAGCTTCGATTCTATTGGTTGTTCCCCCCCCCTCCCGTGCACGTATTAGGTTAATTCCCTCTTTATCAAAAGCGCTCATTCAAAAAGGGCGGAGCATGATAGAAATGCTTACTGTTTTAGCTTTAATTGCTGTGTTATCCATTTTGGGGATAACAACATTCAGGTATGCAATGGTTAAGCATCATGCCAACAATTTAATTGAAGATGTTAAAGTAGCTGGCTTTGTTGTTGTGGCAGATTTATTTCCATCTTTATCCTTGGAACAAGAATTGGATATGACAGATAAATTTGAACGAACAACTTCGTTCCTTTATTCCGCTGTTGGAGAAACAGAAACGACCTTTGAAATTTTGGTCAAAGGCGTTCCCTATCGCGTATGTCAGGAGATTAAAACACGAAAACTTGACTGGCTGGAAGAAATTAATGCTAACAAAATGAAAAATGTGTGTTATTCGGAAACGTTGAATACAATCAGCTTCTTTTTCAATACGAATTTTACGGGAAATACCGAAACCGTATCCCATTCATGCAGAAAGGATAAAGAGTGTCCGCAGGCAACGCCGTATTGCTGCAATGGCGATTGCCAAAAATGTGTTTGCAATACGATATTTGATCGTGTGTACGGGTGTCGTTCTTGTGAAATAACCAGTCATGCGACCGAGCGTTCAGAATGTTACAAATGTGAAAACAAATACTTTGTATCTGAGCATAAAGACTGTAGAACGTGTGGAATTCACTCAAATGGGAGAACAACGTTGGAAGATTGTCAACATTGCCCTAACCGTTATTTTGATGTACAAAGCGAAAGATGCGCGTTTTGTCCAACAGGAACGACTGCTTCAACAGATGGATTAAGCTGTATTTAGAGAAGCTTCTGGCTTTCTTCGACATCGTGTCCTTTTCAGATAAAGGCGGCGGCTTGCCTGTCCTTAAAGGTTGTAAATATTGACGAAAGCCTATTTTTGCGGTATACTGATCATAAGAAAGGGGTGATGAGATGAATCGCTTGAAACAAATGTTGTTAACAGGCGTTGCCGCGGGAAGTATGTTGTTTTCTCCGTCCGGTTTTGGTGCCGAAACAGAGGTTGAAGCAAAGGCGCCGGTCATCACTCAAACTTACACTCAACAGGCTAAAGAAAAAGCGCCCATTCAGCTGTTAGGCACCGAAAAAGATAAAGAAAAGCTTTGGGATTATTATCAAAAGCTGGGACAAACCGCCGAAGGACGTAAAGTCCAAGCTTCATTGGAAGAGGCTTACGCACGGACAGGACAAAAAGTGACGCTTCGGTTCGGTTATTTGAAAGAAGGGATCGGGGCGTTGTATCATGGGCCGATGCAAGGCGTCACCATCAATTTCAACTATCAGGCCGCCGATGAAATGACCTTGGGGCATGAATTAACACATGATGTGCAAAATAAACGGGAAATCAACGGAGATACGGTTGTTTATGACAACCTGAAAGATGTGTTTATCGCCGGAAAATTGCTGGAACTGGAAACCAAAATCCAGGACACGGTTATGGCCGATCAAAAGAATTTAGAACCTCAAGGCCGCGATCTGAATATGGCTTTTCTGCCGCTTTATCGTGATTTTAAAGCAGAGGGAGCGCAAAAATTCAACGGAGATGAAGAAAAAGCCGTTCGTTATGCTAAAACCGAGCTGGCCAAAACCCTTTGGGAAGATAAAAACATGCCGTTGTATCAAATTCCGCTCAATCTTTTTTCCCGTAATGAGACCGGTAAAGTTTACAGTGCCGTCGGGGATTGGAATATTGCCTATGATCAACAGAGCGCGCAAAACATGGCGGTGAATATCGGTTCAGTCCGCTTTCAAAAAGGCAGCAAGGAGGCAGATCAGTTGTTTGCGCAGTTTGCCGAAAAAATGGGGGTGGATTTAACGCCTGAATATTTCAAAGAAAATATGGATGACGGTTGGGGTGTGTCTGTTTCAAAAGATCAAGTCAAAACACCCATAACCCGCTTAACATTAAAAGAAAATGCCGACGGACAGTTGACGGCAACCGGTTTTGTGCAAGATACCAAAATAATTGAAAATATATTTGATCAAAACGGCCGCTGTTTGTCTGCTCACGTTTTCGCGGAAGATGGCAAAACGGTTATCAAGGACGGAAACACGGTTTTGGGATTGGATGAAACGCATTACACAAGCGAGGGCGTTCGCACCATGACGGTTGAAAAAAGCGGTAAGGTGACAACTTATTATCCCAATCAGCAGATCCACGAACAAAAAAATGAAACAGGCAGTGTCGTGGCCTATTTTGCTCCCAACGGGCAGGCGTTAAGTCCTGAAAAAGCTTTTCAGGACGGTAAAGACGGCGTGTTTTACGACTATGCGCCTTCGGGAGAGCTTTTGCGTCGGACAACTTATAAAAACGGCGCCAAAAACGGTGTTGAAATTCAAGGTAAAAACTGGGCAACCTATAAGGACGGTTTAAAGGACGGGGTTGAACATTTGGAACGAGATACTTATCTCGGAAAAGTTATAGTGGAGGAAGTGTCCTGGAAAGCCGGTGTTCGCCACGGACAAGCCTATCGCAACGGCAAGCCGGAAGACTATTATCACAACGGCAAACGGTATTGGAGCCGCGACGAATACGAAACAACGGCAAAAACGTTGAAAAAAACATTGCAAGAGGGCAGTGTTTCTTCAGCACCTCAACCGACCGGCGGGCTTTTGAAACAAGTCGGTGCCGAACGATAAGTCTCTTGTAAAACAGACGTTTTTGTGATATAATCCCTTTTAAAAGGAAAGGAATAACATGTCAATTCAAGCGGATCAATTTCGAAATAAAGCATTTATGGCGGCGGGACTGGCCGGGCTTTGCCTCAGCGGCATGGCAGCCGTCGGTACGGTTGGTTATGCGGCTGCTGTGTTGATTGGTGGGCCGGTTGGAATCGGTGCGGCGGCGGGGCTTTGCGGGGTCGGTTTGTGGAAACTGGGTAAACCTTTTCGTCGTCAACTGAAAGCCGCCGTTCAAAACGGTCGTTTTGCAGCCAAAGCTTCAACGGATGATTTCAAAGGAGGCAAGCCGTCTTTTGTGAACGGTCTTTTAAAGACAGCAGGGTGGACGGCGTTAATCGGGATGGCTGTTGCTTCGGCTGTGCCGACAGCCATGATTCTGCCGGGCGTTTTAGGTCCCATTGCGGCAGTGGCTGCTTCCAGTGCGATAGTAGGGGCTTTAGGCGGACCGGCTTTGAACGGTATATTGGAAGTCGGGCGGGCGGTTCGTCCTGCTTCAATGGAAAAGTCCGGTGCGGCGCAACAGTCTGTTTCTGAAAAAACGTTCTCTCGATTAAAACAGCATTTGAAGGAACTGTGGCATGACTCGTCATATGACATAACAGATAAGGGTAATGGTCCGGTCCGGTATTCTTACGATGAGCTGAAAGCGCGTCAGGAATTAAAGCGTGCCGGCATCAAGGTTCCTCCCAAAACTATGCATCATGAACACAAGCAGCCGCATGAAGAAGGTCATGTCTATCCTGCTTTGGAAAAGCGTTTGAATAAGGGACGTTAATCTTTTCCGTTTTGAACCAACACTGCCATATCTTCGGGCAACGGTGTTGAAAAATGCAGTGTTTCTCCCGTTCGCGGATGAATAAAATCCAAAACCGCCGCATGCAGTGCTTGCCGCGGAAAATGCCGTAGTATTTCAGGAGCTCCTTTTGGCGGACTGCCATAGGTTTTATCGCCGACCAGCGGATGTTTAACAGATGTCATATGCACGCGAATTTGGTGCGTGCGTCCGGTTTCAAGTCGGCATTCAATAAGGGCGGCCCGTCCCCGGAATAAGTTTTGCAACAATCGATAATGGGTGACGGCCGGTTTACCGCCTTGTGAAACAATGGCCATTTTTTGACGATTATGAGGACTGCGGCCGATATTGCCTTCAATGCGTCCTTCGCCGGCAGGCAGACCATAAACGACGGCCAGGTAAATGCGATTAATGCTATGGCCGGCGAATTGTTCCGACAGCTTTTGATGTGCAAAATCATTTTTGGCAATGACCAAAACTCCGCTTGTTTCTTTGTCAATGCGATGAACGATGCCCGGGCGTTTAACGCCGCCGATGCCCGATAAGCTGTCGGGGCAATGTGCCAACAATGCATTGACAAGCGTGCCGTCTGTATTGCCGGCCCCCGGATGCACAACCAGACCTGCCGGTTTGTTAATGACAATCAAATCGTTATCTTCGTATAAAATATCCAAAGCCATCGGCTGGGGTTTCGGAACGGCTTCTTTTGCTTCGGGAACACAAACCGTAAAGATTTGTCCCGGCGTCACTTTGGTGTCAGCCGCAAGCGGGGGAACAACACATCCCTGCGCAATCAGAGTTGCAATCCGCGAACGCGACAACGGCAAATGAAGGCTGAGGAACTTATCCAGCCGCATTCCCTTATTTTCTGCGCCGACCGGCGCTGTTGTCAATTTTGTTTCTGTCATACGTGCATGATAGCACGCTGCGCCTGAAAAAGAAAGCACTGTTAACGAAAAATTCACTTTCTTAACCCATAATGAAAGGGAAACCTTTTGGGAAGAAGAGGATAATGAATGACATTTACGTTTAAAAGTCAAGGACTGAAGTCGTTGGGCAAGCTTTTGCTGGCGGCCTTTGTGCTGACGGCAATGGTTCTCTTTTTCCTGTCTTTTTACGCGCAATCCAAAAGCAAACCGTCGGCTCGTTTGTCTCATTCGGAGGAAATCGTAGATATTTCCGCCACGGCCGATGATGTTTTGCCGCCTTCTTCCCTGGCGCAGTATGAGACGGTTCGGCGTGACTATGAAGCGCGGTTGGCGGAAGAGTTGACCCAAATGTTGGAAAGAATTGTGGGAAAAGGTCGCGCTGATGTGACTGTTCGGGCGGATATTGATTTTTCGCAACAGCAGACCAATCGTGAGATTTTGGATACGGACATGCCTGTCATTTCTTCCCAAAAGACGGGTCTGGGCCGTGAAGAAACACAATATGCTTTTTCAAAACAAAATATTCGCTTTATTCAAAACGGCGGCGTTATTCAAAAAATCCGAGTAGCCGCTTTGGTGGATGAAACAAGTTTGACGCCGGGCATGCGCGAAAAAATCGAAACGCTGCTGACACAGGCCGCCGGTTTGGATGAAGAACGGGGAGACACGTTAGAAGTCGTGCAGGCGTCTTTTAACGCCGTTCCGTCTTCTTCGCCGCTGGATAAGGACTGGGTGCGGATCGCTGAGTTCATTTTCTTGTCGATTGTTTTGGTGTTGGCTTTTCTGCTTGTCGTCATCAAAAGTTTCACGCCGGTGCGGTCGGAACCGGAAAACGCGTCGTTGCCGCCGCAGCCGATGCCGGCTTTCGTCAATCCGTCGGTGTTATCGGAAACAACCTCTTCTTCCCAAATTAAAGGCACTGTTTCCGAAAACGCATTGGCTCAGGCGCATGAGCTGATTGACACCCAGACGGATGACGCCGTGACGGTTTTACGCGGTTGGTTGTATCAAACCGTGTCGCCGGAGGAGGCGCAGAATGGCTGAGACACTGACATTCAACGCGTTGACGGGGACACAAAAAGCGGCGATTTTCCTGTTGGCGATGGGGGAAAAGTATATCAAAAAGATTTTCTTACAAATGGATGATGAGGAGGTGCGGGAAATCTCTATCGCCATGGCCAGTCTGGGCGTTATTGATGCGCATTTGGTGGAACAGGTGTTAAAAGCTTTTGCACAAAACATGAAAGCGCCGTCAACGCTGGTCGGCACGTTTGAAGGAACTGAAAAACTCTTGGCAAAAGTTTTACCGGCCGCGCGCCATAAAAACATTCTGAATGAAATTCGGGGACCGGCAGGCAGAACAATGTGGGATAAGCTGGAAAACGTGAACGAGGAAGTGTTGGCGCATTATCTGCAAAATGAGTATCCTCAGACGGTGGCAGTGATTTTGTCGCGCTTGTCGTCCGAGCATGCTGCCAAAGTGTTGGCTTATTTGCCCGAAAATTTCGTGATGGATGTTATTATGCGGCTGTTGCGGTTGGAAACAGTGCAAAAAGACGTATTGGACAGTATTGAACAAACATTGAAAACTGATTTTATGACAGGTTTGACAAACCAAGATGTTCAAGATTCCACCGTTCGCGTGGCCGAGATTTTTAATCATCTGGATCGGACGACGGAAAATCGAC
This sequence comes from uncultured Alphaproteobacteria bacterium, assembly GCA_944391565.1. GTDB lineage: Bacteria > Pseudomonadota > Alphaproteobacteria > CAAHEQ01 > UBA3637 > CALXXX01. The sequence continues at coordinate 27,545 of CALXUB010000021.1, read as the reverse complement.
TGATGACAAGTTTGTTTGAACGCAACCGCGAAGTTGCCGAACATATCCGTTCGCTGATGTTTACGTTTGAAGATTTGGTGCGTTTGGATGACAAAACCATTCAAACGGTGCTGAGGGCTGTGGCTCGGGGCAAAGTGGCTTTGGCCTTGAAAGGTGCTTCCGAACAGGTTAAGACTGTTATTTTCCGCAATATGTCGGAGCGGGCACGCGTGATGCTGAACGAGGATATTGAAGCTTTGGGAGCCGTTCGTTTGCGCGATGTGGATGCCGCTCAGGCCGAGATTGTCAGTTTAATTAAACAAATGGCCCTGCGCGGGGATATTGAAATCCCGGGGACGGGCGAAGTTGAAGAAATGATAGGATGAACTATGAACGAAAAACAAAAAGCTGAATTTTTAAAAATGGCCGAACGAACACTGCAAAGCGGTAAGACTGCCGTGAACGAAGCTGATGGCGGGATGGAACCTTTGTATGACATTCCCGTTCAGGTGACGGCGGTTTTGGGAAAAACAACGTTAACGGTCAGCCAGTTGTTGAAAATGGGTCCCGGTTCGATTTTAGAGCTGGATAAACAAGTGGGGGACAGTGTGGATATTTATGTCAATAATCATTTAATCGCGCGGGGCGAGTTGGTGCAACAAGGGGATCGATTGGGTATTACCATGACGGAAATCGTCAAATCATAAGGAGCGGATATGCGCAAGACAGACAGTGTTTCTCGATTTTTTGATCCGTCTGTTTTAATCGGACTGACGGGAGCTTTTTTATTTATCGGCATTGCGATTTTTTTGAATGGATCGCTTGCTTCGTTTTTAAACGGGCCGTCGGCTTTGATTGTCTTGGGCGGCACATTGTTTGCTTGTGTTGCCAGTTTTTCTTTGCCGGAAATCGTGCAAAGCTTTGTTGTGATTTTTAAAACGCTGTTTCGGCGGGAGCAAAGTTTAGAAAGTGTGGCCGCCTGGATTATGCGCGGTTCGGAAATTGCGCATGCAAGCGGTGTGTTATCGCTTCAAAAAAGTTATGCGGCAGACGTGCGGCGCATTCCGTTTCTCAGCTTGGGGGTTTCCTATTTAATCGACGGGATGAGCGGTAAAGAATGTCAAGAGGTTATGACCCGTCGTATGCACAGTGATTTGGCTGCCAAAATGAATGCGGTTGCCGTATTGAACAAAGCCGGTGAAATCGCACCGGCAATGGGGTTGATCGGCACGTTGATCGGATTGGTTCAAATGCTGTCGACCCTGTCGGATCCGACGACCATCGGTCCCAGCATGTCGATCGCCATTATCACGACTTTTTATGGGGCTTTGTTGGCGTATGTCGTTTTTCTGCCGCTGGCAACAAAGCTGGAGCGAGATGCTCAGCAGGAACAACAATTGGCTCAGTTGTGTCTGGTGGGGCTTGCGGCCATTGATGCCGCCGAAAATCCCAGACGAACGGAAATTGAATTGAACAGCGTTTTGCCGGCGGATCAGCAGTTGCACTTGTTTGAGGAATAACGTGCGATGAAAATCAAAACCTACGCGGCCTCTTGTCTTGCCGAAGCAATGGAAGCCATTCGAAGAGATTTCGGACCGGACGCGTTGATTTTGTCAAACCAGCATGTTTCGGACGGTGTGCGTGTGACGGTCGGAGCGCCTGAAAAAGTCTCGGAAGCGGAAATTGAAGAAGCTTTGTTCGGGCCTAAGGAAGAACAAGTGCTGCGTGTGATTCGGGCGGCTTTGGCGGCTCACAGAGTACCCGAGATTTTAATGGATCGGTTGCTGATCGGCGCCGAACAGGCACCGGGACGGGAGGCTAAAGAATTGTTGACACATGCGTTGGAGCGGACTTTTCACTTTATGCCCTTGCCGGCGACAAGCTCCAGACGGGCGTTTATGCTGACGGGACCGTCGGGGTGCGGCAAGACGATTGCGGTCGCCAAAATGGCGGTCAAGGCTAAAATGGCCGGTAAAAAAGTCGGCGTAGTCACAACCGATATAAAACGGGCCGGCGCGATTGAACAGTTGGAGGCTTTTACCAAAATTTTAGAGTTGGATTTAGTGAAAATCCGTAAACCGGCTTTTTTGAAAACAGCCGTCGAAAGTCTGCGTCAAACAAGTGATTTGGTTTTGATTGACAGCCCGGGGGTCAATCCGTTTTTAAAAACGGATATGGCTTATTTGGCCGAATTGAAAGCCGATATTGACGGGTTGGAGCCTGTTTTGGTTCTTTCGGCCGGCGGGGATGCTTTTGAAACGGCAGAAATGGCGGAGGCTTTTTTGACGCTGGGATGTAAACGGATTTTGGCAACGCGGTTGGATTTATCGCGCCGCATCGGCAGTTTGTTATTTGCGGCCCAAAACAACGGGTTAAGTTTGTCGGATGTGGGAATCAGCCCGCATGTTTCCGAAGGCTTGTGTCCGTTGACGCCCAAGGCTTTGGCGGAATTGATTTTATTGAAAGAAGAGGGGTTATCATGAATATTTCACGCATTTTGACTTTACCGGATACCTTGCAGATGGCACCGCGCCCGGCCGGCGCCGTCAAAGGACGTAATATGATAGCCGTTGCTTCCGGCAAAGGCGGCGTGGGTAAAACATGGCTGTCCATTACATTGGCGCATGCTTTGGCTAAAGCCGGCGAAAAAACATTGCTGTTTGACGGTGATTTAGGACTGGCAAACGTAGATATTCAATTAGGATTGGTGGCGGAATACGATTTAGGTTCTGTTATTACGGGACGTGTGCCGTTGACGCAAGCGGTGATGAAATCGGATTTGGGATTTGATGTGGTCGCCGGTCGTTCGGGGTCGGGCAGCTTAGCGAATATTCCATTGTCGCGTTTGCAGTTGATTTTTGATGATTTGCAACTGTTGGCGTCTCAGTATGACAAAGTTGTGATTGATTTGGGGGCCGGTGTTGAAAAAGCGGTCCGGTTGTTTGCCCAAAACGCCGGGACATTGTTGGTGGTTTGCACGGATGAGCCGACATCGTTGACGGATGCTTACGCTTTTATTAAAATCATATCTTCCGAAAATCCGAATGTGGATATTCGTATTGTGGTGAATGCCGTGAATAATGTGCGGGAAGGCGAAAGGACTTACGCGACGTTGTTGAAAGCGTGTCAGGGATTTTTAAAGCTGTCGCCGGATTTGGCCGGAATTATCCGCCGCGATGCGCATGTCAGAGATGCCATTCGATCGCAAACGTCTATTTTGTCCGGCTATCCGAATGCCGATGCGGCTTCTGATGCATTGAAAATTGCCGAAAAATTATAATAAAAAGGAGGAGGTCGTTTATAAAATGAAACAGGTCGTTCGTTCATTATCCAAACAATCGTTATATGCCGGTGTGTCCGGTCGCACAATGTTGGAAGTTTTAGGGGTCTTATCGGTTGCGGGTGTTTTGACGGCCGGCGGTGTTGCCGGTTATTCGATTGCCATCAATAAACAGCGTGCCAATGCCGTGTTAGAAGACGCGAAACTGTTATCACTTTTGTTGTTGGATACAAAATCAGAAACGGTTCCGTCCAGTTTTCAACCCCAATCAGGCAAAACTTTTTCTGTCAAACAGTCGAACGGCGGGATTGACGTGACGGTGGAGGATATTCCTCAAAAAGTCTGTCTTCAGGTCATGAAAGACATTTCTTATCCTTTGAAATCTGTGACGTTGGCAGATGGTTCTACGGTCTGCGGGGAGGGCACGCAAGACATCGTGTTTTCTTTTGCCTATGAACAATGGCGGAAATCTTCTTCTTCAACACCGACACCTGACCCTGATCCCGATCCGACACCTGACCCGGATCCCGGAGAGACAACGTGTCCATCTGTGTCAGCCGGTGATTGCACCCGCTTAGTGGCCGGTTCGGATGGCTGCTTAAAGGAGGAGGCGATTGTCAGCGGCTTATGTCAAAACACATCTAATTGTTATTGTTCCGCAACCGGTGCACATCCTTGCGCCGACAACCAAACCGTGAATGCGACTTTGAATGGATGTGCGTGTCTGACACCTGTCGAAACCACTTGTTTATCGCCGACTTACACAAACGGTTGTCCCGATAAAGAACAAATAACCTGTGGAGCAGGGGAAGTTTGCACAAACGACGGTCAATGTGTGACGGATGCCTGCCATGATTTTGTTGCGACAGATTGTGTGACGGCTTGCACCAATCAAAACGGAACAGCCCAATATACTTATGCTTCTGCAACAACACCTTGTGATAACAAAACCGGTTTGTGCAACGGAGCAGGAACATGTACACCTTGTGTTATCAGCGGTTGCACCGTGGCGCATGCGACAAATGGTGTCTGCGAATGTGCGGATGAGGTTTGCGGTACGACGATGGGAAGCTGCAGAGCAGCCTGTCCAACCACCTGCACGGTTCCGCCCGGTTATGATACAACGGGCTATACCTGTGAAAACGGTTCTTGTTGGTGTATCAGTGAAGTAAGCCATTACACTTGCGCTTCAGGCACTCAATGCATGGCAGGTGGATTGTACGGCACATGCACCACAGATGGAAAATGCCGTTTTGAATTTGCTGATTATATGAATATTCCTCATGATGTCAGTGGTGGGTGTTGGTGGTGTTGCGCGGCGGGAACGCAAGTGACTTTGGCAGACGGCCGTGTAAAAAACATTGAAGATGTGGACTATGAAGACTTGCTGAAAGTTTGGGATTTCGATAACGGATGTTTCGCCGCTGCATATCCTTTATGGATAAAAATAGAGCAGGAGGCTGACGCTTATAACCGGCTTTGTTTTGATGACGGTTCTGTTTTGAAAACAATTAACCAACATCGTCTTTTCAACCAAGAAGCCGGTGCTTTTACCTATCCCATGACGGATGAAACACCTATCGGCACAACAACTTTTAACGCGGCCGGTCGAAAGGTCCGATTGGTTTCTAAAGAGGTTGTCTCTGAAAAAGTCAAGTATTATAACATTGTGACGAAACATCATTTGAATTGTTTTACAAGCGGAATTTTAACCAGTTGTCGGTTGAATAATCTATATCTCATCCGCGATATGAAATTTGTGAAAGATCGTCTTTTGATCAGTAAACGGGAGGATTTCCCGTTGTTGCCTCAGGAATGGATTGACGGACTGCGTTTGACCGAACAGCCGTTGGATATTAACCGTGCGAATGCTGATTTTCACGGCGACAAATCAGTGCAGGATTATGTTTTGCGTTTAATGTCTTCTGATAAGCGCTGGCGTTCTCGAAAGGCAGCCTGATGGACGGAGAATATGCATTAATCTCGCTGAAACCGGATGCTTATCGGCGGGGCATGAAAAAGATGATTTTAAAAACGTGCAAAAAGGCCGGACTTCGGGTTAAGTATCACAAAAAAATGTGGCTGACGGAAGAGATGATGCGAACGTATCAACCGGTTTTAAACCAAATGCCTGAAGCCTGGCAACGTGTTTTTATTTTTACTTATCTGGCGCATCCGACGGATGTTTATTTGCTTTATGGGGAAAAGGCTATTGAAAAAACATCTCAAATCAAAAAAGAACTGCGGGAACGGTATGTCGTCGGTAATCCTCAGATGACGCCGTTCAATTTAATGCATTCTGCCTCTTCCTATCAGGATTTGGTTGTAAACGTGAAAGTGCTGATGCCGGAAAAATGTGACGTTGTTTTGGGACGGCGGGTCTCTTGGTTTCAAAGACTGTTCGAAGGAGTTATCATAAAAGAATAACGCAGCTTTTTCATGAATTTTCGTTTTTTCAAAGCTCTTTGCTTGACTTTTGGTGATAAAGACTCTATCTCTAGAGAATAATATTTTATAGAGAAAGGTTATCAAAGTGTTATTGAAAAAACTGCTTGGCACCGCCAATCAAAGATATGTGAAAAAATTACGTAAAACCGTCGATGAAATCAACGCGTTGGAACCCCAGCTGGCCGCCTTGTCGGACGAAGCGTTAAAGGCGCGGACGGCTTGGTTTAAAGAACGTCTGGCCAAAGGGGAAACGCTGGACGATTTGTTGGTCGAAGCTTTCGCAACGGTGCGTGAAGCGGCTAAAAGAACTTTGGGACAGCGCCATTTCGATGTGCAATTGGTCGGTGGTATCGTGTTGCACAGGGGACAAATTGCCGAAATGAAAACCGGTGAGGGAAAAACATTGGTGGCCACTTTGGCGGTTTATTTGAATGCATTGAACGGTCAGGGCGTTCATGTCGTCACGGTCAATGATTACCTGGCTCGCCGCGATGCCGAATGGATGGGGCAGATTTATCGATTCTTGGGTTTAACGGTCGGTTGCGTGTATCATGATTTGGATACGGCCGGACGTAAAGCCGCTTATGCTGCAGATGTCACTTATGGCACAAACAATGAGTTCGGCTTTGATTACTTGCGGGACAACATGCGCTATCGATTGGAAGACATGGTGCAACGGCCGTTTGCTTTTGCAATCGTTGATGAAGTCGACAGCATTCTGATTGATGAGGCACGGACACCATTGATTATTTCCGGACCGGCCGAGGATTCTTCGGAAAAATACAAAGCCGTTGATAAAATCATGTATAACCTGAAGCCGGAACATTTTGAAAAGGACGAAAAAAATCGCCAGATTGCTTTGACAGAAGCCGGAAATGACGCTGTGGAAACTTGGCTGCGGGATGTCGGGCTGATGCCGACGGGCAGTCTGTATGATTTGGAAAATGCTTCGCTGGTGCATTATGTCGAGCAGGCACTGCGGGCGCACAAAATGTTCACGCGTGATGTGGATTATATCGTTCGGGATGACAAAGTCGTGATTATTGATGAGTTTACGGGCCGCATGATGGCCGGTCGCCGTTATTCGGACGGATTGCATCAGGCTTTGGAAGCCAAAGAAAATGTGACGATTCAACCGGAAAACCAAACATTGGCCTCCATTACGTTCCAAAATTACTTCCGGATGTATCCGAAACTGTCGGGTATGACAGGAACGGCTATGACGGAATCGGGCGAGTTTGACAGCACTTACGGTTTGCAGGTGATTGAAATTCCGACCAATCAACCGGTGGCGCGCGAAGATTGCCAGGATGAGATTTACGCAACTGAAAAAGAAAAATTCAACGCGATTGTCAAAGAAATCGAAGAAGCTCATGCCAAAAAACAACCGGTTTTGGTGGGGACAACCTCTATTGAGAAATCTGAGGCTTTGGCAGATGTTTTGCAAAAGAAAACAAACATTCGTTTTGAAGTTTTAAATGCCAAAAACCATGAACGCGAAGCTTTAATCGTGGCTCAAGCGGGGGCGCCGGGTGCCGTGACGATTGCGACCAACATGGCCGGTCGGGGAACGGATATTAAGCTGGGCGGTAATTTGGAAATGCGGTTGCAGGAAGAACTCAACGGCGTGGAAGACGAGGCTGAGCGGCTTCAAATCATCGAGCGGGTTAAAGCAGAAATCGCCGAAGGTCAAAAAATCGCTTTGGAGGCAGGCGGGCTTTATGTTATCGGAACGGAACGCCATGAAAATCGACGGATCGATAATCAGCTGCGCGGACGTTCCGGTCGTCAGGGCGACCCGGGTCGTTCTAAGTTCTATGTGTCGTTGGAAGACGATCTGATGCGGATTTTCGGTTCAGAACGATTGAAAGGTATTTTACGGACATTCCGCATCCCAGAAGGCGAGGTTATTTCTCATCCTTGGATTTCCAAAGCTATTCAAAAGGCGCAGGAAAAAGTCGAGCAAATGCACTTTGATGCGCGTAAGAACCTGTTGAAATATGACGATGTCATGAATGATCAACGGCATGTTATTTATGAACAGCGTCGCGAGTTGATGCAGTCTTCGGATGTTTCCGCTATGTGTAAGGAAATGCGGGATGAAATGATTGCCGAAACGATTGACGCCTGTATGCCGTCTAAACAACATCCCGACGAATGGGACTTGGATAAGCTCCGTCAAGAGTTGAGGCGTTTGCTGGCAGTTGATTTGCCGATTCAAGAGTGGGTTAAGGACGGCTTGTCCGGTGAAGCTGTGGCTGAGCGTGCGGCGCAGGTTGCTGATCAGATTGCCGTGCAGAAACATAAGGATTTCGATCCGCAGCTTGTTCGTGGATTGGAAAAGAGTATTCTGCTGCAAACATTGGATCAAATGTGGAAAGAACATTTGCAATCATTGGATTTTTTGAAAAAAGCCATCGGCTGGCGAGCTTATGGTCAGCGGGATCCGTTGAATGAATATAAACGAGAGGCTTTTGTTTTGTTCGATGCGATGTTGGGTCGGGTGCGGGAACAGGTGACAGTCGTTTTGTCACATGCTCAACTGACGTTGGCACCACCGGAACCCGTGAAAACGCCGGAAGGTAAGGAAGTGGACTTGTCTAAAGTCGGTCGCAATGATTTATGCCCCTGCGGCAGCGGTAAAAAGTTTAAACACTGCCATGGCGCTTTGGCTTAGAAAAAGGAGCCGGAAGGCTCCTTTTTTTATGAATTTCTCCGACAGCAATAAGAACGTTCGCTATCGTTTTTTAAACAACCGGCGCCCATAGGACGTCTTCGATTCGATCCGCTCCGGTCAACAACATGGCAAGCCGATCAACGCCAATGGCATTACCGGCTGCTGCCGGCATACCGTGTTGAAGAGCGGCCAAAAAATCCGTATCAATCGGATAACGCTCTTTGTATAATTTTTCTTTGATAGACATATCGTAAACAAAACGAGCTTCTTGTTCAACAGGATCCGTCAACTCGGAAAATGCATTGCATAATTCAACGCCGCAGATATACGCCTCAAAACGTTCGACAACGCGTTCATCTTCCGGCTTTTTGCGGGCCAAAGCTCCCAAACAGGTCGGATATTCACATAAAATGACGGGAATGTCATCGCCCAACTTAGGTTCGATTTTTTCCAGCATAATGCGAAAGAAAATGTCTTCCCATCGATCGGCGGGAGACGTCCAAATACCGATTTTTTCCGCTTCTCGACGCAGAAGAGACGGATCCGGCTCCATGGATACTTTTTCGGGAATGGTTGCCAAGACGTCAATGCCGGTATAATTTAAAAAAGCATCTTGCACCGTCAATCGGCACCAGGGGCGAAAAGGATCCGCTGTTCGTCCGTTGAATTGAAGTTTGGAGACGCCGAGCGCTTCGGCACAGGCTTTAACCAACGCTTCCGTATCATCCATCATGGCGCTGTAAGTCGCGCCGGCCCGGTACCACTCCAGCATGGTAAATTCGGGATGATGTGTTCGGCCGCGTTCTTCATTTCTGTAGACATGCGCGATTTGAAAAATGCGTTCCAGTCCCGCGGTCAACAGCTTTTTCATGGTAAATTCGGGCGATGTGTGCAGATAGCGCGTTTGTTCGCCTTGTCCGAAAGGTTCATCCAACTCCGTTTGAAAAGCCTTTAAATGGACTTCCAGCCCCGGAGAAACCTGTAAAGCCGGCGTGTCGACTTCGGTAAAATCCTGTTCTTCAAAAAAACGACGAATGCGGCGGATTGTTTTTAACCGCGCTTTTCGAAACGGCAGCTTTTGCCGATAGAGATCGGGGTCCCACCAGTTTTTTTGTGTTAAAGCTTGCATCTTCATCTTGCCTTTCTTTTTAAAATATGTTATATTCCAAGCGAATTTATTGATAGAGGTAGCATAAAATGAAAGCACAAGCAAATCAAATTCGCCCGGGTTGGGTGATTGAACATAATAATAAACAATGGTCCGTGACCAAAATTAACTTGATTCAGCCAGGAAAAGGCGGCGCTTTTATCCAAGTCGAAATGCGCGATGTGTCCAACGGCATTAAAACCGAAGAACGCTGGCGGACGGCTGATACCGTTGAAAAATTGATGAACGAAGAACATGATTGCCAATATTTGTATAAAGAAGGTAAAAACCTGATTTTTATGAATTCGGAAAATTATGATCAATTCGAGATTCCCGAAGATTTAATGGGCGATTCGGCCTTGTATTTGCAGGATAATATGCCTGTCACCGTCAACTTTATTGAAGGCAAAGCCATTTCCGTGAATTTGCCGCCGCATGTGATTTTGACCGTCGCCGAAACGGAACCGGCACTGAAAAATCAAACGGCCACTTCTTCTTATAAACCGGCGGTGTTGGAAAACGGGATTAAGACAACCATTCCGCCGTTTGTCAATGCCGGTGAAAAAATTGTGGTTGCTACGGCTGATAACTCTTATGTTGAAAGAGCAAAATAATGGCTTTTACAACGGAAAAACGTAAAATAGATCCGATACAACGGCGCAGAGAACGGCTGGAACGGGCTGAAACACGCGAAAGACAGCGTATTTCTTCTTTGTCCGCCATTATGAACGTGATGGTGAAGGCTGTTCAAAAAGCCGGCCGTTCTTTGATCAGAGACTTCGGTGAAGTCGGCGAGTTGCAGGTGACACGTAAAGGACCGGGCGACTTTGTGTCTAATGCGGATATTCAGGTGGAACAGATTTTAATCGACAGTTTGTCGGAAGATCGGCCCGATTATGGCTTTATCTCGGAAGAACGAGGTGTCATTCCGTCAAAAAACGACTCGCCTTTTACCTGGATTATTGATCCGATTGACGGGACGACAAATTTTATTCATGCCCTGCCGTTTTTTGCGGTTTCCGTTGCATTGAAATATCATGATGCCGTGACGGCGGCCGTTGTCTTTAATCCGATCAGCAATGATTTATATTATGCCGAAAAAGGACAAGGGGCGTTTTTAATGACCCCTTCCGGTCAAAAACGATTGCGTGTTTCCGGACGAACGAATCTGTCGGAATGCCTGATTGGTTCTGTCAGCCGGCTGCAATCCGCTGTTTTACAGAATATGTCCGGACGAATCGCAGGATTTCGCTATTATGGAGCGACAACGCTTCAGCTGTCGGAAGTGACAGCCGGACAACTGGATGCTTTTATTGCTCAAAAAACGCCGATTTGGGATATCGCTGCGGCCAGTTTATTTATTCGGGAAGCCGGTGGAACCATTGCCACGCTTTCGGGAAAAACAGGCTTGCAGGATTTGACGGGGGAAGAATATGTGATTGCCAGTAATTTATCACTCTTTACGACTATTCAAAAGGAGTTGTCAAAGAAAGGATAGTTCATGAGAAAGATTTTTTACAGTCTTTTGTTTTTAGCTTGTGCCTTAACGGTGCAAGCACAAAATGTTCGTAAAATTCCTTTTTTGCCTTATCTGCAGGCCGGCGGCGCCGGTGGTGACGCGAGCAGCGCGGATACGCCTTTTCAGGGCAATAATGCACCGCGTACTTTAAAAAAAATCTCAACGATTTATTTTGCACCCGAACAATCAACTTTGAAAAAAGAAAATTTGGGAACGTTGCAATCCGTTATATCGCAAGCAGAACAGGAAAATGCAGCCATTCATTTGTATACCTATGCGACACCGGAAATGTCCCCCTCTATCGGGGATGAACGGTTGAAGTCTGTTGAAAATGCGTTAAAAGATATCAATCCTTCTATTTCCGTGTATAGGGTGTTGAACAATCGCGTTAATCCCATTATTACGCCGCATCGGGTCGAGATTTTCTTGAAATAAAAAAAGACTTGATTTTTATTTGAAAATCGTGTATAAAAGCCTTCGCAAATTGAAGTGGAGTAATGCAAATGAAAAAAGATATTCACCCAGACTACCATGAAGTCACGGTTGTGATGACAAATGGGGAAGAGTTCAAAACCAGAACGACTGCCGGTAAAGCCGGGGATACCATTCGTTTGGACATTGACCCGCTGGCGCATCCGGCTTGGACGGGTGTTCAGCGTTTAATCGATACCGGTGGGCAGTTGGCAAAGTTTAATAAACGTTTTGCCGGATTTGGGACTAAAAAAACGAACTAAAGAAAAAACGCTCGTTTCTATGGGCGTTTTTTTTTGCAAAAAGGAAGAAAATATGTACGCAGATTTTATGAAAAAGAAAATTGTCAATATATGGGGACAAAACTTTACGGAAGTGTTGAAAAAAAACTGTCCAGAAGCCAATGCCTCTTTTTTAAAGTGCGTTGAAGAGGCAAAAAAAAGTCAATCTCCTGAAAAAAAACTTCTTTCAAAAGATAAAATCGAAAAAAAAGTGTCCTATTAAAAATAAAAGCCGCATGAAGCGGCTTTTCTTATCACAAGTCTGTTGTTCATTTATTTTTCTTGAATGCTCGACAGAACAGCCGAAACACGCGGGCTGATCGTTTCTTTTTGTTCAATACCTGCTTCTTTTTCAAAAGCTTCCAGCCGACTTCTGTAATAGATCATGATAAATAAACGAACTGCGGCTGTTAATGACGCTTCTTCCCGTCGTTCATCAATTAAGGAACACAAGGCATTCAATGTCATATTTTCACGTTGGCAAATATCCGATAGGGCCGAACATGTCTCTTTGTCCATCCGCATGCTGGTACGTCGTCCATTGACTGATACATTTTTACATAATTGCATAACTCTCCTCCTTTATAAAAAATTCGACTCGCGATACACAGTTATTATAAGAGGATTATGATGATATTACAATCTAAAGATTGCATTTTTTAGTCTATAAAACAAAATTTTTTAATAGCACTTTTTAGTTGATATTTTTCTATTCAAGCTGGGTCAGGTTTTCGGGATTTATGAAGGTCTTCTGTTCGGAACGGCCGGCTTGAAAAGCGGCTTTTTAATCAATGTCCAAGCGGTATTTTGATCTTTAATGGCAGTAGGAGTGCCGATGAAACGATAGCAGCCGAGCTGGCTTGGGATTTTCTCAAAATTGGGATTATCGTGAAGTGTTTCAGAGGCACCGATAATCAGCAGTCCACCGGGCTCCAGACTGTTTTCAATATGTGTGATGGCCGTCTTTTGAGCTGTTTCAGTCATGTATGACAGCATATTGCGGCATAAAACAACATCAAAGTTTTTTTCAAAAAGCGGCTTCATCATATTATGAACTTGATAATGAATGGTTTTTAAAAGCTCCGGCTTTAATTTCCAAGTTTCCTCATCAGGCGTAAAATACTTCAAAAGGAATCGGATGGCTAACCCCTTTTGGACTTCATAGTGTGTATAAGTGCCTTTTTTGGCTCTTGCGATGATTTGTTTGGACATATCCAAAGCATAGACATCCATTTTAACGTCTGCGGGTAAGTTCATCTCCTGTAAAAGAATAGCGATGGAAACTGGTTCTTGGCCGCTGGCACATCCGGCTGACAAGATTTTAATTTTTTTGGTCAGCGGTTTTTCCGCCAGCAGTTCTTTCAAAAAGCTTTCAATAGCAGAAAAAACATATTTGTTGCGAAAAAAACGTGTGTTATTGATACTGACGGCTTCGATAACGGAGTCTCTCAGCTCAACATCATTCAGACGCAAAGAGTTGATTAAATCTTCCAAACTGATGAGGTTGTTTTGTCTTAAAATCGGGCCCAAACGGCTTTCCAAAAGGTAAATCTGATTAGGTGTCAAAGAAAAACCTGATTGTTCTTTCAGCAATTCGGCAATGAATTTAAAATCATTCGGTGTCATAACAACCCCGCCAAAGAAAGTTTGCTTTGCAAAATATCATGATCAAACGGTTTCATGATATATTCCGCGGCACCTAAATCCAACGCTGTTTGAATATCCGACGGCGCGGTTTGGTTCGATACATAAATGAATTTTACGTGAGGAAAAGCTTGAATCAGTGAGGCGGTCGGTTCCGCATGAATGGTTTTATCCAATAAAACGGCGTCAATTTTATCATCTTGGTTCAGCAAGTCTTGAGCATCCGTTAAGTTAGAGCGGACAAAAACAGAAAATCCCAAGTCTTCCAGCATTTTTTGCAGAATAAACATCATGGGCTTTGAATCTAGGAGTACAAGTACTGTTTTCATCTCGAACCTCTTTTCTTTTAAAATGTCATAAAGTTCGAAAAAAGACAACAAAAAGGTTTAACGATTTTCAATTTTAATCCCCAGTTTATCGTTGTTTTGCAAGTAAGTCAGTTTTTTCCCGTCTGCCTCGGCCAAATAGGCTGCCATCAAAGCGGGCGCTTCATCGGCACCGGCGTTCGTCCCATCGCCGGCAAGCCGATCGGCCAGACGTTCATTTTCTTTCAGGCGTTCCCCCGTCGCCCAAATGGTTTGTTCTGCTTTAAAAATTCGGCCGCCGCGGATCAACTGATCGGCCAATGTCATCACAATGGCCCGTTCCAAAGCATTTTCACAACAATCATGCCATTCAATCGGAACGGACAAGGTCGCCAGATAAAAAGCCGTTTTATCTTCAGCGCTTTCAAAGGGAGTGCCGAAAGTTTGACGAAAAAATTGAAGCCGACTCATCAGAGCTGTCGCGCTTTGCGTTAAAAGGCTGCCGGTTTCTTTAACGGCTAACGGGTCTTCGGCCAACAGTTCCGTTCCGTTGTAAAGTGCGCCGGCCAGATTAGATAAATCGTGACTGATGCGCGTATAAACCAGATTTAAAAAAGTTAAATCCGTCATGTTATTATCCTATTTTTGAAAGTGTTTTAAAGACTGCATCGCCAATTCGGTTCGGGCTGTCAATGATGACGGAGCCGGCCTCTTGCAGCACTTGATTTTTATAAGATGTTTTTTCCTGTTCCGATAACACGATGGCGCCGATGTTGCCCATGTATGTTTTTTCCGGCACAAACGAGCCGGCCACATAGCTGATCAACGGTTTGCGCCGTTTTAATTTAGCGTAATAAGCGGCCAGATTTTGTTCAAACATGCCGCCGATTTCACCGATTAAAAGAACAGCTTTTGTTTTTTTGTCTCGACCGAACAATTCCATCATCTCGACAAAACTTGTCCCTAAAATGGGATAGGCGCCTAAGGCAACGCAAGTCGACACGCCCAGTCCTTTTTTCTTAAGCTGCTGTAAAGCTTCATACATGACGGAACTGGAACGGGACATGATACCGATTGATCCCGGTTCAAACAAATGGGCCGGCATGGTTCCCAACTTGCACTCCCCGGCCGTGATAATACCGGGCGCAGCCGGTCCGATCAAACGGCTTTTGGATTTTTTCAGCATACTTTTAATTTTTAAAATTTCATGTACGGGGATGCGTTCCGTCGTGCAAATAATCCACGGAATTTCGGCTTCAATCGCAGCCTTGATTTCAAGTGGAGCCTGAGACGGTGACGCATAAATAACACTGACGTCAGGTTTTTGTCGTGCAATTGCTTCATCCAGTGTATTGTAAAGCGGCACTTTTAAAACTTCCTCGCCGCCGCGGCCGGCAGCAATTCCACCGATAATGTTGGTGCCATAGGCCAGTGCCTGCTCTGTATGATGCAGGCCTTGCGCCGTTAAAATCCCTTGACAGATGACTTTTGTTTTTTGGTTCGCAATAATGCTCATCACATGATCTCCTGCACCGATTGAATGATCGTCCGCACAGCATCATCCATGCTTTGTTTTACAATAAACGGAAGTCCGGATTCAAATAAAAGACGACAGCCGATTTGATCGTTTGTTCCTTCAATTCGAACGACAATCGGGATGCTGTCACTGATTTCCTTAGCCGCCGAAACCAATCCTTCCGCAATGATGTCGCATCGTGCACTGCCGCCGAAAATGTTAATCAAAACACCTTCAATATCCGGTTCGGATAAAATGGTTTTCAGCGCATTGGCAACGATTTCTTTGGTAGGATCACCGCCTAAATCCAAAATGCAAGAAGGCGTGCCGCCATACATGTGCAGCAAATCCAGTGTCGCCATGGACAGACCGGAGCCGTTCGTGATACAACCGATATTGCCGTTCAATTTTACATACCTGAAATTATTAAGACGTGCTTTGATTTCATTCAAGCTTTCATCTTCTCGATCACGCATATCGGCAATTTCTTTGTAGTTTGAAACGGCATCTGGGTCAAAGACGATTTTACCGTCTAAAGCAACCAAACTGTTGGTCGAAGTAATTACCAACGGACTGATTTCCACGCGAAAAGCAGCATATGTTTTGAAAATTTCATACATTGCCTGAAGAATTTTGGCTGTCCGTTTGATGTGCCCGCGTTTCATGCCGATTTTGGCGGCTATACCGGCAGCGCGGGAAGGGGTTAGATTTTTTTGCAAATCCAATTCTTGTTTGATGATGCGGCCCTTGATGCCGGGAGTCGTGTTCTGAGCCGTCACGAAAACTTTTTCTTGTGAAAAATCAATGTAAATTTCCAATGCGTATGTGGCACTGATATCAATTTTTTCTTCGATGTAAACTTTTTTGACTTCCTGTCCCTGCGGTCCGGTAAAAGGCGTGACCAATCGGTTGCCCAGCATGGCTTCTGTTTCTTTGCGAACAGATGAACGTGTTTTGGCAAAACGAATACCGCTTTTCTTTCCGGCTTCTTTTTCACGAAAAACACCTTGTCCCCGCATGGGAGAATAAATTTGTGCCTTGACAACCCAACCTTTGGCCGAATCAATTTTTTCGGCAACGCGGGCGGCTTCGGCACCCGTATAAGCCACAGCGCCTTTAAGGATGGGAATCCCCACATGGCGAAATATTTTTTTGGCCTGATATTCGTGAATGTCCATGTGTGTTTTCATTTTTGCTTTCCTGATAGCCCAATAAAATATCGGCAATTAAATCCGTCTTTATTTTTTCTACATCAAAATGACCGCTTTGGCAAGTCCCTGCACCTGCATGTCCGCCGCCGTGGTATTTCAGCATCAATTCGCCGACATCCAGCGGACAGGTTGTTTTTAAAATAGACTTGCCGGCCGAAAAAGTAATTCGGTTGGCCTGTGTATCCTTTTGAATAAATAAAGACAAATCACAATGCGGATAAAGTGCATACACCATGAACCGATTGCCGGGATAGAGAATTTCTTCTTCACGTAAATCAACAGTGACCAAATCCTGGCAGACCGAAGCACAGCGGTTGATTTGATCGATAAAAGGCTGTCGGTAAGTTTCATAAAATTGAATGCGCTCCTGAAGATCAGGAAGGGCTAAAATTTGCTCAATAGACCGATCTTCCCAATGGTCAATCAAATAAGAAACAAGCTCATTATGTGTCTTTTTAAAATCATGGAAACGATAAAACCCGGTTTTGGGATCAATAATGAAATTAAATAATACCCAGCCTGTCGGTGATAAAATCTCTTCTTTCGTAAAGGAAGCGGTATCGGCTTTGTCGACTGCTGCCAGCAGCTCGTCAAACTCACCCGGGAACTTTTCGTCCAGATGAAAGTAATCATAAATGACGCGGGCCGCTGAAGGGGATTTGTCGTTGCAGATAAAGTTTTTACGTGTATCGCCGATTCGTTTTGTTTCGCTTTCATGATGATCAAAAGCCATGTAGATACCCGTCACATAAGGCAGATTTGCCGAGATATCCTGCATCGTCACGGGAACGCGGCCGTGCTGCATATCCCGCGGATGAACAAACAAAATGTCCTCTATCAAGTCCAATTTTTTTAACAAAATGGCACAGGCCAGTCCGTCAAAGTCGTTTCGTGTTATTAAACGGTATTTTTTTTCCATTTAAACCTTCCCTCGGCGTTTCTTTTAGGCTATAAAGAAAGAAACCTTTTACATCATGACATAAATAGGTAGGAGTTGTCCAGTCTTATGAAACATTTTTATCTTTTTGGGATCATTTTGGCCATTGCCGGTTGTTCGCCTTTTATTGATACGCGGCGAGAAGCCGGACAAATCTGGCCGGTCGGTCAATCGCGGCCGGATCGGATTGCCATTTGTTATAACGGTTTGTTCACTGATGCGGATGAGCTGCAAGCGATGGCAGATGATGCTTGCGCACTTTTAGAACGTCAGGCCGTTCGGGCACCGGACGCTCAATTTAATTGCACTTTTTTCTGGCCGTCTACGGCTTTTTTTGACTGCAAAGCCAAAGATTAGCTTTTTATCTTGGCTTTACATAAGGCTTCGTAGATTTCACATCGCAAGGTGTTGGCAATTGAGAAAATCTGAACTTTATTCGGGATAAAACACCGCAGTTCCATTTCCACACGGCCGTGAGAAATATCCGTCACAATCACGGACGGTGCCGGATCATCCAACACACTGGGATGGCTTTGCGCGGTTTTCAACAAAAGCGTGCGGACTTTTTCAATGTCCGTGCCATAGGCCACGGAGACTTTCACTTCCGTTCTGCCGATTGTATCCACGTGTGTCCAGTTGAGGATCCTTTTTTGTGTGATATCCGTGTTCGGAAACAAAACGGAAGCTTTATCAAAAGTTTCAATTTCCGTTGTGCACAGATTGATTTTCCGGACAAATCCTTCGGCGCCGTCAATAACAACCCAATCACCGATTTTAATGGGCCGCTCCATCAAAATAATCAAACCCGCCACAAAGCTTTGGAACATATCTTTGAACCCGAATGCCACGCCGATTAACAGGGCTGCGCCCAGCAAAACAACCGGTAAAATGTTGGCTCCCAGAAAAGCAAATAATCCGCAAAAAGCCAATACAATCCCTAAATATCCCATGCCGGTTAAAAGAGAGTTTTTAAACGTGACACCCAATTCAACATGTTCTTTTAACTTTGCCAAAGTCATGCGTTGGATAAAACGTGTCACCAGCATAATGGCAATGAAAACAAAGCCTGCCAAAATCAAATTACGTGTCGAGATAACCAAGCCGGTCACAGCAAAACCTTCGTTCAGATGATAAAGCAAAGGCGAGTGGACATGAAACAACCCCATCAGAATCATAAAGGCGCAAAAGAAAAATAACGGCATGATCATATATTTTAACAACCAGCCTTCTCGATAAGAAACAACGTTGCCTTCATAATCAAAAGCCGGCTTGTCCAAAAGTCTGGCAAAACGCTTGATCATGCGATACAAAATGTAAAGAATGGCAGCCGACCCGAAAGCCATCAACAAATCATTGGATAAATCATCATAGTTCATGTCTTGGTTCAGATAAATCAAAGCGATAACGACGCCGACTAACAACAGATCCCAGAAAGCTGATAATTTAGCTAAAAAAGTTTCTTCTTCAATTTCCCATTTGTTTATTTTTTTGCGCATGGTTGTTCCTTTCTTATTTGCTTGTTCAGTTTACGGCTCTTTTGTCAAAAGGGCAAGTGCTTTGTGGACAAAGTTGATGGTGTGTCTGCCTTTTTTTAAGGCAGGTTATTCTGTTTTTTTAGTCTTTTTGAATAAAACCTCATTCCCTTTTGGGGTATATATCCGGCAGATGCTTCTTTTTAGGGCGGGTGCGGCGCATCATGAAAAAGAACAGCAAAAATGTGCCGGCCAAGCCGATGCATAATCCGCCTAAAAAGAATAACCAAGCATTTTCTTTCGCGTAGGGCGAGACGGGCGCGGTCGGTGCCGGCGCTTCAATTGCTTCGGGGGGATGAACGACTGCCGGCGTGCCGAACGCTTGAAATTGTGCCGAGGGTAAGCGTGCTGTTTCTTGTTGTCCGGTCGTCACGTTAAACCAACTTAAAGAAACCGGTGGAACCTCGACTGTTCCGGCGGTCAGCGGAATAATGACAAAGGAACGCTCTTCTATTCCGATAAGTCCTTCATTCACGGCATAAGCGTTGCTTTTTTGAGGCGCTTCCGGATAAACTTTAAAACCCGGTCCGTCAGGCATTATGATGTCCGGCAGCTGAGTGCCTAAAACGCCTTTTGCTTCAACCCGAATCGTTCTGGTCAGCGGTGCGCCGACTTGGATTTCTTGTCGGGCAGGCGAGAAAGCTTCCGTCATTGTCAGACTGCGTGCCGGCAGCCACCAATATCCACTCAGCTCCGGCGGTTTCGGTAAAACAGTCAGTGTCATCGGTTCGGCACGAACAAAGACTTCCTGCTGCATGGAAGACAATCCGCGGTAAATGATGTCGCCCGGAAAACCAAACGGATCCAGCAGATTTCGATCGGCTCCCGATGTCCGCGGAGAAAAGACAAAGCCTTTGAAAGCCGCAGGTTTGATTTTTAAATTGGTTCCGGCTTCTTTGGGGAAAATAACAAATTGTTTTTCAATGACCTGATAGGTTTTACCGTTGCGTTCCGCCGTAAAAGCCCGATCATTGCCCAACGCTTGAATTTCGGCGCCTGCCAGCTGCGGCGGAAGAATGTCTCCGTCCACAATTCCCATCCGGTCATAAAGACGCACCGTGTAAATCAGCTCGCTGTTTTCATAAACGGTAGAGGCGGAAAGCGCCGCTTCAATCAATAAGCCGTCAGCTTTGTCTTCTTGTTTGACGGCAGAAGAGGCCGGTTGAACCGTTAATGAAACGGGTTCTGTTGTTTCGCCTTGCCAAGTCAACGGGGGTATGGTCAGCGTGCCGGTTTTTAAAGGGATTAAGTTGACACGAATTTCATAGTGCGATGACAGCACGCCGTTTACGATAGAAGTGCGTTGACTGGTAGATTGACCGGCCAGTTCAAAATTCCCCTGAAGGGGAGTAAAATCCGGTGCAGCCGTTTTTTTGTCCGTGGCGGAAAGAATCAGTTCCACGCTTTGTCCTTCATTGACGGTTGATCGTCCGACGGTGGCAGAGACCGTAGCATAAGCCGCTCCGGCCCATACCCACAACATCCATAAATAAAAAAGTTTTTTTATCATTTTTGTGCCTCATATTGTCTTAAAAGTCGAATCCGAAGCAATCGACCCGGATCCGAATCAATGCGTTCCAGCCATTCCTCTTGTTGTTGCGCCGCCGCCGATATGACAGGGCCTTTTTCGTCGCCGGCCGGCGTCTCGGATGCATCGGCTTGTGTAGCTGCTTGTCCATTTTCTTCGCCTGATGATGTGTCTTTGCGAATTTGTCGGGAGGCAGGGTCGTCTTTGTCTTCCGAGTTGTCTCGCGTTTCAGAGAGATTATCTGAAACAGAATCTTCGGCGGAGGTTTGTTGAGGGGATTCTGTGTTTGAAGAAGTATTTTCAGCGGCGGATTGTTCGTCGTTTTCGGAAGTGGCACCAGCGGAAGCAGAAGGTGAATCCGTTTTGTCATGTTGATTGTCACTTTGCCCGCCGCCTTGACCATTTTGAGCTTGATTTTGTTGGTTGGCTGTCTGCTGTTTTTTTAAGTAATCCAAATTGAATGCAGCGTCCTCATGCTGCGGGTTTTGTTTTAAAACAGCTTCATAAGTCTGAATGGCTTTTTCGATTTTACCTTGAAATGCCAAAGCGTTGCCCAAATTATACAAAGCTTCCGTCCCTTCTGTTCGAGCAAACAGATCAGCGGCGTTTTCATAATCACCCTTGCGGTAGGCGGCAACGGCAGTCTGATGTCTGTCATACATGGCTTGTTCGGTGCGTCGCCAAGGTCCCGCTTCTGCTCCCATCGGCAGCATTAAACCGAATAACAGCATGAATAAAATACCGCGTCGGAATAAAAGAGCTGTCAGTGGCAACAAAAGCAATAATCCGAAGACACCGATGTCTTGGTGCAAAATTAAAGGAGCGGTAGTGCCTTCTTGTTTTTCCAAACGAACATCCGCCAACAATCGTTTTAAATCTTCTTCGTCCAAAGAAGCAGTTTCAAACAAGGCGCCTTGGCTCAGCAGGCGAGCGTTCAAACCGGCCAAAACAGGCGTACCGGGTGTTTTTTCCCAAAATTGTCCGGAGGGCAGCTGAACGGGCCGGGGATCTGTTTGGGCGCCAATTCCCAGAATGGACACGGGATAAGCGCTGGATTGAACGGCAGTCATCAATTTTTCGGGTTCGGACAATCCGCCGGTCAACAGCAAAATTCGGCCTTGTTTAAATCCGGCTTGTCGCAACAGCGTGGCAGCACGTTCAATTCCGGCCGCTGGATTTTCACCTCGAACAGGCATGACGCGTTCCGTCAAAGACGGTAA
The DNA here is from genome assembly GCA_944391565.1 of uncultured Alphaproteobacteria bacterium. Lineage (GTDB taxonomy): Bacteria > Pseudomonadota > Alphaproteobacteria > CAAHEQ01 > UBA3637 > CALXXX01. The sequence goes on along the minus strand of CALXUB010000021.1, from coordinate 5,850 downwards.
AATGTTTTCAAAAATCTTTTTATCTGATGTCATCGGCAACGCCGTATAGGCTTTGGCATCCGTCAGAACGAGCGCCAAGTCTGCATCCGACTGTGTTTGAAGCAAATCATAAAGTTTCAATCGGGCTTGAAATAATTTTTCGGGTGTCATAGCGGGAGACATGTCTACGACAACGGCAATTCCTTTGCGGGTTATTCCGGTCTCCATGGGTTTTTGTTCAAAAGCGGGACCGGCTGCACAAAAAACGGCAAAACACCATAAAAAAGCCATCAATCCTGCATAAACATGCCACTCTTTGTCTTTAAAGCGAACAATAAGATAAGGCAACAGATGCGGATCGCATACCGTTCGCCAAGCACCGCCGTTTTGATATCGCCGTCGTCTCCAAAACAAAAAAAGCGGCACCAGTAGCAACAGTAAAATCCACGGTCTTAGAAAAATCATGCCGTCCGTCCTTTCAGCATCATTCCCAGCCAAAAGAGGAAAAGTGCACCCAACAGCGGAATCCAAAACAGTTCTTGAACAGGACGGATTTGTATTTGTTCGATTTCAATCGGTTCCAACTGATTGATTTGATCATAAACTTGCTTCAGTTCATTGGTGGAGCGAACTCTGAAATAAGTGCCGCCCGTTTGTTCGGCCATGTCTTTCAGCAAGGCTTCATCCAGATCGGTGGGAATGGGTTGACCGAAAAAAGATCCCGCCACATCCGGTCCCAAACCGATGCTGTAAACCTTAACCCCCATGCTTCGTGCCAACTCTACGGCTTTTTGAGGTTGTAAAACGCCGGCGTTCGCGGCACCGTCGGATAAGAAAATGATAACTTTGGCTTCTTGGGGCAGGTCTTTCATATTTTTTAATGCCAAGCCCAAGGCATCTCCGATCGCCGTTTGTTCACCGGCCAAGCCGACCGTTGCTTCCTTCAGCATGCTGCGCACGGTTGCCGTGTCCATTGTCAACGGCACATACTGATAAGCTTCCGTTCCGAACAAAACAACGCCGACAGCGTCTCCCGTTCGTTTTTGAAGAAAATCATCCGCCATACGCCGCACGGCTTCGGCACGGCTCATACGTTGATTGTTCAAGACAAAGTCCCTTTCCAACATTGATCCGGAGATATCTAAAACCAGCATTACTTGGCGGGCTTGCGCCGGTAAAAAATGCGCCTCGCCCAGCCAAACAGGTCGCATGCCAGCCGCAACCAACAAACACCATGCTAGAAAAAATAACGCCTTGAGCAATTTCGACGGCATATGAAAAACAGGTCCGGTTGATTGACTGAATGCATTGAAAAACGGCACACGCAAAGCATCCGAACCTTCGCCGTCAGGGGCAGACGGCAACATTGCCGCGGCGATGAACGGCAACGGCAATATGAAAAACAAATAAGGCCATATCAATTCGAACATTTTTTCTCCTGTTTTCAAATATAAGGAGTTTTAAAGGATTTTAAAAGGATAAAAATAAAAAACGGGCCAAAATTATTCTTCAAAGAACTTGGCGTTAACAAGATCGGCCAAGCCTTTCTGAGCTTCGGCAGCATCAATACCGCTTGTCAAGACCTTGATGGATGTGCCTTGCGCCGCCGCCAGCATCATCAATCCCATAATGGAATGGCCCGATACCCGTTGACCATCCTTTTCCACCCAAATTTCAGCCCGATATTTATCAGCTTCTTTGACAAAAGCAGAGGCTGCCCGGGCGTGCAAGCCTTTTTTATTTTGAATATGAAGCGTGATCATCCTGTATTCGGAGCACATCATCCCACCTACAGCAATAATTCCGATGCAACATTAATGTACTTGCGGCCGGCTTCGGCAGCCAAGGTGACCAGCTCTTTTAAAGAAACGTTGCTTCGTTCACGCACCAGCTTAATCAGCATCGGCAGATTTAAACCGGCGATGACTTCCACTTTGCGGCCGTTCATGACGGAAATGGCAAGGTTGGAAGGCGTACCGCCGAACATGTCTGTGGCAATGCAGACGCCGTCGCCTTCTTCCAACGATTCGACTTCCTCCAAAATATGGGTGCGACAAACTTCCATATCATCACAAGCGTCAATGCACACGCCTTTGACATTTTGTTGCGGGCCGACGACATGTTCCATCGCTGCAATCATCTCACGGGCCAAAGCGCCATGTGTCACTAACAAAATTCCAATCATCTTTGTATCCTTCCATTTGCTTTTCTTTTTTTAACACTTTCTGGAAAAAGTTCAAGCGAAAAAGGAAAAACCATCCGATAAAGCCGCTTTCACCTTTGCCGTAAAACTGGCTTCAAACGGATTTAAAATCAACAGCGGCACCCGGACATCCAGCGCTTCGAAATAACGAGCTTGAGGCATGCGGGGAACTTCCAGATTCGGTGTCAGATCCACAGCCAGACTCAGATGCGTTTGAGCCTTGAACGAACAGCGGATCAGGCCCAATCCCCTGACTTCCATCATTCCTTGAATCTGCGGGGGTGGTGAGGCAGTCAGGCTTTCCCCTTGGCGTGTCAAGATTACTTGATCATCTGCGACCAAAAGCGCGCCTGCGTCCATTAAACGCAGGGCGGCATCCGATTTGCCGGAACCTGAAGGACCTAGCAGCAAAATCCCTTTTCCGTTAAAATCGACACATGTAGCGTGACAGTGCATTATTTGCCTCCCGCTTTAGGATAAGCAGGATAAAAAAACTTGTCAAAGCATATCTTTTTGAGTATCTTTAAAACGATGGAAAAAAGTGGCCTTGTAGCTCAGCAGGATAGAGCACGGGATTCCTAATCCCGGGGTCGTGGGTTCGACTCCCGCCAAGGTCACCATGAAAGAGGCAAAATGCAAAAACAAACACCGGAAGAACAAGTTTTGGAAACACTTGACCGCTTAAGCGGCATGGAAACTTCGTTCTGTGCCGTTTATGTCGCAATGAGCCGGCTTTCCCCCGAAAATCGCGGATACAGGCAATTGGAAATCGTTTCAAAACTTTTTGAACCTTTGCTGACACATGCGCATAGCCGTCTGTTTCTGCTCAGCAATCATGATTTTCTGCTGATTACGGCAAATCCCTCTTTGGAAAGTATTGATGATGTGCTTTATCAGATTAAAAGCCTGTTTCAGGATGATGTCTTAATCTCATTACAAAAAGCGTCCGAGTTTGAACAGATCTTCTTTTTAGATCAGGAAATGGATCGACTGAAAACGCTTGTGGAAGCGCATCGTCAAAAAGCCGCCACTGATGTTCAACCCCCGGCCGTCAGCCCTTTTGTTGAGGCTTTTACACCGGATATTTTGGAAAAAATTTTAGGCGCGCTGGAACATATGGACACTTTGGATTTTATTCGTCGGCAGGCGGTTGTCAAGCTGTCACCGCAGGGGCCAAACAAGGTCTTTTTCCATGAGTATTACACATCCATTTTAAATCTTCAAAAAGCATTATGTCCGTCAACGGATTTGCTGACGGAAAAGGCTTTGTTTCATCAGTTGACGGAAACTTTGGACAGGCGAATGCTGGGCGCATTGGGGCATGTGTCGTTGTATGACTATCCGCCGGCTATCAGTTTAAATTTGAATATTTCTACGCTGTCGACGCCGATTTTCGAAAAGCTCGCTAAAAATTGGCCGACCCGTTTGATTGTGGAATTTCAACTGTCTGACATTTTTACCAACCTGAAAGGCTATCATCAGGCCGTGCAGATTTTACATGATAAAGGTCATTTGGTGGCGTTGGATAATATTACGGCACCCGATTTTCAATATTTGGATGTCCTTCGGTTAGGGGCCGATTTTGTCAAGCTGTTTTGGTCGCCAAAATGGATGCAGCCGGAATTCGAACGACCCCTATATGCGTTGGTGAAAAGCAATCCGAAAGCAGGTCTTATTTTGTCACGTTGCGGATCAGAAGATGCTTTGCGCTGGGGACAAAAAATGGGACTGCATTATTTTCAAGGACGCTTTATCGATGCCATTTTGGCGGCGTTGACCAAAAACACTTGTACGTTTGGTCAGGAATGCACATTGTCGACCTGTTTGATTTGTCGGAGCGTTTTGTCCGGGAAACTGCGTCAGCAGTGTGTGCATCAGCGGCATTTGGATGCGCCGCTTGAAATCAAGGTGATGTAAGATGCCGGGAACACGCGCTGACTTGATCCAGTTTTTGGAAAAGCTTCGGGACGACCCGAAAGGATGGGTCTTGGGTTTGTTTTTTCATCAAATTTCTGCGACTCTAACGGGTGAAAAGCTGAAAGCGGTCGTGGAAAATCTGAAGGCTTTCGAAAAGGAGCGGCTTTGTCGGTTGTTTTTATCCGACCAGGAAGCTTTCCTTTATGTCTCCGAAAACAAGCCGGATGATTTAAAGGCGCTTTTGATTAAAATCCGTTTTTTGTCCGGCATGCAAAACACAACCCGTCAAGAAGGTGAAAGCTATGCGATCTACCATTTGACACAGGATTTCAAAAAACTGGCCGAGAGTTTAAAGGGAGCTGTTTCTAAACCATCAACGCCGGTGCTGACGGCGGCATCTTCGCTGACACAAGTGTTTCAAGCACATACGGATTCCATGCCGTTTACACCGGCTTTGCTGGGTCAACTGGAGCGCGCTTTGCAGCACGCCGATTTGTCCAATATCACGCGCCGTCAGCCGGTGTGCGCAATTGTCGGTAAGTCTCCGCCGTTAGAGCTGTTTGAGGAAATATATGTTGCTTTATCCGATTTGCGTAAGGCTCTGTGCCCCAATGTTGATATTTATGAGTCGCCCTGGCTGTTGGGCCGATTGTTGGAGACGTTGGATCGTCGTGTGTTGGAAAGCATTATTCATCATGATGCAGGTTCGTTTAATAAAAATTTCAGCCTTAATCTGACCGTAAAAACTATATTGGGGCCGGATTTTCAGAAATTCGATGAGACATTAAATCCGTCTTTGAAGGAAACCGTGCTTTTGGAAATTAAACAAAGTGATATCTTTACGGATATTTCGGCTTATTTAGCTGCTCGCGCTTTTGCGGCTTCCAAAGGATATCGCATCTGTATTGATACGGTGACGGCCGATTCTCTGATTTTCCTGAACCGAGAAAAACTCGGCGCTGATTTTATTAAACTGATTTGGAACCAGGATTTAATGGTCTATGCCGAAAATAAAACGTTTTTGCAAACATTAAAACAAAATGATCCCACGCGTGTCATTCTATGCCGAATTGATGATAAAGTCGCCGTGGAACTAGGACAAGCTATGGGAATTTCTCTTTTCCAAGGATATTACATTCAAAAGCTATTGTATCAAAATCCAAAAGCGCATAAAAGCCGATGATTTTAACAGGATATGCCATTCGATTGAGGATCGCCGCTGTCACTGCACCGACAATCGTGAACTGTCGCACCCCAATCACCCGTACTGCAAATCTTATTGTCACTGACATAGACATCGCCTACTCCATTTATAATTCCAGTATGAGCACAGTAATAAACACCACCGTTTTGACGAATTGAGACGTCATAAGAAGCCTTTACATAGGAGCCATCATCCTCAGCATAACTGGTATAGCCACTACAGCACGACCCGTTGACGGCGCCGGCGATGGTATAGCCAGTCCACGAGATGATAGCGCGTCCGTTGTCGTAAACGTCATCCTCTTTTGTTTCACAGCAAGCATAAGCGGTATCGGTTTGTCCACTTCTGTAGTTTTTGACGATTTGATGCGTTGTGGTCGCACAGCACTGGGCGGAAGACCCGTTCCAATAAGCCTTTTGCCCTTCTGAGCAACAATAATTGAGGTTTTCTTTTCCTTGAACAATAGAGACTTCTTTTCCAGTTGGGCAACAGGCATAAGAAGTATCTTCAGTGTCTGGTTGATAGACATTTCCGTCACAGCAGACAC
>CALXUB010000020.1 GCA_944391565.1 uncultured Alphaproteobacteria bacterium | reverse complement strand
AATCAACGAGAAAACACACGACTTGCGCAGTTGCGAGATGCGTTGTTGCCAAAACTCATGAGTGGCGAAATTGATGTTTCAAACGTGGATATTTCGGCTCTCACTTCCACCGATAAATTATCATTTATATTACTTTTTCCCCAAAGTGACCAGCCAGAAGTGACCAGTGACCAGCCAGGAAAAAACGGACCACATTATAACCCTTGTGTTTATTGGGGTTTAGGATATACCCGACCAGCCAGAATTTTTGTGTTTCGCTAGAAATATGGCGCGGCTTGCGTCCCCGCATATGGTCTATCGCCAGGAAGGACCCGTTGGCATCTTTACCCCCTAAAAAGGACTGGGCCTCTATACCCAACCGGCGGTTATGGTCATGTTAGTATGATACTATCCGCCAAAATCGGGCAAAATCCGGGATAGTATATAGATACTATGATAGTATCCGGTAATTTGGCGAAAAACCAGAGATACTATCTTGTTAGTATCATACTATCCTTAATTCTAGAAACCACCGCAAATTTTGTATTGAGAATAGGGCAATTGTTTATTACCTCCTTTACAAATACTCGCCGGTTTTATGGGTGTGGCACAGGGCAAAGTGCCAGCCGTCCAGTTTCTTACCATTTCTTTCGCACCAACCGGTGGATTCATAATAACTATAAAAGCCTTCCAAATTGATATGGATGTTCTTTTCGGCCACATATCGTTCCACTTCCTGCCAGTCGGGTGGAAATTGCGTGAAGTGATATTTGAACTTTGTGCCCACTCCTAATCCTTGCCGAGCCAAAACATCACCAAGCCCAACCAAACCACCGCTGGTTCGTTTTTGTTCAAAAATCGCCGGCTCAGCTAATTTCTTTTCATTATTTACATTATTACCTTGTTTTCTTTCTTTAGTCGTTAGCGGATAAAAAGCGTTTAAATGGCTTTCATCCGGCGGACAAGTGGCGGCGGTGTCTGGTGATATATCCTCAACCCCCTGATATTTATTATAGTTAATAAGCTTGACGAGTGTGGCGCACCCGATACGTGCTGTTGTAATATCATTGGTGCGTTTCAGTTTATTAAGCAATCGCCTGATTTGGTCCTTGGATTTATCCAAAGTTTCGGCCAATCGCATATGGCTGATGACGACTTCGCCCCGATGGACAATAATATCCTTAAAGGGCTTGTCTTTGAAATTTGCCGTCAGCATCAAGTGGAGATAGAGTTGCAAAACATTTGCGTCCGAATACCAATGCCAATCTTGAAAATCGCGGTAAAACTTAATAAATCCGCCTTTGACAACTTCCTTTTTGTGAGAAGACAAAGAGGTATTGTCAGACTTGTGGTGTATCATATCTGTCATGAGAAAACTCCTGTCTTAAATTTCCGGGAAGTTATATTTTTTGCGTTGTTCAGCCCAAATTGGCGGAATTTCCTCACGTATCAGACGTTTTAAGATAAAGTCTGCCGGTTGAGTGCCTGCCAAAACGGATTTGATAATATCCGGTGCCAATGAAGTTAAACGAAGAATACGACCCAAATAACCGGCATCCAGTTCTTCGTGTAACGAGAGTTCGGCAATAGTCATTCGACCAGAGGTTAATATCTTTTGATACTTAAACGCTTTGGAAAGGGCTTTGATAAGCTCTTTATTCGGACAAGAATTTTGAGTTAATGCTTCCGGAACGGTTACTTGCAATACACCATGCGTTCTGGAAAGAGGGACATCTATTGTCATGATGCCGTCTTTGGTTTGAGAGGCGTATTTATCAGGTAAAATATCCAGCGCCAAAGCAGTCCATTTGATTTCCAAATTATCACATTGAACGGTAATGTTTTCAATTAACTCTTTGACTAAAAGTGATTTATCCAGCTCACTCATCTTTGCCAAGACCTTTTCGGGATGTTGCATAATCTTAAACAGCTCTTTGGTTTTATCAGGTGCAATTTGCTTAATAAGTCCGTTTAAGATATGTGCATCTTTTAGCATTGGTGTGATGATTTGTATAATCGCTTCATCAAGGATAGCCACCGCCACCGAACCATTATGACATGTATGATAGCCATAGTATTTTGCTTTTGTTGAAGTATAATAATAACGCCTGCGACCATGTCCCATACTGACCGTTGGTGTCATTCGGGTGTGGCAACAACCACAAGTTAAAATGCCACGCAAAATGCCGACTTCGTTTTTCTTGTATAAGCAAGAGCGTTTAGCCACGTCTTTTGAGACTCTGATTTCGGCAACCTTATCAAATGTTTCTTGATCTATAATGGCCGGATGTTGTCCGTCATATAGTTCATTTTTGTGTTTGACTTTGCCAAGGTAAACCGGGTTTTTGAGTAAGCGTTTTATCATCTCTCGGCGGTATTCTATACCGTATTTCTCTTTGACTAACTTGCAGATGGCTGTAATGGATTTATGCTTTAGATAACTTTCAAACATAAAGCGTATCATTTCGCCTTCTTCCGGTTTAATCTTGAGTTTTTTATTGATGGCAACATAACCGGTCGGAACGGCACCACCCATCCACATACCTTTCTTTTTAGAGGCAGCGACTTTATCACGAATACGCTCCCCGCTGACTTCTCGTTCAAATTGAGCAAAGGAAAGTAAGATATTAAGCATCAAACGGCCCATGCTGTCAGCGGTGTTGAAATTTTGCGTCACCGATACAAATGAGCAGTTGTTCTTTTCTAATATCTCAATCATTTTGGAAAAGTCGGTTAATGATCGGGTTAAGCGGTCTATTTTGTAAACGACGATCATATCAACCTTGCCGGCATTGATGTCTTCTAACAAGCGCTCTAAGGCCGGTCTGTTCATATTACCGCCGGAAAAGCCACCGTCATCATAATGTTCCGGAATGATTTTCCAACCTTGGTGTTTCTGACTTAATACATAATTTTCACCGGCTTCACGCTGAGCTTCTAATGTATTAAACTCTTTATCCAACCCTTCATCGGTTGATTTTCGGGTATAAATGGCACAACGAACTTCTTTCATGGCTACACTCCAAAAAATTCTTTGCCGGAGATTTTCCGACCGGTTATTTCCAAAGCGATAGCCGATAGAGATTTATAAACCTGACCATCAAACTCAAAACCATCTTTCAACACACGCAGACGATAAACATTACCTTTGAACCGTTTGATAAGCTCTGTGCCAACGGGCAAATACGTTGCATTATCCGGTTCATCATCCATTGTTTCAAGCAGGTGTTTGGTTGCACTGTCTAATCCGCCAAAGCGCAGTTCTTGCAATCTGTTTGTGACACGCCAGATAAAAAAGGATTTACGAGTAGCCTTTGTCGGAAGAGAGAAAAGCTCAATATAGAGTTTGTATAACTCATCAAAATCTAATTGAGGTATGTCTTCCAAAGGAATGTCTAAATTAATATTTCTGGCCATTTGTGCCTCCTTTTGTTTGACAATGAATGCTTGGATTTTCTTTTTTATCAAGTCTAATCTGCTGATTTTTCGATAAATCTTTGGGCTCTGTTTCGTTTAAGATTTCAGCCACCGCTGTTTTTAACAGTTCTATGATTTCATTCATAGTTTTATCCTTTCAGAAAGTTCCTTACATACAGAACAAGTGAAAAAATCGAAAAATCGTACTCACTTTTTTCAATTTTTTTTGTTTGCCTGACATGGGGTAAAAATCCACGAGAGGGGCAAAAAGTACCAAAGGAGTTCCACATTTTTTAATATTTTTTATAACATTTTGTTTTTCAAAGAATATTTTTTGCATAATTTTACCTTTCACTTAAAAATTATTTTTTTGTTGCATAAGGTAAAAATCCCGGAGCTCGATTTTTCGTCCCCAAAAAATGAAAAAAAATAAAACATTTTATAAGTGATTGAATTTGCAGATAAATAAATGAGACGTCTTTTTTATTTCATGATTTTGCAAGTTTTCATTTAATGATTTTGCAGAAATTCATTTCATGGTTTTGCAATTTATCGTTCGGTAGTTTGAGAGTTTTTCGTTCGGCTGTTTGAGGATTTTTTATTTCTTGATTTTGCAAAAAAGTATGAAATTCGGTAAATTTTTTCGCTATTCGGTAATTATTCGGTAAATATTCGATGATATTTAGGTGAAATTATTTTTATAATTTAATAAAAATGCTTGATTTTCTCCAAAAACTCCATTATAATTGGAGTAACAGGAGGAAATATGATATATTCTTTTGATGACTTAAAAATAAAATTTAGTAGTTATGCTAAAATACATGATAAGATAAGTAATGAGGTCCATTTGGGCAGACTGATACCTATTGTTCGTGAATTATATGAAACAAATTCATCTACTGATGGTAAATATTTAGCAGGACGTATTTTTGGTCCATCTTACTTATCATTTGATTATGCTTTGTCGGTGTATGGTTTGATTCCAGAGGCGGTCTATAAAACATATACATCCGCTACATTTAGTAAACGCAGAAGAAAAACATATCAAAATCATTTTGGCGTTTTTACTTATCGAGATATTCCTGCAGCCGTATATCCTTTAGGTGTTTTATTATATGAAGAAAATGGATATTCATATCAGCTTGCAACACCGGAAAAGGCAATATGTGATAAGTTATATACTATACCTCCTGTTAAGAATTTAGCGGAATTTAGTGCTCTTTTATTTGATGACCTTCGTATAGATGAAAATGAGTTTAAGAAATTAGATATGGATGCGATTGAAAAGTTAGCCCCTTTATATCGCACAAATAATTTGAAGTTTTTGGTTAAGTTTATAAGGAGAATGAAGTAATGCTAACAGTTTTAGAACAAATGCTTTCAAAATATAAAACTGATAATATTGAAGAAAAGAAAAATGCTTTGAAAGAAATTGTACAGGAAGTAGCATTATGTGGACTTTCTCGTGCTGGTTTCTTCAAAAATGTAGCATTTTATGGAGGAACCGCGCTTCGTATATTTTATGGACTTGACCGTTTTTCAGAAGATTTAGATTTTTCTTTGATTGAACCAAATGAAAATTTTGAATTACAAAAATATTTTTCAAGTTTAGAAAAAGAACTATCTTCTTTGGGGTTGCATTTTTCAGTAGAAGAAAAAGTAAAACCACATGATTCTGCTATTAAATCAGCATTTTTAAAAGGAAATACAAAAGAACATATATTGAGTATTTATGGAACGGATTTAAATATCAATTCAAATGAAGTGATTAAAATCAAATTTGAGATTGATACCAATCCACCGCCTTTAGCTACGTTTGAAAATAAATATCGTTTATTGCCATCTCCATATCAAGTGAAGCTGTATGATATGCCGTCTTTGTTCGCAGGTAAATTACATGCTGTAATTTGTCGTTCTTGGGGGAATAGGATTAAAGGAAGGGATCTTTATGATTATGTCTTTTATTTAGCCAATAATGCAGCAGTTAATTTACCACATTTAAGAGCAAGACTTGAAGATACAGGGATTTTAACTGAAAATGATACTTTTGAATTAAACGAACTGCAAACAATGTTAAAAGATCGTTTCGCGACAATTGATTTTGAGCAAGCCAAACAAGATGTTTTACCATTTGTGGCTGATAAATCAAAGTTAGAATTATGGAGTAAAGAATTCTTTATCGATATTACTCAAAATTTGAAATGTAAAGAGTAATATTTTCAAATCTAAAATAGAATAAATCAGGAATATTAAATATGACAAAACGTTATTTTTATTCGAATTCAATTGAAAATTTTATTGCTAGTAGTAGTGATGAAATTCTCGGTATAATCGCAAAAGAGAGTCCTTTTGATATTACAGATTTACAAAGAAATGCATGGTGTGAAGAAATTGATATATTAAAAAAGATTTTACATCAAAAATCTGGTGAAATCATTTTTGAATATTCAATTCCTCGTTTAGGAAAACGCGTAGATGTTGTTTTACTAATAGATGGTATAGTATTTGTATTAGAATTTAAGGTTGGATCAAAAGAATTTGCAAAACAAGATGCTGAACAGGTTTGGGATTATGCTCTAGATCTTAAAAACTTTCATGAAGCTAGCCATGAATTGATGATTGTTCCCATATTGATAGCAACACAAGCAAAAGAAGCTTCTGTAACGCAACAACTTTCAGTATACAGTGATCAGGTTTTAGAACCTGTTTTAACAAATACTGATTATTTATTAGATGTGTTGGATAAAATTTCAAGTAAATATAAAACCGACAATTGTTTATGTGAATGGAAAAATAGTCGTTATATGCCAACACCAACGATTATTCAAGCCGCTAGCTCTTTATACTTAAATCATTCGGTAGAAGATATTACCCGAACAGAAGCATCAGGGGAAAGTTTAAAGCAAACAAGTGATTTTGTTATGCAGGTTATTGAACATGCATATCAAAATAAAGAAAAGTCCATTTGTTTTGTTACCGGTGTTCCAGGGGCAGGAAAAACTTTAGTAGGGCTTAATATTGCAGTTCAACAATTTAAAAAAGAAAACCTTGCTGTATATTTATCCGGTAATCAGCCTCTTGTAGATGTATTAACAGAAGCGCTAGCTCGAGATAAAAAACGTCAGGAAGAACTTAAAAATCCTTCAAAGCGATACAATATTACAGAAGCGAGACGGAATGTTAAATCATTTATTCAAATTGTTCATCATTACAGGAATACTTCACTGAATAAAATTAAATACCCCATTCAAAATGGCGTATTGGAAATTGATCCTCAAAAAGTAAAAAAATATCAAGATGATGGATATTCAGAAGTTGAACATGTAGCTATTTTTGATGAGGCTCAACGAGCATGGACACAACAACAACTTGCCAACTGGTTAAGTAGAAAAAAGAATATTTCAAACTTTCCTATGTCTGAGCCAGAATTTCTTATTTGGTCTCTTGATTTGAGAGAAGATTGGGCTGTCATTGTTTGTTTGGTTGGCGGTGGACAAGAAATTAATACGGGAGAAGCAGGTATTTCAGAATGGTTAAGGGCAATTAATGCAAGTTTCCCGAATTGGAATGTATTCATATCTGATAAATTAACAGGTAAAGAATATGCTGAAGGAGAGTTAAAAGGTTTATTAGAGGCTAATAAAAAAACACATTTAACATCAAATTTACATTTATCTGTGTCTATGCGCTCTTTTAGAGCTGAACAATTATCTGGTTTTATTCATGAGTTATTGGAAGGAAATGTTGAAGAAGCAAAAAATCTTTTAACGTTAATTAAAAATAAGTATCCGATTGTATTGACTAGATCTCTGGATAAAGCCAAAAAATGGTTAAAATCACAAAAAAGAGGAACAGAACGTTATGGTATGCTTGTCTCATCCCAAGCACAACGATTGCGTCCTTTATCAATTGATGTTAGATGTAAACCGGATACCGTTCATTGGTTTCTTGATGACATTACAGATATTCGCTCATCTTTGTTTTTAGAGGATGCTGCCTCAGAATTTGATGTGCAAGGGCTTGAATTAGATTGGACCTGTATCGTATGGGATGGAGATTTGCGACGGGAAAATGGTCAGTGGGGTAATTATTCCTTTACGGGAAATAAATGGCAAAATATTCGAGCGCCAGAAAGAAAAGCATTTCAAATAAATGCCTATCGTGTTTTGTTGACCAGAGCAAGACAAGGAATGGTTATTTGTATTCCAGAGGGAAACCCTGAGGATGCCACCAGAAATCCAGCATATTATGATGAAACTTATAACTATTTTAAAAGCCTAGGAATAGATGAAATTTAATTAAAATGTCTAGATACCAGCTCAGACCAGATTGAGCTTTATCTTTTTATAAGTACCTATAATATAAAGATATTCAAAAATCTTAAATCCAATGGGGTCTTATCCACCGAAATTACATAAAATCATATGTAAGAGCAAAAGAGGGAGTTATAAATGTATAATTTCTACATCTGGATTTTGCCTAGCAAGGTACTCAACTAATAACCGGCGATGGCAACACTCAGGTGTTGGTTCGGCACACAAAAAGCAAGCGCAATCCATATCGGGAGTTAGAGTAAATTTTCTGGCTTGGCAAATATTTAAATATTGTTCTTCAATGTCACTCCAACCAAACAGATTGTCTTTATATCCTTTTAGCATGGCTGAGGCGGGGGCAAATTCTTTGTGATGTTCGTACTTGATACGGCACAAAACCCATAAGAAAAACTCCAAATCTTTTGAACGAGCAAAACCGCAATCTTTCGTAGAAGGATACAATCGGACATCAATAATTTTTTTGACATCAGAGTTTTTTAAAATTGTGAAAAACTCTCTGGCTGATTTTCCTGCATATCCGATTGTATATAATTTCATTTTGTATTTCCTTTAAAACAAGAATACACCATTGCACATTAAAAAGCAATGATTTTCCTGTTTATAATAAGGTTTCGCAAGTCCCACTCTAACATGAGCAAAAGAAACTCTTTTTAATTCATCATTCAGTTTCTTTAGGCCATTCATTTTGTCTAAAACATCTCGCAAGTAACGACAGGTGACACGTAAATCATATTTTTGGCCATCATTATCCAAAATACGAATGCGTAGTTTGTTTTCGTTGTCTTTATAAAATTCTAAATTTTGAGCAGGAACTTTAATGCCTCCAAGAGATTGACATTTTATTTTAGGTAAAACAAAAGTATTTTCTTTCAAATGTCCGTTAAAAATAGATTTGATATTACGAGAAAGACTATCTTCTAATTCGTATGCTAATTCAGCAGGCGAGTTAAAATGATAAAGAACTTTAATATCGTTTGTTATCCAAGTATCTTCTGTTTTATGGGGATAATCTCGTCCTTCATTTGGTGGAATAGGGATGGTTTCAATTTGAATACAAGAGTGCCCCTCCACTTTTTTTGCTTCTTCTTCAGACCAATGGCCACCTTCTATCATTAATCTGCGCATACGTTGTTCGGCAGGGCTCCAACCGGCAATACAGTAATTTTCTTTCATATAAGTAAAATCAGAAATAATTATATTTAGTTTCATTTTAGTATCCTTTCATAAAAAAAGCCCGTTTGAGATATCAAACAGGCATAAAAAAATCGGGATACAATTATCCCGATTAACTGAGGGCTAGTATAGCATAAAACAAAGAAAAAATCAAGAAATTTATGATTTTGGCGAACATGAGACCAGACCAATTTGGAAAATGGGGAAAGTCCTTGTAAAACATAGGACTGCATGGGGTCGCATCTTAAAACATAAGGATTTGAAAATGTGATATAAGGTCAATCCGATCTGACCTTGTATCTATTTCATCTCCTTGTATTCACATGTTTTTTTAATAATCTCAATCCAATGCGGTCTTATCCACCACCAAAAAGATTAAACCGGGAAAGCATCCTTCCGGTTTTTATTTTATCCATTTCACATCAAAACCAATGTCGGAAAAGTGAAAACAACACAAAACAAATACCGATTTTATCGTTTTTAATAAGTTTTCAAAAATAGATAGATCGCCTTTTACTAAAATGCTTCAACCGTCTCATCCAATTCAAAAGCGGGCAAACGTTCCACCATCATGATCGGTACGAAATAATCCAAAATGACATTTTGTTGCTGCAAATCGACTTCAAACATTAAAAGTTTCTGTGTCTGCTTCAAAACAACCTGAACAACTTCATTCAGATAATCCAAAACAAATGTTTCTCCCGGTGCACGGTAAAACAAGGCGTGTTCTCCGCCATCATAAAGAATTTTAGGCTGAGATGGTTGTTTTGTTTCCAAAACCGGAATGACACAGACAAGATCCCCTTTTTCCGTCAGGAAGTTCGTATATAATTTCATTTGTTTGATCATCGGCTTCCTGCCAAATCACGCGCCAACAAAGCTGCGTCAATTGCCAAAGAGCCGGCGGTACCGACACCAGGTGCGCAGCTGACGGCCCCCGAACAAAATTCCATTCCAGCGCCCGTCCAATCACCTTTTAATGCCCGACCGGTCGCGAAAATCGTTCCAAAGACGGCCCCGAGAATCGGAATCTTTTTTGCTCCGACTTTAATAGCTGTAATGCCGGCTATTTTAGCGCCTGTTATTTTCATTGTTTCCGAACCGATTTGCCCCATCAATTTAGCAGAAATGGGCAGTCTTTTAGCACCATTTTCCACAGCTTTTACGGCTTCCGGCACCCCTTTTTGCACTGACTGAGCGGTCATATTTGACACTTGAGCTTGCGTCAAAAACTGTCCTAAATGAGAAACCGGCTTTTCCGCCGTGCGAACAGCAGTCTCACCTGCCCGCAAAACAGAAGCATTTTGAACCGCTTTTTCTCCGATTTTTTTGACAGCTTTTTCTTCAGCTTTAGCTGCTTTAAATTGCTGCCAAGTTTTTTTATAAACATCCCAACGTTCGGAAAATTTAACGGCTCTTTTTTCTTTTACCGCCAAATTTTTCAGTGCATGCGTATTTTCATCAAAGAGAGAAACGAAGTTCTTGTTAAGTTTGGCCATCTGACCATCTTTTAGTCGGGCGATCATTTCCGGATTTTTCTGAATATATTTTTTGGCCGTGAACATTGGACTTTCTTTTTTCAAAAAATGTTCCATCGCTTTTTGACGAACCGCTTCAGGAACATTAGCATTTTTCATGGAGCGACCGAAGAATGCAGCTTGACGCAACGCAACGTTTTGTAAAAACCGAACATGCCCGCGCGCCCATCTGTCTACCCCGAAAGCAGCTCCGATCGTCAAAGCCGCAGGGAACAAAGCAATTGGATATCCCATCATAAGTGAGGCCGCCGTAATTCCGACACCTGCCCAGCCGCCGAAACGCGTCATCTTTTGAGCCAACGGCCATACTTTATTACCCAGTTTATTACGGATCTTATCTTCCATTGATCCCCGCAAACCGGTTTTAATAAATTTTTCGGCTAATTCAATTGCTTGTTTTTCTTCCAGTGTCTTAGCCATTTTCTACTCCTTTATTTTTTATTATAACAAAAATAAAGTCGGATGACAACTTTAATAGAAAAAATGCGTTAAACGATGAATTTTATGCTGCAGTGCGTAATTTAGGGACGCCAGACGATGTAATTTTCTCCTTTTTGATAGGCATCCAATACATTAAAAATATGTTTCATCAGATTTTCGGGTAAGTTCGTTATATCGTAAAAATCCAAGCTGACTGTTTTGTCCGGTTCATTATTTGTAATTGTTCCTTCATAACGATCCGTAAAAACAAAGAAGTTAATAATGTCCCGATATTCCCCCTTATAAGGGGCGTCCAACAAATGAGCAACAACCGAAATCTTCAATTCTGAAGGATGCAGAATAATACCGGCTTCTTCTTTGGCTTCACGAACAAGAGCATCAATAACACCTTCCTCTTTATCAACATGTCCTGAAACAGGTGTAAAAACACCGTCCAAAGCCCCTCCTTTGCGCTTTTGCAACAAAAGTTTCCCATTTTGAATCAGCATTAAATGCACCCCGATAAAAGGGGTTTGATGTGGTTTTGACATATTCCCTCCTGTCTTTTTAAACTTAATTCTTTTGGCAAAGACAAGCAAGCTTTTTTACCGGGAACTTCTATTTATCTTTGTTTTTGAGAAGCCTGAAGAACTGTCGACGCTTTATGTTTTGCACGCAGGGCAGGAAATGTAATCACATCCCGAATACTGGATGAGTTTGTCAACAACATTGCCAACCGATCGACACCGATTCCCATTCCCCCTGTCGGCGGCATACCGTGTTCAAGAGCTGTCACAAAATCCTCATCCATTTGCTGAGCCTCCGGATCAAAAGCACGAGCTGCCTGTTCCTCAAAACGTTTTCGTTGATCCAAAGGATTCGTTAACTCCGAATAAGCTTCTCCCAATTCCATACCGCCAACATACAGCATGAACCGTTCTGCCAATCGCGGATTTGAACGGTGCTCTTTGGCCAACGGAGAAATATCACGCGGCAAATCCATCACAAAAGTCGGTTGTATCAATTTTTGTTCGATCCGTTGATCAAAAACAGTTTCAATAACTTTTCCCCAACTTTCATCTCCCTTCAATTGAACACCCTTTGCTTTTGCGGCCTGAATGGCTTCCTGATCTGTTGGAACAGCCATAAAATCGATATCGACAGCTTCACTGGCGGCCTCTACGATAGACAGCTTTTTAAAAGGTGCAGACAGATCAATTTCTTTATCCCGCCATGCGAACGCCAAAGTCTTATTTGTCGCCAGGGCCGTTTCACGCAACAGCTTTTGAGAAAGGCTCATCATATCATGATAATCTGCGTAAGCTTGATATAAATCCAACATCGTAAACTCCGGTAAATGCGAAGTATCAATTCCCTCATTGCGAAAAGTTTTACCGATTTCAAAAACACGGTCCATTCCCCCGACAATCAAACGTTTCAGATAAAGTTCCGATGCAATTCGCAAATAAAAAGGCATATTCAGCGCATGGTAGTGCGTCATAAAAGGCCTAGCATTAGCGCCTCCCTTAATGGGATGCAAAATCGGCGTTTCCACCTCTACAAATTCTTCCTGAGACAGGACTTCACGAATTGCCTGAATCGTACGGCTTCTTTTTAAAAGCGTTTCTTTTGAACCAGGATTAACCAAAATATCTAAGTATCTTTGCCGATAACAAGCCTCCTTATCCGTCAGTCCGTGTCTTTTTTCCGGCAAAGGCTGTAAAGATTTAGACAACATTACTGTTTTTTGCGCAACAACCGATAACTCACCCCGCATTGTCCGTTTTATTGTTCCTTCCACACCAATAATGTCTCCGATATCTAAAAATTCCAAAAGCTCCGAAGCAGGTCCTCGTCTCGTCAGATCAGTAAAAATCTGTATCTTACCAGTTTTATCTTCCAAATCCATAAACATACCAGAATGACGGATCGCCCGTATTCTGCCGACAACCTTCACAAACGCAGGATCTGTCTGTCCTTTTCCCAAATGTTCAAATTCCTGCTGCAGCTCTGCGGAAGAAAGAGACGGCTTGAATAAATGCGGATAGGCATTGACACCTTGTTTCTGGAGTTGTTCCAATTTATGAATACGTCCGGCTCTGATTGAAAAATCTTTTTCCTGCATATGTTATCCTTTTCTATAAAATGCGTTAAGCTGTTTTTTATAAAACTATTTTACAAAAAAGTCAATATTTTCATATACATACATAAGAATGCTTTTCCACATTCAAAAAGACACAAAAAAACAGCAGGTTTTTCCTGCTGTTTCTTTTGCTTCAAGTATTTTATGGGCAATGACAGTCAGCGCCTTGCTCGCATCCGCATGAAGGGGCTTTTTTGGCACAATCGCAAGCCATTGCCGTTCCTACTATAACCGTTGCCATCATGAAGACAGCCAAAAAGAATTTTGTCATTTTAACTCCTCTATATTTTCACCTCACGAACAAATGAAATGCCTACTTGTTTATCATGTCTTTCTTTTTTCTGAAATGCAAGATTTTTCTATTGCTTTTAAAACAATCAATTCCTAAATATGAACAGGAAACAACCGAAAGGAGAAAAGAATGCCTGAATTTACAAATATTAACAATGTCTTGTCACCTCAACAAAAATTGTCGGACATAGAGATTTTACGGGCGATTAAATTTGGGATTGCTTCGGAGTTTGAAGCTATACAGATTTATCAACAAATTATGGAAAGCACGGATAATAAAGACATAAAAGCCGTTTTAACGGATATTGCCGAAGACGAAATGCACCATGCCGGTGCACTGTATAAGCTGTTGGAGCTTTTATCACCCGAAGATATTAAACAATATCAACATGGTATCCAGGAAGCTATTGAACAAATTGAAAAAGCTTCAAAATAAATAAAATATCGGTTTTATCCCCTCTTGAAAAAGAGGGCATAAAGCCCTATGTTTATCATAGAAAGGGATAAAACGATGAATCAAGAAAAATTAACAGACAGAAGTCAAGGTTTTATACAAAACGCGCAGTCATTAGCGGCCCGGCATTCTCACCAATTTCTGATGCCGGTCCACTTATTAAAAGTGATGTTGGATGATAAGGATGGCATGGCTTCTTCTTTATTGGCTCAAACGGGTGCTGACGTTAATGCCGTTCGTCGGGCCGTAGAAGAAGACATGAATAAATTGCCAGCCGTCCAAGGCAATGCGGTCCAAGTTTCCGCCTCTCAGGATTTCCTGAAGACATTAGACCTTGCTGAACAAATGGCGGAAAAAGCTAAAGACAGTTATGTGACCGTAGAGCGTTTATTACAAGCTTTGTTGAGCTTGAAATCTTATGATGTTGATGTCCATCGTCTCAATCAAGTCATCAATGAAATGCGTCAAGGCAGAACGGCACAGTCTCCAACAGCAGAAGATACTTTCGACGCCTTGAAAAAATATGCCACAGATTATACCGAACGCGCTTTACAAGGCAAACTGGATCCCGTTATCGGTCGGGATGAAGAAATCCGACACACAATCCAAGTTTTATCGCGACGCACAAAAAACAATCCGATTTTAATCGGTGAACCCGGCGTGGGGAAAACAGCCATTGTGGAAGGCTTGGCTTTGCGAATTGTTAATGGAGACGTCCCCGAAAGCTTAGCCCACAAACGATTAATGGCCTTGGACATGGGTGCCTTAATTGCCGGCGCAAAATATCGGGGCGAGTTTGAAGAACGTTTAAAGGCTGTGCTGCAAGAAGTTTCTGCCAGCAACGGACAAATTATCTTATTTATTGATGAGATGCACACGGTTGTCGGAGCCGGAGCCACATCCGGTTCTATGGATGCTTCAAACCTTTTAAAACCGGCACTGGCCCGCGGTGAACTTCATTGCATCGGCGCCACAACCCTGAAAGAATATCAAAAATACATCGAAAAAGATCAAGCTTTTGCACGCCGTTTTCAACCTGTCTATGTTGGGGAACCGCAAGTAGAAGAAACTGTTTCCATCCTACGCGGAATTAAAGAAAAATACGAACTTCATCACGGTGTACGCATCTCGGATGCCGCTTTGGTGGCAGCCGCCGTCATGTCAAACCGCTATATCACTGACCGTTTTTTACCGGACAAAGCCATTGACCTGATTGATGAAGCGGCCAGCAAACTCCGCATGGCAATTGATTCAAAACCCGAGCATTTAGATGAAATCGACCGCCGCTTAATTCAAATGAAAATTGAAAAAGAAGCCTTAAAAAAAGAAACGGATCAAGCCTCAAAAGAACGACTTGAAAAATTAGAAAAACAAATTGAGGAATTGGAAAAAGAATCGGCAGAAGAAACCAAATTATGGAGTGCCAATAAAAACAGTATTCAAGAAGCCGGACGATTGCGCGAAGCTTTAGACAAAGCCAGAATTGAAGTTGAAAAAGCGCTTCGGGACGGTCTGTATGAACGAGCGGGTGAATTACAATACAAAGAAATCCCCGAACTTGAAAAGAAACTCAATGAAATTAACACACACAATCAAACGCATACGACTGTTGAAACCGTCACGCCTGACATCATTGCAGGTGTTGTTTCCAAGTGGACCGGCATTCCCGTGGATAAACTGATGGGAAGCGAACGAGAAAAACTGCTTGACATGGAAAAAAATCTGGCTCGCCGTGTTGTGGGCCAAGACGAAGCCATCGTTGCCGTCTCAAATGCCGTGCGTCGGTCTCGTTCCGGATTAAAGGACCCAAATCGACCAATCGGCTCATTTTTATTTTTGGGACCGACAGGTGTCGGGAAAACCGAACTTGCTAAAGCCTTGGCCGAATTTTTGTTTGATGAAGAATCAGCATACTTACGTATTGATATGTCCGAATACATGGAAAAGCATGCCGTGGCTCGGTTAATCGGAGCACCTCCGGGATATGTCGGATACGATGAGGGCGGCGTCTTAACAGAAGCTGTCCGCCGGCGGCCATATCAGGTTATTTTGTTTGATGAAGTCGAAAAAGCACATCCGGATGTTTTCAACGTTCTTTTGCAGGTATTAGACGATGGTCGTTTGACAGACGGTCAGGGACGAACGGTTGACTTTAAAAATACTTTTTTAATTATGACTTCCAATATTGCAACCGGTTCGTCGGAAAAAGAAGTACGGGAAAATCTGAAAGCCTTTTTCCGGCCAGAGTTCATCAATCGCCTGGATGAAATTATTGTTTTCCATCCTTTGGAAAAAGAGCATATTCGTTCTATTGTCGATATTCAATTGGCGCGTCTGCAAGATAGATTAACAGATCGCCATATCATGTTGAAGCTTGATGATAAAGCCAAAAATTGGCTAGCGGATAACGGATATGACCCACAATTTGGCGCCAGACCGCTGAAACGATTGATCCAGCAAGAGGTGGAAAATCCTTTGGCAATCAAATTGTTGGACGGCGAAATCAAAGATAATTCAACAGTTGTCATCTCGGCCGACAAAAACGGCCTAACCATTTAATGGTTTTAACTGAAAAGCCTCCTCTATCTGGAGGTTTTTTACATAAAATTTTATTTATTTTCAACATCTTCTATATTTTTGTTGAAAAAATCGATAAATCATGTTATATAGGAAGTTTATGGCAAGAAAGGGAAAAAGATGAGATTTATTTTAATTGATAAACCCAAAAAACTGAAAAGCATGCTACCGGAAGAAGACAAACGTATCCGGAAATTAAAAAAAACGTTGTTGGAACTTCAAAAAAGAAATCTAAAATTACAACGTGAACTGTTTGCATTAAAAAAGTCGGAGCAACAGCCGATTCAGTCTTTGTTTTCTTGGAAAGAAGATAAAACAAAAACCGTCCATTTCCGACGACTGAATGACACAGATCAAACACCGTTGCAGCTGATTTCTAAAATTCTATCGGCGAGTTATTATCAAACGCAGTTGCTCAGTGATCTTTCCAGTTTTTCCAAACCAAGGAAAAAAGAGACATTCCGATTGTCTGTTCATCCGTTTCGCTTAAATGCCAAGGAACGTTAAAAGGGCGATTTTTTCGCCCTTTTTTAGTCATCTAAATGTGCCTCGATAAACCATAAATACTTATCCAAATCCTCACTGGCGGAAGTTAAATAATCGATTGTATCTGGATCGGCTTTTTCATCTTCAATCGCTTCACGAACGGCATTTCCCAGCGCACCATACCGTTCTTTTAACGCATTTAAATGATCACGCGTTGTATAAATATCCAACGGATAAGGTTTGAAACGAGCTGTCTCTACGATAACCGGCGGTGTACCGTAAGCAGTTCCGCCCAACTGAACAATCCGCTC
Source organism: uncultured Alphaproteobacteria bacterium (assembly GCA_944391565.1). Taxonomy (GTDB): domain Bacteria; phylum Pseudomonadota; class Alphaproteobacteria; order CAAHEQ01; family UBA3637; genus CALXXX01. The sequence goes on along the minus strand of CALXUB010000020.1, from coordinate 36,201 downwards.
GGCAAACGTGTCAGACCATTCCAGCAGCTTTTCGTTAAACGGATCCAGCATCTCATGAACTGCAATAAAATTTGCGCCTCTCATATTCCAATGCGCTTGCTTTGTCACTAACGCCAACGCCAAAAAGTCTGACAAAAATTGGTTTAACAAAGAAATGCTTTCTTGTCTTTGTTTTTCATCTGTCTGATTTAAGGTAGAATGCAAAGTTTGCTTTTTCATAAAAGTTCTCCTTTCTGTCTAAATAAATGAAAAGAAAAGTTTCAAAAGACAATCTCTGCTTTCGGCTATATATTCCGAAAAAACGCGTCCGAAGACGCGTTTCAACTCAAGATTTAAAAAGCTTTAATAAGTTAAACTTTGCTTTCTTTGACAAGAAAACTTTATGACAATAGGGGCATTCCGTAAAGTTATCAGACAGTTTTTTGGCAATCCACCAAACAATCACAATCGGCACCAATCCCAATATGACAACCAAGGCCATTATCCCCCAAACAACGTATTGGAAATAAGAATCTAACAAACCAAGCATACCGTTTAAAAGACCCTTTTGAGATTCGGCCAAAGCCGTATAAATGGTATGTGTCGCTGTTTGTTTTTCTGTTGAAAATAGACCAAATTCCTGACGAATGAGACTTTGATAAACAGCCGGATCGATTCCCAACTGTTTTTGAACCTGCTCATCGGCAAAGCCGGACAGTTCTTTTTGCAAAGCTGCCGTTATATCCGATTGCAATGTCTGGCGCACTTTATCGGCGGATTTTTGCAACTGAGCATTCACATTATTGAATTTTTTCTGCAAATCAGCTGTTGTATCTTCGATTTTAGAGGCATCTTTAATCCCTAATTTAGCCAGTGTTGCCGCAGCCTTTTTTGTTTTTTCGGCAGCCTCGTTAAATTGTTTCAAATCAATTTCCGGAACTTCGATTTTAGAGGTGTATTGATTGATATTAACAGCATTCAGCACCTCCGATGTCAAAGATTCATACTGGGTTTTTAAAACATCATTCACCGTATAAACAGCTTTAACAACAACGAATTCCTTCATTTTTTCCGATTGAGTACAAGTCAGATACAAAGCAGGAACGATTACACAAATACCCCAAACGAAGATCAAGAATTTCGCGATTTTTTTCGGTGTCGATTTTTGTTTCAAGACTTTATACTCTTCACCGACGACTGCTTTTTTTGCCATTTTTTCCTCCTTTAATGATTGCATATGCATGCATCATACCATAAAAAAAGATCCAAGCAAGTTGCTTGTTTGAAAAAAGATAGCTTTTTTACGAAAATGACCTATTTATTCGAGGGGAAACAATAGGGAGAAAAAAATGGAAAAAACAATAACAATCAATCCGTTAACAAAATATTATCACAAACAATATCCGAAACAATCTCAAAACTATCCGGGACTGAGTGCAAAAATGACTCCCAAGCCTGATTGCGGTGAAGAAAGTTATATCGGCCATGGTCGTTTGCTTGGGAAAAAAGCTCTTGTCACAGGCGGCGATTCCGGCATCGGACGAGCGGCCGTCATTGCTTTTGCGCGCGAAGGAGCAGATGTCGCCCTTTCATATCTGCCTGAAGAACAAGAAGATGCATTGGAAGTTCAAAACCTGATTAAAGCCGCCGGAAGAAAAGCTGTTCTTATTCCCGGCGATTTACGAAAAGAAAAGTTTGCTTCAACATTGGTTCAAAAAGCTCATAAAGCGCTGGAAGGGTTGGATATTTTGACATTTGTCGGCGGAAAACAGCACTTTGTCGAAAACATAGAAGAGCTGACAACAGAGCAATTGAAACAAACATTTGAAGTCAATGTTTTTTCTTTATTTTGGCTGACGAAAGCCGCTTTGCCATATTTGAAACCCGGAGCAAGCATTATTACGACAACGTCCATTCAAGCTTTTATGCCAAGTGCCATTTTACTGGATTATGCCGCAACCAAAAGCGCGATTATCGCTTTTACTAAAGCTTTGGCAAAACAACTGGCCCCGAAAGGTATCCGTGTTAACAGCGTCGCACCGGGACCGGTTTGGACACCCTTGCAGATATCCGGCGGACAACCTCAAGAAAAATTACCAGGTTTCGGTTCGCAAACGCCTATGAAACGTGCAGGACAACCGGTAGAACTGTCCGGTGTTTATGTTTTATTGGCTTCAGATGAATCCAGTTATACCACTGCCGAAGTCTACGGCGTGACGGGAGGACTACATACGAGCTAAAAAAAAAGCCCTCCTTAGAGGGCTTTTTAAAACAAAACTATTTTACGATTTGAATGCTGTCAACGTCAATTTCCAACTTTGTCCAGCTCTTATCAACTTCGCCGCGGATTTCCACTTTGTCTTCCGGCGTCACGGTTAAATTGCGCCACAAATCCTCGTCAATTTCAACCGTAATCGTTCCCGTAGCATCTTCAAATTGATAATTTTCACCACCTAAATACTTGGTGATACGACCGACCAAAATGACATTGGTATCATCACGCATTTCTTTGGCATCTTTAACCGTTGTTGCCGATAACGCAGAAGGCCCTTTGAATCCCCCTTGTGCAAAAGCGGCCGTACTCATCGTCAAAGCGGTTAAAACAGCAACAATCCATAATTTTTTCATATTTTCCTTCCTTTCAATGTTAAACACATTTATCAGTTAAGCAAACTCTACCGCGTTTGGCAAGATACCATTTTGGTGATTTCATAAAACTGACATTTTTGCAATAAAAGGTCAGTAAGCCCGCGCGAAAATAACATCTAACGTCGCATCTTTACCAGTCAAAAGACATTTCCCTGTTGTACCGGATTGGTCAAACGGACAACAGCGGATTGTAATTCTCATCTCTTTCATTTTTTCCAGACTTGTTTCATCACCGGACCATTTGCCGCGAACAAAACCGACGGTCGGAACGTCAGTTCGTTCCAAAAAAACGTTCTGATTGGCAAAATAGGCTTCAAAAGCTTCTGGCGTCGTAATATCTGTCCGAACATGAGCATCCAACCTTTCTTTGGCGCGATCGAACATTTCCCGCTGAATGTTTTCCAAACGATCGCCGGCAGATGCCACAAAAGCATCAAAATCAACAAATTCTTTCCAGTTTTCATCGGTAATATGTGTTCTTGTCCGCACCAAGACTGAATGTTTTTCCATATCCCTGGGACCGACTTCAACGACAATCGGAGCTCCTTTACGCGTCCATTCCCACATTTTATCGACAGACTCTTTACCCCGTTGGTCCACACGCACTCGGATTTTTTCTCCGAAAGCGGTTTGTTTGGCTAATGCCGCCTGCAAATTGTCGGCATAAGCCTTCACGGCATCGATTTTGTCTTTGTTTTTATAAAGCGGAATAATGATAATTTGCTGAGGCGCAACACGCGGCGGAACAACCATCCCCTCATCATCGGCATGTGTCATAATCAAACCGCCGATTAAACGTGTGGAAACACCCCACGAAGCCGTAGCCGCATATTCCAGTTTGCCTTCCTTATTTTGAAACTGAATATTGGCTGCTTTAGCAAAATTCTTACCTAGATTATGAGAAGTTCCTGCCTGCAATGCGCGACCATCCTGCATCATCGGTTCAAATGTATATGTATCGATGGCACCGGCAAATTTTTCATGCTCAGGCTTTTTACCGGGAATAACCGGAATGGCTAAACAATTCTCACTCAAATCAATATAAACATCCAGCATTGTCCTCGCCTCTTGCTCGGCTTGTTCAACCGTTTCATGTGCCGTATGACCTTCTTGCCACAAGAATTCTCGCGTTCTTAAAAAAACACGCGGCCGCATTTCCCAACGAACCACATTCGCCCATTGGTTAATCATTACCGGTAAATCACGATAAGATTTCACCCATCTTGAAAAAGAATCTGCAATAATTGTTTCGGAAGTCGGACGCACAATCAAAGGTTCTTCCAATTCTCCGCCCGGAACTAACTCACCGTCTTTTTTTTCCAACTTGGAATGCGTGACGACAGCCATTTCCTTAGCAAATCCCTCGACATGCTCAGCTTCTTTCTTAAAAAAACTTAACGGAATAAACATTGGAAAATAACAGTTGTCATGCCCTGTTTCCTTAATTTTCTCATCCAACAAACGTTGTATCCGTTCCCAAATACCATACCCCCACGGTTTGATGACCATACACCCCGGCGATACAGAAAGCTCGGCCATTTCAGCTGCTGTAATTACATTTTGATACCACTCAGGATAATTCGTCGAACGTGTATTTTGTAAAGTCATTTTCCTTTCCTTTCATTTTTTGGAAAATAATTTTATGAACTTTATGACAATGTGTCAAGCTTTACCTGATGAAAAGTCAGTTGACGAGCCAAATTTGACTTTTTGCTTTTTTTATGGTAATCTTTATATATTATTTAATAAACAGGGAATAAATTGTCCGTTTTTTTTAACAAAATCTCAACAACCGTTCTATTGACTGCCGCATTCACGGGTGCTCCTTTATTAACTCGTGCGGCAACCCCGACCAAAGCGCCGGTTGTTGTTTGCTGTAAAAAGAAAATAACACCCAAACAACGTACTTCTCGCCCGAGACCTAAATATACACCGAAAGCGGAAACACTACCTTTGTTAAAAGAACCAGTTTTTGTTCCTTTGTGTTGTGACGGTGTCCGCTTCACCATTCAAACAGCCCTGGGGAAAAGAGACAATCAAATGCCGATTGTCGGTTCAACTTATAAACTGACACGCCAGCTGCCTGTTGTATTGAGCAAATGCCACAGCGCGACATGTGCTCGACTGAAGCTGCAAAACACACGATAGAAAAGAAAGCTTTTCTACTTGATTTTAAGCAGATTATCCTTTATACTGCCTTTTGCCGGGCAACCGGCTATGATACTAAACGGGAAGCGAAATAGGCGTAGTGGACTCGGGGGCGGTACCCGACACCTCCACCATGACGGGGGTGAAATAGGTTCGACACGCGTAGTAAAGGCTTTTTCTTGTATCCGGCATTGTACCGCCGTTATCGGGCTAAATTGTTAAATGCGAATGATAATTTCGCTCCTGTTGCTGTTGCCGCGTAAGCTGCATAGCAACCTTTCAATTCCTTGAGTGATGAGAACTTAAGGTGGGGTTGGAGCTTTCCCCAGCAACAGAAAAGCTCCGTTTAACTGAACGAGGGGGATATGGCTATTGATTATCAAAAAGTGATTAGTGATGCGTTTTTAAACGCTGTGCGTCACATCTTATCGGATACCGCCGACAACGGTCTTGAGCCACCGACACATTTCTACATTACATTCAGAACAAATAAAAAAGACGTTGATATACCAGATTTTTTAAAACAACGCTATCCTGATGAAATGACGATTGTGTTGCAGCACCAATTTGAAAACTTAACTGTCAATGACAAAGCTTTCTCCGTTGATTTAAGCTTTAACGGTCAGTTTTGGCGACTGGTTGTTCCCTTTTCTGCCTTAACGGCGTTTGCCGATCCGTCGGCACAGTTTGCATTACAGTTTCAGCCTCAAGCCGATACGGAAACCGTTGCCGAAACAGCTCCCGAACAAACGGCGCAAGTCATTGATTTGGCTGCGTTGCGAGACAAAAAATGAAAAAGCATTCCCTTGTCATTCAAGGACATCCAACCAGCGTTTCACTGGAAGATGCGTTTTGGGAAGCATTAAAAGAAATTGCCTTGACCCGGCAAGTTTCATTAACATCCTTAATTGCAGATATTGATGCCCGACGAACAACAAACTTGTCCAGTGCACTTCGTGTTTTTGTTTTAAACGAAATTCAAAAAAAAGTTTCTTTCTAATCGGAAAAACGAAAAACCAAACAGCGCATAATTCCGGCTAAATCTCGTGTAAAGGTGACCGGTTCGAGTCCTTTAAGCTCCGCCAATTTTGACACTTCTTTTTCTTGTCCTTTACCGATTTCAAAAACCAAAAGTCCTTCTTTTTTTAATAAAGTCGGTGCCGTTTGTATCAAACGTCGATAAGCATCTAATCCGTCTTGACCACCATCCAGAGCCTCAAGCGGATCATATACCTTGACCTCCCGTTCCAAGAGCTCGATTTCCGCGGTCGGAATATAAGGAGGATTGGAAACAATAACATCAAAGAGACCTAATCCATCCGTCCAATTCGGATCGTTCCAGTCTTTATGCACAAAAGAAGCTTGCGGAAAAGTCAATCCGTTTTCAGCAGCAACTTTAAGAGCTGCCGCTGAGGCATCTATGCCAACCCCTTCGGCATTTGTGTATTCGCTCAGTAAAGCCAGCAGCAGACATCCGCTTCCGGTGCCCAGATCTAAAAAACGAAGTGCCTTTTTCCTATCCGGAATAAGGCGAAGCACCGTTTCGATCACAGTTTCCGAATCGGGTCGAGGGTCTAATGTATCGCGTGAAACTTTCAAATCCAACGACCAAAAACCTCGATGGCCTAAAATTTTAAAAACAGGCTCCCCGTCTTGACGACGCCGAACAAATGAAGCTAATTCCGTTTCATCCCGAGCTTCCTCAACTAAAAATCGCGCATCCAAAGCCGGTGTATCGGAAAAACCCTCCAACAGGCGAGCTGTTTCACGTTGCCGTTCCCGATTATCCATTTTCAAACTGAGCCAGTTTTTCCAACTGGTCTTCTTCAATCAATGCTTTGATAAACTTATCGAGTCCTTCACCATTCACCACCTGATCCAGTTCATAAACTGTCATATTGATACGATGATCCGTCACACGACCTTGAGGATAATTATAAGTCCGAATGCGTTCCGACCGATCCCCGGAGCCAACCTGTGTTTTACGATTAGCTGATTCCTCAGAAGCAATTTTTTCCCGCTGGATTTCATACAATTTAGCCCGAAGTCGTGCCATGGCTTTATCTCTGTTTTTAAACTGAGACCGTTCTTCCTGACATTCCACGACAATGCCCGTCGGAATGTGCGTCAATCGAACCGCACTGGATGTTTTGTTCACATGCTGACCACCGGCGCCCGAAGAACGAAAAGCATCCATTTGAATGTCTTTTTCTTCATCAATATGAACATCTACCTCATCTGCTTCGGGTAAAACGGCAACCGTTGCGGCTGAGGTATGAACCCGTCCGGACGATTCTGTTTCGGGAACACGCTGAACACGATGCACGCCCGATTCAAATTTTAAGCTGGCAAACACGGCATTACCGGCAATCCGAGCAATCGCTTCTTTATATCCGCCAAGTCCGGTTTCATTCAACTCCATCGGTTCAAACTTCCATCCGCGGAAAGCGGCATACCGTTCATACATACGATACAAATCAGCCGCAAACAAAGCAGCTTCCTCACCGCCCGTACCGGCCCGTACTTCCAAAATCACGTTTTTGGCATCGGCCTCGTCTTTTGGCAAAAGAAGAACCTTCACTTGTTGTTCCAATTGGGGAAGCTGTTCTTTCAACGCGTAATATTCTTCACTTGCAAGAGCTTTCATATCCGCGTCGGCACCGGGATCATGCATTAAAGCTTCGGCTTCATGCATATCCTGCAGCGTTTTCTTCCATAAACGACCGACTGTCACAATATCTTCCAGCTGACTTTGTTCCTTGGACAACTTCACGATTTCAGCACCCTCTGTTTCCGAAGACAACAGTGCGGATAATTCATCATATCGCTCTAAAATCGTTTCTAATCTCATTTCAAAACTCATGTTTCCTCACTTTACAGTTAAAAATATTCGGGCAGAAAACCGCCCGAATAGCAAATTGTTCACAAATCGCTAACGATTTTTCAGTTTTTCAGGATCCAGCGAAATATTCGACCGAACAGCACCAACAGGACCCAAAGCTTTCAATTTTTGGCCATCAACCCAAATTTCCATACCGCCGGCATTCCCGGTTTTCAAAAGCATTTGAGAAGCATCGGAAGGAACTTCATAGTGCTCACCGGGTTTTAAGATTTTACTGAGGATAATTGTATCTTCCTCACTGATTTCCAACCAAACTTCCTGTGTTGCAACAATCTCCACACGTGGCGGCACCGGTTCCTGCCGGCGTTCAACAATTTCTTCCACCGGTTCAGATAGTAAAGGCACTTCTTGATTTTCGGGCGATGGCTCCGATACCGGAGCGACATCGGGAACACCAGGCGTTAAAGCCAAAGTTTCTTCTTCAACTATGGGCGGCAAAGCAGGTGTTTGCTGAGCGGGATAAGTCCAAAAATACCACACCCCCCACACCAACAGAACCAAAAAAAGCCCCCCAAAAATTAAACGAGGATGTGGAAATAAAACCTGTCGCTCCGGAATGGGCATAATCAACGGCGCCGGTTCTAAAAATGCCGTTTCTTTTTTGTACCGTTCCACCAGAGCGTCAACATCAAGCCCCAAAAACTCAGCATACGATTTTAAAAAACCAATGGCATAAACCTGTCCCGGATAAGCCGTATAATCGCTGTTTTCCAAAGCTTCCAAATACTGCACACGAATACGCAACTTATCGGCAATCCGCTGGATATCCCGTTTACGTTTATTGCGTGCCGTTTTAAGAACAAGACCGACGGTCTGTTCTTCTTGGACGATTTCGGTCATTTGTTCCGGCGTTTCCGTTTTGATTTTCTTTGTTCTAGCCATTGCTTTATCCTTTTTCCCCTATGCTACAGAAAAATAATTCGTGTTTCAACCTTTTTTTACAAAAAAGTCAAAGCTTTCATCTGCACCAAAAATAACGTTATCATTGCCGCCAAAGCTAAATGAGGTCCGTAAGCACCGGCGCGCTGTTTTGTAAAAACGGCCCAAAGCACAAAGGAAACAACGGAAATCAACAATAAAACACTTAAAGGTATCATACCAAACCAAGCCCCCAACGCTGCCAGCATTTTCACATCGCCACCGCCAAAACTATCCTTTAAAAAAGGCGACACAATCAAAACTGAAACAGATGGCAGCAAATAGCCATATAAAGCACCGGCCAAACTGGTCTCAATAGGAATGCCGTTTCCCCATAAACTGTAAGCCAAGCCCAATAGCAGCAATGGAATGGTCAAAACATCAGGCAACAAAAAGTAGCGTTCATCAATAGCCGTCAAAACAGCCAAAATCAGCCAAAAAAACATCAACCAAACATGCGCCGACGGGGGAAAATAAATCCCTATCAAAGCGGCTGCACCTGCCGAAATACCGCCCCAAAGCAGACTGATCATCCCCAACTTTGTCCACATCTGACGGAACCGAAGCCGATGTGTCGCTGACAATCCCTTTGGAAAACGCGGTCGATGCCACATTTGTGACAAAGCCGTGCCGGGATCTGACGGCAGATATTTACCGAAACGACTGGCAACAAAAGGAACACACAATCCGGCGGCAAAACCAATTAAAATCATTGTCAGCATTTTATTTTCTCTTTTAATTCAATCTCTTTTTCCGCATAAGGCGGTCGACTTCTTGCAATTTATCTGCTTTTCAAAAAAAAGGCAAGGCAAATCCTCTTTCTTTTTTTGAAAAAAGATTACACATTTTAACGGATTTAGGCTATTATCTCAAAAAGTAAAATAAAGAAAGGAAAAAAGAAAATGACTGAACAAGTAAAGCGCCCTGTGATGCTGTGCGTTTTGGACGGCTGGGGATACCGTAAAGAAAAAGAATTCAATGCGATTGAAACGGGGCACACCCCGACTTGGCATCGATGGATCAAGGAATACCCCACGACTATGATTCAAACATCCGGGTTGGATGTCGGCCTGCCGGCAGGCCAAATGGGCAACTCGGAAGTCGGGCACACGAATTTGGGTGCCGGAAGAGTTGTTATGCAAGACTTGCCTCGTATTGATCAAGCCATTGCCTCTGGCGAACTGGCGCAAAATCCCGTTCTTTCAGACTTTATCCAAAAACTGCAGGCGTCAAAAGGGACTTGCCATTTGATGGGTTTGATGAGCCCAGGGGGTGTCCATTCTCACATGAACCACTTTATCGCATTGGCCAAAATTTTATCTGCAGCCGGTGTGACGGTTGCCGTCGATGCCTTTTTAGATGGACGAGACACACCTCCTAATTCCGGCCGCGGTTATGTTGCAGAATTTCAAAAACAAACGGCGGACTTAAAAAATGTCAGCATTGCTATGATTTCAGGCCGTTATTATGCAATGGATCGCGATAACCGCTGGGAACGAGTGACATTGGCTTACGATGCCCTGGTAAACGCGGATGCCGTTCGCTATCCGACGGCAGATGAAGCTATTCAAGCTTCCTATACAAACGGCAAACTGGATGAGTTTATGATTCCGGTTGTCATCGGCGATTATCAAGGAATGAAAGACGGGGATGGCGTTCTGATGGTCAATTACCGCTCGGATCGGGCTCGTGAAATTACGGAAATGCTGTTAAATCCCGATTTTACGAAGGCGCCACGCAGCAAAGTTATTCATTTTGCCGCTGCCGCCGGTATGGCTGAATATTCCGAAGAACATAAAAAATGGATGAAAATCCTTTTTCCGCCCCAAGAGCTAAGCAATATTTTCGGCGAAGTTGTTTCGAATGCCGGGAAAACTCAGCTTCGAATTGCCGAAACGGAAAAATATGCGCACGTCACTTTTTTCTTTAACGGAGGAGAAGAAAAAATGTTTCCGGGAGAAGAACGCATTTTAGTTCCCAGTCCCAAAGTTGCCACTTATGACTTACAGCCTGAAATGTCGGCTTATGAAGTGACGGACAAACTGGTGGCTGCAATTCAGTCCCAAAAATTTGATACAATCATTGTGAACTATGCCAACGGAGATATGGTGGGCCATACGGGCATTATGGAAGCTGCCGTTAAAGCCGTTGAAGCCGTCGATGAATGTTTAGCTCGATTGGAAAAAGCCATTTGTGAAGTTGGCGGATGCATGTTCGTGACGGCAGATCATGGAAATGCCGAGCAGATGGAAGATCCGAAGACACACGGTCCCTATACGGCACATACGGCAACGCCGGTTCAAGCTGTTTTAGTGTGTCCGCCGGAAGATGTGACGGCGTTGACTCCCGGTCGCTTGGCGGATGTCGCTCCAACCTTGTTGGAGTTGATGCATTTGCCGAAACCGGCTGAAATGACGGGACACTCATTATTGGTGACAAAATAAATGCGTTTTGTGTTTTTTCTTTTAATGCTGATGATGTCGGGGGAGCTGTGTTTGGCTGCCCCGACGCAAGGCGATTTAAAGAAAATCCAAGCTCAAATAAAAGAAGAACAACAAAACCATGCGGCACTGCAGCAAAAAGCCAAAGATGTCGCCCGAGAAGTCTCTTCCGTTCAACAACAAATGATAAAAGCTGCCAACGATGTGCAGGATTTTGAAGACACATTGTCTCGATTAGAAAAAAACTTGCAAGATCTACAGGAACAACAACAGTTGGTTCAAGAACGATTAAACCTACGGCAGGGACAACTGGTTCAGCTGATGTCAGGGCTTCAAAAACTGGCGTTAAACCCACCGGAAACAGCTCTTTTTCAGCCCAGAAGCCCTGTTGATAATTTGCGCAGCTCATTGTTATTGAAAGAAGCGCGTAAACCTTTACAAGCAACGGCAGAACGTCTAAAACAGGATTTGAACATGCTGGGCACACTTCAGGCTGCCATTCGGGCGCAGGCAATTCAAATCAAAGTTGCTTCCGCACAACTGGCTGAAGAAAAAGAAAAAATGGAACGCCTTGTCAAACAAAAGTTTATCCTGCAAGCTCATTTTGAAGGTGAAAGTCTGGAGGCGAAGAAAAAAGCCGAGCAATTGGGACAACAAGCCCAAGACTTACAAGACCTGTTAGCTAAATTGGATAAAGAACGCAAACGTCAGGAACAAATTCAAAAAATTGCGCAAGCGGCGCATAAACAAAAACCTATTTTAAGCGTCCCGACCATTCCGCGCGTCAAAGGAGCTTTTGAAAAATCTTTGGGCAGTCTGCCTTTACCGGCACGCGGTCGCATTGTCGAAGAATACGGACAACCTCTGCCTTCCGGAATGAAAACAAAAGGCATCACCATGCAGACACGCCCCGGCGCTCAAGTGATTGCCCCTTTTGATGGCGTTGTCCTGTTCGCAGGCCCCTTTAAAGGATACGGAAACCTTTTAATTATCGAACACGGCGATGGATACCACAGCCTGCTTTCCGGCCTGGAGCGACTGGATGTCGGTGTCGGGCAAAACGTCTTAACGGGAGAACCTGTCGGAATTATGTCGACAGAGGGACCTCAAAAGTTGTATATTGAGTTTAGAAAAGAAGGACAACCTGTTAATCCGGGTTCATGGTTTGCGTCCAAGAAAAAATAAGAGGAAAATATGTTGCGAAAAATTGCTTTCATTTCTTTGTTTGCGTTCTGTCTGTCACAACCGGCTTTGGCCGCAACGGAAAAGCCGCAAAAAACGGCAAAAGATGATCCTTATCTTTTGTTAGAATTGTTTGGTGCCGCCTTTCAAACGGCCCGTTCGGAATATGTAGATGAAACATCGGACAGGAAACTGATTGAGGCGGCTATTAACGGTATGTTATCTTCTTTGGATCCCCATTCCAGTTTTCTGGATGATGATACGTTCCGTGACATGCAAATCCAAACAAAAGGAGAATTCGGCGGACTCGGCATGGAAGTGACAATGGAAAACGGCATGCTGCGCATTATCTCGCCATTGGATGATACACCGGCTTTTAAAGCTAAATTACAACCCGGCGATATTATTACGCACATCGATGATGACGCCATTGTCGGATTAACCTTGAATGAGGCTGTTGAAAAAATGCGCGGCAAGCCCAAAACAAAAGTTAAACTGACGATTCGCAGGAAAAGCGAAGAACCGTTTGATGTCACCCTGACACGTGATATCATTAAGATCGAAACTGTTAAGTATGAAGTTAAAAATGAGGATATCGGATATATTCGCATCATCACTTTCAGCGATACCACAACTCAGAATGTTCAAAAAGCCATCAAAGAAATGACGGCATCCATCGGACCCGATAAAATTCGCGGTTTTATTATTGATTTGCGTAATAATCCGGGCGGTTTGCTGGATCAGGCAATCGGTGTTGCCGATACTTTTTTAGAAGAAGGAGAGATTGTTTCAACACGTTCCAAAAATCCAGAAGAAACAACGCGGGAAGTGGCAACACCGGGAGATTTGGCGAACGGACTGCCCTTGGTTGTGTTGTTGAATGAAGGGTCGGCTTCTGCCTCCGAGATCGTTGCCGGAGCCCTGCAAGATCACAGACGCGCCGTTTTAGTCGGAACGCCTTCCTTTGGAAAAGGCTCGGTTCAAAGTGTCAAACCTATTCCCGGTTATGGCGGATTAAAAATCACGACAGCCCGTTATTACACACCTTCGGGTCGCTCGATACAGGCTAAAGGCATTGAACCGGATGTTTTAATTCCTCGTGCGGAAATCAAAGAAGAGCCTATTATTGTGGGCTACAGCGAATCAAATCTGCCAAAAGCTTTAGGTTCCAAAAATGGTGAAAAAAACCAAAAAGACTCTTCCGTAAAGACAAAAGAAACATCAGACGGACAAACAGAAGAAGAGACCGAAAAAAAGACTGATTATCAATTAGATCGCGGCCTTGATATTTTAAAATCCATTTCCATTTATCGCCAACAGGAACCAAAGGAGTAAAAATGGCTTTTCGCAAGTCTATTCTTTTCATTGTTCTATTGTTGATTTGCTATGGATTAGGACTTTTCCTGGTTTACAAGCGTCAGCACAATGAGTTGTGGATACCGAAAGTTTCATTCAATCTACCGGCTTTTATGTACACCGATCACATGAATCCGACATCTAAGGGACAGAATGCGGACTCGGAAAATACTTTACCACCGCCCAGTTTGTCTCAAAATAATTCCGATATTCATGTTTTATTTTCAAAAACACCTTTGGAACGACTGACGTTGACACAGCCTTGGGAACATGAGACGCAAGCGGCTGTGTCTTATCGAAAGCCCTTTGATGTCCATTCAAATCAAAATAAAATCACTTTGATCATTTCAAATTTGGGCATAGATGAGGAGATATATAATGAAGCTTTGGCAACTTTGCCGGACAATGTCACATTATCATTTTCAAGTTATACGCCTCACCTGGCCGAAAAAATGACAGGAGCTCGCCAAGAAGGCTTTGAAACAATGCTGAACATTCCGATCGAAACCAAAGATTTTCCGAAACACGATCCCGGCAACAATGCGTTTTATGCTTTTGCCTCGGATGAAGAAAATGCACGGGTTTTGAATCAGCTTTATGAACAAAAGATTCCTTTTATTGGTTTTTTATCTCCTCGCTTATCACATTTTGAAACGACACCTTTTTTCCAAAATCTGGTTCAGGACAAGATTTTATCAAAAGGTTTAATTTATGTCGGAACGACGACTTTTAATTTTCCTTCCCGACAAGTTTTCACTATTGATCTCAGCGTCGTAAACAATTTGTATCCGGAAGCTCTTCGCGTATTCTTTAATGAAGCCAAAGCAATCGCCAAAGATCAAGGACAAGCCGTTTTAGTACTGGCACCTTTGCCGGTTGTTTTTCATGAAATCGCCGATTGGGTCGCTCAGGAACAAGATCCATCCATTCAATTTGTTCCAATGGGAAGTTTGTTGACGGAGGAGGAAAATGACGCTTAGTAAAGAATATCGACCGAATGTGGGAATTGTCCTGATGAATGATCGCGGACAGGTCTTGATCGGCCGTCGAAAAAATGAAACAGATCTATTTATTTATCAAATGCCCCAGGGTGGCATCGATTCAGAAGAAACACCGCTGACAGCGGCCAAACGCGAACTTTATGAAGAAACCGGCGTAAAAGATACTTATCTGATTGCACAGACAAAAGATTGGTTCAGTTATGATTTCCCTGATTTTGTCCCTTTGGAAACGCGTCAAAAATGGAAAGGTCAACGACAAAAATGGTTTTTGTTTCGTTATTTGGGTAATAACATTGATGCGGATTTGGCGCAACGCCCGGATTTGGAGCTGGAAAATTTCAAATGGGTCAACTTAGATCAAACCGTCGAATTGGTCATCCCCTTTAAACGTGACGTTTATCAAAAAGTCGCAATAGAATTTGCACCCAAAATCGAACAGGAATTAAAAATTATTCAAACGGAGAAAAAAGCGTTAGCAGAATATGAAGAACTGTTGCGTCAAGGCATTGAACGCGACCTTGAACCGATTCGACGTCAGGCGATGAAAGAAAAAAAACTTTTTGATCAAGAAAAAGAAATCAATCGACGAAAAGAAACCTATTCCGAGGAAGATTATCAAAAAGATTTGGCTGCTTTTCAAAAACTGCTTAATGCCAGCTCTCACAGACTTAAGCGCGGCGAACGATAAAATCATCAAATAAAGCTTTTAAATCGTTTAAAAAAGCTTGATCCGTATAAAAAGAAGTAATTTCATTCGCTGAAGGTTCGGGTAAGACACCGTTTTCAAGCGGTCGATATTCCTGAAGTGCATAGTGTTTAACCCCTTTTTCAGCCAATGTCAAAGCCAAAGCTTTCACGTCTGATTTTGTTAAAACACGCGGATCCGTTGTCGTCCGTGCTTCAAATAAAACACCGGCCTTTAAAATTAAGTCAAGCGCTTTTTCCGTTTTAGAACCGATAGCTGCTTCGGGTTTGGTGCCGCTGGCTTGTGCATAGTGATCAAAGGGGGCTTTGACGTCCAATCCGATCCAATCAACAAGCGGTAGAACCTCCTCTAACCGTTCAACAAGAGCCCCGGACGTATGAAGAGCAGTTTTAAAGCCAAGTGCACGAACTTGTTCTAATGCTGATTTTAAATCCGATTGAAGCAACGGTTCCCCGCCACTGAAAACAACACCGTCCAACAACTTCTGACGCCCTTCCAGCAAGTGAATAACATCGGGCCAACTGACATCTGTTTCAACACCGGGGACTTGCAATTCAGGATTATGACAGTAAGGACAGTGCAAAACACAACCTTGACAAAAAACGACGGCAGACAGCTTCCCCGGAAAATCAATCATTGTAAAAGGAAGCAGTCCGCCGATATTCATGAAAAGATCACCTTATTTGGATGCCAGGCAGCGGCAAGAGGAATGATCAGCGAAAGCTTTGCTTTCCTTGAACCAAATACGTTCTGCATATTCGCTTTTTTTACCTTTGTTAAAATGGCTTACCGGACGGAAATAGCCCATCACACGTGTCCAGCATTCCACCGGCTGGCGTTCATCATCAGACAACAAAACTTCAACATTCGCATTCATTTTTTGATCTCCTTTTTATTGGGTTGATATTTAAGAAGCGGAAGAAAGCTTTCTTTGCTTCTCGGCTATTTTCTCCTCATCACAGATGGGACAGAACTTATGCTCGCCTGCCAGATAGCCATGTTTCGGACAAATCGAAAACACCGGTGTAATTGTCAGGTAAGGCAAATGATAATTTTCCAGCACACGCTTGACAAACGTCTTGCAGGCGGAAGAATTTGAAATCCGTTCACTCATATACAAGTGCAGAACCGTTCCGCCCGTGTATTTGGTCTGCAGCTCATCCTGCAGGTTCAAAGCTTCATACGGATCGTCGGTAAAGCTGGACGGCAGCTGAGACGAATTGGTGTAGTATGGCGCCTCGGGAACTCCGGCCTGAATAATATCGGGGAAGCGTTTTTGATCCTCTTTGGCAAAACGATACGTTGTTCCTTCAGCCGGTGTGGCTTCCAAATTATACATATGACCGGTTTCTTCCTGGAACTGGAGCATTTTGCCGCGAATATGATCCAGCACTTTAATGGCAAAGCGCATACCCCATTCATCCGCAATATTGTGCTCATCATTTGTAAAGTTGCGAATCATCTCGTTAATTCCATTCACGCCGATGGTCGAAAAATGATTTCTCAATGTTCCCAAATAGCGTTTTGTAAAGGGGAACAAACCGTTATCCATATGTGTTTGAATAGTCTTACGTTTGATCTCCAAGCTGGTCCGAGCCAACTCCAACAACTCGTTAATGCGATCGAATAAAGCTTTTTCATTTCCTTTATAAAGATAGCCGAGCCGCGCACAATTCAATGTCACTACGCCAATGGAGCCTGTCTGTTCGGCCGAACCGAACAAGCCATTCCCCTTGGCCAAAAGCTGCGTCAAATCCAGCTGCAAACGACAGCACATAGAACGCACCTGTTTCGGAGACAAACTGGAATTTAAAAAGTTTTGGAAATACGGCAATCCGTATTTGGCCGTCATTTCAAACAAACGATCCGTATTTTCCGCATCCCATGGGAAGTCTTTTGTAATGTTATAAGTCGGAATGGGGAACGTAAAAGGACGCCCATGTGCATCACCGGCCGTCATTACTTCAATATAGGCACGGTTAATCATGTCCATTTCAGCCTGCAAGTCACCATAAGTAAACGGCATATCCTCGCCGCCGATTATCGGATGCTTATCCCGCAAATCTTCCGGGCATACCCAGTCAAACGTTAAATTCGTAAAGGGTGTCTGTGTTCCCCAGCGAGAGGGAACATTCAAGTTATAAATAAAGGATTGCATTTCCTGCTTGACTTCTTCATAGCTCAATTTGTCTTTTCTGACAAACGGTGCCAAGTAGGTATCTGCTGAGCTAAATGCTTGCGCTCCTGCCCATTCGTTTTGAAGCGTTCCCAGGAAATTAACCATTTGTCCGAAAGCAGTATCCAAATGTTTCGGCGGATTGGACTCAACTTTGTTCGGAACACCGTTGAACCCTTCCTGCAACAACATCCTGAGGGACCACCCGGCGCAATAACCTGATAACATATCCAAATCATGAATATGATAATCACCGACTCTGTGCGCTTCACCGACTTCTTTAGGATAAACATGGTTCAACCAATAATTGGCAATCATTTTTCCCGAAATATTTAAAATCAATCCGCCCAATGAATAGCCCTGATTCGCATTGGCATTTACACGCCAGTCAGAACGGTCAACATATTCATTAATGGAGGAAATCGCATCCACGATGGCCTTTTTGTCCTGTCGATTGCGTTCGCGTTGTTCCCGATAAACAATATAAGCCCGCGCCGTTTTAAAGTAATTGGCGGAAATCAATGCCTGTTCAACAATATCTTGAATTTGCTCAATCGTCGGCGATATACCGTGAGCAAAACGATGTTTCAAAACTTTAACAACCTGACCGGCCAACAACCAAGCTTCTTCAACACCAAACTCCCCAGTTGCAAAACCGGCCTTTTCGATAGCCTTTTCGATTTTAGACGCATCAAAGGAAACAGATTGACCTTCACGGGTAATCACGCTTTTTAAGGGGCCCAAATCAATTTGCGTAAACTCAGGTTCATTTTGTTTAACGATTTCCAACATTTAGTATCCTCATATTCACTCAAAACACAAGATATAGTTTTTTCGCCTTTGCTGTAAGAGTCACCATAGCCCTTGATCTTTCCTGTGGTCAACAGTTTTTTTTAGAAAAAATAAAAAAATTTTAAAATTAAAATAACTCCCTCAAAAAAGGAGATTTTTTCATTAACTTTTTTTTAACTCATTTCCCTTTGGAAAAGTTTTCAAAAAAAAAGTTAATTTTAAATAACATATTGTAAAAAAATAGAAAATCAAATAATAAAATTGAAAAATCAAGCTTTTCTGCTCTTTATTTCGGATAAAAAAATTTACTTTTTAAAAGTGATTGTTTTAAAAGATAAAAAAAGATCCGTTCTCTTTATGCTTGTATTTTTACACAAAAAGGCCTCGATTCTTTCGCCATTCTTTGCTAGCATGATAAAAAACAGAAGAGAAAACCTGATGTTAAACAAAGAAAACAAAGCATTACATGCACTTTTGGAAGCCGAATCCGATGCTCGTCAGATTCGGACGCACAAAAACAAAGTGACCGCTCAAAATGAAAAAGGAGCAGCTTTGTTTACATCAGCTGCAGATCCTTTCGTTTTCTTACAAGGAACCCCTCAACCCGAGCGGTTGGAAAAATTACAGCATGCTTATTTAAATCACTATCCTGTTTCAGTCCAGTTGGAAACACCCCATGCGATTTGGGAAGTGACCCTTAAAAACCTGCCCAAAGCCACTTTATTGACAGCACGCAATATTTCGGACACTTTTCAATTTCAAACTTGGGTTCAAAGTGAGCAACGCGTTTTGCAAGAATCTTTGGATACGCTGCCGGTCGGATTTTATATTACGGATACAGATGGACGTATACAATATACAAACGAACGTTTATGCGGATGGCTGTCTCGCACGAAGGAAGAACTTCTGCATCAATCCTTAAATCAATTGATCAAAAATGAACTGCCCGTTGATGAAAACTGGATGGCCGAAGTTTTCTTGAAACGCCCGAAGAGCAAACCGCTCAGCGCTTTTATTTTTCAAAACAGCTTTGAACGCAACAGTGAAACTTTATTCGAAGGCATTGTCATCGCCACTGACATTTTTCCGAAAAAGAAAGGCAAAACCGGGTCCGGTTTGTTTTTCGATAAAGCGCCTTTGGGTATTTTCCGCATAGATGCCGTCGACTTGATCATTTTAGAAGCAAATCCAGCTTTTTTACATTTAACCGGCCTGAGTGCCGGTGTGTTGAAAGAAACGCCTTTGATGCAACTGTTGGATAATGAATCCAAAGAAACGCTTCCCTTGAAGTTGTCAAAGCTGATGATGCATGCACAAAAATTCGAAAAATGTGAACTGTCTTTTGCTTTACCGACGGGAGAGAAGAAAACTGTCATGGCCTATATCGCTCCTGTTGAAACACAGGTTTCTAAAAAAGAAAAAGACATCACTTCTTTCTTATTTTACCTGACGGACTTAAATGAACATAAAAATTTGGAAATGCAAATGGCTCATGCACAAAAAATGCAGGCGATGGGACAGCTTGCCGGCGGCGTGGCTCATGACTTCAACAATCTGTTGACGGCCATTATCGGTTTTTCGGATTTGCTGCTTCAAAAGCATGGAATGGGAGATCCGTCGTTTGCTGACATCATGCAGATAAAACATAATGCAAATCGAGCCTCCGGATTGGTTGGTCAACTATTGGCCTTTTCCAGGAAACAACCGTTAAAGCCTCAGTTGATTGACATCTCAGACGCCTTTTCGGAGCTGTCTGCTCTTTTACGCCGCAGTATCGGACCACAGATTGAATTGATTTTTGATCATACGAATGATTTAGGATTTGTGAAGGTTGATCCGAACCAATTGACGCAAGTTTTTTTAAACCTAGCCGTTAATGCACGGGATGCTATGCCTTCCGGCGGACGATTGACCATTCAGGGCCACACCGAAATTATCAAAAAAGCG
The DNA here is from genome assembly GCA_944391565.1 of uncultured Alphaproteobacteria bacterium. GTDB lineage: Bacteria > Pseudomonadota > Alphaproteobacteria > CAAHEQ01 > UBA3637 > CALXXX01. The sequence continues at coordinate 16,004 of CALXUB010000020.1, read as the reverse complement.
CGCAGCATCGGCAACGACATGATGATACCGGGCCATTACGTTGTTATTTCCGTCGCCGATACGGGATGTGGCATTCAAAAGGAGAACTTATCCCGTATTTTTGAACCTTTCTTTTCAACAAAAGAAGGCATCGCCGGGTCGGGAACGGGATTGGGTTTGTCGACAGTTTACGGTATTATTACTCAAACGGACGGTTATATTCAGGTTGAAAGCGAAGTCGGTGTCGGTACGACATTTACACTTTATCTGCCCCGTTTTGATGCTCCTGCAAAGCCATTCGAAAAAACAATGCCAGCGCCGTTGCCCTCCCCGCGCAGCGGAACCATTATGCTGGTGGAGGATGAAGATGCCGTTCGGGCATTCAGTGCGCGCGTTTTGAAAAATAAAGGGTTTACGGTTTTGGAATTTTCCAATGCGGATGAGGCCTTAAAAGAAATTGAAAAAGGCACTGAACCGGATTTATTGTTGACTGACATGATGATGCCCGGCATGGACGGTGAAACGTTGGCACAGCTTGCCAAAGAACGATACCCGTCTTTACGGGTAATATTGATGAGCGGATATTCGGAAGACTTCGCACGGCATGGAAAAGATGAATCAAAAACATTCTCATTTTTGGCTAAGCCTTTCAGCTTGACACAGCTTGTTCAGAAAGTGCGCGAAGTTTTTTTCCAAAAAAACTAGCTTTTTAAAAGCAAATCTGATACAAAGACATAAAGATTAACCAAAAGGACAGAAACCATGGATTTAACAACACTGGAAAAATTAAAACAAGGAATTGAAACAATCGTTCCGACCAACGGATTAGAAGAAAAACTGAAACTTGCCGAAAAAGAAAAACGGCCCCTGATTATTAAATTCGGAATGGATCCGACCGCACCGGATTTGCACTTAGGACATGCTGTTGCGTTTAAAAAACTACGTGATTTCCAAGAAGCGGGACATGAAATTCATTTGTTGGTCGGTGATTTCACGGCCTGTATCGGCGATCCATCAGGACGCAACACCACTCGACCGCCGTTGACTGCCGAAGAAGTCAAAAAAAATGCACAAACTTACATTGATCAAATGGATAAAGTCATCGATACGAAGAAAAATGTTAAAATCCTTTTTAACGGTGACTGGTTGAATAAGATGACGTTTGCAGACGTTATCAAGCTGCTTGGAAAAGCAACCTTGGCGCAAATGATGCAGCGCGAAGATTTTGCCAACCGCTTTGAAAACAACATTCCGATTTCTTTGCATGAATTGGTCTATCCTATGGTCCAAGGCTATGATTCCGTTGCCATGAACTGTGACATTGAGTTTGGCGGACGAGATCAATTATTTAACTGTTTAGTGGGTAAAACACTTCAAGAAGCCTTCGGAAAAAAAGAAATCGGACAAACCGTTATTTCTATGCCGCTTTTACGCGGTTTGGACGGTGTCATGAAAATGAGCAAGTCCAAAGGCAACTACATCGGTCTGACCGAAACGGCTAATGAGATGTATGGGAAAACCATGTCAATTCCAGATGATTTACTGCCCGAGTGGATTGAACTGACAACGGATTTTACGCCTCAAGTCAAAGCAGATATGATTGCTGATTATAAAAACGGTAAAGTCAATCCGATGGATTTGAAAAAGAAAGTGGCTTTCGATATCGCCCGTCAGTATCATGGCGAAGAAGCGGCCAAAGCGGCTGAAGCTTTCTTTTACAAACAAGTCCAACAAAAAGGCTTTGACACAAAGGAATTTACCAGCGTTTCGATGGCAAGCTTGCCTGTTGCTACTCAAGATGTTTCTTTAGTTGACTTAGCCGCTGCAGTTCATCCTAACGAGAGTAAATCCGCTATTCGCCGATTGATTGAAAGCGGCGCAGTAAGTATCAATGGAGAAAAAAGAACGGATCCTTTTTCCAAGCTCAACCTTCAAAAAGGCATGAAAATTAAAATTGGAAAACGTGGTTTTTATCAATTAGAAGCGTAAGTGTTTAAAGGAGCCTTTCGGCTCCTTTAATTACACATTGCAATACCCTCCACTTACTGTATTCCCGTTTTTATCTTTATATTCACAGTAATAAACCGAATATCCTTTCGTATTTGTCATAATCGGATCTAAAACCATCCAAGTTGAGGAGCATGAATTGCCATACATATCTGCATATTCTGATCCTTCTGGATGAGCTTCATTTACTCTTGTGCAGGCTTTATCACAAAAAGCCTGATGAGAAATGCATAGCCCGTCCGAACAACACTGCCCATCTGAACAATCACGCGAAGCAGAACATGTCTGAACGGCATCAATGCACAGCCCATTTTCACCGCAAGTCTGCCCGATGTTGCAACACCAATGGTTGGTTGTCGTGCCGCAGTCGATTTCGGTGTCTGGGTCGCACTTGACAACGCACGTGCCGTTATCACACGTGCCAGCTTGACCCTCCTCATCCGTACACGCTTCCCCGTTCGCTGCCGTCGATACGCACTGATAACAGGCCCCGCGAAGCTCTAACTTCGAACACTGAGGACAATTCTCCGGTACAAGCTTTTCACAACAAACGCCACTCTCTACGCCTGAACACTCTTCGTCCGTGCCACAGCACCACCGTTCACCATTTAACTGGCACACTTGTTGACCTAAAGTGCAAACACAGGAACACGTGCTGTAATCAAAACCGCCCGTCGAGGAACCTGCGCATTGCGTAAAGTCATAGCACGCTCCTTGACAACACGTTTCATCAGGAGAACAACAACTATCCGTTCCGCATTCCTCAAAGCCCGTTAAACACCGATGACACGCCCCCTCATACCACTCTGGCAACAAAGGCGGACATCCGCATACACCCTCTTGACACGTTTGACCGCCACTACAAGTACTTTGGCAGGTCCCGTCTACCCGCTCTTCACAGGGACCGCAAGCAGAAACACACCCGCCGTTAACGCATTCTTCGCCGTCTGTACACGTACTGACACAAGCGCCATCTTCACACCGTAAACATTGGCTGCTGTCACACGTTGGGGTGCATGTTTGTTTACACATTCCATTGTCGCAATATTGTGTTGACAAACAGCTGCTTTCACAAACGCCATTTTGACAAACCTCGCACGCTGTCGCATCACACGCGCTGGTACACGCAATGACACACCCTTTGGCGTCGTAAACATAGCTTTCACATCCGCTGCAACTCGGTCTCGAAGAACAGTTACATCCTTCAGAAGAAGGATACCGACAACAATACGGATTTACGCTTGACCGACATTTGTCTTGGCAATCCAAAGAATCAGGGTCTTCTTGGCACGGGTCATCGTTTGGATCTGGTGGCGTTGGCGGATTGGGTGTACAGCCTTCTCCTTGACAACCGTCACAATCCGAACCGATACATTCTCCGTCTGGACCGCAATCAGCTCCTTTACAGCTGACACAATCTGGGCCAACACAGTTGCCATTCTCGTCGCAATCTGTTCCAACACAGATGGTACAGTTTGGCCCTGAACACGTCCCATCAGGGTTACAATCACTCCCAATACAAGAAGGAGATGGCGGCGTTGGATTTTGGGTACAGTTTGTGCCTTCGCATTCTCCGTCCGGTCCACAGTCAGAACCGGTGCAGCTATGGCAATTTTTCCCAACACAGGTACCATTCTCATCGCAATCTTTGCCAACACAGATAGTACAATCTGGTCCTGAACATGTGCCATCCGGTTTACAATCCGACCCAATGCAGATTGCAGGTGGGATGGGATTATTTTTATTGTTGCTCCAATCCTCATCAAAGTAAAAAGCCATGGCGTTTAAGTCATTGGGGCAAGCCTCCGTGTCGGTATGCTTATCTCCTTCCACATAAATGGCATCAACATCGGTTGGGTTCATAGCCAAAATTTGCCGGCAGACTTTTTTGGGAACGTCTGGGATTTCCACCTTGAACACATATTCAGGCAAGTCTGACACCAGTGTTGCCATGTTATAGTACGTCCCCTGGCGGCCATTTGCGGAAAGACCCGCAAACAACCATTCGTACCCTTCGGGACGGTAAAGATAGTTCTCATCAATCATAGGAACGTTCATGGCCCGAAGCATCACATCATGGATAGTTTCATTTGCACGGTGTTTGTTCATCGCGTATTGGAACCCCGCCAAAGCACCAATACTTAACATCCCTATCACCGCCAGAACTCCCAGCATCTCAATCATACTCCGGCCAAACTGTTTTTTATTTTTCATGATGTCCTTCCTTTTCCTTTTATCTATCATAGACGGGTTTTAACCTGAAAAACGCGCACTCGAGTGCCTTTTGCTTCCCAGTTGAATTGGAATCACTCTATCATGCCCCCCCCCCCTGTCAAGCATTTTTTTGAAAAGAGAGAAAAAATTCTCAGCTATGAAATGACAAAGAAGGACTTTTCAGTCCTTCCTTATCGATTGATAAGAAATGTTAATTCTTATAAACGGAATTGACGTTCCTTTAACCGCTCTGCCACAATCAATGATAACGGTGCATTTTGACGAAGCCGATCACCGCCAAATAACACCCTGCGCAATGAGTGGTCAACCGGTTGGCCCGACCTATCTGCGTCAACAGAACGAATCTCCTTGGCCTTTATATCAGCGCCCTGTGACAACAAGTCTTTCACTTCTTCTAAGGAAACTTTTTTCCAATCTAAAGTTAATAATTTTTCTGTTGCTTTTGCGCGCCGTTCCTTATTTGCCTCCATCATGGCGTAAGCCTCTCATACCTGTGCAACAGAAGCGCCGTTTTCTTGCAGCTTTTTCAAATCCTCCAATCATAAACCTGTGTGATGTCCATGCTTCACTCCTTTTTTAAATGCATAAGGCGAATATATCTGCTTTTTATTTTTTGTCATTTTTTTTGTAAAATCTTTACATCTTTCTCTCTATTTCAAAAAAATCTTATTCAATCCGCCAATATTTTATACCTTTTTTAGATAAAAAAGCTTACGGCTAAAGTTGATATAAAAAGAACTTGACTTTTTTATGAATTAAAAGCAACCTAAACAAAAATCAACACTTGAAGGCTTTAAGATGATCTTGTTTCCTCGTTTTTTAAAAAAACTGCATCCTTTGATTCACCGAGGATACCTTTTTTTAAAACCGGCTTATTGGCGCTTACGAACACCGGCACAAAAAAGATTTGATATTAAATTACAATACATTTTTATCGGTTGTTTTATCGGTGTTCTGGCAACAGCCCTTGTCATACCGGCAGCTCATCGGCTTATTTCTTATCCAACCGACGAAGCCGAGGTACGTTTTTCCGATTTAATCACAGAAGAACCTTTGCCGCCCGAAGATGTCCTTCAAAAAGAAGTGCAAACAGATGACCTTTTGTTAAATGAGGCTGAAACTCAAATCATCCCGATTCTTTTACAATTGAACAAAAATGAAACGCTCAGCGGTTTATTAACACGTGCAGATGTCAGCATGGCCGATGCTTTGGCTGCCAGTGAATCTTTAAGTCTTATCACTGACTTGCGCAAACTGCAGCCGGGACAAAGCTTTGAATTGTTTTTTAATGAAGACAATATTTTCCAGGGTCTTAAAATGGAAATGCGCAATGGAGACATCATTTCCACATTTAAAAACACGGACGGTGATTTTGTTCCGCAATCCAAAGAAGGGAAAATCGAAACACAACTTATTGCCTTGGAGGGTATTATTCAATCCAGTTTTGCCGCTGCCGCTCAAGAAGCCGACGTTCCCAGTTCCATTGTTCAGCAGGTGACACGTGCATTGGATGGACAAATTAATTTTAGAACTGATTTAAAGGCTGGCGAACCTTTTAAAATCATTTATGAAAAGAAAACAACGGAAACCGGAAAGGAAATCGGCAAAAGCCAGCTTTTATATGTCTCTCTCACCACAAACCGAGACACCTATGAAAGATATTATTTCGTTGACGGAATGGGAGTTCAAGGCTTTTACAACGAATATGGGGAAAGTGCTCCGCAAACAATCATGAAACGTCCCCTTGGCCGTGGTCGTATTTCTTCAGGTTTCGGAACACGTATTCATCCGATTTTAGGTTATAAAATTCATCATGACGGCGTTGATTTCCCAGCTCCGATCGGCACGCCGATTCCTGCGGCCGCGGACGGCGTCATTGTCCGGCTCGGACGAAACGGAGGATATGGCAAGTATATTAAAATCAAACACAACAACACTTATTCGACAGCATACGGTCACATGAATGCTTACAACAAAGAATTACGCGTAGGATCTTACGTTAAAAGGGGTGAAACGATCGGTTATGTCGGCAGTACAGGGCGTTCTACAGGTCCGCATCTGCATTTTGAAGTTATCAAAAACAACCGTCAAGTAAATCCTTTAAAGACATACACCCTGCCCAAAAGAACACTGAAAAACCAAACGTTAAAAGCGTTTAAAGAACGTGCGAAAGAGATCAACCCGGATTATGTTTATCCGTCCGAAAATTAACCGCTTGGAAAACTTTCCTGGCTCGTTTCAACCGGAGCAATCAAATTCATTTTTTCCATTTCCTGCTGGATTAAAACTTCAGGATCTAGTTCCTTGAGTTTGCGGATTTTCTCCAACTCCTGTTCATCAATTTTGATTTCTTGTTCGGTTTCATCTTTCATTTCAAAGCCCTCTGTCAGCATAATAGATGGCTCCTTACGAAACTTTTGCTCCCAATAGACTATTTGTTTAGACAACAAAGAACGAATATAATCTTTATCTGCCGTCAGCTCTTTTAACCTTTTTTCAAAATATTCTTTATGATAAGCCGCACAACCGTTGTTTGCTGAAAATCCCAAAAAAAAGTTCGGATTACGAATAACTTCCGAAATATCCATAAAATCCGTCACCTTAAAACGACGCATTTCTGCTTCGGCAGCATAGCGGCTTGTCAAAAGATAATCTGCCTCTTGATTAACCAGTTTTTTAAATGCATTTCGGGCACCCGAGACTGTTTCCAAATGAATTCCCTCCGGTAAAGTCGGCTGAATCAATGGCAACAAGTTCTCTTCCCATCGAATAATGCCTTTTTTACCGGTTAGATCCGCTAAATCTTTCACAGGCGGCAATTTACCTTTCAAGGAAATAACGACAAAAGGATTGCTGATATAAGCCGGATAAAAAACTTCCATGACGGAATAAGGGTTGCTGTCATAATAAGTTGCTGTTAAAACATCAACTTTTCCCAATTCCAAAGCGTTTTTAGCCTCTAAATAAGTCGGGAAAAAAACATCCTCATAATACAAATTTTGCTCATCAGCAATTTTTTTAAAAATTTCGTTTCCAATGCCGAAATTAACCGAATAAGTTTCCGTTGTTGAATTTGGATATAAAAATTGTTCCACCCATCCGAAAGGCGGATAATTCGTAAATCCGGCCACACGAATCCGTCGATCCTTACTTCCGCAGACAAATTGAGGTACCACATTACCTTGTTTTGTTTTTTGTGTTTGGAAATGTTCCTCATCCTGATATATACCAGCATTCGGCTCATCTTGAGCCAAAACGACGGCCGGTATCCCGCACCAACAGCAAATCATCCAAAAAAAACAGATCTTTTTCATTTAATCCTCTCAGAAAAAAATATCTTCCAAATCATTTAAAAACTTTTCTACCCAAGCCAATGCCATTGTTTCATCACCTTCAAAATAATTCAATGTTCCCATTTGAATATCGGCGCGTTGAAAATTATATTGAAACAAAACTTCTGCTTTAAAGCTTTCAGCCGTATAACATGCCCAAAAATAATTGCCTTTCGGCAAATAAAAGAATTCAACCGTACCCTCAACTTCACTGGAAAGTTCCACCAACTTTATTTTTTCATCTGTATCCGCAGGATGACACAAAGATACCAAATCCGGATTTCGTTCAAAGCTAAACTCCAAAAAAACCATCGTCAACTGCAAGAAACGGTAAACAACCATATCATGTAAAACTGTTTTATTCGTGACATTATCCATCTTGTTCCTCTTCTTTTATTTCGTCATGCAGAACTCTAAAAGCCGGGAAATAAACAGTGACAGTTGTTCCTTTTCCTTCTTCACTCTGCATATCAACATGCCCACCGTGCAGTTCTACCAACCTCTTAACAAGAGATAATCCCAACCCACTACCGGTATGCGCTCTGGTAAAGATGTTTTCCACTTGCGTAAACGGCGTAAACAGCGTTTTGATTTTTTCCTGAGGAATACCGATTCCATCGTCTTTAACCCGGAAGACAATTTCACCTTTTTCATTTTGAAAAACATCCACCCATACATGCCCTTCCGGCTTTGTAAACTTAATCGCATTAGATAATAAGTTCAGCATAATTTGTTTGATAATGCGATCATCAGCTTTCATAAAATGAACAGGCATGTCAATATGAAGCGATACATGACGTTGATCCGCTTCGGGATACTTTGAAACAATAGACAACGTTTCATCTAAAATAGCCTTGATATTGATATTTTTCTCATTCAAATGCTGATGGCCGCTTTCTACTCGGGAAAGATCCAGAATATCGTTAATCAAAGAAAGAAGATGAATGCCGCTTGAATGAATATAATTGATGTAATCCTCATATTGAGGATTGTTGATTTCTCCGAATGTTTTCATTTGAATGGTTTCAGAAAAACCCAAAATAGCATTCAACGGTGTTCTGAGTTCATGACTGACATTTGCCAAAAATTCGGTTTTAGCACGGTTAGCTTCTTCCGCCGCATCTTTTGCCGTGATAAGGTCTCCGATCATAATGTTCATGTCGGCGGCCTGCTGTTCCATAATTTGTTTGTTTTTTTCAAGTTCCTGAATCTGAGACCGCAATCGTTCTTCATAATTACGAATAGCGGTTTGTGTTAAACTACGCGCCCGCTGTTCTTCAATATTTTTACACAACTCAACAATCAAATTGCCTAACCTTTCCGGACGCGTATTGTTAAAATCATATTTGCGTGAAGAAAAGAAACTGATAAATCCTTCCACAACACCGTTGACAATCATCGGGAAAGCATATGTTGACCTGAATAACTCGGAATTGAGCGAACACCAATATTTTTGATAATACGGAATTTCTTCCGTATCGCCATAACCGAACGGCTTTTTCAGTTGAAAAACACGTATCATGGCAGATTCTTGATCTTCCGGATCATCCACGTTTAAAAATTTAATTTTAGGAACCAAATTTTTAACACGGCCGGTAATGACATCCAGGTAGATTTTATTACCCTTAGCTTTTCCGTAAACGCCCATTGAAAAATCATAGGCTTTTAAAATTGAGTTCAAAACTTGACGTATCAAAAAGTTTTCATCATTTTTTTGATCAAAACTGCGCAGGTAAGACAACACGGAAAATAACGCCGTATAGTCCTTTGCAAATTCGTCTTTTTGTTTAAAATAGGACAAATCATCCAAGAGCATTAAAAAAGTTTTTTTACGTTTCGACAACAATGTGACACGCAACCGAGAAAATAAAGATTCGCCATTTTCTTTTCTTAAATCCAATCGCAGCTCCCTCGAATCATGGGTTTTCATTTTTTTCAGATCAGCCCAGGAAAAATCGGGAGAATTCATTAACAGCTTATTAAAATCAAGCCCTTTTAAAGTCATGGCCGGATAAGACAACATTTCATGAAGCATCGGATTGGCATAGGCAATTTTTTCTTTTTCAACCAAAGCGATACCGACTTGAGCCCATTCGATTAAATGCTCTTTTTCCAAAAGAACGTCTTTTAACTCCTGATTGATCTCGAATAAATTACGACTTTTTTGACGAACAAGCTCATTAACTTCTTTGGGATACAAAAAACCATACCAACGCGTCAGGGCAATAAACAAAACAGACCCCAATAAAAACAATGCGTAAAGCATCAAAGCTCGGCCAATGAAATAAACCGTATCCGTTGCCGTCTGCTCATCCAATTCGATCACACGACAGCTCCATTCATAGCTGATGCTTGTCATACAGACAAAGATAACCGATAACAGCACAAAACAAATGATGGCTGCTTTCGAGCGCCAGAAATAAAATTTAAAGCCGCTCCAATTCATTTTTTTACTCCTTTTTCAAAAATAACCCGAACAAATTAACAAACCGTGAATTTTATTCATTTTCTCCTTGCAATAAGAGAACAAAACATGTACACTCTTTTTTAAAAGGGATTGCGTTATTTTCAAAAACATAAAAATAACTGTTGTTTTCCCGAAAAAGAGCGCTAAAATACATTATTATTAACAAAAGGAAAAAAAGATGCTGGATAAAGAAAAAGCTTTGGGTGTTGCCCTGTCACAAATTGAACGAACCTTTGGAAAAGGATCCATCATGCGTTTGGGTCAATGCGATAACGCCGTTGAGATTCCTTCAATTTCTACGGGATCGCTGGGTTTGGACTTGGCACTTGGCATCGGCGGTTTACCTAAAGGACGAATCGTGGAGATTTACGGACCGGAAAGCTCTGGTAAAACAACTTTGGCGCTTCATGTTGTTGCAGAAGCTCAGAAAAAAGGCGGTTCTTGTGCATATATTGACGCCGAACATGCCATGGATCCGTCTTATGCCGCCAAACTGGGGGTCAACATCAATGATTTATTGATTTCACAACCAGATACCGGTGAACAGGCTTTGGAAATTGCCGACACCTTGGTTCGTTCGGGAGCTATTGACGTTCTGGTCGTCGATTCGGTTGCGGCTTTGGTTCCAAAAGCAGAAATCGAAGGGGAAATGGGAGACCAGCATATGGGCCTTCAAGCACGCTTGATGAGCCAGGCTTTGCGTAAATTAACGGCTTCCGTTGCCCGTTCCAATACTTTGATTATCTTCATCAACCAGATTCGTATGAAAATCGGTGTTATGTTCGGCAATCCGGAAACAACAACCGGCGGAAATGCGTTAAAGTTTTATGCCTCTGTCCGCATTGATATTCGTCGGATTGGCGCCGTTAAAGATCGCGAAGATACAATCGGCAATCAAACGCGGGTTAAAGTCGTCAAAAACAAAGTCGCTCCGCCTTTTAAGACTGTTGACTTTGACATTATCTACGGTGAAGGTATTTCCAAAACCGGGGAACTTTTAGATCTGGGTGTCAAAGCCGGTATTGTTGAAAAATCCGGTTCTTGGTATTCATATAAAGGCGAACGCCTGGGACAAGGGAAAGAAAGCGCTAAGGCGTTTTTAAAGGCTAATTCCGAAAAAATGGCGGAAATCGAAAAAGCGATTCGCGACCACGCCGCTGATTTGTCTCAAAAAATGATTTTGGAAACAGCACCTGCCGCCGAAGCAGAAGAAGCTCCGGCCGCCGCCGCTGAAGAATAAAAAGGCAAGTCCAAAAAAAGAGAACAACCGGACTTGTCATCCGGTTGTTTTTTTTGTATGATAACCCAACTTTCAGAAAAAAGGAATATAACAATGACAATCACAAATGAAACGCGTAAAAAGTTTATTGATTATTTTAAAAAACAAGGGCACATCCATGTCCCTGCCAGCTCTCTTATCCCTAAAAATGACCCGACATTGATGTTCACCAACTCGGGCATGGTACAATTTAAAAATTATTTGTCCGGAGTGGAAAAACCTCCATATAAACGTGCGACAACATATCAAAAATCCGTCCGAGCCGGCGGCAAACATAATGACTTGGACAATGTGGGATATACTGTCCGTCATCATACTTTTTTTGAAATGCTGGGTAATTTTTCTTTTGGAGATTACTTTAAAGACGACGCCATTAACTTTGCTTGGGAGTTTTTAACCAAAGAAATCGAACTGCCGAAAGATAAACTGTATGTGACTATTTTCCACAACGATGAAGAAGCACATGATATTTGGAAAAAAGTGGCCGGTTTATCCGAAGATCGCATTATCCGTATTGCGACAAAAGACAATTTTTGGCAAATGGGTGATACCGGTCCATGCGGCCCGTGTAGTGAGATTTTCTATGATCACGGTGACAAGTTTTGGGGCGGTCTTCCTGGAACACCAGAGGAAGACGGTGATCGGTATATCGAACTTTGGAATATTGTTTTCGATCAATTTGAAGATTTACCGGACGGAACTCGTATCGGACTAAAAAAACCGTCTATTGATACCGGATCCGGTTTGGAAAGACTCAGTGCTGTTTTGCATGGGACAAACGATAATTTTGCCATTGATGTTATGCGTGGTTTAATTGAAAATGCCGCCAACATCGCGAACGCCGATCCTGATGGTCCGCATAGAAACTCTTTGCGTGTTATTGCCGATCATTTGCGCTCCAGTGCCTTTTTAATTGCAGACGGTGTTCTTCCGTCCAATGAAGGCCGCGGCTATGTTTTGCGGCGAATTATGCGTCGTGCTATGCGTCATGCCCATTTAATGGGATGCAAAGACCCCTTGATGTATAAGCTGGTTCCCAACTTAAATGAACATATGGGAGAAGTTTATCCTGAGTTGTATCGCGCACAATCCTTGATTGAAGAGACATTAAAGCTGGAAGAGACGCGTTTTAAACAAATGCTTGATAAAGGCTTAAAAATGTTAGATGCTGAAGCCGAAAAACTGATGGAAGGACAATCTTTCCCCGGAGATGTTGCCTTTAAACTGTATGATACTTACGGTTTTCCGCTGGACTTAACACAAGATGCTCTTCGTTCTAAAAACATTTCGGTTGACAAAGACGGCTTTGAAAAGGCAATGACACATCAACGCGAAGAAGCACGCAAAGCATGGGCCGGATCTGGCGAAACAGCCACCGAGGCCATTTGGTTTGACTTATCTCAAAAACTTCCTGCGACAGATTTCTTGGGCTATAGTACCGAAGAAGCTGAGGGAGAAATCATCGCTTTAGTCAAAGACGGACAGACTGTTTCCTCTGCAGAGGTCGGTCAAACGGTTATCATCCTGACCAATCAAACGCCGTTTTATGGTGAAATGGGCGGACAAGTCGGCGATACAGGCTTCATAAAAAGAGAAAAAACACTTTTAAAAGTAATTGACACGCAAAAGAAATTGGGAAAACTGACACTGCATACCGCTGTTGTTGAAAAAGGAAGCATTCAACTTCATGATACGGTGCTCATGAACGTTGATATTGACAGACGGCGCCGGATTCAGGCACATCATTCAGCAACTCACCTGCTTCAGGCGGCTTTGCAAAAAATCCTGGGAAAACATGTGGTACAGAGAGGTTCTTTGGTGACTCCGGATTATCTGCGTTTTGATTTCAGCCATTCACAGGCTTTAACACGGGAAGAAATTGTTAAAGTCGAAACAACCGTCAATCAGATGATTCTATCGAATGCTTCGGCCAAAACTCGGTTGATGACCCCCGAAGAAGCAATCAACGAAGGAGCTATGGCTTTGTTTGGTGAAAAATACGGTGAAACGGTCCGGGTTGTTTCTTTTGAACACACTGACGAATGTCTATCCATTGAATTATGCGGCGGCATCCACGTTCACCAGACCGGCGATATCGGCCTCTTTAAAATTACTTCAGAGACCGCAGTCGGCGCTGGTGTTCGTCGAATCGAAGCCGTTGTCGGAATGGCCGCCTATGATTATTTATCGGAGCGGGAAAATATTGTCGAAAGCTTAGCTGAACTTCTAAAAGGTAAACCTTCCGCTTTGGTTCAGAAAGTAGAAAGTTTATTGGAAGACAAACGTCGTTTGGAAAAACAAATTTCCGATATGCGGCAAAAAGCAGCTATCGTCGGCAGCTCGGAGGGGGGCACGGAAAAAGTGACTTTACAAGGACAGACCATCACTTTGGTTGAAAAAGAACTGACGGATATCCCTGCAAAAGACTTAAAGGGACTTGCGGACAACTTTAAAAAAGCCATCAAATCTGGTATTGTCTTGCTGATTAACACAACGGAAGGGAAAGTTTCCATTGTGGCAGCCGTCACTGATGATTTAACCGACAAAATCAGCGCAATTGATTTAGTGAAAGCCGGTTCTCATGAAGTCGGCGGACAAGGCGGCGGTGGACGCCCCGATATGGCACAAGCCGGCGGCAATGACGCTTCTCATGTCAAACAAGCGTTTAAGAGCATGAAGAACTTAATTAAGTAAAAGGAAAAAAATGTTCAAGGAAACAAAAACAGTTTGTTTGTTTTGTGGTTCACAATACGGAGATTTTCAAGATCTCGGCTTTGAATTAAGGCTGTTTGCAGAACACTTATCTCGTAACGGTTATCGGCTGATTTTCGGCGGTGGACAGGAAGGCTTGATGGGTGATGTTTATCGCGGAGCTTTACAAAGTCCTCACCGTCACTTAACGGGCGTACCGTTTTTTTCTTTTTTACATGAGCTGAAGAAAAAAGAGAACTTCGATAAACTTTATTTGGCAAAAACACTGGGACGACGCAAAGATATTTTTATGGAAAAAGCTGATGTCTTTGTCGTCTTCCCGGGAGCTGTCGGTACCATTGATGAATACTTTCATGCATTGGTATTAAATGCGTATGGTTTAATAGATAAACCCATCATTATCGTCAATATTCAGGATTATTGGCGGGCCTTGATTGACTTGACGTTTGCTCCGGTTCGACATGGTTTAATGAAAAACGAAATGCTGAAGAATGTTTATGTTGTCTCAAAAATAAGCGAAATAGAACCCTGTTTTTTGGAACGTCCCGTTGAGAAAACATTGGCTTTTCTTTTTCGGTCGTAAAAAATCATTGCATTTTAAGAAAATGCTTTTATGCTGAAAAAATAATTAACCTCAATCAAAGGAGAAACAAATGAAAAATATGATGGACATCATGGGTATGATGAAAAAAGCGCAAGCCGTTCAAAGTCAAATGACGGTTGTGCAAAATAAAATGGAAAACACAGAATTTACGGGAGAAGCCGCAAACGGTGCCGTTCAAGTGACAATGACGGGAAAATTCAAAGCCACAAAAATCAAATTGGAACCATCAGTTGTAGATCCGGCGGATATTGAAACATTGGAAGACTTATTGCTGGTAGCCATGAACGATGCGAAACAAAAAGCGGACGATGCGACGGAAAAAGCTTTTGAAAGCATCAAAAAAGGATTAAATTTGCCGGACAATTTTAAACTTCCCTTCTAAATGTCCAAAACGGAAATTGACACACTTGTAGAACAACTTGCCAAGCTGCCGGCGTTGGGGCCGAGATCGGCCAGGCGTGCCGTTCTTTTTTTGTTAAAGAAAAAAGAAACACATATGACATCTTTGATTCGGGCTTTGACGGAAGTAGCTGAAAAAGTTCAGCCTTGCCCTCTGTGCGGCAACATGGACACTGTCTCGCCTTGCAGCATTTGTTCAGATTTGAAACGTGACAAAAGTCAAATTTGTGTTGTCCAAGATGTTTCCGATTTGTGGGCTTTGGAACGTTCACAAGCATTTAAAGGTCTCTACCACGTTTTGGGAGGAGTTTTGTCCGCTTTGGATGGTATCGGACCGGACGAGTTAAATATCCATAGCTTGCTCGGCAAAGTCCAAAACGGAGAGGTCAAAGAAGTAATTATTGCCCTTCCGGCAACAGTTGACGGTCAAACGACGGCTCATTATTTGGCTGAAATTTTAGAAAACGAAAATGTGATAGTTTCTGGTTTATCACATGGTGTTCCAGTCGGTGGAGAACTGGATTACCTGGATGACGGAACCCTTCAAACGGCTTTTAAAACCCGTAGAGGTATTTAAAAGAGGCTCTATCGAGCCTCTTTTCAAAAAAAATAAATTATGGCCCTGATGGGGCGCCGACACATTCAGAATAATATTCTGTTTCAAGATATGTATAACCACATGCCTCACATGTATCTTTTAAAGAGTCCCAATCTAACATGTAATCATCGCAAGCGACACACCCCATTTTTGTGCACGTTAGATGATAAGTCATTGTACCACCGGGAACCTCAACGGTTAAATCACCTGATTCACAACATGCAACTGAATTGTTGTTTTCACCATATTGACAAATAAATTGGTTTGCAGAGCAACATACGCCGTTAGAGCAGCTCGATCCTTTCCCTTTGCAGGTCTGTCCGGTTTCGCATCTGGCTTGACATTCGCTGGACACGCATGCTTCGCGGTTGTTCGTACCACAATGTCTGTCT